>NZ_VMHP01000002.1:671941-1343882 GCF_008795985.1 Marinobacter halotolerans | reverse complement strand
TAGCGGTCTGGAACCACCTGATCCCATCCCGAACTCAGCCGTGAAACAGACCAGCGCCGATGGTAGTGTGGCTTCTGCCCATGTGAGAGTAGGTCATCGTCAGGCTCCTAATACCAAAAACCCCAGTCCGGAAACGGACTGGGGTTTTTTATTGCCTGGGGAAAATCCACTGGCCTGACGGGTGCAAGCCTGCCGCAGGCAGGCGCAGGACGCGGGAGCAAAGCGACGGCGGGCCCGTAGGGCCGAAGGCCGACAGGCATGAGCAATGTAGGTCATCCCAGTGCAGAGCATGGGCTGAGTAAGTTTCTAGGGCAACCAAACCTCAAACACCCCACCACCAAGCTCCCCCTCGTTATGGAGGCGGATCGAACCCCGTGTATCACCCTTGCGGTGCAACTTGGCCACTGAGGCGGCAAAGAACAGCCCCAGGCTGGTGCTGCCGTTGTTGAAGTCCAGGGTTTTGAATTCCGGCGTTCCGGTATGCTGCATGTTTTCAGGATAGCCCTCGCCATCATCCTCAACGGAAATCACCAGGTACCCATCGCGCTCTGTTGCCTTGAGCCGGATCTTCTGCTTTGTATACCGCAGCGCGTTGTTCATGGTGTTGTTCAGGACACCGGTCAGAAGATCCTCGTCAAAAAAGCCGTTTATGTCATCTGCTTCCAGTTCGAACTGAATTCCCAATCCTTCTAATAGCGGCGTATGTCTGGCCATGTGCTCAGAGAGGAAATCGGGCACGAAATGTTCCTCGATGTGGGCGGAAAGGTTGTTTTCTCCCAGCCGGTAGATTCCCAGCAGTTGCACCAGATCGTTGTGCATCCTCTCTGCTTCATATTGAAGCGTATTGAATTTCTTTGATTCGCTGACGTTGGTGCCCTGTTCCCGGCGCAGTTCGTCCAGGGAATTAAGCAGCATGCCCAGTGAATTCTTCATGTCATGGACCGCTGACGCCAGGACCATCGAAAAATCAATGTTCTGGTCGGATTCTCGTGACGTGCGCGAAGGCACTGAATGCTCAGACGTCATGTCATCATTCCTTTCAGTTTATTTCGCAGCGAAACCAGACGGCGATACTGGCGGTGTTGTTCGGGTAGGTCCTGAAGACGGTCCAGGTGACTCTGAGCCCGACGCAGAGTGTCTCCGTCGTTGGCGTCCTGGTGCTTCTTGATCAGAACCTGTGCCATGTTGAGATTCAGCGCAGCGTGGTCGGGAACGATGGAAAGCGCATCGGTGAATGTTTTTATCGCGTCGTCCAGGTTGCCGCTCTCGAACGCGCTTATTCCCTCCCGGTTAAGACTTCGCGCTTTAAGCTTGTCCTGATAACCAACCGGCTCATCAAGCAGATTCTCTATCTTCTGAATCAGGGTCGGGTTGTCGGCACATCGATACGCAAGCTTAGCCAATAACTGTTTGGCTTCTTGGCCTTGATCCAGGCGAAACAGTGTCTTGGCGTAATCGATTCCCAGCTCCGGATCAATGTTATCGCTGTCACCGAGTTCCTCCTTGATGGTGTCCAACGCCTCTCTCGCTTCTTTCATGTTGCCCTGGCCAGCATGAACCCGGGACTGGACCACACGGCTGCGGGCTTTGATGTTCTCTTCCTCCGGGAAGCGTCTTTCCATCCGTCTGAGGGTCGTAAGGGCCTCGTCGGCGTTAGCATAACCGTCGCTTGAATTGTCACCCTCGCTCAGGTCGGAAAGCGATTGGCCCAGGGCGAGATAGTGCTCCGGGCTGTCATGGATCGAGTGCGTACCCAAACGTACCGTCTGGCGCCAGGCCTCCGAGGCTGTCGGCAGGTCTTGGTTGGAGCTGGCCAGTATCGCGAGCTGTCGGTGTCGCAGGAGGGCATTCGGTGAGAGGTTTGCCGCGGTTTCCAAAACCTTCTGGGCCTGCACGGGCCGGCCTTTTCGGGACAGTGCTTCGGCGAGGAGGTCATAAGCTTCCATATAGTCCGGATGCTTCTCAATCAGGCCGGTGAGGGCGTCTACAGCTTCATCATGATTGCCGGTGGCAAGCAGAATACGTCCGCGCCCGAGACTGGCCCAGGAAAGATCCCGCTGGGCCAGCACGTCGTCGTATATCTTAAGAGCATGGCTGAAATCTCCAACCTGATAATAGAGATCGGCCAGGGTTTTCATCAGCCAGGTTTTATATCTTGGTTCGGTTGACAGATATTTCAGGCACAGCGAGATGGCTTCCGGGTAGTTTTCGCGATCGATTTCCCGGTTGATGGGCATCAGGGCGTTACGCTGGCTGATCAGACTGTCCAGGCGCTTGATCAGCATCGCCCGGTTGATGGGCTTGGTCAGGTAGGCATCAGGTTGATATTCCCGGGCCCCCATGACCATTTCCTTGGACGTTTCTGCTGTCACCATCAGAAAAAGAGACGATCGTTTGAGCAGCTTTTTGTGCCGGAGCTCTTCAAGAATGTGCTGGCCGTTCTTGCCCTCACCAAGATTAAAGTCGCAGAGCACAACGTCTACATGGTTGTAGGCGCAGAACTGGATGGCAGGGGAGGCTTTGGCAAAGGACTCTATCCGGTCGGCGCCGCAGCTGCGCAGCATCTCCCGCATGGAAATACGGAAGCTCTCGAAATCGTCGATGATGAGATAGCTCAACTTCGCGAAATCTGCACTGGTTGATCTGGCGGAGGAATCGTTCATCGTTTTCGCTGCTTAAGAAGTTTGTTAACCATCGCTCTCAAGGCGGCCGGTTTTACCGGCTTGTAAAGCACCTGGTAGCCCCGGCTGATGGCATCCTCGCGTACTTCAGGCGCCATATAGCCGGTAATCAGAATGCCGGGGACTTCCTTGTCGATACAGGTTCTCAGAGCATCCATGGCATCCAGGCCGTTCTGATCGTCGTCGAGCTGATAATCCGCCAGAATAATATCCGGGACGCCGTTTGTAAGTTGCTCCCTGGCGGCTTCAAGACTCTGAGCCGAGTTGACCTCGCATTCCCAGTTTGCCATCAGTGCCGTCATGCCGTGAAGAATTGAGGGGTCATTGTCTATACACAGTACTTTCAGGCCGCTCAGGCTGGAAACCCTGCGGCTTGATGCACTGGAAAGCGGGCGTTCTGCATGGCTCTTCTCCGCAGCCACGGCGGGCACGGTGATGGAGAACACACTGCCAATTCCCTGCACCGATCGCACATTCACCGGATGATCCAGCATGCCGCTGATTCGGTCCACGATGGCAAGCCCCAGACCCAGACCTTTTTTGTCGCGACCCTGCTGGAAACGACGGAATTCCTCGAATATCTGCGCAAGCTGATCGTCCGGAATGCCTGGTCCCGTGTCCCAGACTTCAATACGAATATAGCCCCTGAGGCGCCGGCAGCCCATCAGGATGCGGCCCTGAGGCGTGTAGCGGATGGCGTTGGACAGGAAGTTCTGGATCACCCGGCGCAGCAACTTCGAGTCTGAGCGTACCCAGGCGGTACTGGGAACCACATGCAGGTCCAGACCCTGGTCTTTGGCAATGGCCGAGAAATCGTTGGCCAGGTGTCGCATGATGTCGTTGACTGGGAAATTGCCGATATCTGGCTCGAGAGCACCGGCGTCCAGTTTCGAGATGTCCAGCAGGGTGCTGATGATTTCTTCAGCCGCGCCCAGTGAACTGTCGATGTGATCGACAAGATCCGATGTTTCGGGATCGGCCTTTTTGCCTGCCAGGGCCGAGGTAAAAAGTCGTGCCGCATTAAGCGGTTGCAGCAGGTCGTGGCTGGCAGAGGCAAGGAAGCGGGTTTTGCTCTGGTTTGCCTGTTCTGCAACGGATTTGGCTTTCAGCATCTGCTCGTTGATCACCTGCAGTTCCTGGGTGCGTTCCTTGACCCGCTGCTCGAGGTAGATGTTGGTTTCCTTCAACGCCTGTTCGGTGCGCCTCATCGCCGTGATGTCCTGGAAGGTTGTCACGTAACCGCCGCCGGGAATCGGGCTGCCGTCGATCCTGATGACTGTACCGTCGGGGCGCTGCCGCTCATAGGACATGGGCAGGCCTTTCCGCATGCTGCGGCAGCGGTTTTCGATGATTTCATCAATGCGCCGGGCCGGGAGGTTAGCGCTGGTCAGGTTGTAGCGCATCAGATCCTGGATCGGGCGGCCGACCCGAACAAAACCGGTGGGGTAGCCAAACTGTTCGAGGTAGCGTTGGTTCCAGACCACCAGCTGCTGCTGGTTGTTGACCAGGGATACGCCCAGGCTGATGTTCTCGATCGCGGACTGCAGCAGTTCACGACTGAAGGTCATGGCCTGGGATGCTTCGTCGACGATGCTGACCACGTCTTCGATCTGCATGTCACGCCCGGTCAGAGTCGATTCCAGCACCACGCGGGCCGTTGAGGCGCCAATGACCGAAGCCAGTTGCCGTTCGATGAACTTCATCAGGTGTGCGGACGCAGGCCGGTGCAGATGAAGACGGATGGCGTTGCGCCGCTCATAGTTGCGGAAGATGGCCTCGGCCCGTTCCTCCCCCATAAAGCGGTCGGTGATGGCTTGAAGGTCCGACGTGAGCACCTCGCCCTGCCAGCTTTGCTGTTGGGGCGTTTCTGCTTTTGGCTGGGGATCCTGGAAGAAGGAGGCGATCTGTATCTTCTCCCGGACCCTTTGCCGCGTAAAGAGTGACAACACGATATAGGTCAGTGTATTCAGGCCAAGGCTCCAGACAATGCCATGGCTGGTCGGGTCGAGTTCGAGCCCGAAAAGCGCCGTTGGCCGTGTCCAGCTGAGGCCCCCGATGCCTTCGCTGATCAGGCTGCTACTGATCCAGCCAGTGGACGCCAGTGCGGGTAGAAGCAAGGTATAGCCCCACAACAGAAAGCCAAGCCCCAGCCCCCAGATGGCTCCCTGGTAGTTGCCGGTGCGCCAGAGAATGCCACCGACCAGAGCAGGGCCGAATTGTGCGGCTGCGGCAAAAGACAACAGACCGAATGCGGTCAGGCTGTAGTCTTCCCCTGCCATGCGATAAAAACCGTAGGCTGTGAACAGGATGACAAAAATGGCAACGCGACGGATGCCCAGCAGCAATGAACTCAGGTCGGTCTGTTTGTTCATCCGCGGTCGGAAGAACTTCAGCAGAGCCGGCATGACGATTTCGTTGCTCAGCATGGTGGCAATGGCAACAGAACAGACGATGACCATTGCCGCGGCCGCTGAGCCACCTCCCAGAAATGCAAGAATCGCCAGCCATTGCTCTCCGGCCAGTATTGGCAGGTTAAGGATCAGGATGTCGGGATTGGAGGCGGATGCCTCTGGGGATAGCAGTCCCGCGGCGGCGATGGGCAATACGAAAGCGCTGGCAATGACCAGATAGATGGGCATGGCCCACCGGGCGGTCTCAAAATCCCGGTGATCCGTGTTCTCGACCACCATCACATGAAACTGTCGCGGCAGGCAGATAATCGCCAGCATCGCCACCAGCGTCTGGGTAATAAAGGCAGGGGCTTCAACCCCATCTGTGGTGAGCGTACCCATCAGGTCGGCCTGGTTTACCTTGTCCCACAGATCTCCGAAGCCTCCGTAGAGTCCGAAGCCGACAAACAGGCCAACGGCCACAAAAGCCACCAGCTTAATAAGGGATTCGAAGGCGACCGCCTGGATCATACCCCGGTGATGTTCGGTGGATTCCAGGTGCCGGGTGCCGAATAACACGGTGAAAATCGCCAGTGCTAGAGTGATGTACCAGGCTGAATCGTTCCAGGCGGCGGTGCTGACGTAGTTGTTGGTTTGCGCATCCGACAGCACATTGAATCCCATGGATATGGCTTTCAGCTGCAGGGCGATGTAGGGAACACTGCCGATCAGGGCGAAGATCGCGACCATGGCGGCCAGTGACTGGGATTTGCCATACCGGGACGCGATAAAGTCGGCGATAGAAGTCGTGTTGTTGCGTTTGCTTATAAAAATGATTCGGCGCAACAGAGGTGCGCCGAAGACAAAAATCAGCAGGGGGCCCAGGTAAATGGGCAGGAACCCCAGTCCCTCCTGGGTGGCGCGTCCGACCGCGCCATAGAAAGTCCAGGACGTGAAATAAACTGCAAGGGAGAGGCCGTAGATATGGGTTCTGACCAGCCTTCGACGGTAAAGGCCGGGGTGCCGGTCACCGGCCCAGGCAATGAAAAAAAGAATAGAGATGTAGGTTATTGAAATTAGGACCAGTAACCAGGCGTTGATCATATCCGGCTCTTCACTGACAGACCGTTTGGTACAACTTGTCGCTAACCTCAAGTCGTTTCATGTTGTCGATACGGGGTTTTCCGTCCGAGCCCAGAGGGACCAGATCACGCTTGCCACAATGCATGATATGAACGCGATGTGATACCGCGTCGGTCACTTTCTGTTCAAACCGGTAAAGCGTGAAATGAACCACCTGGCTGTTTTCCCCGCTCCGGCGGATGCTCTGGGTATCCACGGTTGAAAAGGCGGTCACGTAGGGCGCGACCATTGTCCAGGGGCGCCAGAATATGGCTTCCGATTCAGTGTCAACAATGACCGCCTCTTCCGGCAGTTGCGACTGTTTCAGCTCAAACCAGGTGTATTCGCCCTGTATCAGATAGCCTAGCATGCCGGCGCCGGCAAACACCGGAATAATCCATTTGGGTGCCTTGTTGCGGGTCAGCGCCCGAATACCAAGAGCAATACCAGCGGCGCCGAGCCCACAAAATACGGTTGCGATTAAATTCCAGAACATAAAAGGTGTTTCCTCAAAAAAGAACGGGCTTCCCCTGTGAGGAAGCCCGTCCGCTTTTACCCTTTCAGTGCAAGCACTGTATCAGGCTGTTGGTTTACTCAGTGACCAGTTGCTTTGCCGGCCCCGCGAGGGTAACGGACGCTTTCAACCAGTTCCTGAATTTCAATCGGCGGCTCTTCGGTCGCGTTGGACACGATGAAGGCTACCGCAAAGTTGACCATGGCACCAACCGCACCGATAGACAGTGGTGAAATTCCCAGTACCCAGTTCTCCGGTGTGTCAGCCAGGTTATTGGTGCCCGGAATGAACAGCCAGCCCTTATACACGAAGATGTATGCCAGGGTGAAGGCCAGACCGGTCAGCATGCCGGCAATGGCGCCTCTGTTGTTCACTCGCTTGGAGAAGATACCCATCATCAGTGCAGGGAACAGTGACGCTGCGGCAATACCGAAAGCCAGTGCCACTACCTGCGCCGCGAACCCTGGCGGGTTTGCGCCCAGGTAGGTTGCCACCACTATGGCTACGGCCATGGATATCCGTGCTGCCAACAACTCCCCCTTATCCGTGATATTGGGGTTGATCCGGCCTTTTATCAGGTCGTGACTGATCGCTGAGGAAATTGCCAACAACAGACCCGCCGCCGTGGAAAGAGCTGCCGCCAGACCACCTGCGGCGATCAAACCGATGACCCAGCCGGGCAGGTTGGCGATCTCCGGGTTGGCCAGTACAAGAATGTCGCGGTTTACGACAAGCTCGTTACCTTCCCAGCCACGGGCTTGCGCTGTCTCTTCGAAGGAGGGAACGTCGTTGTACAGTTGGATCCGGCCGTCCTGGTTCTTGTCTTCATAGGTAATCAGGCCAGTGACTTCCCACTCCCTGACCCATTGCGGACGCTCGTCGTATTCGATCGGCGCTGCAGACGTGCCATCAGGATAGATGGTGGTCATCAGGTTCAGACGGGCCATTGAAGCAACAGCAGGCGCAGTCAGGTACAGCAGCGCAATGAAAACCAGCGCCCAGCCTGCAGACCAGCGTGCGTCAGCGACCTTGGGCACGGTGAAGAAGCGGATGATAACGTGTGGCAGGCCCGCAGTACCGATCATCAGTGACAGGGTGAACAGCACCATGTTCAGCTTATTGTCTACGTCGGCAGTGTATTCATTAAAGCCGAGGTCGGTAATGACTTGATTCAGCTTGTCCAGAATTGGCATGCCTGAGTCAATGTGGGTCGAGAACAGGCCCAGCGGTGGCAGCGGGTTTCCGGTCAGCTGCAGTGAGATAAACACGGCAGGAATGGTGTAGGCAATAATCAGCACACAGTACTGAGCCACCTGCGTATAGGTGATGCCTTTCATGCCACCAAGTACCGCGTAGATGAATACCACCACGGCGGCAATCATCAGGCCTGTTGTGGCGTCAACTTCCAGGAAGCGTGAGAAGGCCACGCCGGCACCGGCCATCTGGCCGATAACGTAGGTGACAGATGCAACAATCAGACAGATTACCGCTACCAGTCTCGCATTCTTGCTGTAGAACCGGTCGCCGATGAACTCTGGCACGGTGAACTTGCCGAACTTCCGCAGGTAGGGTGCCAGCAGCATGGCGAGCAACACGTAGCCGCCGGTCCAGCCCATCAGGAAGGTAGAGTTGGCATAACCGCCAGCGGCAATCAGGCCCGCCATGGAAATGAAGGACGCAGCTGACATCCAGTCCGCGCCGATGGCCGCGCCGTTGGTGATCGGGTGAACACCGCCGCCGGCCACGTAGAAATCGCTGGTGCTTCCGGCTTTCGCCCAGACTGCGATCAGGATATACAGGAGGAAGGAGCCCCCTACGAAGATCAGGTTAATCGTAAATTGGTCCATTGCTCTTATTCCTCCTGCACGCCGAATTTTTCATCGAGCTTGTTCATCCGCCAGGCGTAATGAAAGATCAGAGCGATGAAGACAAGGATTGAGCCCTGCTGGGCAAACCAGAATCCCAGGTCTGTCCCGCCAATGGGGATGCCTGCGAGCATGGGTCTGAGCAAAATGGCAAAACCGTAGGACACCAGAGCCCATACGATCAGGCTCCCGAGTATCAGGCGAAGGTTCGCCTTCCAGTACTTTTCAGCGTCGTAGCTATGACCTGACATTGGATCACTCCTGTTTGTTTTTGTAGTGGGCCGATTCTATTCCGTAAGGGATCTTTCTTATTGCTTATTTTTACGCGGTCTCTCCATGACCTTGGTCCTGTTTGACTTTACCTGTCAACGGCTGGATAGATATTGGCAAAAGGTCTAATTCTCGGGAACTTGCGGCCCTCAAGGAGAATTGAGGGCAGATTTATAACCGGGCACAGTGGAGGGGGTCTGATGCAAGGAATCAGTGTCCATGCATATTCTTCAGGCGGCGGTAATATTTTAGTCGGTCACTGAATTCCTTGAGGGTATTGACCCCCTGGCTGGCGGCCTGATTCATTGCAATCAGCGTCAACTCGGCCGTGGCGAGTGCATCAGCGGCGGCATTATGTCTGGCGCTCACCTCCAGGCCGAAGCGGTCTGCCCAGTCGTCCAGGCTGGCGCCGCCGTCTCTGGATTCGGAAAAAAAAGCGGGAAGGATTTCAGCGGCATCCATCCAGGCATGGCTTCGGGTGTAGCTCAGGGTTTTGCGCAGGGCCTTCTCCAGAAAGCCCTGGTCGAAAGCCGAGTGATAGGCAATTACCGGATCACCGTTCATCCATTCCAGAAGATGCAGCAGGGCATCTTCTGTTTCATGTCCGGCGGTCAGTGCTTCCGGTCCGATGCCATGAATAAGCACCGTTTCGCTGATATCCAGTTCCGGGCGCCGCAGTACCAGATCGAACTGGTCACCCAGATCAATGGCATTTTCACTAATCGCGACAGCGCCGATGGCGATGACCTCGTCTTTTGCTGCGCTGAGCCCCGTTGTCTCCAGGTCCAGTACGATTAGTCGGCAACCGCATAATGGCTGGTCACCGGGCGCTTTGGGCACGGGCAGGTGGTCGGCACGCGAGCTTCTGCCCGGGAGAGAGAGCCATTGCCTGAGTCGGTCCAACATGATCAGAGCTCCGGATGTTTCAAAGCTGGTACGTGACTTCGAGTTTCTGCTGAAGCCTCTGGGCCTGCCGGAAGGATTCTCGCAGAATGCGACGGTCCAGCGGGTTGAGATCATCCGGGTTGATGTAATTGGACAGCGCCTCATTCCGGTTCAGCTGCTCTTGATGGGCCCGCATCCGGATTGCCTGAATCAGGCTGTAAGCCTCTTTCCAGGCCTGGGCATCCTTCGGATCGAAGACCTCGACTTTGGCCAGCTGGTTCATGCGCTCAAGCGTGTTGGCATCACGGACGCCATTGGCCAGGGCAAACACCCGGGCGGCCTCTACAAACGGGGCCAGTCCCTGGCGCTTGAGGTCGAGCGAGCGGCGATCGCCGTCCGGGGCGTACCGGAAACCCCGAAACATGGTCAGCGGCGGGCGGCGGCTTATGGCGTTACCCGCCAGCATCTTCTGGAACAGAGCGTTTTTCTGGATTCTTGTCAGTACCTTGTCCAGCAGCCTTTCCAGCGGTTCGCGATCACCAAAAACCGCGCGCATGTCCAGGAAGATGGAGGAATAGACGAGATTCTGTGGCGTCGAGGCATCGATAAATCTCAGGAACCATTCATCCCACTCATCGCCGCTGAGGCAGAGCTTCGGATTGCTGGCCATGATGTTACCCTTGCAGAGCGTAAATCCGCACTCGGCCAGCTCTTTATTGACCCTGTCTGCAAAGGGCAGAAGCTTTTCCCGCGCCTGATCTTCGGTCATGCCCTCTGGCGTGACAAACAGTATGCCGTTGTCCTGATCCGTCAGCAGGGTCTGTTCCTGGCGACCTTCGCTGCCGAAAGTGAGCCAGGTAAAGGGTATGCCCGGATCGTGTTTCATCAGATTGAGTTCAAGCACCCGGCGTACGGTGACATCGTTCAGGGTGGTGATGATCTTGACCACCTGGCCGGAATCCGCGCCATGGGCGAGCATGGCATCCACCAGCCGTGATACATCGGCCCGCAGGTCCACCAGCGTCCGCAGCTGGTTGGCCGTGCCGATAGTCCGTGCGAGATTGACCAGGTCAACACGCTGAAGCGAAAACAGGTCCCTTTCAGAAACCATGCCAATCAAACGGCCCTCGTCGTCAACCACGCAGACGTGAGAGAAGTGGTGTTCCGCCATCTTCATGGCGGCCTCGAACGCATCCGCCTGACCAGTGAGGCAGCAGGGATCCGGCGTCATTACCTGACCAATTGGGGTGTCCAGGGGTGCCCGTTCGTCTGCGACCAGCGTGCGCAGGTCCCTCAGGGTGAAAATGCCTTTAGGGACCCGGGTATCGTCTGTAATCACAATACTGCCCACGCTGTTGTCGTGCATACGGGCCACGGCCTTGCGGACGGGAAGGTCCGGTGAGCACACAATCGGGTTCCGGAGGGCATAACGTTCCAGGGGCGTATCGAGAGAGCTGCCGCTGCCAATGGAAACCATCGCCTTCGACTGGATATTCTGGTTAACCTGCTCAAGCAGGCTGCTGACACCTCGAATGCAGAAGTCACGGAAGGGGTCGCTTTCGGATAACAGCACAATAAAGGCGTCGTTTTCGATGCTGAGGCAGAAAGTGTCGCCGGAAGCCCGGTGCAGGGTATGAGTTGGGCGCTCGCCAATCAGGGCAGCCAGTGGGAAACATTCCCCGATACTGATTTCAAAGGTGATTTCTGTCTCGCCATTGCTGCCCCGCAAACGCTCTCCGACAATTCGGCCCTGTTTGACCACGTAGAATCGCGTAACCGGCCCGTCTTCGGGAGCAAGCACAACGTCCCCGTCAGCGTAGAAGCGCAGTGACGCATGTTCGGCGAAATGCGCCAGGTGCGAGTCATCCATATTGCTGAAAGGCGAATGCTCGCGCAGAAACGCCATGATGGCGCGGGTATTCTGGGGGCGCGGGCTGTCCTGCTGTGGCCTGGCCTGGCCGGATTTGGCCTGGTTTGGTCTGGAGGGAGGCGCAGTGGAGGAATCAGACATAAAGGCGTCCATGACGATCAGTGTATCTGGCAAGTGTAGACCAAACCGGCAAAGGCCTGCTTTATGATGAGTCATGCCGGTGATAAAGTTCCAGCACTTTCTGATTGAAACAATAGCACTATGACCACCAGAGACGAACGGCTGAAATTTCTTGAGGAAATGAAGGATGTGCGTCGCATCCGCAAGCCAAACAAAGCAGACGTTAAAACGCCGACTGAGCTCACTCCGGGGCATCTGGAACGTCAGCGGTCGGCCGTTGACCAGCCGCTTCTGGACCGGAATCCGCTGACGTCCGATATTGTAGAACCCCTTGGTGCTCATGATGTGCTGAGTTGGCAGCGACCGGGGGTACAGCATGGTGTGTTCAAAAAGCTCAGGCTTGGCCAGTATCCCATTGAAGCGCGCCTGGATTTACACCGCATGACCGTCGAGCAGGCCCGCCGGGAAGTGTTCGGATTCGTCAAGGATTGCGTTCATTATGGTCTTCGCACCGTCATCATCCTGCACGGCAAGGGTGAGCGGAACCCGGACGGCATCGCCCAGCTGAAAAGCTGTCTGGCAAAATGGCTGCCGGAGCTTGACGATGTGCTGGCGTTCCACTCGGCCCAGAAGCACCACGGCGGCACCGGCGCGGCTTATGTGATGGTGCGCAAGGGTGATCGTGACAAGCAGCGAAACCGGGAGATCCATAATCGTCGATAACCCGGAATCCTGGTAACAACCGGAGAATACC
Source organism: Marinobacter halotolerans (assembly GCF_008795985.1). Classification (NCBI taxonomy): domain Bacteria; kingdom Pseudomonadati; phylum Pseudomonadota; class Gammaproteobacteria; order Pseudomonadales; family Marinobacteraceae; genus Marinobacter; species Marinobacter halotolerans. Next base: position 1,331,411 of record NZ_VMHP01000002.1, on the reverse strand, counting down.
CCGTCCAAAGCCTGACGATAGAGAGGAAAGTGGTATGAAGAAGCTGATGGCATGTATTTTTGCAGTTTTTGCAGTAGCCGCGCTTGCCGGTTGTGAGAACCGGGCGATCTGGAACGATCAGGGCAAGCTGGAAGAGGCGACGAAAGACCGGGAAGTCTGGGACACAAAGGGCAAGATGGACTCCGGGGAGCGCAAGATCTGGAATGATAAAGACGGCGAGCCTGTTATTAAATAGGCCTGGGTAACGAAAAACAGAAGCAAGAAATGACACGGAGAGAGCTCATGGCGGTCAGTCTGACTGTAAATGGCCAGCAGCGGTCGCTGGATATCGAATCCGATACGCCCTTGTTATGGGTGCTCAGGGATGAACTGAAATTGAAAGGAACCAAGTTCGGTTGCGGAGCCGGTCTTTGTGGTGCCTGCACCGTTCACCTGAACGGGCAGCCCGTGCGATCCTGTTCGACGCCGGTCTCCATGGCGGAAGGCCAGAAGGTAGTTACCATTGAAGGGCTGGCGCCGGAAGGTCGTCTGAATGAATTGCAGGCAGCCTGGGTAGAACACGGTGTGCCCCAGTGTGGTTACTGTCAGTCCGGTCAGATCATGAGTGCCGCCCACCTGTTGATGGTGAATAGCCAGCCGAGCCGGGATGACATTGTCGCTTCCCTGAGCGGCAATTTGTGCCGTTGCGGAACCTATTCGCGGATTATCGCGGCGGTGGAATCCGTCGTGGAAGGTCGTCAGGCCCGTGATGACAAGCAGGAGCGCGCCTGATATGACCATGAACAGACGCGATTTCCTCAAAGTCTCCGCCGCCGGTTCCGGCGGGTTGCTGATTTCCCTGTCGTTACCCGGCTGTTCCAGCCTGCCGTCGAATGGCGGCGATGGGGAAAAGGCCTGGCAGCCCGACGCCTGGCTTGAGCTGACCCGGGACGACCGAATCTATTTCACCCTGGCCCGGGTGGAGATGGGGCAGGGGACCTACACCGGCCTTACCACACTCATTGCCGAAGAGCTGGACGTGGCGCCGGACGCCATTCAGCCCCGGTTTGCGCCGGTAGCAAGCGACTACCAGAACCCGTTGTACAAGCTGCAGCTGACTGGCGGCAGCACCAGTGTTGCGACCAGCTGGGAGCCTTTGCGTGTGGCCGGAGCCTCGGCCCGGACGATGCTTGTCAGTGCAGCTGCAAAGGTCTGGAAAATTGACCCTCGGGACTGCACGACGACTGATGGCCGGGTTTTTCATCCAAACGGTTCAGACAGTTTGAGTTACGGCGAGCTTGTGGCGCTGGCGGCCCATGAAGATGCTCCGTCAGAGCCGAAACTCAAACCGCGCAACGAGTGGAAGTATATTGGCAAGAGCGTCGGCCGTCTGGATGCGGAACTGAAATCAACTGGCAAGCCGATCTATGGCATAGATGTTGAGCTTGATGACATGGTCTACGCCGTTGTGACGCGCCTTCCGCGTTTTGGCGGCCGCGTTCGGTCTTATGATGACACTCAGGCAAGGTCCCTGCCGGGCGTGCTGGATGTGTTCCAGATTGAACGCGGTGTAGCCGTGGTGGCCGATAAATACTGGCGTGCGCGCAAAGCACAGGATGCACTGAGCATCGAATGGGATGACACCGAGGCGCTTGCCGTCTCAACCGATGAAGTGTTCGCCGGTTACCACCAGGCAGCGGACGATGACCCGGGTGAGAGCGAACGCAGTGAGGGCGACTATGAGAAAGCCGCCGAGGGCTCGGACCGGCTCCTGACCGCAAGCTATGAGCAGCCGTACCTGGCGCACGCAACGCTGGAGCCGATGAACGCAACGGCCCATTACCGCGACGGCTCAATTGACGTCTGGGCGCCGACCCAGGCGCCGGACGTCGGGCGGATCGCGGCGGCCAGAGCCACTGATCTTTCTCCCGACGACATTACCATCCATACCACGTTTCTCGGTGGTGGTTTCGGACGACGTCTGACCAACGACTATATCGAGGAAGTGGCAGCTGTTGCCATGCGTATCGGCAGGCCGGTCAAGCTGATCTGGAGCCGGGAAGAAGATACCCGACACGATTTCTATCGGCCGGCAATGCTACACAGAATGAAAGCCAGCCTCCGGGATAATCAGGTCACCGGCTGGCATCACCAGGTGGTTGGACCCCAGATCCTCGACTGGTATGTGCGCAATGCCGCTCCCGCGCAGTTCCCGTGGGCGCCCAAGTTCATGTACGACACCCTCGGACGGGTCGGCCTGATGGCGGAGGGCATTGCGACTCCGAAAGATTTCTCTGCAATCGAGGGGGCTATTGAATACCCCTATGCAGTGCCCAACCTGGATGTACGACACACCCATACCGACCCGGGCGTTCCCGTGTCCTGGTGGCGGTCGGTGGGCTTTTCCCATAACGGGTTTGCGGTGGAAACCTTTATGGACGAGCTGGCCCACACTCTGGGTCAGGACCCTTATCAGTTCCGGCGTTCGTTGATCGGCGAGGAACCAAGACATCTGGCGGTTCTGGATCGCGTGGTGGCAATGGCCGACTGGGACCAGCCTGTGCCGGAGGGCCGTGGCAGGGGTATAGCGCTTTTCAGAAGCTTCGGCACTTTTGTGGCCCAGGTCGTGGAAGCGGGTATCGAGAACGGCGAGATCCGGGTGTACCGGGTACACTGCGCCGTGGATTGCGGTCAGGTCGTTAACCCGGACATTGTTCGTGATCAGATTGAGGGCGGCATCGTATTTGGTATCACGGCGGCACTGTTCGGGGAAATTGAGTTCAAGCAGGGCGCCGTACAGCAAAGTAATTTCCATGATTACCCGCTGCTGCGCAATTACCAGATGCCCGAGATAGCAGTGGATATCATTGAGAGCGATGAATCACCCACCGGTGTGGGCGAGCCCGGGGTTCCTCCGGTTCTTCCGGCACTGGGCAATGCCCTGTTTGCACTGACTGGCAAGCGCCAGCGTAAGTTACCCCTGAGTGCCGAATCCTGATAGGCGGACCGGCAGACATTTATGAGAGGCAAGCTGTGTTTGATGTAATCCGTTTTGCTGAGGCTGCCCAGTCGATCATTGACGCTGGCAGATTCCTGTATGGCCGGGGCTGGTCGCCGGCCACCAGCAGCAACTATTCCGCGCGTCTGGATGAGCATCACATTGCCATTACCGTGTCTGGAAAGCACAAGGGTGAACTGGCGGCCGGTGATATCATGGTGGTTGATCTGGACGGACAGCCGGTTCAGAGCCAGGCGCGTTCATCGGCGGAGACAAAGCTTCATACGGTGCTTTACCAGCTGTTTCCCGAAGTGGGTGTGGTGCTCCATACCCATTCGGTGAAAGCGACGGTGCTGAGTCGGCTCTGTGCAGCGGATGAACCGCTGGTTCTTGAGGGGTACGAACTGCAGAAGGCTTTCGCTGGCATCGACACTCACGAATCCACTTTGACCGTGCCCGTTTTTGCCAATACCCAGGACATAGACGCGCTGGCGGAGCGGACTGCAGCCTGGTTCCGGGACAACCCCGAACAGCCGGGTTACCTGATTCGCGGCCACGGGCTCTACACCTGGGGCCGTACCATGGCAGACTGTTTACGCCATGTTGAGGCGTTTGAGTTTCTCTTTGAATGTGAACTGGAAACCATAAGGGTTCGACCATGACAACTTTAAGCATCTTTGATCAAAACGCACCAGAAACCCCGCGTGTGGTGACCGAAGACGCGGGCAAAATTTCTAACCTGCTGGCGGAGCACGGCATTCGTTTTGAACGCTGGCCCACCCGTGACTTGCCGGCGGATGCGTCCCAGGACGACATTTTGGAGGCCTATTCCGGGGAGATTCAGGCGCTGAAGGACGAATGCGGCTTCCAGGCGGCGGACGTCATCAGCCTGAACCCGGACAACCCCCAGAAAGACGCTTTCCGGCAGAAATTTATAGACGAACACGTCCATAGCGAGGACGAGATCCGCTTTTTCGTTCGCGGCCAGGGTCTGTTTTATCTGCACCTGGGCAATCAGGTTTACGCTGTGATGTGCCAGAAGAACGACCTGATCAGTGTGCCCCACGGAACCAGGCACTGGTTCGATATGGGCCCGGAGCCACAGTTCACCTGCATCCGTCTGTTTACCAACCCGGAAGGCTGGGTTGCTGATTTTACGGGCGAAGACATTGCCAGCCAGTTGCCCCGTTACGAGGCGCTGGAGCAGGCGACAGCATGATCCGCGTAATATTGACGGACATCGAGGGAACCACCAGTTCGATTTCGTTCGTTCACGAGGTGCTGTTTCCCTATGCAGCGGAGAACATGGCGGAATTCGTTCGCGATGGTCATCAGAGCAGTTTGGAAATCTCTGAACAGCTTGATGCGGTGGCTGAGGTTTCCGGCGTCGAGAGGAAAGATATTGAAGGTCTGATTGATGTCCTTCTGGAATGGATCCGGGAGGATCGAAAGGAAACCTCGCTCAAGGCGCTTCAGGGCATGCTCTGGCAGAAGGGCTATCAGGAGGGCGCATTCCGGGGGCATGTTTATGCGGATGCGGCCGATTACCTGCAGCGTTGGCATGATCGCGGCTTGAGGTTGTTCGTCTACTCTTCCGGCTCGGTCAAGGCCCAGAAGCTGATTTTCGGATTCAGCGAATCCGGCGATCTGACGCCTTTCTTTTCCGGCTACTTCGATACCCGCGTGGGTGCAAAACGGGAGCCGGCAGCCTATCAAACCATTTTAAACGAACTGGGTGTGGAAGCGGGTACCGTGATGTTTCTTTCGGACGTGGAGGCCGAACTGGAGGCTGCCGCGTCGGTCGGCATGAAAACTGTCCTGCTGGTACGCGATGGCAATAAGCCGTCAGCCAGCAGCCACCCTGTAGCTGAAGATTTTTCTGAGGTCGATGCACTGCTTCAGGCTCGCTGAATTGGCCCGCGGCCTTCGGCTGTTTCTATTGGGCGGGGCCGTTCTGCTTCTGGCCGGCTGCAATCCTTTCTCCAGCGCAGAGCCGATGATGGACGAATACGTGGAGCGGGTGGCCCGGGTGCTGGAGCTTGATCCCGCGTTCTCGGAACTGCCGCCCGCCTCGAATTTACCCCGCCGTCGTGACCGTCTTCTGAATATTCCGGAACTGGAAATGGGGATGCTGGATTTCCTGTCGCTCTATGGCTGCGAGCTTCAGTATGTCATCGGGGAAAAGAACTCGGTGATGGGCAAGGTAATGCAGCCTCTGAACCGGCTGCGATACGAGATTCGCTTTATCGAGTCCGGAGAGGAGTGTCTGTCGGAGATTACCCGTGAGGACGTTCGGGAATCCTTGCTGAAAGCCATCCAGAGCAAGAAAGAAACCCTGCCCATCGCGATCTGGAATGCCACCTGGGGCATTCAGGAAATCGAGCCCCTATTTACCCTGGCCAAGGGTAACTACCCGGTGGCCCCGGAGGGCAATCCGGTTTCCGATCTGGCGATTGATGCCAACCGCCTGAACGATACGGTGGCAATGCTGCTAGCAGGTAACCTGAGCCCGTCTCTGGATTTTGTTGGTGAGGTCCACCAACGCTGGCAGGCCGAGCACCGCGCCGGTCAGCTTGTGAACAGTGCCCGCTTGCTGATTGCACGGCTTGGCGATGGCACGGCGCTGTTGAAGGAGCGAATCGAGGGTCGTCCCCTTTGCCTAAATGGGAAACCCAATAACCAGTCGAACATTGTCCAGAGCATGTTCTTCAGCGTGTATATCGAGAAGGTTCAGCCGTATCTGGCGACGGTCAAAAGGGCGCAGGAGCAGCTGATCGATCCGCTGCGACGTCTTGCCACCATGCAACAGTCGGTCATGACGGCGGAATTCAGGCGGTGGCAGAGTCGTCATCTTGAAGCGATGGGTGATGAATCACTCTGGGCGCAGCTCGACGGTGCCATCGCCGACCATACCCGGGCCTGGCAGACCCTTCTCGAACAGTGCGGGCTCAGGCCCCAGGCCTGATTTCGGCAAGACCAGCCCCAGAGGTGGCGCTAACGTTGACTCTCCGGTGTGACCCGAAGAATTTCCTCGATCGTGGTTTCGCCAGCGGCGACTTTCTGGGCTCCGCTTAACCGCAATGACTTCATACCTTCCTTGTAGGCGGTGAGCCGAATCTGCTCGAGCTCGCACTGTTCGGTGATTTTCTGAATCAGGGCATCGCTGAGTTTCATGATTTCGTAGACCCCTTCGCGCCCAAAGTAGCCGGTGTTCCGACACTCCAGGCAGCCCACGGGGTGGAAAACCTGTTTTGGCGGCGTCGCTTTCCAGGGACGGGTCAGGGCCTGCCACGCTTTTTCATCCAGAGGGCCCGGCGCCTTGCAGTGGGGACAAAGGGTACGCGCCAGGCGCTGGGCCATCACGCCAAGCACCGTGGCCCGGATCAGATACGGTGGAATGCCCAGCTCCATCAGTCGGGTGATGGCGCTCGGTGCGTCATTGGTGTGCAGGGTAGACAGTACCAGGTGGCCGGTCAGGGCGGCCTGAACGGCCATTTCCGCCGTTTCCAGATCCCGAATCTCGCCGATCATGATGATATCCGGGTCCTGGCGCATCAGCGCCCGCACACCGGATGCAAACGTCAGGTCAATGTTCGACTGCACCTGCATCTGGTTAAATGTGGGCTCCACCATTTCGATGGGGTCTTCGATGGTGCACAGGTTCACTTCCGGTGTGGCCAGCTGTTTCAGCGTTGAATACAGGGTAGTGGTCTTGCCGGAACCGGTGGGGCCGGTGACCAGCACGATGCCGTGGGGCCGTCCGGTGATCGCCTGCCATTTTTCACGGTCTTCGTTGGAGAATCCTAGCTGCGAGAAAGATTTGAGAAGCACTTCCGGATCGAAAATCCGCATTACCATTTTCTCACCGAAAGCGGTGGGCATGGTGGCCAGTCGCAGCTCCACTTCACTGTTGTCCGGCTTGCGGGTCTTGATGCGGCCATCCTGCGGACGACGTTTTTCCGCCACGTTCAGGCGGCCGAGAATTTTCAGCCGGCTGGTAACGGCCACGCCCACCTGTTCCGGAAATTCATAGACGTTGTGTAACACCCCGTCGATGCGGAATCGCACCTGGGTGACGGTACGGCGGGGTTCGATATGAATGTCCGACGCGCGCTGGTCAAAGGCATACTGGAGCAGCCAGTCCACAATCTTGACCACGTGCTGGTCGTTGGCATCAGGGTTCAGGTTGGCGCCGAGGTCCAGCAACTGCTCAAAGTTCTGGGACCCTGCGGCGGCGCCGCCACGATTGCCACTGGCCTTACTGACCGAGTTGGCCAGCTGGTAGAACTCCACGGTGTAACGGCGGATGTCTTCGGGGTTGGCCACAACCCGGCGGATATCTTTCTGTACTGCCTGCCTGAGGTTGGATTCCCAGTCGCTTTTGAAGGGTTCCGTACTGGCAATCAGTACTTCGTCGCGGCCAATCTCTACCGCCAGGATGCCATGGCGCTGGGCAAAGGCGTAGGACATGACCCGGGCAATGGCCGGGGTGTCTATTTTCAGCGGATCAATATGGTAGTACGGCTGGTCTGACCAGTTGGCCAGCCACTGGGTCAGGACATCAAGGTTCAGTGTGCGGCCCGTGCGTTGGCTTTCAAGGCCGGCTTTGGCGATTAGTTCCAGCGGGTGCTTCTTGCTGGCGGGATGGCCCAGGTCGTTGGTGGCCCCGATGTTGGCCGACAGCACCTTTTCTGCATCTTCCTGGGAAATCTCATCGCTGCCTACCAATGCGGTGCAAAGGTCCCGCAGTGTAAGCGTGCTTCTGTGGGGTGCTGGCGGAAACGTCTGGTCGGCCATTCGCGTATTCCTTTCAGGTGCCACTGTCAGCGGGTTTGCGGTTCAGCTTGAGATGAAACATGGCCACAGTGAACAGAAGGAATGTCAGCACCGCCAGTATCACGGGCACAGCCGCCCCCTCGCTAAGCCAGGCCGAGACGGTGTATTGGGTGAAATAGAAGATAACCACAAAACTTAACCAGATGATGCCTCGGTTATCACCCCGGAAAACCGGCACTGCGAACAGAAGGAGCGGAATCAGCTTCACGCTCAGGATCAGGGGAACGGACACTCCCTGAACCGGGTCAGGGTAGAAGGTTGTTAATGTCAGCACCGCAAGCGTGGTGACATAAAGGCAGAGAATCAGTCTGATGGTCAGTTTTGCTTTGGGATTATTGAGCATTCATGGTTCCCGTTTAGCGTAATTTGATTGCGAGGTTTGCCAGTCTCTGTCCGAACGTCTGACAGATTGTTTTTTCAGCATCGCTCAGCGCTTTTGGCTGTCCGGTTCCGGCCCAGTGGGAAGGCCCGTAGGGCGTGCCACCGGCGGTGGTCTCATTGAGTGCCTTCTCGGAGTAAGGCACGCCACAAAGCACCATGCCGTGGTGAAGCAGCGGAACCATCATGGTCAGCAACGTGGTTTCCTGTCCGCCATGGAGACTGCCTGTCGATGTAAACGCCCCGGCCGGTTTGCCGGCCAGAGCGCCGCTTAGCCAGAGATCCCCGGTGGTATCGAGAAAATATTTCAGGGGTGACGCCATGTTGCCGAAACGGGTAGGGCTTCCCAGGGCCAGGCCCGCGCAGTGTTCCAGGTCCGCTTTGGTGGCATAGGGAGCACCACTGTCCGGGACCGGCGGCAGTGATGCCTCGGTGTCCGGCGAAACCGGCGGCACGGTTCGAATGCGGGCGTCGAGGCCGCTGACCTTTGAAATACCCCGGGCGATCTGTGTGGCCATTTCGGCCGTCTGCCCGGTACGGCTATAATACAGCACCAATATATAGGGGGACTCGGTTGCCATGGGTATCCCTGATCAAGCGTATGATATGGAAAATCCCGGTGGGTTCTGTCATGGTTCCCGCCGCATGCGCGCAGGCCGGGCCGGTCAACCCAGCAGGCGCTGTAGTCTAACAGGAGGACAATCTTTGCAATACCCCGGAAAGGCACGCCTAAAAAACTCTAATACCACCAGAGCTTACGGCCTGTCTGGTGTTCTGGTTCTGTTGTTGTTGGCAGGTTGTCAGAATCAGGAATTCGAGCGCGCAAACGGCACCACTCTGGAGTGGGAAAGCCTCCGTGGCCACTGGGTGCTGGTGAATTACTGGGCTGAATGGTGTAAGCCCTGCCTGGAAGAAATTCCAGAGCTGAATGCCCTTGATCGATCTGGTTCTGTCGTGGTGCTGGGTGTTAATTTTGATGGTGTAAAAGGGCAGGCGCTGATGGATCTGGGCGACAGAATGGGCATCGAGTATGGCATGCTGGCAGAAGATCCCGGCCCGGATTTCGGCTGGCAGATTCCAGTCGGGCTTCCCGCCACTTTTGTGGTCGACCCGGAGGGGAATCTAATGGAAGCCCGTTTCGGTCCACAGACCGAAGAAGACATCACCGCCCTGATCAATGAATAATCCAGAACCGGTCACACACGCAGGAAGATCCCGAGCTCATGTCTGACACCTTTGTTCATTTACGCGTTCACTCCGAGTATTCCATGGTGGACGGCCTGGTGCGGGTCAAACCGCTGATCGAGCGTGTCGCCGAGCTTGGCATGCCGGCCGTCGGGCTTACCGAGCAGTCCAATATGTGTTCCCTGGTGCGCTTTTACAAAGCGGCGACGGGTGCCGGTGTGAAGCCGATCATCGGGGCCGATCTATGGGTCGACAACCCGGACGAGCCTGAGAACCCTTTCCGTCTGACGCTGCTCGCCCGCAACCAGGACGGCTATCTGAACCTGACCGAAATTGTCTCCCGTGGCTATACCGAGGGCCAGCGCTTCGGCATTCCCATCATCCAGCGCAAGTGGCTGGAAGACGGTCGGGAAGGCCTGATCGCGCTCTCGGGCGGCAAGATGGGCGATGTCGGCAAGGCTCTACTGGCAGGGAAGACAGACCTGGCCAGGGTACGTGCGGAATACTGGGCATCTCTTTACCCCGGCTCCTACTATCTGGAACTTCAGCGCACGGGTCGTCCCGGGGACGAAGACTGCCTGCATGCCAGCGTCGACGTGGCCACGGAGTTGTCCTGCCCGGTGGTTGCCACCAATGATGTCCACTTTCTTCACGCCGATGATTTCGAGGCCCACGAAGCCCGGGTCTGCATCGGCGAAAGCCGCACCCTGGATGACCCCCGTCGTGACCGCCGCTTCAGTGACCAGCAGTACCTGCGCAGCGCTGAGGAAATGATCGAGCTCTTTTCGGATATCCCCGAGGCTGTCCAGAATACAGTGGAAATTGCCCGCCGGTGCTCGGTTCAGGTGCGAATGGGCGAGTATTTCCTGCCGAAGTATCCGATACCGGCGGGCATGACCATGGACGAGTACTTCCGCAAGGTCTCGGAAGACGGCCTGGAAGATCGCTTGGCGAAAACCCTGAGCAAGGACGATCCCGAATACGATCAGAAGCGCGAGGCCTACTACACTCGCCTGAATTTCGAGCTGGATATCATCATCCAGATGGGGTTCCCCGGTTACTTTCTGATCGTTATGGACTTCATCAAGTGGGCCAAGAACAACGGCGTGCCGGTGGGGCCGGGCCGGGGCTCCGGTGCCGGTTCCCTGGTGGCCTACGCCCAGCTGATTACCGATCTGGATCCGCTGGAATACGACCTGCTGTTCGAGCGCTTCCTGAACCCGGAGCGGGTGTCCATGCCCGACTTTGACGTCGACTTCTGCATGGAAGGCCGCGATCGGGTGATCGCCTACGTTGCGGAGAAATACGGTCGTGAGGCGGTGTCCCAGATCATCACTTTCGGCACTATGGCCGCGAAAGCGGTGGTACGTGACGTAGCGCGGGTGCAGGGCAAGTCCTACGGCCTCGCGGACAAGCTCTCCAAGATGATTCCGTTCGAGCCGGGCATGACCCTGGAAAAGGCGATTGAACAGGAGCCCCAGTTGGGCGAGTTCCTGGAGAACGACGAAGAAGCCCAGGAAATCTGGGAAATGGCCCTGAAGCTAGAAGGCGTCTGCCGGAATGCGGGCAAGCACGCAGGTGGCGTGGTGATCGCACCCACCAAGATTACGGATTTCTCGCCGCTCTACTGCGACGACGAGGGCGGCAGCCTGGTGACCCAGTTCGACAAGGGCGATGTGGAGGACGCCGGGCTGGTGAAGTTCGACTTCCTGGGCCTGCGGACCCTGACCATCATCGACTGGGCCCTGAAGATGATTAACCCGCGCCGGGAAAAGCGGGGCGAGACCGGGCTGGACATCAACGAGATTCCGCTGGATGACGTACCGTCTTTCACCATGCTGAAGAAGGCAGAAACCACCGCTGTATTCCAGCTGGAATCCCGTGGCATGAAAGACCTCATCCGCCGGCTCCAGCCGGACTCTCTGGAGGACATGATCGCCCTGGTGGCCCTGTTCCGCCCGGGCCCGCTCCAGTCCGGCATGGTGGATGACTTCATCGACCGCAAACACGGGCGCCAGCCGGTCTCCTTCCCGCATCCGGATTACCAGTACGATGGACTCAAGCCGGTGTTGGAGCCCACTTATGGGGTTATCCTGTATCAGGAACAGGTGATGCAGATTGCCCAGGTAATGGCAGGCTACACCCTGGGCAACGCCGACATGCTGCGCCGGGCCATGGGTAAGAAAAAGCCCGAGGAAATGGCCAAGCAGAAGCAGTTCTTTCTGGACGGCTGCGAGAAAAACGGCATCGACAAGACACTTGCCGAGAATATTTTTGACCTGGTGGAAAAATTCGCCGGCTACGGTTTCAACAAATCGCATTCGGCCGCGTACGCACTGGTGTCCTATCAGACACTCTGGCTGAAAGCCCATTACCCGGCAGAGTTCATGGCGGCGGTATTGACCGCCGATATGCAGAACACCGACAAGGTTGTCACACTGGTGGAAGAGTGCCGGAGCATGGGGCTGGACCTGCTGGTTCCGGACGTCAGCCGCTCGGAATACACCTTTACCGTCAATGACGACGGCCAGGTTGTCTATGGGCTGGGCGCCATCAAGGGCCTGGGTGAGGGGCCGATCCAGAGCATCGTCGAGGGCCGCGCCGATGGCGAGCCCTATCAGGATCTGTTCGACTTCTGCCGTCGCGTTGACCTGAAGAAAGTGAACAAACGGGCCATTGAAGCCCTCATTCGCTGCGGCGCCATGGACAAACTCGGTGCGGGCCGGGCTCATCTGATGGCCAGTATCGACAAGGCGATCCAGCAGGCGGGCCAGCAGTCCCGTAACGAATCCGTGGGTATGACGGACATGTTCGGCGACATCTTTGCCGGTGGCGAGGGTGAAGATCCTTATGCAGACGTGGCCGGCGTTCGGGAGTGGCCGGAAAAACAGCGGCTCAAGGGGGAAAAAGACACTCTTGGCCTCTACCTGACCGGCCATCCGTTTGACGAGTATGAAAAGGAAGTGCGCCGGTTCGTGCGATCGCCCATTTCTGACCTGAAGCCCTCCCGCCAACCCCAGCGGGTTGCCGGGCTGGTGGTGGCCCAGCGGTCCATGAAAACCCGCACCGGTTCCACCATGGCATTCATTACCCTGGACGACCGCAGTGCCCGGATTGAAGCGACGCTTTTTTCCGAGGCATTCTTTGAGCACCGGGAACTGCTGCAATCGGATCAGGTGATTGTGGTGGAGGGTCAGGTCAGCCACGATGACTATTCCGGGCAGATGAAAATGCGGGTCAGTTCGGTGATGGATGTGGGCACGGCCCGACAACAGTTCAGTCGCGGCCTCAAGCTGTCGATTCATGCGGACCAGTTGCAGAACGGCCTGCTGGACAAGCTGGATTCAACGCTCAGGCCCTTCCGCTGCGAGGGTAGCCCGGTGTGGATCGACTACAGTACAGAACAGGCGAGCACCCGCATCGAACTCGGCAACGCCTGGCGGGTGCAGCCGGATGACGACCTTCTGCTGGAGTTGAAATACCTGGTGGGCGACCAGGCGGTTGAACTGGTCTATGATTGATAGTGTCCGGTAGAAGGGCTGACTTGCCGGTACCTCATACAAAGGTCCGCTTTAGCCCCCGGTCTGTCGCTGCTATCTTGACTGATATCTTTCACTTTTTGGCGGCCAGAGTGTTCGCCCTGCAATCAGAATGATGGAACATCATGAATCCTAACTATCTTGATTTCGAACAGCCTATTGCCGACCTTGAAGCCAAGATTGAAGAGCTTCGCATGGTGGGTAATGACACCGACATCAATATCACTGATGAAATTACCCGCCTGAAGAAAAAGAGCGTCAGTCTCACAGAAAGTATCTTCTCGGATCTGAAACCCTGGGATGTCGCCCGTCTTGCCCGTCACCCCAGGCGGCCCTACACCCACGATTACATCGAAATGATGTTCGATGATTTTGACGAGCTCCACGGTGACCGCCGCTATGCAGATGATCAGGCCATTGTGGGTGGGACCGCCAGGCTTGATGGTAAGCCGGTGATGGTTATCGGCCACCAGAAAGGCCGGGAAGTGCGTGACAAGGTCAGGCGGAACTTCGGCATGCCAAGGCCCGAGGGTTATCGCAAGGCGCTTCGTCTGATGGAGCTGGCTGAGCGCTTTAATATGCCGATTCTGACCTTTATTGATACCCCCGGTGCTTATCCGGGTATCGGCGCCGAAGAGCGTGGGCAGAGCGAGGCCATTGCCTTTAATCTAGCGGTCATGTCCCGCCTGAAAACCCCGATTATTTCCACGGTGGTGGGCGAGGGTGGTTCCGGCGGCGCCCTGGCGATTGGTGTGTGCGATCAGCTCAACATGCTCCAGTACTCCACCTACGCGGTTATCTCCCCCGAGGGCTGCGCGTCTATTCTGTGGAAGAGTGCAGAACACGCGGCCCAGGCCGCAGAGGCCATGGGTGTGACGGCCCAGAGGCTGAAAGAGCTTGGTATCGCAGACAATATATTGCCCGAACCCCTCGGAGGGGCTCACCGCAATCCGGATAAAATGGCAGAAGTACTGAAGGAAAGACTGGCCCAGGGTCTGGACGAGCTCTGCGCACTGCCGACCGACGAACTGGTCTCGCGCCGGTACGAGCGGCTGACACGCTATGACACAGGCCGGTAAAGCCGGCCCTGATGGTGACTGGCCGGATCCCCTTCTGGATTCGGTCAGGAACCTGCCGGCCCATGCCGGTCTGTATGTTGCCCTCAGTGGCGGCCTTGACTCTGTCCTCCTTCTTCACACCGCTGCCATTGCCTGTCGGGGATTCCGTCCGCCGACGGCGATTCATATCAATCACCAGCTCCAGTCCAATGCCTCGGATACGGAAGCACTCTGTCAGCATCTCTGCCAGTCCCTGGACGTGCCTCTGAAAACCATTGCCGTTGAGGTGGCCGCCCATTTGCCGCAGGAAGATGCCGGTACCGGGGGGTTGGAGGAGGCCGCGAGGGATGCCAGATACCGTGCGTTCGAATCCTGTTTGTGTGAAGGCGACCTGTTGCTGATGGCCCATCATGCGGACGACCAGACTGAGACCGTACTGTTCCGCCTGCTTCGTGGAACGGGCGTTGCGGGCCTGGGGGGGATGCCCCGGTCCCGTGCGCTGGGGAAAGGTCTGGTTTACCGGCCGTTCCTTGACTTCAGTCGACAGGATCTGGAGCAGTGGGCGCGCGTCCACGACGTTAAATGGATCGAGGATCCAAGCAATCAGGATCAGCGCTTCGACCGGAATTTTCTTCGCCGCGCGATTATTCCGGCTTTAAAGCAGCGCTGGCCTTCACTCAATCGACGTGTGGCGGCCACGGTCAGTGCCTGTCGCGAAAGCGACGAGCTGGCCGCCAGTCTTGCCAGAATCCACTTTACTCAGTGCGAGGATAAAGACGGCGGGCTGGATCTCGGGATGCTCGCCAGGCTTACGCTTGCCGAGCAGAAAAACCTTTTACGCTGGTGGGTAGCGAATCACCAGTATTCTCCGCCCAATCCCGCTGACTGGCAGGGGCTGTTGTCGGATTTTCTGGCCTCCGGTAACGACCGGCAGCCGGAATATCGCGGTGACGGTTATCGGCTCAGGCGTTTTCAGAACAGCCTGCGACTAGTGGCACGACAGCCTTCGTCGGGTCTGGACAGTGTTGCACTGATGGCTGGACAGCCCATGAAGTGGGGTGGCTGGCTGCTGGAACTGCGAGCGGTAAACGGAACAGACAAACCTGCTCCCGAGCTGAGAATCTTTACCAGGCATGGTGGAGAGCGAATCCGTCCGCGGGCTGACGGGCCATCCAAGCCGTTAAAAAACTGGCTTCAGGAACAAACCGTTCCGGCCTGGGAACGTGGCAGCCTGCCGCTGGTTATGGAGTCCTCCGGAGGTGCGGAAGCGCTGGTGGCGGTCGGTGATCTTTGGGTTTCAGAGCGGTACTGTGGGGAGGCACCTGCCAGTGGCTGGCGCCTGATTCTGGAGCGGGATTCTAATTGAGTAGGTGGGGGACTTCTGGTAATCTGATCCCCCATCTTGAGATGACAATCTCCCTCCTTCACCGAACCAGACAAATCACGGAATCTGCATGACGCGTTATATTTTCGTCACCGGCGGTGTCGTGTCCTCCTTGGGGAAAGGTATCGCATCGGCCTCTCTGGCAGCGATCCTTGAGGCACGCGGCCTGAAGGTCACTATTCTCAAGCTGGACCCGTACATCAACGTGGACCCCGGCACCATGAGCCCGTTCCAGCACGGTGAGGTTTTTGTCACCGAAGACGGCGCGGAAACCGACCTGGACCTGGGGCACTACGAGCGTTTCATCCGCTCCCCCATGTCACGCCGCAATAACTTCACCACCGGCCGGGTGTACGAGGAAGTGATCCGCAAGGAACGCCGGGGCGATTACCTGGGCGGAACCGTGCAGGTCATTCCGCACATTACTGACGAGATCAAGCGCCGTGTTGTTGAAGGTGCGGCCGGGGCCGACGTGGCCCTGATCGAAATCGGCGGTACCGTGGGCGACATCGAATCCCTGCCGTTCCTTGAGGCCTGTCGTCAGTTGAAGGTGGAAGTAGGTTCCCGGCGTGCTCTGTTCATGCACCTGACACTGGTTCCATACATCGCCACCGCGGGCGAAATCAAAACCAAGCCCACACAGCACTCGGTTAAGGAAATGCGTTCCATCGGTCTGCAGCCGGATATTCTGCTGTGCCGGTCCGAGCATGAAGTCGATGCCAGTTCCCGACGCAAGATTGCGCTGTTCACCAACGTGGAAGAGCGTGCGGTTATTCCGCTTCAGGATGCCAAATCCATTTACGCCATTCCGCGCATGCTCCACGAATTCGGCCTGGACCAGCTGGTTATCGAGCGGTTCGGTATAGACGCCAATCCGGCAGACCTGAGCGAATGGGATGCGGTGGTGGAATCGCTGCTGAACCCGGACGGCGAAGTGACCGTGGCCATGGTTGGCAAGTACATGGAGCTGCTGGATGCATACAAGTCTCTGGTGGAATCCCTGCTTCACGCCGGCATAAAAACCCGCACCAAGGTCCGCATCAACTACATCGACTCTGAAGACATTGAGCGGGATGGCACGGCTGCACTGGAAAGCGCTGACGCCATTCTGGTGCCCGGTGGTTTCGGCGAACGCGGCGTGGAAGGCAAGATCCGCACGGTTCAGTACGCCAGGGAAAACAAGGTGCCGTATCTCGGCATCTGCCTGGGCATGCAGGTTGCGGTGATCGAGTATGCCCGCAATGTGGCAGGCCTTAAGGGCGCCCACAGCACCGAATTCCGTGAGCATGCACCTGAGCCGGTTGTGGGTCTGATTACCGAATGGCTGGACGCCAGCGGCGAGAAAGAAGAGCGCTCCGGCGAGTCCGATCTCGGCGGTACCATGCGACTGGGTGCCCAGGATTGTGTGGTTGCCGAGGGTTCTACCATTGCCGGCTGCTATGGCAAGAAAACCATCCGCGAACGCCATCGCCATCGCTATGAAGTAAACAACCATTTCCTGCCCCAGCTCGAAGGCGCCGGTCTGAGAATCTCCGGCCGTTCCACTGATGGCAAACTGGTGGAAGTGGTGGAAGTGCCGGATCACCCCTGGTTTGTAGCCTGTCAGTTCCATCCGGAATTCACGTCCACACCCCGTGATGGCCATCCCTTGTTCAAAGGTTTCATCGAAGCCGCGGTTGCCCGTAAAAAGGAATCCTGATTATGGCGCGTAGCATGGTGGAGGTGTCCGGTATTCAGGTGGCTAACGATCGGCCCTTTGTGCTGTTCGGCGGCATGAACGTCCTGGAATCACGGGAACTGGCGTTCGAGGTGGCGGACGCCTATGTTGACGTTTGCTCAAGGCTCGGCATTCCCTACGTGTTCAAGGCGTCGTTCGATAAAGCCAATCGGTCGTCGGTTAATTCCTTCCGCGGGCCGGGCCTGGAAAAGGGATTGCAGATACTTGCGGACATCAAGAGCAAGTACGGCGTTCCGATTATTTCTGACGTTCATGAACCCGAGCAGGCCGCGCCTGCGGCGGAAGTGTGCGACATCATCCAGCTGCCGGCGTTTCTGAGCCGTCAGACCGACCTGGTGGTCGCCATGGCTCAGACGGGTGCCGTGATCAACATCAAGAAGGCCCAGTTCCTGGCGCCCCAGGAAATGAAGCACATCATCACCAAGTGCGGTGAAGTCGGTAACGACAGGATTATCCTCTGCGAACGCGGGACCAGCTTTGGCTACAACAATCTTGTGGTGGACATGCTCGGCTTTGGCATCATGAAACAGATGGATGTGCCGGTGATGTTTGACGTTACCCATTCCCTGCAGATGCCCGGCGGCCGTGCGGATTCCGCGGGTGGTCGGCGCGCCCAAGTCACTGATCTTGCGCTGGCGGGTATGTCCCAGGGTCTTGCAGGATTATTCCTGGAAGCCCATCCAGATCCGGAGAAGGCCAAATGCGACGGCCCCTGTGCCCTGCGGCTGAGCCAGCTGGAACCATTCCTGCAGCGGGTAAAAGCCGTAGACGATCTGGTGAAAAGCTTTAAACCTATCGACACCGCCTGACTGGCGGTGTTGGCCTTTCACCACTCGCTCTTGCTCCCAAATTAAAAGATAGAACTGGAGAATCAGAAGAATGACCAAGATTGCCAATATCAAAGCGCGGGAAGTGCTGGATTCCCGAGGTAACCCTACGGTTGAAGCCGACGTGATCCTCGAAAACGGCACAATCGGGAGCGCTTGTGCGCCATCCGGAGCCTCCACCGGCTCACGTGAAGCGTTAGAGCTGCGTGATGGTGACACTTCGCGCTACCTTGGCAAGGGTGTTCTAAAAGCCGTTGAAGCGGTGAACACGCGTATTCGTGATGCTCTTATCGGCAAAGATGCGGCCGATCAGCGGGAACTTGATCAGATTATGCTGGATCTGGACGGCACCGAGAACAAGGCCAACCTGGGTGCGAACGCGATTCTGGCGGTTTCACTTGCCGCAGCCAAGGCAGCCGCGATTTCTCTGGGCAAGCCGCTCTATGCACACATTGCTGATCTCAACGGTACGCCGGGCAAGTACAGCATGCCAGTTCCGATGATGAACATTCTCAATGGTGGCGAGCATGCGGACAACAACGTCGATATCCAGGAATTCATGGTTCAGCCGGTTGCTACCACGACGTTTGCGGAAGGCCTGCGGGTAGGTGCCGAGATTTTCCATAGCCTGAAGAAAGTTCTGAAAGCCCAGGGCCTGAATACCGCTGTGGGCGATGAAGGCGGTTTTGCACCGGACCTGCCGTCCAACGAAGCCGCTCTGGCGGTCATTCAGGAAGCGGTCGAGAAGGCCGGTTACAAGCTGGGTACCGATGTTACCCTGGCGCTGGACTGTGCGTCGTCTGAATTTTACAAAGACGGGCAGTATCAGCTGTCTGGCGAGGGCAAGAGTTTTGATTCGGAAGGCTTTGCCGATTATCTGGCGGGCCTGTGCGAGCGTTATCCCATCGTCTCTATTGAAGACGGCATGGATGAAAGCGACTGGGACGGCTGGAAGGTGCTGACGGATAAAGTCGGCAGCAAGGTTCAGCTGGTGGGTGACGACCTGTTCGTGACCAACACCAAAATCCTGAAAGACGGTATCGAGAAGGGCGTTGGTAATTCCATTCTGATCAAGTTCAACCAGATCGGCAGCCTGAGCGAAACCCTCGACGCCATTAAAATGGCCCAGGATGCGGGTTACACCGCGGTGATTTCTCATCGCTCTGGCGAAACCGAGGACACCACCATCGCGGATCTTGCTGTGGCTACCTGCGCCGGGCAGATTAAAACGGGTTCCCTGTGTCGTTCGGACCGTGTTGCCAAGTACAATCAGCTGCTTCGCATTGAAGAGGTACTGGGTGCCAGTGCCCCCTATCGCGGCCTGAGTGAAATCAAGGGCCAATAAACCCAAGGAAGGCAAAAAAGTCCATCGCACTCGCCATTACTGGCCCGCGGCCAGCAAAATCTGGAAAGTGTGATGGCCTTTTTATACAACCGCTTAGCAAAACTTGTTGAAAAACTACACTAACGTCTATACTCAACATTCGTTGTCGACGCGGTAAACGGAATTGCAATGAAGTTGCTCTGGTCCATCATGGTTTTGCTGATCATTCTGCTACAGGTTCGCCTGTGGGTAGGTGAGGGCAGTTTTGCGCAGGTGTGGAGTCTTGAAGACGCCATCGCCGAGCAGCGTGCGGAGAACTCCGATCTGGCATTGCGCAATGAGCGGCTGTTTGCAGAAGTGAAGAATCTCCGCGGTCGCCAGGACGCACTGGAAGAAAGGGCCCGCATGAATCTCGGGTTGATCCGCGAGGACGAAACCTTCTTTCTCGTCGTAGAAAAATGATCAGCTGAGCAATACGTCATCTAAAGCCGGGCATTCACCTCTCGCCTTCCAATACCGAACATGCCAATGACCACTCCAAAACTCTGGCTCGTCATTCCCGCCGCTGGCTCAGGTCAGAGAATGGGGTCGGACCGGCCCAAACAATATCTGTTGCTGCGTGGTCGTCTGATCCTGGATCGGGCAATAGCCTCTGTGCTCGACAATGCCGACTTGGCGGGCTGTGTTGTCGCGATCAGCGCGGACGACCCCCATTGGCAAGAGACGGAGGCCAGCCGTGATCCCCGTGTTCACCACTGTATTGGCGGGCAGCTGCGAGCAGACTCGGTAATTGCCGGCCTTCAGTGGCTGGAAGGACAGGCGGGCCCGGATGACTGGGTACTGGTGCACGACGCGGCCCGACCATGCCTGCATCCGGGGGACCTGGCGCGCCTGATTCGCGAGCTTACGGACCATAAAGTTGGCGGTTTGCTGGCGGCCCCGGTCACCGATACCCTCAAAAAGTCCGTAACCGGCTCTGACGAGGTACTGGAAACCGTTGATCGCCGGGAGCTCTGGCGGGCATTGACGCCGCAGATGTTCCGTTATGGCATTCTCAAATCCGCTCTGCAGGATGCTGCTGCGGAGAATCGGTCCGTGACCGACGAATCCTCTGCCGTTGAACAGGCCGGTTTTTTCCCCTGTATTGTGGAAGGCCGTCCCGATAACATTAAGGTGACGGTCCCCGCAGATCTGGCGCTGGCGGACTTTGTGCTTAGCCGTTTCTGAACCAACCCAAAAAGGAAATCCAAGATGCGAATCGGGCAGGGCTTTGATGTCCACGCGTTCTGTGAAGGTGATCATGTGATTCTCGGCGGCGTCACCATCCCATTTGAGAAAGGCATCAAGGCGCATTCCGATGGGGATGTCCTGCTACACGCCCTTGCGGATGCTCTGCTTGGTGCGGTTGCGCTGGGGGACATCGGCCACTTTTTCCCCGATACCAGTGATGAATGGGCCGGGGCGGACAGCCGCGACCTGCTCAGACGGGTAATGGAGCGGGTTCGGGAAGAGGGATTCCGTCCGGTCAACGTGGATGCCACCATTATTGCTCAGGCGCCAAAGATGGCCCCGCACATCCAGACCATGCGTCTGAATATTGCCGAGGACCTCAATCTCCCGGCTAATCGTGTCAGTGTAAAAGCCACCACCAGCGAACGGCTGGGTTTTACCGGCCGGGGCGAAGGCATTGCCTGCCAGGCGGTCTGTCTGCTTGAGCCGGAAACCCTGTGACTGACAGTGCGCACACTCCCGCAGCGTCTTTTGCTTCTGAAAGCGTAGGTCAGCAACGCTGGCAGTTGGACTGGCCCACCTCAGCCGGCAGTCGCGCGGCCCAGGCGGTGCTGAAGGAAAGTCCCGCCGATTTTGTGGTGGATGAACAACTGGACGTATCAAACTGCACTGGCGGCGAACATCTGTACCTGCGAATCGAGAAAGTCGGCGACAACACCGAGTTCGTCGCCAGGCAGCTTGCGGCAATGGCCGGGTGTCGGCATTTTGATGTTGGGTTTTGCGGTCTGAAGGATCGCCACGCGGTTACCCGTCAATGGTTCAGTGTTTACCGGCCTGGCCTTGAGGTCGAGGACAAAGAGCTGATTGAGCGAATCGCTGAAACCTGGCGTGTGCTCGACTCGTGCCGGGGCCAGAAGAAACTCCGACGGTCGGATCATCAGGGCAATGCCTTCCAAATCACCCTGACCGGCGTCAGCGGACAGAAGCCGGCTATTGACGATTCGCTGGAAAGGTTACGCAGAGACGGTTGTCCCAACTACTTCGGTCCCCAGCGGTTTGGTCATCAGGGTGGCAATCTCGACCAGGCAATCGCCATGGATCCGGCCAGAATGATCAGCGGTCGTGGCCGAAATGGCAGAAAACGAAAGCGCGGCCGGTCTTCCTCTGGCGGTGACGAGTCGAAAAACGTATTGTATTTTTCGGCGGCCCGTTCCTGGCTGTTCAACCAGGTGCTCGCCCATCGGGTTGAAGCGGGGAACTGGCAGAGTATTCTTGAGGGTGAGCCGGGGTTGCCTGGCGAGCCGGAACCGGTGGTGACAGGCCCAATGTGGGGCGACGGTGGCACTCAGGCCGATTCGGTTCAGGGCGAGCTTGAACGGGCGGTGGTGTCCGGGGCTCCAGAGGTTGAAGCAGTGTTTGCCTTGACCCGCATGAAGCCGGAACGCCGGCTGCTGGTTCTCAGGCCGCAAACGATGCAGTGGCAGTGGCTGGATACGGACCGGTTGCTGATCTCATTTGGTTTATCTCCCGGGCAGTACGCAACAACACTGCTCGGTGATGTGTTTGATCTGGTAGTAAGTGGAGGCGATTGTGCGAATTCTGTTGTCCAATGATGACGGTGTACATTCGCCCGGCCTGAAAGCCCTATACGACGGGCTTGAAGGGTTGGGCGAGCTGAGTGTGGTGGCACCGGACCGGGACCACAGTGGCGCCAGCAATGCGCTCACGCTTAACCGGCCGCTGACGGTCGAGAATCACCCAGGCGGGTTTCGGTCGGTGGATGGAACCCCGACCGACTGTGTTCACCTGGCGGTCAACGGCTTATTTGAACAGCCCTTTGATCGGGTGGTTTCAGGCATCAATACCCACGCCAACCTCGGTGACGACATTATCTACTCGGGTACAGTGGCGGCCGCGACCGAAGGCCGTCACCTGGGGCTTCCGGCCATTGCGGTGTCGCTGGTCAATGAGGGCCATTTCCACTATGAAACCGCCGCCCGGGTCATCCGGGTGCTGCTGGAAGGCACCGCTCCCATGACTCTGGGGCCGCGCTGCATCCTTAACGTGAATGTACCGGACCTACCCTGGGAGGCGCTGGCCGGTTTCCGTGTTACCCGTCTGGGCCACCGTGGCCGTGCCGAGGGAGCCGTGCCCATGACCTGCCCAAGAGGCAAGGCACGCTACTGGATAGGTGCTGCGGGTAAGGGCAGTGATGCCGGTGAAGGCACGGACTTTCAGGCGGTGCGGGACCATTTCGTGAGCATTACCCCGGTGCATGTGGATATGACCCGCCACGAGGCGCTTCCCTCCCTCCAGGATTGGGTGGAGCGCCTGAATCACGGGGTGGAAGGTGAGGGGAGTCGTTAATGGCCACAGAACTGGATGGCATCGGAATGACCTCCCGCCGCACACGCATGCGCCTTATTCAGAGACTACGGGAATCCGGTATTGTCGATGAGCAGGTGCTCACCGCCATGGCCAATGTGCCCCGGCATATATTTCTGGATGAGGCGCTGGCTCATCGGTCCTATGAGGATACCGCCCTGCCCATCGGTTACAGTCAGACTCTGTCACAGCCCTACATTGTGGCCCGGATGACGGAAGTGCTGATGAGGCACAAGCCTACACGGGTGCTTGAACTGGGCACCGGTTCGGGCTATCAGACAGCGATTCTTGCTGGTCTTGTCGATCAGGTGTTCAGTGTTGAACGCATCAAACCGTTGCAGGATCGCGCCCGGGACCGGATGAGAACGCTAGGGCTGCAAAATGTGCTTATGAAGCACGCCGATGGTGGCATGGGCTGGCCGGAAAAAGGGCCGTTTGACGGCATCATGGTGACGGCAGCACCCAGGGAAGTGCCGGAAGAGCTCAAGTCCCAGTTGGCCGACGGCGGCGTGATGGTGGTACCGATCGGCGAGCACACCCAAATGCTGACGGAAATCGTCCGTCAGGGCAACGAGTTCAAGGTAAACGAGGTCGAACCGGTACGCTTTGTTCCATTGCAGGCGGGTGTGATTCGTTGAGCAAGCTGCATCCAGACCGAGATCAACCGCTGTGGTCCGTAGTCCTTCGGGGTATCGCCATGGGTGCGGCCGATATCGTACCCGGAGTATCTGGCGGAACCATCGCATTCATTACGGGCATATATTTCCGTCTGTTGCAGGCCATCAGCGGGGCTCCCGAGGCCGTGGCAAGTCACCTTATCAAAGGGCATTTTCGGGCTTTCTGGCGCGCCTGTGACGGTACCTTCCTGCTTTGCCTGCTGGCAGGCATTCTTGCCAGTGTGGTTACCCTGGCCTCGGCCATCAGCTTTGCCCTGACCGAGTATCCGATCCAGATCTGGAGCTTTTTCTTCGGTCTGATTGTCGCCTCTGTCTGGCATGTCAGCCGCCAGATTCAGTCTTTGCAAGTGAATCTGATCGCTCCTTTCGTTGCTGGTGCCGTCTTCGCCTGGTGGGTAACCACCCTGACGGGTGTACCGCTGCAACCCTCTTGGATCATGTTTTTCGGAGCGGGCGCGCTGGCAATCTGCGCCATGATACTTCCCGGCATTTCAGGCTCGTTCATACTGGTGATCCTGGGCATGTACGCACCAGTCCTCGAAGCGATCCGGGCCCCGGAGATTGCGGTCCTGGCCATTTTTGCATCGGGCTGTCTGGTAGGGCTGCTCTCAGTGGCGCGTGTGATTACCTGGGCATTTTCCCGTTTCCACGATCCGGTGCTGGCGGTGCTAATTGGTTTCATGGTTGGATCCCTCAACAAAGTGTGGCCGTGGAAACAGACGCTGAGTTGGCGAACGAACAGTTCGGGCGAGCAGGTTCCGATGAATGAGGCCAGTGCTAGCCCTTTCAGCTATGCTGATCTGAGTGGACAGGATCCCCAGATCCTGATGGCCTGCGCATTCGCTGCAATGGGATTTCTGTTGGTGATCGGTATCGAATGGGGGGGAAAAAGACGGGATATCTGAGAGCCGGTTCACAGGAATTTTGAGACAAGTGTTACTTTTTTGGGCTGTCGTACTGTTCCGAGAGGTAACGAATCATGGTGCACAGTAACTTGGTTTCGCCCCGGAAATGTGCAATAAATTAGCGGGTTACCGGGAAAACCTGATCCGGGAACGCATTTTTTATACAAAAATAGATTAAAAGGTTTATTTTTATTCTCTTAAGACTGATGCGCAGGTTTTTTGCAGCGGTGTTTGCGACATCACTCTGGTGCCCCATGAGTGCCGACAAACGATCACGCTCAGAAGTCACTCCCGGGTTCCATCTTCGGAAATTTCTGTTGATGGGGGCTCTGGTCGCCACCTTTGGTCTGGTTGGCTGCAACACAAATTCTATCCATCAGGACGATCGTTATAATCCCCCCGTCTATTGGGGACGCCATGTTGTCGAGCGTGGCGAAACCCTCTACAGCATTGCCTGGCGCTATGGCCGCGACTATCGGGAACTGGGCGATGCCAATAATATTCCGCCGCCCTACAATCTTGAAGCCGGACAGGTATTGCGTCTGGATCAGCGTGGCAGTGTGTCGTCGACGTCCCGATCCTCAACGCAGGCGGCCCCGGCCAGACAGCCTTCGTCCAAGTCGTCCAAGCCAACCAGGACGAAGGCGTCTCCTGTCCCGAAGCCTGCCAGTCCACCCAGTTCCACCGATCATGGAAGTCAGACAGTCGCCGCTATCAACTGGCGCTGGCCACACGTTGGCACCGTAATTGCAGCATATTCTACGTCCGGAATGATCAACAAAGGTATTGATATTGCAGGGAATCCGGGCGACTCTGTTCGTGCAGCAGCAAGCGGAAATGTGGTGTACGCAGGGGACGGTCTGCTCGGTTATGGCAATCTGATCATCGTCAACCACAACAAGCAATACCTTAGTGCCTATGCCCATAATCGCAAGATACTGGTAAGAGAAGGGGAGGATGTAGCAGCCGGGCAGATCATCGCCGAGCTGGGAAGTAGCGGGACAAGTCGGCCAAAACTGCATTTCGAGATCAGGAAAAACGGCAAACCCGTGGATCCGATGCCGTACCTTCCGCCCAGATAGCCGGTCTGCTGTTTTAAAAAAGACAGATAGATGATAAAAACAAGAAACGAGCAAACAAAAACAAGCGGTGTAGACCGCAAACAGCCAACAGAAAATGTCCTGAACAAGAAAACCGATAAGAACAGGTGCTCAATACAATAAGAACTGCGAGCAAATATCCAGGATCATTGAAAGGCGGGGCAAGCGTTATGTCATCAGAGCAGGAAGAACTCATCATTGATCGCGTGGCCGACGTAGAAGAGTCAGACGATCAGCTGTTAGCAGAAGACAAGGTCGACAAGGAAGAAGCAGCCGATGCAGAGGTTGCTGCCAACGAAGACGATATTCCGGCCCAGGGCCGATACTTCACCAGCCAGAAGCAGCTGGATGCCACTCAGCTTTATCTCAACGAAATCGGATTTTCCCCACTACTGACTCCCGAAGAAGAAGTATATTTCGCGCGCCTTGCCCGCAAAGGACAGGAGTCAGGCCGAAAGCGCATGATCGAGAGTAACCTTCGTCTGGTGGTCAAGATTGCCCGCCGTTACGTGAATCGGGGGCTGACTCTACTTGATCTGATTGAAGAGGGTAATCTGGGCCTCATCCGGGCCGTTGAAAAGTTCGACCCCGAGCGTGGCTTCCGATTCTCTACCTACGCGACCTGGTGGATCCGTCAGACTATTGAGCGGGCCATTATGAATCAGACCCGCACTATCCGGTTGCCGATTCACGTGGTCAAGGAATTGAATCTTTACCTTCGCGCAGCGCGCGAGCTAACCCAGAAACTCGATCACGAGCCGTCGGCGGAAGAAATCGCCCAGATGGTAGACAAGCCCGTAGCCGACGTTAAGCGTATGTTGGGGCTGAATGAGCGCGTTGCCTCCATGGATACGCCAATCGGAAGCGGCGGTGAAAAATCATTACTGGACACGGTTGCTGATGAGGGCGCGTCTGATCCGGCTGATCTGCTGCAGGACAACAACATGTGTTCCTGCGTCGAAAAGTGGATTGACCAGCTCAGCGACAAGCAGCAGGAAGTGCTGTCCCGCCGGTTTGGCCTGCGTGGATACCCCATCAGTACGCTGGAAGAAGTAGGTCAGGAGATCGGTCTTACCCGGGAACGGGTTCGCCAGATTCAGGTTGAGGCTCTGCGCCGCCTTCGTGAAATTCTGGAGAAAGAGGGCCTGTCCGGCACTATGCTGTTCAAATAGATTCTACCCAAGATGAAAAGCCGGCCCTTTCGAGGGCCGGTTTTTTTTCGCCTGCACAAATGAGAACCAGCCCGCGAAAGATGCACTTTACATCCTGTTACACTTGGCTCGCCGGAGTGGGATAAGGGTGTCGAGCTTCGGTGAATCACCACAAACAAGATTTTATAATAGCGATCGAAAAGGAAAAGACGATGAAGAAGGCTCTATCAACCGCATTTGCTTCACTGCTCCTGTCTGCCTTACTCAGTGCCCCGGCAGCGGCAGTGGAAATCGAGGGTGTCGACGTTCCAGAGACGTATTCCGCCATGGGTACCGAGCTCAAACTGAACGGCGCCGGAACCCGGTCCAAGTGGTTTATGGACCTGTATGTCGGTGGTCTCTATGTGCCAAGCACCATCGATGACGGCCAGGCCATCATCAATGCTGACGAGCCCCAGGCCATTACTCTCCACATTATCTCGGGCATGATTACCAGCGACAAGATGAAGAGCGCTACCATGGAAGGCTTTGAGAACGCGACCGATGGTGATCTCGCTGCCATACAGAGCGAGGTTGATGCATTCCTCGACGTTTTCTCTGCAGAAATCCAGGAAGGCGATGTGTTCGATCTGGTTTACCTTCCGGGCGAGGGTACGCGCGTTCTCAAGAATGGTGAGCCAAAAGCGACAATCGGCGACCTTGAGTTCAAGAAAGCTTTGTTCGGTATCTGGCTGTCTGACAAGCCTGCACAGGAAGACCTGAAAGAGAAAATGCTGGGTCAGCGTTAATTCGCGACCTCAGTTACGGCAGTAGCTGATCCGCCCCGTCGCGGGCGGATCAGTCTCAATCCATGTAGTCCCGCTTATACCTGAACTCGCACAGATCCTCGATCTCGCAAGCACCACACCTGGGTTTACGTGCCGTACATGTGTATCGACCGTGAAGAATCAGCCAGTGGTGGGCATTCAGCAGGAATTCCCTGGGCACCAGCCGCATCAGACGCTTTTCCACCTCTAGAACGTTTTTACCCGGGGCAATACCGGTTCGGTTGGATACCCGGAATATATGGGTATCCACGGCCATGGCAGGCTGTCCGAAAGCGGTATTGAGTACCACGTTGGCGGTTTTTCTGCCCACGCCCGGCAGAGCTTCAAGATCCTCCCGGTTGTCCGGTACCTGGCTGTTGTGCTTTTCGATCAGGGCCTTGCAGGTTTTGATGACGTTTTCTGCCTTGCTGTTAAACAGGCCGATGGTCTTGATGTATTCCTTCAGCCCCTCCACGCCCAGCGCGTAGATTCCCTCAGGCGTGTTTGCCACGGGAAACAGCCGGGCGGTTGCCTTGTTTACCCCCACGTCCGTTGCCTGGGCTGAGAGTATCACCGCAATCAGCAGTTCGAACGGGTTTGTGTAGTTCAGCTCCGTGGTTGGCGACGGATTGGCGTCTCTCAGGCGGGAAAATATGGCCGTTCGTTTCTCTTTATTCATGACACATGCCCCGTCACGCGAACACGTTTGCTGCCTGCCTCGATCGGCTCTACAGAGGCTTTGCGAGCCTTGATCTGGTTATCAATTCCGTTTTTCAGAGCGATCAGCAACCCCAGCCCGATGAAGGCGCCCGGTGGCAGCACCATAAACAGGACGTTGGGATAGTTTTCCAGTGGGCGAATCGCCCAGTCGCCGGCAGCCGGGCCAAGGAGCAGGTCCATATCAGTCAGCAAGGTTCCCTGTCCAATCAGTTCTCGAATTGCGCCCAGCGCAATCAATACCACCAGAAACCCCAGGCCCATCATGAAGCCGTCAAGCAGGGCAGGAATGGGCGGATTTTTTGAGGCGAACGCATCCGCACGGCCCAGAATGGCGCAGTTGGTGACGATCAGCGGGATGAATATTCCCAGAATCTGATACAGCTCATAGGTATAGGCCTGCATAAGAAGTTCGGCGCAGGTAACGAACGAGGCAATGATCATTACAAAGGCCGGTAGCCGGACCGAATCGCCGACAAAATTACGGATCAGGGAGACCGCCAGGTTGGATCCCATCAGAACAAGCAGGGTCGCCAGGCCCAGACCAATTGCATTCACCACTGTGCTGGTGACGGCCAGCAGGGGGCACAGTCCGAGAACTTGTACCAGCGCCGGGTTGTTGGTCCAGAGGCCGTCGCGGATGATCTCCGAATTTGATTTGCTCGCCATGTCAGGAATGCTCCTCTGCCGATTCGTTACCTGCCAGTGCTTCCGGCGTGATTGGCTCGCTAGCGGGTGAGGGCGGCTCTCTCACGATGTCCCGAATCTGCCGGCGATGTTCGCGAAAGTAGACCAGTGTCCGTTCGACGGCGCTAACCACCGCCCGGGGGGTTATGGTAGCACCGGTGAACTGGTCGAATACGCCGCCATCCTTCTTGACGGCCCAGTTTTCAGGCTCGGGATTGTCCAGCGAGCGGCCCTCGAAGGTTAAGATCCAGTCCGATTTCTTGGTGTCGACCTTGTCACCCAATCCTGGTGTTTCCCGGTGGCTGGTGACCCGAACGCCCAGCACCGTGCCCTTCATGTTGATGCCAACCAGCAGATGGATTTCGCCGGAATAGCCGTCCGGAGCGGTAACCGGCAGGATCAGACCTGTCGGCCGAACGTCCCTGCGTGCCACCCAGGCTGTAATTGGCTTGCCGTTATTCATGGTATCGCTGGCCGGCAGGGTGACGGTGTCGGAGAGAATCCTGTTACTGATGCGGTCCTCTGGAATGATCTCGAAAAGGGCCCTGGCCTCGGCGCGGGCCACCTGCTGCTCGATCCGGTCTTCCGTCAGCGCCTGAGTAAGGGCGATGGTTCCGCCAGTAATCACGGCAAAAAGCCCGAGGCCGACGGCGTTTCGCCAGATGGATTGTCCAAGTGTGGCCATGGTTATCCCTGGTTCCTGCCCGGAATCCCGCGCCGGGCCTTGTGATGGCCATAAGTGCGGGGTGGTGTGTAATAGTCAATGAATGGCACGGCGAAGTTCATCAGCAGTACGGCGAAGGCGACAGCGTCCGGATACGCACCCCAGGTACGGATCAGGTAGACAAGAACGCCAATGCCCGCCCCATAGATCAATTTGCCCTGATGGCTGGTCGCGGCGGACACAGGGTCTGTGGCAATGAAAAATGCCCCCAGCATGGTGGCGCCCGCCAACAGGTGAATGGACAGAGGGGTATACAGATCCGCATTGGTGCCGAACACCACGCTCATGGCCGCAAGCCCGCCCAGTACGCTGACCGGTATATTCCAGGTGATGATGCGCATGAACAGCAGCCAGATCCCGCCTAAAAGGAAACCGGCGTTGACCCACTCCCAGCCACGGGCGACGCCCTCGCCAAAGGTGGGGTGTTGTAGTACCTCGGTCGAGGTCTGGGCGCTGATGTTATGTTTGTACTGGTCCAGCGGGGTGGCCATGGTGAAGGCGTCGATGGTGCTTTGCTGGCCTGACACAATAATATTCAGGGTTTCGAGCAGGCTCGGCGCCGACTGCCAGATCAGAGCCGGCTCCGCCCAGGTGGTGGTCATTGCCACGGGGAAAGAGATCAGTACCAGCGCGTAGCCCACCATGGCGGGGTTGAAGGGGTTAGAGCCCAGGCCGCCGTAAAGCTGTTTCGCCAGTATGATGGCGGCCAGAACCGCCACCGCCGACACCCACCAGGGCGCTAGAGGCGGCAGGGACAGCCCCAGAAGAAGCCCGGTCAGCGCTGCTGTGTTGTCCTTCAGGAAAAATGCGATTGGTCGCCCGCGTAGCCTTAACATGGCTGCTTCCGCCCCCAGGGCGAGCGCGATGCACCAGATCACGTTGATCAGGTTACCCCAACCAAAGAAAATGGTCTGGGCCAGCAGGCCCGGCAGAGTTGCCAGCATCACCCAGAGCATCAGGTTCGATGTGGGCCGGGCGCGCCGTGCATGGGGTGAGGTTTGTTGAGCTAGAGCCATCAGTTCCGGGCCTCGGCAAGCGCCTTTTCGGCACGTTTCACACGATCATGATTTTTCGCCACGGCCCGTTCGAGTTTCTCGACGTTGTCTGCGTTTTCGGCCCTGGCGTCTTCCAGCATGCTCTGCATGGTGTTGAGCTTGGCGGTGGCCTGGCTCAGCTGTTTTTCCAGCGCGTCAATATCCGGCGCTTGCTCGGTGGTTTCCACCTTGCTTTCCCCCTTGCTCTCCGGGGACACTGCAGGCGCAGCCGGTTGGCTGGCTTTGGCCTTCTTCCTGGCCAGAGCCTGTTCCACCAGAGCAGATTTCGCCGCGCGGTTGTCGGCCGCAGGGCTCTCCGGGCCAGCGTCCTCCGCCTCTGCCTGGTTTCTGGCTTGTGCCTCGGCAGCTGCTCTGGCGCGCTCCTTGCGGCGATCTTCTTTCTCCTGCTGTTCCCGCTCAAGCCTCGCCTGACGGGCCTCGAACCGCTCACGGGCCCGGTCAGCCTTGAGATGCTCGGCCCGCTGGACGCGAATCTCACCCTTCGCGGCACGGTAGTACTGGACCAGGGGGATTGAGCTGGGGCAGACGTAGGAGCAAATCCCGCATTCGATGCAGTCAAACAGGTTCAGGTGTTCGGCCTTCTCGTGTTCGCCAGCTTTGGAGTGCCAGAAAAGCTGCTGCGGAAGCAGTTCCATCGGGCAGGCCTCGGCGCACATCCCGCAGCGAATACAGGGCTGCTCCGGCGGTGGCGTGGGCAGTTCCTGCCCCGTTGCGGCAATAACGCAGTTGGTGGTTTTGACCACCGGCACAGAGGGCGTTTCAAGGGTGTAGCCCATCATGGGGCCGCCAAGAATCAGCCTACGCAACGCTTCTGATTCAAGCCCTGCCTGTGTCAGCAGGTGTTCGACCGGAGTCCCCAGCAGAACGTCGAAGGTTCCCGGGTTCGACAGGGCCCGGCCGGTGACGGTGGTGATTCTGGAGATCAGCGGCTCGCCATGCAGAACCGCCCGGGACACCGCAATAGCGGTGCCGGTATTCTGGCACATCACCCCGATGTCCGCGGGGATGCCGCCACTGGGAACTTCCATGCCGGTCAGAATCTGGATCAGTTGTTTTTCACCGCCGGACGGGTACTTGGTGGGTATAACCACCACCTCCGTCTGGGTGCCCTCCGTCGCTTTCCGGATTGCTGCGACAGCTTCGGGTTTGTTGTCTTCGATGGCGACAATGCAGCGCTCGGGCCGCAGAATCCAGGCCATTATCCTTAGCCCGGTCACAATCTCGTCGGCACGTTCCCGCATTGCCATATCATCGGCGGTGATATAGGGCTCGCACTCCGCACCATTGAGAATCAGGGTGTTGACCTTGCGGTCTTTTGGCGGGCGCAGTTTTACATCGGTAGGAAAGCCGGCACCGCCAAGGCCGGCAATGCCGGACTCGCGAATGCGCTGGAGAACGGCTTCCCGGGTCAGCGAACGATAGTCGGTCATCGGGTCCCGTTCCGCCCACTCTTCCTGCCCATCGGGGATCAGCGTAATGCACCAGTCGCTCATACCGGAGGGATGGGGCACCGGCTGCATAGAGATTGCCTCAATGTTGCCGGAGGTTGGAGCGTGAACGGGAACGCCAAAGGCTCCGGTGACTTTTGCAATTGGCTGGCCCTTCAGAACACGCTCGCCCACAGACACACAGGCCTCCGCCGGCGCACCGATATGCTGTTGAAGCGGCAGAACCAGCCGCTCTGGCAGCGTTGGTGTCTCAATTGGGCGGGTGGTTGACAGGTACTTGTTTTCCGCCGGATGAATGCCGCCACTGAAATCCCAGAGTTGTGTCATCAGGCGCTCTCTCTGGTCTGATCCGGAACCATTCGGTCGGTGGCAATAATGCCCGGCTCCGGCGGTCTCCAGGTCCAGCTGTGGATGTCTGGCTCCAGGGTGACCATATCAATGCAGTCGACGGGGCAGGGGTCGACGCACAGATCACAGCCGGTGCATTCGCTCTCGATCACGGTATGCATCTGCTTGGCAGCGCCCAGAATGGCATCCACCGGACAGGCCTGAATGCACTTGGTGCAGCCGATGCATTCATCCTCGCGAATTACGGCAACGCGCTTTTCCTGTTCAACACCGTGCTCTGCGTCCAGCGGCTGGGGTTCCACATCCAGCAGGTCGGCCAGCGCCTTGATGGTGGATTCGCCCCCGGGAGGGCATTTATTGATGGCATCGCCGTTGGCAATGGATTCGGCATAGGGGCGACAGCCGGGAAAGCCGCACTGGCCGCATTGGGTCTGGGGCAGCAGCGAGTCGATCTGCTCGACAACCGGGTCCCCCTCAACTTTAAAACGCTCGGAGGCGAAGCCCAGAAGGGCACCAAAAACGGCGGCCAGTGCCAGCAGGACCACAACAGCAATCAGTATGCTTGTCCACATAATCAAACGCTCCGTCAGACACTGACCAGGCCGGTAAAGCCCATGAAGGCCAATGCCATTAGCCCGGCCGTTACCATGCCAATGGCGGCCCCCTGAAAGGCAACCGGCACGTCAGCGACGGCAATCCGCTCCCGCAGGGCGGCAAAAAGCACCAGCACCAGTGAGAAACCGGCAGCCGCCCCGAAGCCGTAAAGAACCGACTCAACAAAATTATTGTTTTTGTTGAGGTTCAGCAGGGCAACACCCAGAACGGCACAGTTGGTGGTGATCAGCGGCAGGAATATTCCCAGCACCCGATAGAGTAACGGGCTGGTTTTGCGAACGACCATCTCGGTGAACTGCACCACCACGGCGATTACCAGAATGAAGGTGATGGTCTTGAGAAAGGCCAGATCCAGCGGTTCCAAAAGGTAGGTATACGCCAGGTAACTGCACACTGATGCCAGCGTCAGCACGAAGGTAGTGGCCAGAGACATGCCCATAGCGGTCTCCAGCTTCCCGGAGACACCCATAAAAGGGCATAACCCGAGAAACTGAACCAGCACGAAATTATTGACCAGAATGGTGCTGACAAGAATCAGCAGGTATTCACTCATCCATTCTCTCCGTCATCTCTGGCCTACATGATCCGCATGCCGGGGGTGGCGCCGGAGTCCGGCGACAGGATATAGATCTCTTTACCACCAGGGCCGGCCGCAAGCACCATGCCTTCCGAAAGACCAAACTTCATCTTGCGGGGCTTCAGGTTGGCCACCATGACCGTCAGGCGCCCGGTCAGTTCCTCGGGTTCGTAGGCGGACTTGATGCCAGCAAAGACATTGCGCTCGCCGAGGCCGATGTCAAGGGTCAGCTGCAGAAGCTTGTCTGCGCCGTCAACCCGCTCTGCTTTGACAATCTTCGCCACCCTGAGATCCACCTTGGCGAAAGCGTCAAAATCGATTTCATCCGCCAGTGGCTCCGGTGCTTTGGCTTCGCTTTGTTCCGGGGCCTCGGCGGGCGAGCCGGAACCAGCGGCAGGCATTTCCTGCTTCGAGGCATCCAGCATCTTTTCAATTTGCGCCATATCCACCCGGTTCATCAGCGGCTTGAACTTGTTGATGTCGTGATTCTCGAGACGATTGCCACGGTTGTTCCAGTCCAGAGGCGCATTGAGAAACGCTTCAGAAGCCTTTGCCGTTTCCGGAAGGGCCGGCGCCAGATAGGTCATCAGCAGGCGGAACATATTGATGGCGTTGGTGCAGATCGCCTGCAGCCGGTCGTCCTGGCCTTCCTGCTTGGCAATGACCCAGGGCTGCTCGTCGTTCACGTACTGGTTGGCAATGTCGGCCAGCTCCATGATGCGCCTCATGGCGCGACCGAATTCACGGGCCTCGTAATAGTTCGCGATTTCCTCGCCAGCATTGATGAATTCTTTGAGCTTGTCGTGTTCCGTCACTGTGCCCAGTTTGCCGTCGAAGCGTTTGGTGATAAACCCGGCGCTGCGGCTGGCAATGTTCACTACCTTGCCCACCAGGTCCGAATTCACTCGCGCGGCGAAATCTTCCAGGTTCAGGTCCATATCATCGACGCCGCCGGTCAGCTTCGATGCGAAATAATAGCGCAGGTACTCCGGATTCAGGTGATCCAGGTAGGTACGTGCCATGATGAAGGTGCCCCGTGACTTGGACATCTTCTTGCCGTTAACCGTAACAAAACCGTGGGACCAGACCGCAGACGGCGTGCGGAACCCGGAACTGTGGAGCATCGAGGGCCAGAACAGCGCGTGGAAGTTGATGATGTCCTTGCCGATGAAGTGATAGACCTCAGCGGTGGAATCGGCCTTCCAGAAGTGTTCGAAGTCGATGTCTTCCCGGTCGCACAGGTTCTTGAAGCTGGCCAGGTAGCCAATAGGCGCGTCCAGCCAGACATAGAAATACTTGCCCGGAGCATCCGGAATCTCGAAGCCGAAATAGGGCGCGTCCCGGCTGATGTCCCACTCCTGCAGTCCGGCGTCCAGCCACTCTGCCAACTTGTTGGCAACCTGTGGCTGAAGCGTGCCGCTGCGGGTCCATTTGGCGAGAAAATCCGCAAACTCCGGCAGCCGGAAGAAATAGTGCTCGGATTCCTTTTCAACAGGCGTAGCACCAGACACCGCCGAGCGGGGATTGATCAGTTCCGCCGGCGTGTAGGTCGCGCCACAGGCCTCACAGTTGTCGCCGTACTGATCCTCGGTCTTGCACTTTGGGCAAGTACCCTTGATGAAACGATCCGCCAGAAACATCTGCTTTTCCGGATCGTAGGACTGGGTGATCTTGCGGGTCGCTATGTGCCCGTTGTTCTGCAGTTGCCGATAGATGTACTCGGAAAACTGGCGGTTTTCCTCGGAATGGGTGGTGTAGTAGTTGTCGAAGTGGATATGAAAACCGGAAAAATCCTCCTGGTGTTCCTGGCGGATCCGGTCAATCAGCTGCTCCGATGAAATGCCTTCCCGCTCGGCCCGCAACATAATAGCGGTGCCATGGGCATCGTCTGCGCAAACGTAATAGCAGTTCTCGCCCCGCATCTTCTGATAGCGCACCCAGATATCCGTCTGGATATATTCCAGCAGATGGCCCAGATGAATCGGGCCATTGGCATAGGGAAGGGCGCTGGTTACCAGAATATCCCGCTGTTGACTGGAGTTCGCTTGAGTCATGGTGTCTTCCGAACCTTCATTCGTGAATAAGTGGGGGCATATGGCCAGAAACGGGCACAGATGATACCTTCCAAGCAGATATTTTTCACCCGAAACACCCGGTTCCGGGCACATTTAAAGTGCCGGAGCCCACTCCCGGAGACACCGATGACCCAGATTTCACAGCTGGCCCTTGAAATGGCCGTTAAACAGTATCGGGATCCCTACCTGAGCAAAGACCTGTACGAGCTTGATGCCGTGAAATCCCTGGCCGCTGACGAGACGGGAAAGGTCACGGTCAGAATCGAACTGCCATACGCTTCGAAAGGCATTGCGGGTGCCATCAAGGAACTGGTGGGTAACGCCCTGGAAGACGTCGACGGCGTTCAGAGTGCGGACGTTCAGGTCAGCCAGCGCATCCATTCCCACAAAGGCCAGAAAGACATCGCATCCGTGCCGGGCGTAAAGAACATCATCGCCGTGGCCTCCGGCAAGGGCGGCGTGGGCAAATCCACCACCGCCGTTAACCTGGCCCTGGCACTGCACGCCGAAGGCGCCCGGGTCGGCATTCTCGACGCAGACATCTACGGCCCCAGCATCGGCATGATGCTGGGCGTACCCGAAGGCAAACGCCCTGAAACCCGCGAGCAGAAATATTTCGTGCCCATGGAAGCCCATGGCCTGCAGGCCAACTCCATGGCCTTCGTGGTCACCGACAAAACCCCCATGGTCTGGCGCGGCCCCATGGTCAGCGGCGCGGTGATGCAACTGCTGCAACAGACCCTGTGGAACGAACTGGATTACCTGATCCTCGACATGCCGCCGGGTACCGGCGACATCCAGCTGACCATCGCCCAGAAAGTCCCGGTCACCGGCGCGGTCATCGTGACCACCCCCCAGGACATCGCACTGCTGGACGGAAAGAAAGGCATCGAAATGTTCCGCAAGGTGGAAATCCCCGTGCTGGGCGTGGTTGAAAACATGAGCATCCACATCTGCAGCAACTGCGGCCACGAAGAACCCCTGTTCGGCCACGGTGGCGGCGAGCGCATTGCCGAGGAATACGACACCACCTTGCTGGGCCAGCTCCCACTGCACATGACCATCCGTGAGCAGACCGACGGTGGTACGCCCTCGGTGGTTGCGGAACCGGATTCTGAAGTGGCGAGACGGTATAAGGATATTGCGCGCAGAGTCAGTGCGGAGCTGTCTACTCGGGAAAGGCACCTGACCGGTTCTATTTCGAGCGTCTCTGTTAGCGAGCACTGAACACCGAGATTCGGCACGGCGAAGTGGAGTCCCCGACAAGAGTCAGATCGCGGCCGCGGAGAGGGTGAGTTCGAAACTGTGAAAAACATGGATGTTTTTCTCAAGCCTACAGGGACGTATTCGCGGCGTGTTTCGAACTGACCCTCTCCGTGGCCGCAGCCCCGAGTCAAACGGTAGATAGACGCCGCCAAAGCTTCGACAGTCACCCGCCGAACAGGTAAACTACTGCCACTTTTTCAGACGGAAACGAGACACCACCAATGAGCATAAAGTCCGACCACTGGATCCGCCGGATGGCCCAGGAACAGGGAATGATTGAGCCATTCGAATTTGATCAGGTCCGCGAGAACGAAAAAGGCCGGGTCATCTCCTATGGAACGTCCAGCTACGGCTATGATGTGCGTTGCAGCAACGAATTCAAAATCTTCACCAACGTCCACTCGGCCACCGTCGATCCCAAGAATTTCGACGAAAACAGCTTCGTTAACTACACCGGTGACGTCTGCATAATCCCGCCCAACTCCTTTGCGCTGGCACGCACCGTCGAATATTTCCGGATTCCCCGGAGCACGCTCACCATCTGCCTGGGCAAGTCCACCTATGCTCGTTGCGGCATCATCGTGAACGTTACTCCCCTGGAGCCGGAGTGGGAAGGACAGGTAACCCTGGAATTTTCCAACACCACCAACCTGCCTGCGAAAATTTACGCCAACGAAGGCGTGGCGCAGATGCTGTTCTTCGAATCCGATGAAGTCTGCGCAACCAGCTACAAGGACCGCGGCGGTAAATACCTGGGGCAGACAGGCGTGACTCTTCCCCGAACCTGATTCCCCGAACCCCAAGGCCTCGCACATGACCGGAATTGCCCCCAAGTGAACGCCAACCAGTTTCTTAAAGCCGTGTCCCAGCTTCAGGGATGGCGGGAGTTCACGTTTCTTATGGCGCTGGCGGAGCGGTCATTCCCCAACTATGCCCTTTTTGCCGATGCGGTAGGCCTGAAGACCGGCGGCAAAATGCGGCAATTGCTCGATCTTAGCTGGGAAATGCTGCAAAAAGACGCCTCCGAAGCGGCCATTCCCCAACTTCTGGCCAAACTGGAAACCCTTTCCCCGGATGTGAACGCCTACGACGCCTATGGCGTCTATCCGGCGTTCGATTTCTGCCAGCTTCTGGAGCAGGCACTGCTGAACCGCCTGAATCCTTCTAAGCACCGGGCTACAGAAGCATCCCAGATGGCCACCGCCACCGTGATGAATTTTATCGAACTGTCGGAAGGGGAAGACCTCGACGAGGACGAGCTGGTCCGCTTGCTGGAGCAGCACCCGCTGATGAAAGAAGACAAAGTGTTCCAGCGGGAGCTGGTGCTGGAATTCAAACGCCAGCGCACACCGACCACCCAGTTTGTTGAACGCATTCGCACTGACGCCGCCAACGACGGTGTCAGCAACCTGGGAATATCCCTGAGCGACTGATATGAAGTTTTCGAATTTCGGACAGAAGTTTACCGCCGATTCCGGGATTACCTCACTGATGGATGACCTGGGTAACGCGCTCGCCTCCGGTGACGACATGATCATGATGGGCGGGGGCAACCCCGGCCATATCCCGGAGATCCAGCAGCGGGTTCAGCAGATTCTCGGTGACATGAGCCGCAGTGAAGACGATGTGCGCCGGGTGGTGGGAATCTACGATCCGCCCCAGGGCGAAAAGCATTTCATTGCCTCTCTGGTGGACCTGCTGAATAGCGAATATGGCTGGGGGCTGAAGCCGGGAAATATCGCCCTGACCAATGGCAGCCAGGCCGCTTTCTTCATGCTCTTCAACATGTTTGGCGGCCGGTACGGCGAGGACCAGCACAAGCACATTCTGCTGCCTCTGGCGCCGGAATACATTGGCTACGCCGATGCGGGCATCGAGCCGGATCTGTTCCGGGCGGTGCAGCCGGATATCTCTTTTACTGATGCCCACGAATTCAAGTACCGGGTGGATTTTGATGCCGTGGAAGTAACCGGTGAAACCGGTGCGATCTGTGTATCCCGGCCCACCAACCCGACGGGCAACGTGATTACCGATGAAGAGTTGAATCGGCTCGAAGCCATGGCGCGGCAGCACGATATTCCACTGATCGTCGACGGCGCCTACGGCACCCCCTTTCCCAGCCTGATGTTTGTAGACGCCACACCCCACTGGAACGATCAGATTATACTTTGCCTGAGTCTGTCCAAG
Source organism: Marinobacter halotolerans (assembly GCF_008795985.1). NCBI lineage: Bacteria > Pseudomonadati > Pseudomonadota > Gammaproteobacteria > Pseudomonadales > Marinobacteraceae > Marinobacter > Marinobacter halotolerans. The sequence goes on along the minus strand of NZ_VMHP01000002.1, from coordinate 1,292,212 downwards.
CTGGGCCTTCCGGCGGCGAGAACCGGCATCGTGATAGCGTCAGAGCCGGTGATCAAGGCGCTGTCGAGTATCAACGCCATCATGAACCTGGCGACCGGCAGTTTTGGCGCCATGGTGGCCGAGCCGCTGGTAAAGTCCGGCGAGATCCTGGCGCTCAGTCGCGATGTCGTCTGTCCGTTTTATCGGGCAAAAATGGAAAAAGCGGTCACCGTATTCCGTGAGGCAATGGGTGAGGACACCTGCCGCTGGTATGTCCACAAACCCGAAGGCGCCATGTTTTTATGGCTGTGGTTCCCGGACCTTCCCATTACAAGCCTGGAGCTTTACCAACGGTTAAAGGCCAGAGGCGTGTTGGTGGTATCCGGGCATTATTTCTTCCCGGGCCTGCCGGATGATGGTTGGAAGCACCGTCATGAATGCCTGCGAGTGACCTATTCCCAGGACGATGACCGGGTCGCAGAGGGTCTTCGCATCATTGCCGATGAGGTGAAATCACTCAGGGCTTGAAAGTCGCCTCGTCGATGCTGAGTTCATACTCGCTGCCATCGGGCTCTACCTGCAGCAGCCGAACCAGCAGGAAATTCTGGTCCGGAGCGAACCACATCAGGGTCTTGCGTTTACTGTCGCTTGCTCGCACCTTTTCTGTTTTGACCGTCTGTATCGAATCTCCGCTGGCATTGATGGTTTCTTCATCAATGACGGCAAACCGATCGGTGTCGTAGTCGCCCTTGTCGATTACCCGGTAGGTCATTTCCGTTTTGCCATCTTTGATGTCCTGACGCAACTGCAACTGGTAGCCCATCGGGTCCATTGCGCCTTTCTCCAGCGGTAGCGAGAATTTGTCGCCGCGGTAATGGCCGGTGGCGCGTCCGTTTTCCCAGTCAAAATCGATGGCCTGCTTGCGGTCTTTGATCAGAAACCCTGAAAGACTGTAACGATAACGCAGTGGCACCACCTGCCCATCCTCCCACCGAAAGATCAGAGACTCGTCGATATCGGCGATGAAGGAATCCACATCGGTTCGATACACCCAGGTGCTATCGTCCCGCTGCTGCAGCGAGCGACGGGCAGACCCGTCCAGGGTGATGCCCTTTTCCATGGATGCCTTGTAGCTGACTTCCAGGGGCACCAATGACGCCTCCGAGCCTTTCTCAGAGGCTGAGGCAATGCCGGTAGCGACTAGCAGAAGCAGGGTAAGGGGCAGTTTCATCATGGTCGTCGTCCGTTCCGAATTCGTTAGCCATACCAGCATAACGCCTGTCCGGCGCCCGGACGATGACGATATGTTTAATCAGCCGCCAGCAGTTGCGGGCTCGTCCGGAAGCACCATGGGTTGATCCAGGGGCTGGCCGTCAAAGATGACCTGGTCTGAGCCCAGCTGTATGCGGCCTTCGCAAAACCATTTGACCACAATCGGGTAGAGCAGGTGTTCCTTCGCCTGGACTTTCTCCGCCAGGGTCTCGGCAGTATCGTCCCAGGCAATCTGAACCTGGGCCTGGGCGATGACCGGGCCGCCATCCAGCTGTTCCGTAACGAAATGGATGGATGTGCCGTGAATGCTGTCTCCGGCGTCCAGCGCCCGTTGATGGGTGTTCAGGCCGGTATATTTGGGCAGCAGTGAGGGGTGGACATTAAGCAGGGTCCCGCGCAGGGCGCGAACGAAGTCCGTGGTCAGGATCCGCATGAAGCCTGCCAGAAGGATGAGGTCCGGATTGCGTCGGCGAATTTCTGCCATCAGCATGCCGTCGAACTCTTCCCGTGTGTCATAGCGGGTATGATCGACCGTGAAGTGCTCGATATTGGCCTGGGCGGCCCGCTCAAGGGCGAAGGCGTTGGGCCGGTTACAGCCCACCGCCACGATCTTGCCGGGAAAATCCCGTTCCTGGCTGGCGTCAATCAGCGCCTGCAGGTTGGTTCCGGCGCCGGAGGCCAGTACGAGGATGCGCGGAGCGTCTACCGGATCTGCCTTCATACCGCCAACAGCCCCGGTGCATAACGCACAGATGCGGACGCCGAGTTATCTTCGGCGGCCTCGATTTCGCCCACTTGCCAGGCGTTCTCGCCCAGCGCGTTCAGGGTGTCCAGCGCCAATTCTTTCTGGTTGGCTGGCACGCAGACGATCATGCCGATTCCGCAGTTAAAGGTCCGGTACATTTCCTCGCTGGCGACGCCGCCAGCATTCTTCAGCCATTCAAACACGGCCGGAAGTTCCCAGCTGGCCGTATCAATGGCGGCAACCGTGCCATCCGGTAGTACTCTCGGGATATTTTCGGGAAGTCCGCCCCCCGTGATGTGGGACAGGGCGCGCACATCCACTTCCTTGATCAGCTGAAGCAGATTTTTCACGTAGATGCGGGTGGGCGCCATCAGCGCATTCGCCAGGGTAGTTCCGCCAATGGTCTGGTCCAGATCGGCGTTGCTGACCTCCAGAATCTTGCGGATCAGCGAGTACCCGTTGGAGTGGGGCCCAGAGGAACCCAGGGCCAGCAGAACATCGCCCGCCTGTACCCGGTTGCCATCAATGATCTCGCTGCGCTCGGCGATACCCACGCAGAAGCCAGCCAGATCGTAATCGTCGCCTTCATACATGCCGGGCATTTCGGCGGTTTCACCACCCACAAGGGCACAGCCGGACAGCTCGCAGCCCCGACCGATTCCGTCTACCACCTGGGCCGCGACATCGACATTGAGTTTGCCGGTGGCGTAATAGTCGAGGAAAAAGAGCGGTTCGGCACCACCAACCACCAGGTCATTCACGCACATGGCCACCAGATCAATGCCGATGGTGTCGTGTTTCTGAAGCTGCATGGCCAGGCGCAGCTTGGTGCCCACGCCATCCGTACCGGAAACCATCACCGGCTCACGATAACCCGGGGGTATAGCCACCATGGCACCGAAGCCACCCAGGCCACCGAGGACTTCCGGTCGGCGGGTCCTGGCAGCGGTGTTCTTGATCCGGTTGACGAGTTCGTTGCCCGCGTCGATGTCAACGCCAGCGTCGCGGTAGGTGAGGGAGGGCTTGTCTTCGCTCATGGGGTGATTAACCAGTTGGGCTGTGGAATTGGGATAAGAGACAGGCGGCGGATTTTAACAGGTGCGGGATGGGGCTCCAAATGCAATTGTTTATTGAAATCTGGCAATCCCCGGTTGCTACTTTCAGCCTGGACCATGGTGTATCCTAGGCGGCATTCACACGATTTCCAGGAAGATTCATGCAAGGCTCAGGAATGTCCCCGATGGGAATAGCGAAGAAAATCGGCCGTGTAGCCGCCATGCTCGCAACGACGTTGCTGTTTGCGGCACCGGTTTCAGCGGTCACCGTGCCCGGGCTCTATTCGGTTGAAGTGCCCGTGTCCAGCTCCCAGCCGGACGACCTGGCCCAGGGCTATGCCGATGGCCTGAGCCGGGTGTTCGTCAGAGTGTCCGGTTCCCAGGACGTGCTTGCCCAGGAGGGCGCCCAGGCATTGCTGGACGACGCGGAATCCCTGCTTCAGTCCTACCAGTTCCTTCGTTCCGAGGATGGAAACCGATTACAGATGGCCTTTGGCGCCGTGGGTGTAAACAGGGCCCTGGCCTCAATTGACGCGCCGGTCTGGGGAGCTAATCGGCCACTGATTCTTGCCTGGATTGCGGTCGAGGCCAATGGTTCCCGGACGCTGCTCCACCAGATCGCGACCCCGGAAGAAAAATCGATCTGGCGGGATGCCTTCATGAAAGCGGCCGAGAATCGCGGCCTCCCGGTGGCACTGCCACCTGCCAGTTACGCTGATCGTCGTGAACTGATGTCTGATATCTGGGGCCAGTTTACCGGTAATGTCCGGTCGGCATCGGAAACGCTCAACCACGATTTGATTTCCCTTGTCCGCGTCAGCCGCGCGGGGAGTGAATGGCGCGCGGGCTGGGTGTTCGACGGGATGGAGCTTGGCGGAGCGGAGCAGTCAGTGACGGCCTCTGATCCGCAGGCACTGGCCTCTGCGGTGGTAGGCGAGTGGGCCAGCACCTTCGCAAAACGCTATGCGGTAGACAGTGACGACGTGGGCGAATCACCACAGGTGGAGATTGTACTGCATGGCATCAGTGGCTTTGCAGATTACGCCGGTGCAAACCGAGCGCTTAAAAATCTTTCACCCGTCCAGAGCGCTGATGCGACAGGAACCAGGAATGGCAAAGTTACCCTTAGAGTGACCTTCTCCGGTGAAATAGAGCAGCTTAAACGTTATATCGCGCTGGACCCTCGCCTGGTTCCACTCTCCGAGGCCGAGGTTTCGCGACTTCCCGCAGATCCGGAGCAGAACAACGGCGGCCCTGACGGCCAGAAGCCAGCCCCGTCGATAAACGCAGCTCCGGCCAGTCAGTTGCCGGGCTCTGCTTCAACATCTTCGCCAGTCACTGTAAACGGAACGTCGCCCATAGCGGGGACGTCTTCCAATGCATTCTATGATGCTGAAATGCTGATGGCGGAAGAGGAAGATGCCGAGAAGGCCTTCGAGTCACTTTACCAGGTGCTTCATTATCGCTGGCAGTCCGCAACGTCCGTCGTGTCGGGCGGTGCAGGCGAGAGCCGCGATTAATCAGGCAGCCTGAGGCTTCGGGGGAGACCGCTATGAGTCAGAACTGGCGCTGGATTCCGAACGCGCTGACGTTCCTGCGGCTCCTGCTGGTATTGCCCTTTGCCGTCGCACTCGGGTCGAGGGATTATAGTGTTGCATTGATTATCTTTTTTGTTGCCGCCGCTACCGATGCTTTCGACGGCTTCCTTGCCCGGGCGTTTAACTGGCACTCGCGGCTGGGGGCCATCGCTGATCCCCTTGCAGACAAGGCTCTGCTGATTGCGGCGTACCTTATGCTGACGCTCACCGGGGTGCTTCCGCAGTGGCTTTTCTGGCTGATACTTGGGCGGGATCTGTTGATCGTCTGTGGCGGTCTGGCCTATCACTACGGCATCGGACGATTCGACATGCAGCCGAGCCTGCCGGGCAAGTTTAATACCATGATCCAGATTTTGGTGGCGCTCGCCATCATTGTGCTGCTGGCGGGTCTGCCGATGCAGCCCTGGGTAATAGAGGTGGGCATCGATCTGGTGGCCGCGTCAGCGGTCCTAAGCGGTGCCCATTACCTGGTTGTCTGGGGTTTGAAAGCCTGGAGGGCCGTTCAGTCGTGAGCGCAGGACAGCTAGCGCTGGGCGTGAAACTGAGGGACGACGCCCGGTTCGACAATTTTCACGGCGAACGCAATTCAACAGCGTCGGCCCGCCTAAGGGCGGCAGTCGAGCAGGGCAGTTCCATCCCCTCAATTATTGTGTGTGGTGATCAGGATACGGGCAAAAGCCACCTGCTGCAGGCGGTCTGCCATCTCGCCGAGCAGTCACAGCGCCCCGCCGTGTGCCTGAGCATGGAGGAGTTCCTGCCCTTCGGGCCGGAGGCACTGAGTGGCCTGGAGATGAATGACGTTGTCTGCCTTGACGACCTTGATACCATTGCCGGTCGACCGGAATGGGAGGAAGCCGTCTTTCATCTGTATAATCGCGTCAATGATCAGGGCGGGCAGTTGGTGATCAGTCTGACGGATCTGCCCGCAGACTTGCCATTCCTGCTTCCTGACCTTATCTCCCGTCTTCAGCACGGCCTGCAGGTGCAGATGGGAATTAACCGGGATGACGATCGCATGCGCATCCTGGTGGCCAGGGCCGAGCAGCGGGGGCTGAGTGTCAATGAGGACGTGGCGGCTTTTATTCTGAAGCGGGCACCGCGACGGCTGGCAGATCTGCTGGCGGTATTGGACAGGCTTGATGACAATTCACTGAAGGCGCAGAGGCGACTGACCATCCCGTTTGTGAAGTCGGTGATGGACTGGTAATGAACATCGGACGAAACAAACACCACAGAAGGGAGGGATTAGAATGAGGCGCGTGGTATTCAATCAGAAAGGCGGTGTGGGTAAATCCAGCATCACCTGCAATCTTGCAGCAATCAGTGCTGCCAGAGGCAAACGGACACTGGTTGTGGATCTGGATCCCCAGGGCAACTCCACACAGTACCTTCTGGGCAAGTCAGCCTCAGAGCTGAAGGACACGGTAGCTGATTACCTGGAGCAGACGGTTGCATTCACCGTATTCAACCGTCGGCCGGATGAATTCGTTCACGCAACACCTTTTGACAATCTGTTTGTGATGCCATCAAGTCCAGAGCTGGATTTTCTCGAGCGCAAGCTGGAAGCGAAGCACAAAATTTACAAGCTGCGCGAGGCATTGAAGAAACTCAGTGAGTCATTCGACGCCATCTATATCGACACTGCGCCGGCGTTGAATTTTTATACACGCTCTGCGCTTATTGCCGCGGAACGCTGCCTCATTCCGTTCGACTGTGACGATTTCTCGCGTCAGGCGCTGTACAGCATTCTGCACGAAATTCAGGAACTTCAGGAAGATCACAATGAAGACCTGGTCGTTGAAGGCATTGTGGCAAACCAGTTCCAGCCTCGCGCCAGCCTGCCAAAACAGCTGGTTCGTGAACTGATGGACGAGGGGCTGCCGGTTCTGCCCGTCAGGTTGTCCAGTTCGGTGAAAATGAAGGAATCCCATCAGGCGAGGAAGCCGCTGATTCACATGGCGCCGAAACATCCGCTGACCGTCCAGTACGAGAACCTGTTTGCCGTGCTGCATGGTGAGAAAGTCGAGCTGGAACCGCTGGCTGACTGACAAGCGCAACAATTCAGAAAAGACAGAAATCAGAAGGGGAGCTCAATGTCGGGTTCATCCGACCATATTGCAAGAGTGGCTGACAGCCTTATCCAGATCGAGATGGAACTGCGGCAGTTGGGGCTGTGGGAAAACCAGCCGCCACCCGCGGAAGCCATGCAGAGTACTCAGCCGTTTGCCGTTGACCGGCTGGAGTTTACCCAGTGGCTCCAGTTTGTTTTCATCCGCCGCATGACCGTTCTGATCGAGGCAGATCGACCCTTGCCCCAGGTCTCCGGCATGGCGCCCATGGCCGAGGAGCACTTCAGGGCCCGGCCGGAATCCGGAAAAAGCCTGATCAAGCAACTTGAGGAGATGGACCGGCTTTTATCCGGCGGTGGCTGAAACCGCCGCCAGTGTTACGAATCCAGGCGCATCGACAGATCGATCGCCCGGATGTCCTTGGTCAGAGCCCCGATTGAAATATAGTCAACACCGGTTTCTGCAATCGCGACCAGCGTTCGCTCGCTTATGCCGCCCGATGCTTCAAGTTTCGCTGCCGAGCCGGTCAGGTGCACCGCTTCCCGCATGCCTTCCAGTGAAAACTCATCCAGCATGATGATGTCGGCGCCTGCCTCCAGTGCCTGTTCCAGCTCATCCCGGTTTTCGGTTTCCACTTCAACGGGCCGGTCCGGCGCAATCCGCCTTGCTTCGGCAACAGCATTGGCAATGGAACCACAGGCAGCAATGTGGTTTTCCTTGATCAGGAACGCGTCCCAGAGGCCGAACCGGTGGTTATGACAGCCGCCGCAGGTCACCGCGTATTTCTGCGCCAGGCGTAGGCCCGGAATGGTCTTGCGGGTGTCCAGGAGTTTGACGCCGGTGTGGGCAACCATGGCGGCATAGTCTGCACACACGGTTGCCGTGCCGGAGAGGGCCTGAAGCCAGTTCAGGGCGCTGCGCTCTGCCGTCAACAGGCTGCGGGCATTGCCGGTCATGGTAAACAGGATCTGTCCGGGGTGTACGGCCTCGCCGTCTCGGGTTTGCCAGTTTAATGTCACGGTCGGGTCCACCTGTAGGAAGACTTCATCGACCCAGGCGCTGCCGGCTATAACGGCCCCTTCACGGGTTATGACATGGCCCTGGCTGATACGGTCGGCGGGTATCAGCTGCGCCGTGATATCTCCGGAGCCGATATCTTCCTGGAGGCTCTGGGCAACCGCCTGGACGCGGGACTGATGCATCAGGTCGTCATATTTCATGCAGTTTCCTGAAATAGAAAAGAAGGTTGAAAACGGAATTTCGGCCGGTTCCGGGATTTTATCGCCCATCGCCGGTTTCTCCAAACCCGTCACCGTCAGGGTGCTAAACTGTGAAGGCCATCACTTAAACACAAAAGGTGACAAATTCTGACACAAGCTGACGTGCTGCGGGCTTACCATTGGCGTATGTATCTCCTACCGCTCACGTCTGGAGTAGCCGCATGGCACAGGACCGGAAAGTCGTTAACCTGAAAAATCAGAGTATTCCGCAAAGGTTCAGCCTTCCGGCGGCATTGGTACGTTTGCGTGACGTATCTGGTCAGTCGTTGAAAGCGGTGATGTCCGAGTTTTTTGATCAGGCAGACGACGCATTGTTCGAACTTGCTGACAAGGCGGGCACGAATCAGGATCAGACCGCCTATTTTGACGCAATGCGGGAACTTCGCCTGCGCCGAAAGAGCATGACAGTATCAGTCCTGCAATACGTCAGCAGCGCTTTCAACGAGATCGGTCAGTTCGCGCCCAAAGGGGGCTCGGGTTCCCTTGATGAGGTGGATCAGGATTCTCTCAGCCTTGTCGATCACTCCCAGCTCGAGCAGCAGGTGGCAATAGACAACCTGATCAACAAACTTCGAAGCCAGAATTCCGAGGCTATCCGTTTATTGAACGTGCGAGTCGCTCATCTGGTGCCTTCCATCAAGCTCCAAGACAGCCAGATGCCACTAAGCCCGGAAGTTATCTGCGGTGGACTGGCGGACGCCTGTTCGGACCTTGATATTGATATTCGCGCCAAGCTGGTGGTGCTCAAGCTTTTCGATCGCCTGCTTGGCGGAATACTTGGCGATTTCTACAAGAACGCCAACAAAACTCTGATTGCCGAGGGCGTTCTGCCCGACATGAAGCGTCCGCCCATCGGGGGAAAAGCCCCCCGTCCCTCTGGCAATGCGCCTTCCCCCCGGACTCAGGGCTCCAGCGAGGACCAGGGCGTTCATGGCGGACACGCTGGCCAGTCGGCCCAAGGTAGCACCGGTTCCTCGGACGTGAAGGCGACTTTCTCTGAGCTGAGCGCGCTTTTGCACGGTGGACAGGGTGGTAACACCGGTGTGGGCGGGCCAGTCGGTTCCGGAGGCGCTGGCGTACTTGATACCGACACACTGATGGCTCGCCTGAACAATATCCAGTCCGAAGCGACGGCGCACAGCTCCGATGAAATCGTCCCTCTGTCCGGCCAGCTTCAGCCGATCTTCGTCGATGAGCGGGGCCAGCGGGTGACCGCCGGCCAGGTCGACAGCGACGTGATCAATCTGGTGTCCATGCTGTTCGACTTCATTCTTGAGGACCGTCAGCTCCACCCCGCCATGAAAGCGATCATCAGCCGGCTGCAGATTCCGGTATTGAAGGTTGCACTCAGCGACAAGAATTTCTTCAACCGGGGTGGTCACCCGGTTCGGAAGCTGCTCAATGAGCTGGCCCTCGCAGCGATGGGCTGGGCAGAAAAAAAGCCCGGTCAGAGAGACCCGCTCAGGGATAAAATCGAATCGGTTGTCGATCGGGTGCTTAACGAATACACCGATAACGTGGAACTGTTCACCGAACTCCTCAACGATTTCGGCCACTTCATGGATCTGGACCGGCGCCGTCGGGAATTGGTTGAACAGCGCCTCAAGGATGCGGAAGAGGGTCGTGCCCGTCAGGAAAGAGCCTCTGATGCCGCCCGCACGCTTCTGGATGAAGTTCAGGAAGGACGAGAGCTGCCACAGTCGGTGATCCGCCTTCTTGATGAAGCGCTGGTCAGATACCTTCAGTGGGTGGTTCTGCGCGAAGGCGAGGAGAGTGATCAGTGGCACAAGGCAAGACGACTGACCGAGAGCCTGGTCTGGAGCGTCGATCCACAGCCGGTGACGGACGACACGCGTAGCGATTTGCTTAAAGCCATTCCCGGCATTGTTGACGGCCTGCGATCTGCCCTTCAGGAGATTTCCTGGGATCCCTTTGCCACTGACGCAGCCATTCGTGACCTGGAACTTGCCCATGTGGACGTGTTCCAGCGCCTGGTGACACACCCGAAAAAGCAGCCTGAGGCCACACCGCAGCATGAGGTCGCCCCGGAGCCGGAGATTGTCCCGGAGCCGGAGGCAACGCAGGAGCAACCTTCAGCGCCGAAAACACCCGAGGCGGCGGAGCTACCGCAGTCACCACAAATTCCCGAGTCACCACAGGCGAGCCAGGCACCTGCTGCCGCTGTTGAATCAGAGATTCAGACCCAGTGGCTTGAGCGCGCTGACAGCATGCGTGTTGGTTCCTGGATTGAACTGACGCGGGATGGCAGTAAAACCCGCTGCAAACTCGCGGCATTTATCAAAGCAACCGGCAAGTACATTTTCGTTAATCGCAGCGGCGCCAAGGTCGCGGAGTATCACCGGGAAGAACTGGCCCGGTCTCTGGAACAAGATGAAATCGTTATGCTGGACGACGGCCTGATCTTTGACCGGGCTCTGGAGTCCATCATTGATAACCTCCGGAGCAACCGCAAAGACTGATCCGGCTCCCCTGGCGTTCATGGTCCCCGGGCATTCGCATGGTGCCCGCGTTTGTGCTTCAATCAGGTAGAAACCCGTAACATCTCCAGCCTGATGGAAACACCTTGCCTGACCTCAACGCGCCTGAAATAACAGACTCCGAACTGCACGAACATGCCCGCGAATTGCGGACGACCGGACTCGTTCCCGATGCCCGCTGGTGCGCTTCTCCCAACTACAATAACCGGCCCGACCGAATCCCGCCTTCGCTACTTGTGATTCATAATATAAGTCTGCCACCCGGACACTTCAGCGGCGACGCGATTGAGCGTTTTTTCTGTAACCGGCTTGATCCCTCCGCGCATCCCTATTTTCAGACCATCGCCGACCTGAAGGTGTCATCGCATCTTCTGATCCGGCGGGATGGTTCCGCTATACAGTTTGTGAACCTGCTTGACCGTGCCTGGCATGCGGGGAGGTCCAGTTTTCAGGGTGAGGATGAATGCAACGACTTTTCCATCGGGATCGAATTGGAAGGGACGGACGATATTCCCTATACCGACCCGCAGTACAAGCGTTTAACAGAGCTTACGGCGAGGATTATGGCGGCCTGGCCCGAAATCACCCGGGACCGCGTAACCGGCCACAGTGATATAGCCCCGGGCAGGAAAACCGATCCCGGGCCCGCTTTCGACTGGTCCAGGTTCCATACGCGACTGGCGCAGGTTCTGAATGGAAGGAGCAGCGCCTAATGGAATTTGTCGTGTTTCTGGCAGCCTATGTACTTCGTCGCAGGCTGGATCAGGCGAACCTGTTTGCGGCGGACCCTCTGTGGCGCAAAGGCTTTTCCGGGGCCCATACCGTATCGCCGGGCCGGGAGGCCGGCCTGCTACGCGGACTTCTGTTGGTTGCATTGCCTGCGGTCTTGCTCGTTTCCATTGAAATTGCTTTGCGCCACTCGGGGTGGTCGTTTGCCGTGCATCCTTTGGCCCTTGTGCTGCTGCTCTGGATGATGGGTGCGCCCGGGCTGGTCGAGATGCTTGAACAGTACGCCACCGCCTGGAGAAACGGTGACATGCAGGGAGCCTGGCACAAGGTCAGTCATTTTCTGCCGCCTGCGGAACGAGGTGCCGCGTCATCTCCGGAAGAGATGCACCGGGCGCTGTCCCGCACACTGGTGGGTGTTATTTTTGAACGCTATTTTGCCATTGCATTCTGGTATGTCGTTGCCGGAATTGGTGGTGCATTTGTTGCCAGAGGTCTTGTCGCCCTCAGGGACCATTGGCCCCACGCTGCGGCGAGGAGCGGGTTTGGTCGTCTTGCCGACGGAGTAAACTTCCTGCCTGCCAGGTTGCTGGCGCTGACGTTTGGTATTGCCGGTGATCTGCCGGGCTGGCTGAAGACCGGGAAATCCGCTGTTTTCTCCCTGCGCGGGGATCCCAGACAGACGTTGATGTCCGCGGCCAACAGTGCGCTCAGCGGGTATGAACTGGAGCCGGAGCGCTTTTCGGAATTGCACCACGAAGCCTGGCCGGATTTTGGCGACAGAAGCCTGGCGGCAATCCGGGGTCTGATGAACCGTAGTATGCTTGTCTGGATATGCGCTCTCGCGCTCTTGGTTATTGCGGGTATTGTCTGATCGGTTTGAAATAGAGAATTTACATTTTTAAGCAAAAAAACTCTCAACTTTGTAGTACCTTAGCCGACTAACGTAGTAGAACGAACAATAAGGTCCCGGGGGTATATGTGAAGCTGCTGATCAAACCTGCTGTGTCACTGATGAATCGGCTGCCCATGTTTTATAAGTTCAGCCTCATCAGTGTTCTTTTCCTGCTGCCGATCATCATGTTGGCATGGCTGGTTATCAGCGAACTCAATCGCTCAGTCGACACCATGACACGGGGCGTCGAAGGTCTTGAGCAGCTGGAGACGGTCGACCTGCTGTTGCGCCAGTCAATGGCTTACCGGGATTTTCGGGCCCCGGGCAAAATAAAGGATGACCCTGCGCTTCTGGCAAAGTCAGACGAGGCCAGGGATCGCATCAATTCGCTTCTTGAAGAGTTGCTTGCGGCAGATGTTCGCTTTGATGTCTCGGGCAATTGGACAGCGCAGATAGAACAGCTGCAGTCAGATTGGCAGACTCTGGTCACCGAGGACGCCTACCAGAGCAACATTGATCCCCAGTTCAAGTACTACCAGCAGTTCGTTCAGAAGGTCCGTGCGCTTTTGTCTGCCACCATTGAGAGTTCCGGTCTTGGCCAGGACGGATCCCGGGAAAACCTGCTTCTGCTGGGTCTGGTAAACGAGACACTGCCGGATGCCCGCACCGTTATAGGCCGCGCCCGGGCTTTCGGCGGCTCTGCATTATTGTCAGGGCAGGTGGGTTATGGCCTGAGTGATGCGCTGAACGGAATTTATGATCAACTGACCAATCAGGCCAGCCTTCTGGCTCCGTCACTGGACGTGGTGTTGGACGCTTCGCCAAAACTGGAACAATCCGCCGGCGATGAATTTGCGGAAGTGTCCGGCAGTCTGATCAGGGTGCGGGACATGCTGGACATTAATGTGATCACGCCCATGCGTCTGGAAATGTCCTTCCAGGATTTCAATAGCTTTATCGAGAGCGAGCTGGAAAATTTCAATCAGGCCAACGCCGCGATTTTCGATGTGGTTCGCCAGAATCTGGACTCCAGGCTTGATGCCGAGGTTTCCCAGCGCCGATTGATCATAGCCTCACTGGTTATTGTCCTGTTGATCGTCGTCTATCTGTACATCGGCTTTTTTATGTCGGTGCGCAATGCCATTAGCCGTTTCAGCGAGGCGGCAAGGTCAGTGGCAGCAGGCGATATGACAACCCATATCGAGTTGGAAAACCGGGATGAGCTGGGCGAGCTTACAACGGAATTCAATAATATGACCGACAAGATGGCCGAGCTTATCCGTGCCGTCAGTAGCACAACCTCGGATGTGGATCAGCAGGCCTCGCGTGTGAACGACACCGCAACGGCCAACAGCCAGGCGGTTGCCCGACAGATGGAAGAATCCGGCCAGATCAATGAAGCCATGAACCAGATGGTAGAGGCCGTCAATGAGGTCACCGAGAGCGCTCATCGCGTCGCCGACAGTGCCGGCAGTGCAGAGGCTGATACGGAAAAAGGCCGACAGGTTGTTGCGGATACGGTTGGCACTATTAACAAGCTGGCCACCGAAATAGCCGGCGCGGTCGAAGTGATCAACCGGGTAAACAAGGATAGCGACAACATCAGCCAGGTGCTGGTAGAGATCAAGGCGATTGCAGAGCAGACCAACCTGCTGGCGCTGAACGCGGCAATCGAGGCGGCCCGTGCTGGTGAGCAGGGGCGCGGCTTTGCGGTTGTCGCCGATGAAGTACGTTCACTGTCCCAGCGCACCCACAAGTCGACGGAAGAGATCGAGGGTATGATTTCCCGTCTGCAGAGCGGTGTGAAGGACGCAGTCAGTGCCATGACCAACAGCCACGAAGTCACGGAAGCGACGGTCACCAAATCAACGGAAGTCACTGAGGCGCTGGACCGGATTGCCCAGGGCATCTCCATGATTGTGGACATGAGCCATCAGATCGCCCAGGCAGCAGAAGAGCAGTCTGCGGTGGCGAAAAACGTCAACACCAACGTGGAGCAGATCAGTGTTCTGGGTCAGACCACGGCTGACAACGCCGAAGAAACCCTGGCTTCATCGCGGGAGATGTCTGATCTGACCGCTTCTCTGCAACGCCTGGTCGAAGCCTTCAGGGTCTGATGACCCCAGGACGATCAGAGTCCTGACTTCTTCTGTTCCCACAGGATCTCCTCGCCGCCGTCCCGGCGCGCGAGGTTTCTTGCGATCACGAATAGCAGATCCGACAGCCGGTTCAGGTAATGGCGGGATTCCGTGTTGATGGAATCCTCGTGGCTGAGTGCCACCACGACCCGTTCCGCACGCCGGCAAACAGCGCGAGCCATATGGCATTGGGCGGCCGCGGGTGACCCGCCGGGCAGTACGAAGTTCTTCAGCGGTGGCAGATTCTCGTTGTGGGTGTCCAGGGTGTTTTCGAGCCATTGGATATGATCGTCACCGATCACCTTGCTGCCGGGAATGGCAAACTCTCCGCCCAGGTCAAACAGGTGGTGCTGGATACGGCGAAGGGTCTCGATCAGTGCATCGCCGGAATCCAAAGTTTCTATCAACAAGCCAATATGGCAGTTCAGCTCATCCGCCGTACCCATGGCTTCAACGCGCTGCGCGTTCTTGGCGATGCGATTGCCGTCGGCGAGGCCCGTGGACCCATCGTCTCCTGTACGTGTGTAAATTTTCGATAGACGATTGCCCATGATGCAACTCCTGGATTGGTTGGATTTATTCCGTCAGATCTTTTACCCGCCGGACAAGCATTTGGTTCACTGGCGTTGCGATGCCGGCAGCTTTTCCCCGTTCTACGATATAACCATTGATCACGTCGATTTCCGTTGATCGTCCGCGTTGGCGGTCGCTGCGCATGGAAGAGGTGTTTTCTGCGGTGCTGGTGGCCACCGTATAGATCCGCTTGCGGACCTCTTCTGCTGACAAGGGGCGTCGGGTTTCCGTGGCCATGACCTGAGCTATCTCCTCGCTTAGATCATCAATATGCTCCAGGAAAAACGGGTCCACCAGGATATCTCCGTTCGGGCAGTCGAGAATTGTCGTAAAGGCGTTGATGCCTGAATTGACCACCAGCTTGTCCCAAAGTCGCTGATGGATATCCGGCTCTGCTTCGATGGCTAGCCCGCTTGATTGCAGTTGCGCTACTGCCGCGGCGACGCAATATCGACCGGAATCGGTCAGCGCGCCAAGCCATGTCTGCCCACGCCCGGCGTGTACGAGCAATTCCTCTTCGGGCCGATTGGCGCCTTCAGTGGTGCTGGCGGCCAGAACCGGGCGATCTGGCCAACGACCTGCCACTGCCTGCTGGCATCCCAGTCCATTCTGGAAAAGTATGATAGGCAACTGGGTTGGCAGAGAGGGCAAGGCCCGTTCCAGGGCATCGACGGTGTCACCCGCCTTTGTGGTAACCAGCAACAGGTAAGGGCGGGCGCCGGTCAGGGTGATGACCGGTATCTGGCAGATGGATTCGGCGCCGTCCGGGTGTTTCAGACGGTAATGGATCGGGCCGGACACTGGCCGGGGCGGATGGCTGAAAAAAACAGCGTGGCCGGCAGGAAGATAGCCGGCCCAGAGTCTGCCCAGAGAGCCGGCGCCAAGGATGGCGATGGGGCCATCCTTTAATGCGGTGTCGGCTCTGGCGGGCATGGCTTACATCGCCTCGATGGCGGACCGCTGCTCCGTCAGGCGTTCAACATTGCCGGCTGCTTCGGAAAGCTTCTGTTTTTCCTTCTCAACTACGTCTGCAGGCGCTTTGGCGGTGAACTTCTCGTTTCCGAGCTTGCCTTCCAGGCGGGCGACCTCTTTCTGAAGCCGCTCCAGTTCCTTGTCCAGGCGCTTGAGTTCTGCGTCCTTGTCGATCAGGCCGGCCATGGGCACCATCACTTCCATATCGCCAACCAGCTGCGTGGTAGACATGGGCGGCTCGCCCTGGTCAAACCAGTCCAGCGTTTCCAGCTTGGCCAGCGACATCAGGAACTGGCGATTTTCGTCCATACGGCGCTTGTCGTCCGGGTTCTTGCTGCGCAGCAGCACCGGGATCTGTTTCGCCGGGGAGATATTCATCTCGCCCCGGGTATTGCGTACCGCCAGTATCACGCCCTTGAGCCATTCAATGTCGGCGGTGACTTCATCATCCTGTTTGCCGCTGTCTGGCTGGGGGTAGGGCTGCAGCATGATGCTGTCGCCCTGTTTGCCTGCCAGGGGCGCGATCCGTTGCCAGATCTCTTCGGTGATAAACGGCATGATGGGATGGGCAAGCCGCAGAACCGCCTCAAGCACGCGAACCAGCGTGCGGCGCGTGCCGCGCTTGGCTTCTGTGCTGGCGTTGTCGTCGGTAAGAACCGGCTTGGAAAGCTCCAGATACCAGTCACAGTATTCGTTCCAGATGAACTCATAGAGCGCATAGGACGCAAGGTCAAAGCGATACTGGTCGAGATGACGGATCACGTCCTGTTCGCAGCGCTGCAGTTCACTGATGATCCAGCGATCGGCCAGTGAGAGGTTGACCGGCTCATCGTTGACGCCGCAGTCCTCTCCCTCGGTGTTCATCAGCACGTAGCGGGCCGCGTTCCAGAGCTTGTTACAGAAGTTGCGGTAGCCTTCCAGGCGCTTCATGTCCCAGTTGATATCACGGCCTGTGGTGGCCATGGATGCCAGGGTAAAGCGAAGAGCGTCGGTGCCGTGGGCGGTGATCCCCTCAGGGAATTCTTTCCTGGTGCGCTTGGCGATCTTCTCCGCCAGCTTTGGCTGCATCAGGTTGCCGGTGCGTTTTTCCAGCAGGGGATCCAGGCCGATACCGTCAATCATGTCCAGCGGGTCGATCACGTTGCCCTTGGATTTGGACATCTTGTCGCCGTGTTCATCGCGGATCAGGCCGGTCACGTAAACCGTATGGAACGGTACCTGGGGCGTGCCGTCCTCGTTTTTCATGAAGTGCATGGTCATCATGATCATCCGGGCGACCCAGAAGAAGATGATGTCGAAGCCGGTCACCAGCACGTCGGTGGGGTGGAAGGACTTCAGGCGTTCGGTAATTTCCGGCCATCCCAGGGTTCCAAACGTCCAGAGCGCGGAGCTGAACCAGGTGTCCAGCACATCTTCGTCCTGTTCCAGGGCAAGATCCGGGCTCAGGTTATGCTTCTGGCGCACTTCTTCTTCATTGCGGCCGACATAGATGTTGCCGTCAGCGTCGTACCAGGCCGGGATCCGGTGGCCCCACCAGAGCTGGCGGGAAATACACCAGTCCTGAATGTCCCGCATCCAGGAAAAGTACATGTTCTCGTATTGCTTGGGGACAAACTGGATGCGGCCGTCCTCGACGGCTTCGATGGCCGGCTTGGCGAGGGTCTTGGCATCGGCGAACCATTGATCGGTCAGCATGGGTTCTATGATCAGGCCGGAGCGGTCGCCCCGGGGCACGCTCAACACGTGATCCTCGACTTCCTCAACCAGGCCCAGATTTTCCATGTCCGCAACAATCTGTTTGCGGGCTTCTTCACGGGAAAGGCCTGAATAAGCCTGTGGCAGGCTGGCATCGACCTCAGTGTTTTCGCTGCCATCCGGGTTGACCACTTCCGCTACGGAGCGGATGCAGGCGTCCGGCGTCATGACATTGATCATTACCAGATTGTTTCGCTTGCCCACGGCGTAGTCGTTGAAATCATGGGCCGGGGTGATTTTGACGCAGCCGCTGCCTTTCTCGGGATCGGCGTGGGTATCCGCGACGATGGGAATGCGGCGGCCGACCAATGGTAATTCGATAAATTTGCCCACCAGGTGCTGGTAGCGCTCATCGTCCGGATGGACGGCAACGGCTGTGTCCCCCAGCATGGTTTCCGGGCGGGTGGTGGCAACGATCAGGTGATCCTTGCCGTCTTTTGTGGTCTCGCCATCGGCCAATGGATAGCGCAGATGCCAGAAGAAGCCCTTTTCTTCCTTGTTCTCCACCTCCAGATCGGAAATAGCGGTGTGCAGTTTGGGGTCCCAGTTGACCAGTCGCTTTCCGCGATAGACCAGGCCTTCGTCATAGAGCTGAACAAACACTTCCTGGACGGCTTTGTAGAACCCGTCGTCCATGGTAAACCGTTCATGGTCCCAGTCGACGGAATTGCCCAGGCGACGGATCTGGCGGGTGATGGTGCCGCCGGATTCGGCCTTCCAGTCCCATATGCGCTTGATGAATTCCTCACGGCCGAGGTCGTGCCGGGACTTGTCTTCTTCGGCGGCGAGCTTACGCTCCACCACCATCTGGGTGGCGATGCCCGCATGGTCGGTGCCAACTTGCCAGAGGGTGTTCCGGCCCTGCATGCGTTTGAAACGGGTCAGCGTATCCATAATCGTGTGCTGGAATGCATGGCCCATATGCAGGCTGCCGGTGACGTTGGGCGGCGGAATGGCAATGCTGTAGGACTGGCCTTCGCCGGAGGGCCGGAAATACCCTTTGGATTCCCAGTTCTGATACCACTGGCGCTCAATGTTTTCTGGCTGGTAGGTTTTTTCCATGGGGTTCTGCTGGTGACCGTTTGGTTGATTCACAGGGGAAATTTAAGACGCACGATTATACATGCTCGTCCGTGGTCCGGCGAACGCCTAGCGAGGGTTCCTCTGATCATGCACCCGAGGCGTAATTCCCAGCGCCCTTAATTGCTTGAAATGCGATCGCGCCTGCTCCAGCACCGCCTCATCATTTTGTGCAACCAGAGCCAGCCGCTTAAACCGGTCGGCATCTGCGGGCAGCGTGTCCGAAAGAATAATCACCGTATCCCAGTCCTCAGCAACCGGCGGACAAAGCAGAATGCCAACGGGATCGGTGCAGGTCGTCGCGGAGTCGGGAACAATGCGGTGGGGAATAAAAGCATCAGGGCTGAAGTTCCACAACAGGTCGTCCAGCTCCTGGGCGTGTTGCATCGTATCGCACACGATGCCTACCCGATCTCCCTGCTGCCAGGCTTTATCGACAAGCTTGGCGGTATGGAGGTTACGGGCGGCAGCGGTGTTCTGGGCAAGGATATGGAACCAGTAAGACTGGTTCCGTTCCTCCTGAGTTGCGGAATCAGCTTCCGACATTGGACATCAGGTAGTCGACCAGCATGGGGACCGGACGACCGGTAGATCCCTTGGCCTTGCCGGAGAGCCAGGCTGTGCCGGCGATGTCCAGGTGTGCCCAGCGGTAGTCCTTGGCGAATCTGGACAGGAAACAGGCAGCGGTGATGGTGCCCGCCGGGCGGCCACCGATGTTCTGCATGTCGGCAAAGTTGCTGTCCAGCTGGCTCTGGTACTCGTCCCACAGGGGCAGGCGCCAGGCTCGATCACCAGCTCGCTCGCCGGCCGCAAGCAGATCGTTGGCCAGGGCGTCGTTATTGCTCAACAGGCCTGTAGCGTGGCTGCCCAGGGCAATAATGCAGGCGCCGGTCAGTGTTGCCATATCCACAACGACTTCCGGATCAAACTTTTTCACGTAGGTGAGGGCGTCGCACAGCACCAGCCGGCCTTCGGCGTCTGTGTTCAGAATCTCGATGGTCTGCCCGGACATTGAGGTCACAATATCTCCCGGCCGCGTCGCGGTGCCGCTGGGCATGTTCTCGGCAGCGGCAATAACGGCCACCACGTTCATTTTCGGTTTGGTCTCGGCGACGGTCTGCATGGCACCAAACACGGCGGCGGCACCGCCCATGTCGTATTTCATCTCGTCCATGCCTTCGCCGGGCTTCAGGCTGATGCCGCCGGTATCGAAGGTGATGCCCTTGCCCACCAGGACATAAGGCTTTTCATCGGATTTCCCGCCCCGGTATTCCATGACAATCAGCTTCGCGGGCTGGGCAGAGCCGGCGGAAACCGACAGCAGGCTGTGCATGCCGAGTTTTTTCATCTGCTTTTCATCCAGGATTTCCGTCTTGATGACGTCGTGATCCTTGGAGAGTTTCTCCGCCTGCTCGGCAAGCCAGGTAGGGTGACAGACGTTGGGCGGTGTATTGCCCAGGTCCTTGGTCAGATTCATGCCGCGACCTGTCGCCAGGCCCAGGTTGAACGAGTCTTTCAGGGCCTTGCCAGTGCCTGAGGCGGAAACCGTTACCTTGCTCAGTTTGCGGGGGGGCAGTTTCTCACTCTTGAAACCGCTGAAGCGATAGAGCTGGTCTTCCAGGGCGCGGCCGATCAGACTGAGCTTGGCCGCTTCCGAGCCGGAGGCTTCAGGGCCGGTAACCGGCGTATCGGACAGCGCCAGGATAGCGTGCTTCGACGGACCGTCCTTGATTTGCGTGGCAACCGCTATCAGTGCCTTGCGGTAGTTCGCCGGGCTGCGATCCTTGTCGGTGCCCGTGCCGACGATCAGCAGGCGGCTCCAAGGCTGATCTTTTAGCGGAACCAGGGTGGTGGTTGCGTTTTTGCCGGTGGCGTCGCCGTTTTTCTGCAGCTCGGTAATCAACCCGCCGAGCGCTTCGTCCGCCCGGGCCGTAGAGGCCGGCCAGGTGCCTTTCTCGGGAAGGGCAACTGTCAGGCAGTCGGCTTTGATGTCGGTAATGGGTTTGCTGCTGAGCGTAAAGTTCATGGCTTCTCCAGATTAATCGGCTTAATCGTTGTCGAACGGCTATAGCATTGGGTTTTAGGCGCCAATTATCAAGCGCTGACAGCTTGTTAACCACGGACCCTGTCATTCACCGTCAAGGTTACATAGAATACGGCGAATCGTGAATTCCAGCGACTCCGGTCGTTTCTGCCACTGAGAGACCGCCTTGAGCATTGTCTTCCGCTACCTTGCCCGACAGGTTCTGATCAGCATGCTGGCTGTGTCCGGCATCCTGCTGATGGTCTTTATGAGCGGCCGTTTCATCAAGTATCTGGCCAGTGCCGCCGCAGGCGAGCTATCTGGCGATGTGCTGTTTCAGATCATGGCTTACCGCTTTCCCGGTTTTCTCGAACTGATCCTGCCCCTGGGTTTCTTTATCGGCATTCTTCTGGCCTACGGCCGCATGTATCTCGAAAGTGAGATGACGGTGCTGTATGCCTGCGGCGTCAGCGAAAAGCAGCTGTTGGGCAAAACCCTGCTGATCAGCCTGCCGGTAATGCTGACCGTGGGTGCCATGAGCCTGTACGTCTCGCCCTGGGGTATGAAAAAAGTCGAGCAGATTTTCAATGAGCAGCGTCAGGCAACCGAATTCGAGCTGCTGGCGCCCGGGCGCTTCCAGGAGCTGTCCTCGGGCGGGAGGGTGACCTATACCGAGGCTCTGAGTGACGACAAACGGCAACTCCAGGGCGTGTTTATCGCGGAGTACGGTGCCGAGGGCGAGGGGCTATCCATCATAACGGCGGAGTCGGGCTCGCAGTTTGTCGACGAGAAAACCGGCAGCCGGTTCCTGGTGCTGGAAAAAGGGGCCCGCTTTGAAGGTGTGCCGGGACAGCTGGATTACGACGTCACCGGGTTCGACGCGTATGGCCTGAAGATAAGAAGTGGCGATGCTCGAAGCCGAGAGCTCGAAGAGGGGATGAGCACGCGGGCCCTGTTTGCGTCTGATGATCCGGAGCATCGGGCCATGTTGCACTGGCGCTTTACCCTGCCGCTGATCGTTCCCATTGTGACCTTATTGGCGGTGCGCCTTAGCCGGGTAAACCCCAGGCAGGGGCGTTTCTTTCACCTTTTACCGGCCATGCTTGTCTACATCACCTACCTCGGGTTGTTAATTGTGGCGCGGGACGCGCTGAAGGACGGCAAGGTGCCGGAGTGGATCGGATTGTTGTGGGTCCATGTGCTGTTCCTTGCGCTAGGTGCGTGGCTTCAGTTCGGGCCGGCATGGTTGTATCGCCGCCGCCTGCTAAGGGAGGGGCACCAGCGTGCGTAAGATAGATCGATACGTCATGAGTACCGTCGGTGCGGCAATTTTTCTGGTGATGCTGGTTGTTCTGTCGCTGGATCTGATTTTCGCCTTTATTGCCGAACTGGAAGATACGAGAAACGACTATCAAACCTTCGAAGCACTTCTGTACGTGCTGCTGACGCTCCCGCGTCGAATCTACGAATATCTGCCGCTGGGCGCCTTCATGGGATGCCTTGTGGGGCTGGGCACGATGGCCAGTTCGTCCGAACTGACGGTTATCCGCGCGGCTGGTGTCTCCGTGAAACGGATTGTCTGGTCCGCCATGAAGCCGGCGCTTCTGGTTGTATTGCTGGGTGTGGTGATCGGCGAGTATGTGGCGCCGCCGTCGGAGCGTCTGGCCCAGAGTCAGAAAGCGGTGGCTCTGGGTGCCGGCGGTAACGTGGCCTCGGCATCGGGTATCTGGCACCGGGAAGGGGACACGTTTATTCACTTGAATGCGGTTCAACCGAACGGTGTTCTTCACGGAGTATCCCTGTTCAGGTTCAGCGGCGAGCGCTGGCTTGTGTCCGCCAGTTTCGCCGAGCGCGGGATCTATCTGGGCGACCACTGGCAACTGCAAAACATGACAACCACAAAGCTGAGCGAGACCGAGACGTCCAGGGAGAAAAAAGGCTCGGTTCGCTGGGAATCAGGGTTGTCACCGGAGGTTCTGAGTGTGCTGATTGTGGACGCCGAGGATCTTTCTATCCAGGGACTCTACACCTATGCCAGCTATCTGGATGAACAGGGGCTTAACGCTGCAAATTACTGGCTGGCATTCTGGAAAAAAGTGCTGATGCCCCTGGGAACCGCGGTGATGGTGATTGTGGCCATATCCTTTGTGTTTGGTCCGCTTCGGTCGGTCACCATGGGCTTTCGGGTATTTACCGGCCTGATCGTGGGGCTGCTGTTCAAGTACATGCAGGACCTGCTGGGGCCCATGAGCGTGGTGTTCGGTTTCAATCCCGCCATTGCCATTCTGTTGCCCATAGCCATCAGTGCGCTAGCAGGGGCCTTGCTGATGCGGCGGGCCGGCTAGCCGTTAGGGTTTCTTTTCCTCTTTCGGGACGCTTGCAACGATACTTCCCGATGCCCTGTCCGTCAGGGACATGCCATTGATCGGATAGAACAGGGCAACGATCGCCGGAATGGTCACGAAGAGCGTTGCGGAATTCAAAAAGTAGGCACCAAGCAGGGCAACAAACAGAATCGCCGCGGCGGCGATGTAACGCCTCAGTGCCTGTGTCCAGGATACCGACAGTCCGTTCAGGTTTTGTATGCGGATCCGCCATACCTGCATTCCCAGCGTCTGGCCGTTTTTGGTCCAGAAGTAGCCGAAAAACAGATAAAGAACAAAAAACAGCACAAAGGTCAGAACCGGATCCGCCTTGATGGTGCCGGATTCCGCCATCTGCTCGTATTTCTCCCACCCGATCAGGTAACCGGCGACGATGGTGTAGGCCCAGGTCGTTACGAGCAGAACCGCAACACTGATCAGCCCGTCATAAACCACCGCCATCAGACGCTTTAAAAAGGTGGCGGGCGGCAGCAGTTCGTCATCGGAATGAAAGCGTCGGGGCATGGGTTCTCCTGTGATGTTTCGCGTTTTTCCTGGTCACGGCGTGTGCTAGAGTAGCGGATTTGCAAGCGCATGTAATACACAAAGGTATCAAAGGGCTATGAAAACCGCAGAGCTGCGACAGGCGTTTCTGGATTACTTCAAAAAACAGGGCCACACCATCGTTCCAAGCAGTTCGCTTGTGCCGGCAGACGATCCCACCCTGCTGTTTACGAATGCCGGCATGAACCAGTTCAAGGACGTGTTCCTGGGCCGTGAAGAGCGGGATTATACCCGTGCAACCACATCGCAGAAGTGTGTCCGCGCTGGCGGCAAGCACAACGACCTGGAAAACGTCGGTTACACGGCCAGGCACCATACCTTCTTCGAGATGCTGGGCAACTTCAGTTTTGGTGATTACTTCAAACGCGATGCGATTAATTACGCCTGGACGTTTCTGACCGGCAAGGACTGCCTCGGCCTTCCTCAAGAAAAGCTCTGGGTCACGGTTTACGCCTCGGATGACGAAGCCTTTGATATCTGGAACCGGGAAATCGGTGTTCCGGCCGATCGTATCGTTCGCATTGGCGACAACAAGGGCGCGCCTTATGCCTCCGACAACTTCTGGCAGATGGGCGATACCGGCCCCTGCGGACCCTGTACCGAAATCTTCTACGATCACGGACCTGAAGTCGCCGGTGGCCCACCTGGTAGCCCTGAAGAGGACGGCGACCGCTACATAGAGATCTGGAACGTGGTTTTCATGCAGTACAACCGTCAGTCCGACGGGGAAATGCTGCCGCTACCCAAACCGTCCGTAGACACTGGCATGGGTCTTGAGCGCATAACCGCGGTGTTGCAGGGCGTACACAGTAACTATGAAATCGATCTGATGCAGGACCTATTGAAAGCGGCGTCCGGCATCTTGGGCGGCGTCGACACTACCGAGGCGTCCCTGCGCGTCGTGGCGGACCACATCCGTTCCTGCGCCTTCCTGATAGCCGATGGGGTGATGCCTTCCAATGAGGGGCGGGGCTTCGTGTTGCGCCGGATCATTCGTCGTGCGGCCCGTCACGGTAATAAGCTGGGTGCGACCCAGCCTTTCTTCTATCGCCTGACCGCGGCGCTGGTGGAGCTGATGGGCGAGGCCTATCCCCAGCTGGTCAGCAGTCAGAAGCAGATTGAAAAGATTCTTCTGCAGGAAGAAGAGCAGTTCGCCAAAACCCTGGATAACGGTCTGCGGTTGCTGGAGCAGGATATCGCCCAGCTCAAAGGCACGGAAATTCCCGGCGAGACCATTTTCACGCTTTATGACACCTATGGCTTTCCGGTAGACCTGACCAATGACATTGCCCGTGAGCGTGGCCTGACCCTGGATTATGTGGGCTACGAAAAGGCCATGGAGCGCCAGCGTGAGATGGCTCGCGCCGCCAGCAAGTTCGGTATTGATTACAACGCAGCGGGGCTGAAATTCGAGGGCAAAACCGAGTTCACCGGTTACGAGCACATCGACGGCCACGAGACCATCAAGGCTGTGGTAGTAGATGGCGCCGAAAAGACAGCCGAAGCGGGTGACGAAGCGGTGGTTGTGCTCGAGCGCACGCCTTTTTACGCAGAGTCTGGCGGGCAGGTCGGCGATACCGGCCTGCTGACCTGGAGCGGCGGACGCTTCCAGGTGAATGATACCCGCAAAGAGGGTGATAACCACCTTCACATCGGTACGCTGATCGAGGGTGAGTTGTTTCCTGGTCTGGAAGTCGACGCCCGCATTGATCATGACCGCCGTGAGCGAACCAAGAAAAATCACTCCGCGACCCACCTGCTTCATGCTGCACTGAGGAAGGTGCTGGGCGAGCATGTGAGCCAGAAAGGCTCATTGGTGGATCCGGACAAGCTCCGTTTCGACTTCTCTCACTTTGAGCCGGTCACGCCGGAAGAGCTGCGGGAAATAGAGCGCCAGGTGAATGAGCAGATCCTCGACAATACGCCGGTGCAGACCGAGATCACGGATATGGAGCAGGCTCAGCAAAAAGGCGCCATGGCCCTTTTCGGTGAAAAATATGGTGATGTGGTAAGAGTGCTGAGCATGGGTACGGACGCGTATTCCGTAGAGCTTTGTGGTGGTACTCATGTCAGCCGTACCGGGGATATCGGGCTGTTCCGGATTACCTCCGAAAGCGGCATTTCATCCGGTGTACGCCGTATCGAAGCCGTTACCGGTTTCGGAGCGCTGCAATGGGTCGACGAAACCGACCGAACACTTCGGGAAGCTGCGAAACTGGTACGGGGCAGCCGGGAGTCGTTGATTGAAAAAGTTCAGCAGACCCTCGACCGCAATCGTCAGCTTGAGAAAGACGTGGAAGCCCTGAAGGCGAAACTGGCCAGCTCTGCCGGTTCGGATCTTGCTGAATCCGCGGTGGAAGTAGGTGGTCTGAAAGTGGTCGCGGCGCAAATGGAAGGCGCGGATCGTAAGGCGCTGATGGAGACCGCCGACCAGCTCAAGAACAAGCTCGGTGAGGGCGTGGTGGTTCTGGCAAGCGTGGAAGATGGCAAAGTTACCATGGTTGCCGGTGTTACCAAGTCAGCCACGGGCAAAATCAAGGCCGGCGATGTGATGAAGCACCTGGCGTCACAGGTTGATGGCAAGGGTGGCGGTCGTCCGGATATGGCACAGGGTGGTGGCAATGATCCTTCAAGGCTGGCGGATGCATTGGCCGGCATACCCGAGTGGGTTCAGAAGAATCTTGGGTAACTGTCTGTTTTAACGCCGCACAGGCGTTTATACTCGCCCGCTTACGATCTGCAGAACTTTTTCTGCGATCATCAGGGTGTTCTTGGGGCTTTCAGCTAGGGTATCGCAAAGACAATGGCGCTTTTGGTTCAGAAATTCGGTGGCACTTCCGTGGGAACCACTGAACGCATCTCAGCGGTTGCAAAGAAGGTCGCCCGCTTTCGCAACGAAGGGCATGATGTTGTTGTGGTTGTTTCCGCCATGAGCGGTGAAACCAACCGGCTGATCGGGCTGGCCAACGAAATCATGGAAGACCCGACACCCCGCGAAATGGACGTTCTGGTATCCACCGGCGAGCAGGTAACCATTGCGCTTTTGTCCATGGCGCTGCAGAAGCGTGGCTGTGCGGCTCGTTCCTATACTGGATCGCAAGTGCGGATTCTTACCGATAGCAGCCACACCAAGGCCCGTATCAAACAGATCGATGAACAACGCATGCGGGAAGATCTTGATGCCGGTCGGGTTGTCGTGGTTGCCGGATTCCAGGGTATTGACGACACTGGGAATATCACCACGCTTGGCCGAGGCGGTTCAGATACCACGGCCGTGGCGTTGGCAGCGGCACTGAAAGCCGACGAGTGCCAGATCTATACCGATGTTGACGGCGTTTACACGACCGATCCGAGAGTGGTAGACAGTGCCCGCAGGCTTGAACGGATTACGTTCGAAGAAATGATTGAAATGGCCAGCCTCGGTTCCAAGGTTCTCCAGATCCGGGCGGTCGAATTCGCAGGTAAATACAACGTTCCTTTACGAGTCCTTTCCAGCTTTGCAGAAGGGGAAGGAACTCTGATTACTCTTGAGGATGAAAACGTCATGGAACAACCGGTCGTTTCCGGCATCGCCTTCAATCGCGATGAAGCCAAAGTCACTATAGCCGGCGTGCCGGATACCCCGGGTAGCGCGCTGCGCATTCTCAAACCGGTCAGTGACGCCAACATCGAAGTAGACATGATTGTGCAGAACGTGGGTGCGGACAATCGCACTGACTTCACTTTTACCGTGCACCGGAACGACTTCAAGCGTGCCCAGTCTATACTCCAGGCAGTGGCCGATGAATTGGGCGCCAGACAGGTTACAGGTGACAGCAAGATCGCGAAGGTCAGTATTGTTGGTGTCGGGATGCGGTCCCACGCAGGGGTAGCAACGAAGATGTTTGCGGCTCTCTCGAACGAGGGGATTAACATCCTTATGATCTCAACATCGGAAATCAAGATTTCCGTTGTGATTGACGAGAAATATCTTGAGCTTGCGGTTCGTGCGTTGCACAGTGCGTTTGAGCTGGATAAGCCGGGGATAGAAGAAGCCTGATCTTCACTGAATCTTTGGTGGAAGGATCCGGGTAATTAGAAGGGCATCATTTGCAAGCGACAGCTTTTTGTCTTGGGGCTAGGTCCTTATACGGATTTAGTCAGACAAGTGATCCCACCATATAAATAGAAAGTATACATTTGCCCACGTAGGCAAGTTTGCGCAAAGGGAGTGAAGAGCATGTTGATTTTGACTCGCCGTGTTGGCGAAACCCTGATGGTTGGTGATGACATTACCGTGACTGTTCTTGGGGTGAAGGGAAACCAGGTCCGTATCGGTGTGAATGCTCCGAAAGAGGTTGCTGTGCATCGGGAAGAAATTTATCAGCGCATTCAGAGTGAAAAGGGTTCCGAAGAACCTGAACCGGGCAATAGCTGATAAAACTTCTGTCAACCCTATGAAAACAGAAAAATTATGGTAGTATACGCCCCGTTCTGAAGGAGAGGTGGGTGAGTGGCTGAAACCAGCTCCCTGCTAAGGAGCCATACGCATTGCGCGTATCGAGGGTTCGAATCCCTCCCTCTCCGCCACTATTTACGATGTGGCAGTTCGAAAGAATATTGCGCGGCTGTAGCTCAGCTGGATAGAGTACCTGGCTACGAACCAGGCGGTCGGAGGTTCGAATCCTCCCAGCCGCGCCATTTATTCAAATGCTTCAAGTGAGCATTAAAGATTTAGCAGTTTTTAAGCGGCTGTAGCTCAGCTGGATAGAGTACCTGGCTACGAACCAGGCGGTCGGAGGTTCGAATCCTCCCAGCCGCGCCATATCAAACGAAAGACCCCGCTTCCAGCGGGGTTTTTTGTTTGTATGTCTCGGAGCTGGAAAGGATTTGAGCCGAAAGAGGTTCGACCGAAGCACACAGTGTGTGCTGAGGAACGTCGTCGCAAAGCGACGACGGCCCCGAAGGGGTGAGGGCGCTAGCCCGAATAATCCTCCCTCCCGTCACCACATCAAATCATCAGGAATCTCATATCCTGCATAGGGATCGTCATCCCCAAGGTCGTCTTCCTGCCGCTCATGAAGCGCAACCACAGCTGACTCGTCCCTTTCCATAATCTTCCGGGCAACCCCTTCAGCCACGATTTCATAGGAACCGTTCAATAGAACCACCGCCAACCGCCCCCTCGCCAGCTGATCCGCCATCGTCTCCGTCACATACAACTTTTTGATCTTCTTGTTATCCACAAACTGATAGGCGGTTTCGCCGCCGGACCGTTCAATCCGGTTGGTTTCGATCAGTTGACGGATCTGCGCCTGAATCGCCTTTTTATTGGCTTGTTTCTGGCGTTCCAGGTTCAGTTGGCGGTCTCTTTCAGCTTTTTCTTCCCTGGCCTGGCGGGCGCGAATCTCGGTTTCGCTGATTTCTGCCGTGCCTTTGGGCTGTTGCTTGCGCTTTTTCCGTTTCTCGTTCTTTATTGCCTTGGCTTTCTTTTCGTCAGCAAGGCCGGCTTTCAAGAGTTGATCCTGAAGGGATGGCATAACAGCTCCGTAGCGGATGTCGAATTCTGGTAGACTACGTTGATTATACGCACCAATGATGTCACGTCGAAGCCGTTCACCATTTGAAGTTATCTGCCTACCTTTCCGGGAAACCTGTTTATGTCGTCTTTCAGCGAGCTTGATCTTTCCGCGTCCATGCGCGCCAACCTGCAGAAGCTGGGCTACGACAACCCGACTCCGGTTCAGGCATCGGCTCTGCCGCCTGCTCTGCAGGGTCGGGATGTCATCGCTCAGGCCCAGACTGGCAGTGGTAAAACCGCGGCGTTTGGAATACCGGTCATAGAGAAGCTTGATGTGGCTAGCTTTTCGGTGCAGGCCCTTGTGCTCTGTCCCACCCGCGAGCTTGCCGATCAGGTGGCCAAATCGCTCCGTGAGCTTGCCAGAGCTAAGGATAACGTGAAGATTATTTCGCTTTGTGGCGGTGTTTCTATCGGGCCCCAGATCGGTTCGCTGAGTCATGGTGCTCACCTGGTTGTGGGTACGCCCGGCAGAATTCAGGACCATCTACGTAAAGGCACTTTGAAACTGAACCGCCTCAGCACGCTTATTCTTGATGAGGCAGATCGGATGCTGGATATGGGTTTTGAAGAAGCCGTCGAGGATATCATCGGTCAGGCACCCGCAGACCGTCAGACACTGATGTTCTCGGCTACCTGGCCCAAAGCGATCCGTGTGCTCAGTGAGCGTTATCAGAGAGCGCCTGTGGACGTGAGGATCGAACAGGCGGATGTGGTGTCGGATATCTCCGAGACTTTTTACGAGCTTTCGCCCGGCCAACAACTGGAGGCGCTACAGGCACTTCTCTCGACCCATCAGCCGGATTCCTGCATCGCCTTCTGCAACACCAAACAGCAGTGCGATGAGGTGTCCGCTGCCCTCAACGAGCGTGGTTTTTCGGCGCTGGCGTTGCATGGTGATCTTGAGCAGCGTGATCGGGACAGTGTACTGGTCCGGTTTGGCAACAAGAGTTGTTCGGTGCTTGTGGCGACAGACGTGGCGGCCCGGGGGCTGGATATCAAATCGTTGCCGTTGGTGGTGAATGTCGAACCAGCGCGGGACAGCGAAGTTCATATCCACCGAATCGGCCGTACTGGCCGCGCCGGCGAGCAGGGGCTTGCCGTTACTTTCTGCACCCCCGCCCAGTCTCATAAGATAAATCGTCTGGAGTCCCGGCGCGGACTTGCGGTGGAGTGGGGAAACACCGCAGAACTTCTTGCCACGCCATTGAAGCCGGTAACGCCAGTCATGAAAACGCTTTGTATTGCCGGTGGCCGGAAGGACAAGGTGCGTCCGGGGGATGTCCTGGGCGCTCTCACCGGTGAGGCAGGGTTGCCAGGTAATGTAGTTGGCAAGATTGATCTGTTTGATTTTCAGTGCTTTGTAGCCGTGGAAAAGTCTGCGGCAGCGACGGCCCTGAAGCGTTTGGAAAACGGTCGTATCAAGGGCCGGAAAATGCGCGTGCGTTATGCATGAAACCGGCTATTTATGCTCGGAAACCACTTATTGAAAGATGTCATTTGCTTGCTCAGGGGGGCGGAAAACGGTAAATTACGCGGGATTTTGCCTCCCGAACGGGCCAGCATTACCTTAGCCTAAAGTCTAAGGCCTTTGATGATGCGGTTTTCGGGGAAATCAACGTTCAACACAGGTAGCTATTCGGTATGAGTGAGCTGATGTCACAAGCCGTCGATCTGATGGTCGCAGGCATGGGGTTTGTGTTCGTATTCCTGATTATTCTGGTATTCGCAACCCTGCTCATGTCCAAACTGATCCTGCGGCTCGGTCCTGACGAACCGGTCGCCCCGGCGAAAACTCCACGTGCAAAGCCTTCGGCATCTCCGTCGGTCGATCCTGACACCGCCGAAGCCATTAAAAAAGCGATTGCACAATTCCGGGCCCGCCACAAGAAGTGACCCGGAAGACAGATTAGAACCTTTAAACAGAAGGCTGACACGATGACTGACACAAAGAAACCGTTAGGGATTACGGACGTTATCCTGCGCGACGCACACCAGTCCCTGCTGGCGACCCGTATGCGCCTTGATGACATGCTGCCCATTGCCGAGAAGCTCGACAAGGTTGGCTTCTGGTCCCTCGAATCCTGGGGCGGTGCCACATTTGATGCGTGTATCCGTTATCTGGGCGAAGACCCCTGGGAGCGCATCCGTGAACTGAAGAAGGCCATGCCAAATACCCAGCAGCAGATGTTGCTTCGTGGTCAGAACCTTCTGGGCTACCGGCACTACGCGGATGATGTGGTAGAGCGTTTTTGTGATCGTGCGGCTGAGAACGGCATCGACGTGTTCCGCATTTTCGATGCGATGAACGATCCGCGTAATCTGGACACTGCCATCAAGGCCGTGAAGAAAACCGGCAAGCATGCCCAGGGCACCATTGCCTATACCACCAGCCCGGTTCACACCATTGAGATGTGGGTCGATATGGCGAAAGAGGTGGCCAGCATGGGCGCCGACTCTATCGCTATCAAGGACATGGCCGGTATTCTCAAACCCTACGTGGCCTTCGATCTGGTCAGCCGTCTGAAGAAAGAGCTGGATATTCCGATTCACATGCAGTGCCACGCCACCACTGGCATGTCTACTGCAACCGCAATCAAAGCTGCGGAAGCGGGTATCGACAACGTGGATACCGCTATATCTTCAATGAGCATGACCTACGGTCACTCGCCCACTGAAGCGGTCGTAGCGATTCTTGAGGGCACGGAACGCGACACTGGCCTGGATCTCACCCTGCTGGAAGAAATTGCCAGCTACTTCCGGCAAGTGCGCAAAAAATACGCTCGCTTTGAGGGCAGCCTGCGCGGCACCGATTCCCGCATCCTGATTGCCCAGGTGCCCGGTGGCATGCTCACCAACATGGAGAACCAGCTCAAGGAGCAGAACGCCAGCGACAAGTTCGATGAAGTTCTGGCCGAGATTCCGAAGGTCCGTGAGGATCTGGGCTTTATCCCGCTGGTGACCCCGACCTCACAGATTGTCGGCACCCAGGCGGTACTGAACGTGCTGACCGGTGAGCGTTACAAGTCCATCTCAAAGGAAACGTCTGCAATCCTGAAAGGCGAGTATGGTGCTGCCCCGGCGAAGTTCAACAAGGAACTGCAGGAGCGGGTGCTGGAAGGCAAAGAGCCGGTGACCTGTCGCCCGGCGGATCTGCTGGATCCGGAAATGGACCGGCTGACCGAGGAGCTGGATAAGATTGCCGAAGAAAAGGGCATCAGGCTTTCCGAGAACAAGATTGATGATGTGCTGACTTACGCGCTGTTCCCCCAGATCGGTCTCAAGTTCCTGGAAAACCGCGACAACCCTGACGCTTTCGAGCCGGTTCCCACGGCCGATGTGGCTGCCTCCGCCCCTGCGAAGCAGGATGGACCAGAGACCTACACGGTGGAAGTGAACGGCAAGAAGTACGTGGTTGCCGTGAATGAAGGTGGTGAGATCAGCCAGATTCAGGGCAGTGACGGTTCAACCTCCGGTGCCCAGTCTTCAGAGCCAGCTGCGGCGCCTGCGCCTGGCGGCGGTGATCCGGTTCCGGCTCCATTGGGCGGTAACATTTTCAAGGTTCTGGTTTCGCCCGGCGAAGCCGTGGAAGAAGGCGATGTGCTGATTATTCTCGAAGCCATGAAAATGGAAACAGAAATCCGCGCACCGAAGGCCGGCACTATCGGCGACATTTTCATCAAGGTCGGTGATGCCGTGTCCGTTGGTGATGAAATGCTGACAATCGGATAAGGGCCAGCATTCCATGGAAAAGTTAATGACACTCTGGACAGGTAGTGGCCTGTTCAATCTCGAACTCGGCCAGGCGGTTATGATTGCTGTCGGCCTTCTTCTGCTGTTCCTTGCGATCCGCAAGGGCTTTGAGCCGTTGCTGCTGGTGCCGATCGGTTTTGGCGGCATTCTGGCGAACATTCCGGAGGCAGGGCTTGCCCTGTCGGCCGCGGAAAACGCTCTCCACTTTGCCAAGCCGCAGGTGTTAGCTGCGTTGGCGGGTACGCTGGATGTTGCCTACCAGGCTGGCCAGGCAGTGACCCCGGAAATCAAGGAAGCGTTCAAGGCTGCCTACAACGATGCCGGTTATTCAGCCGTCAGTGCTGCGAATGCCATCGCACAGGACAACGGCTATGGCAACGGCATGCTCTATAACTTCTACACCGTGGTTATCGGCAGTACCATCGGTCCTCTGCTGATCTTCATGGGTGTGGGCGCCATGACGGACTTCGGTCCATTGCTGGCAAACCCGAAGACCTTGCTTCTGGGCGCTGCAGCTCAGTTCGGCATTTTCGGTACAGTGCTGGGTGCAGCTCTGCTTGACTGGCTTGGCATCCTTGAATTTACCATTCTTGAGGCGGCAGCCATCGGTATCATCGGTGGTGCGGACGGTCCGACGTCGATCTATGTATCAAGTGTTCTGGCGCCGCATCTGATTGGTGCGATTGCGGTCTCGGCCTACGCCTACATGGCTTTGGTGCCGATGATTCAGCCGCCCATCATGAAGGCTCTGACCAGCCAGAAAGAGCGCGCGATCAAGATGGAGCAGCTGCGCCCGGTGAGCAAGAAAGAGAAGATCATCTTCCCGCTGGTCGTACTGATTGCCGTGGTTCTGTTCCTGCCGGATGCGGCACCGCTGCTGGGCATGTTCTGCTTCGGTAACCTGATGCGCGAGTGTGGTGTGGTTGAGCGTCTGAGCGATACCGCCCAGAACGCCCTGATCAACATTGTGACCATCTTCCTGGGTCTGTCTGTCGGTTCAAAGCTGATTGCTGATAAGTTCCTGGATGGCCAGACCCTGGGTATTCTGGGCCTGGGCATTGTGGCCTTCGGTGTGGGCACGGCGTGCGGTGTTCTGATGGCAAAACTGATGAACGCATTCACCAAAGAGCCCATCAACCCGCTGATCGGTTCCGCCGGTGTGTCTGCGGTGCCAATGGCAGCACGGGTATCCAACAAGGTTGGCCTGGAGGCGAATCCGCAGAACTTCCTGCTGATGCACGCTATGGGCCCGAACGTGGCCGGCGTGATCGGCTCTGCGGTGGCTGCCGGTGTGATGATCAAGCTGCTTGGCTGATCGTCTCGCTCAGGTAATTAAGGAGACCCCGCTTATGCGGGGTTTTCTTGTTTTTATAGCCTGTTAATTTTGGTGTAGGCGCCGTTGCGAAGGCCTTCCAGGCTTTGAGTTAACGCAGCTCCACCGTAGGTCGGATTAGGCAAAGCCGTAATCCGACAACTTAGTGAAAATTCCTGGCATGAACCGGCAGGCTGTTAATCAAGTGACTAAGATCAGACAGCTTCCCTGCCATTACATGCACAATATTCCCCTGTCTTTCCAATACACCTTTCACATGTAATAACCGCGCAGTCAGCAGCGGCTTGCGCTGCTTGCGCGCCGTAGCCAGCCACACCACCACATTCACGTTACCGGTTTCATCTTCCAGGGTGACGAAAGTAACGCCGGAGGCAGTCCCCGGGCGCTGCCGGCCGGTAACCAGCCCTGCCACCTGAACCGGAACGCCGGGTTTGATGTCTTTAAGCTGTTCTGACGTGTGACAAAAATGCAGGTGCCCCTGTTCTCGAAGCAGGGCAAGCGGGTGTCGCTGCAATGTGAGTCCCTGGCTGGCGTAGTCGGCCAGAATATTCTGGCCTTCGGTGGGTTCGGGAAGCTGGTGGCAGATGTCTGGGGCGTATACGGGTGCCGCATCGGCTGCAAACAGGGCACTTGGCTGTTCATGGCCAAGCAGTTGCCAGTAGGCCTGATGGCGGTTGGCGGTAAAATCCGGCATGGCGTTGGCGCCGGCCAGTAATTCCAGGTCGCGCTGATTCAGGCCTGCAAGCCGTCGAATTTCGTCCGTGCTTTGATAGCCGCCGGCAGGCCTGTTCTGGAATAGTCGCTCGGCACCTTCACCAGACAGTCCCTGAATCTGTCGGAGGCCGAGTCTCAGATGGCGATCCGGCCCCTCGAGTGTATGGTCCGGCTGGCTGTGGTTTACGTCCGGTGAAAGAACCACCACATCATGGCGCCGGGCGTCCTGCACCAGCTGTGAAGGCGAGTAGAAACCCATGGGCTGGCTGTTCAGTAGCGCACAGTAAAACGCGGCCGGGTAGTGACGTTTGATCCAGGCGGAGACATAGACCAGCAGGGCAAAGCTGGCAGCGTGGGATTCCGGGAAACCGTAGCCGCCAAAACCACAGATCTGCTGGTACAGGCGTTCCGCGAACTCGGCGTCGTGACCCCGTTCGAGCATGCCGTCCATCAACTTTTCCCGGAAAGGCGTCAGGTCCCCGTGGGACTTCCAGGCGGCCATGGCACGCCTTAACTGGTCGGCTTCACCGGCAGAGAACCCGGCGGCCACCATGGCCAGTTTGATCACCTGTTCTTGAAAAATGGGTACTCCCAGCGTGCGCTCAAGAACGCTGCGAATGGCGTCATTGGGATAGTTCACCGGCTCCAGGCCGTGCTTCCGGCGAAGGTAAGGGTGCACCATATCGCCCTGAATCGGGCCGGGACGCACAATCGCTACTTCCACCACCAGGTCGTAATAGGTGGCAGGTTTCAGGCGCGGCAGCATGTTGATCTGGGCGCGGGATTCCACCTGGAAGACGCCTATGCTGTCGCCCTGCTGGAGCATCTGGTAGGTGGCCTTGTCTTCCTGGGGTACATCCTGGATACGGAAGTCTTCGCCTCGCTGTTCACTGATCAGTTCCAGTGCCCGACGAATGGCAGAAAGCATGCCCAGGGCAAGCACGTCGACTTTCATCAGGCCCAGGCTTTCCAGGTCGTCCTTGTCCCACTGGATGACCGTCCGGTCGGCCATGGCAGCGTTTTCCACCGGCACCAGATCAGCCAGGGGGCCGGCGCTGATGACAAATCCACCTACGTGCTGGGATAAATGTCGGGGGAAACCCAGCAGGGTATTCACCAGAATGAAAAACTGATCGGCGGTTTTGGGGTTCCGGGTCAAGTGTTTGTCCAGAATCTGCTGGCGCCAGTCAGTGGCCCTGTCGCGCCAGTCGATGCCGTCCAGCAGCTGTTCTATCAGGGCAGGGTCGAAGCCCAGAGCCTTGCCGACGTCGCGGATGGCGCTTTTGGGGCGGTAGCGAATGACCGTTGCCGCCAGGGCTGCCCGCTCCCGGCCGTAACGCCGGTAGATATACTGGATGACTTCCTCGCGGCGCTGGTGCTCGAAATCCACGTCAATATCCGGCGGCTCGTTCCGGTCTCTGGAAATAAAGCGTTCGAACAGCAGTTCCACCCGGGCCGGGTTCACTTCGGTAATGCCCAGGCAATAGCACACCGCGGAATTGGCGGCCGAGCCCCGGCCCTGGCAGAGAATGCCCTGGCTGCGCGCAAAGGCAACGATATCGTGGATGGTCAGAAAATAGTGTTCGTAAGCCATCTCGGAGATCAGGGCCAGTTCCTTGCGGATCAGCCCCTGGACTTTTAACGGGGTTCCTTCCGGGTAGCGCCGTTTTTCACCTTCACGAGTCAGTTGCTTCAGATAACCGGCCGGCGTACCGCCTTCCGGCACCAGATCCGGCGGGTATTCGTAGCGAAGGCTGCCGGGCTCGAACGTGCATTGATTGGCAATGGTCACGGTTTCTTCCAGCCAGGCGGCAGGGAACAGTTTTGTCAGCACCGGCAGTGGGCGCAGGTAACGCTCGCCATTCTGGAACAGGCAGTGGCCGGCCTGTTCCAGGGGGGTGCGATGGCGAAGGGCGGTCAGCACATCCTGCAACGGCTGCCTTTCCCGCTTATGCATGTGCACTTCACCCGTGGCGGTGATGGGGCAGCGCAGATGGTCGGCGAGCCATCGAATCCTTGCCAGCTGCTGCTTCTCGCCGGGTTCCAGGCAGCGGGATGCGGCAATCCAGAACCCCGGATCAAACAGACGATTCAACCATTCGCCACAGGCCAGCGCCTGGTCAGCATCGGCTTCCGCGGGCGAAGGCGGCAGCCACAGGCAGAGACAGTCGCTCAGGTTGTGGGTTTCCACATCGGCTGCAAACAGCCGGAACTGCCCTTTATCCGCCCGGCGTCGGGCGGTGGTGATCAGTTGGCAGAGCTGGCCGTAGCCTTTCCGGGTTTTCGCCAGCAGAATAAAACAGGGGCTGATCGCCCCGGGGGGAGCATCCTCCAGCGTAAACCAGCTTCCGGTAATCAGTTTGATCGGCTGATCCCTGACCGCCGCCCACGCCCGGGGAATGCCCGCGACAGAGCAGACATCGGTGATCGCCAGTGCCTGATACCCCAGCGCCAGTGCCCGCTCGGAGAGTTCATGAGGGTGGGATGCCCCCGTCAGAAAGGTGAAGTTGCTGAAGCAGAAAAGCTCAGCGTAAGCGGCATTGTGCATCAGCCAAACCATCCATGGACGAACCAGCCGTCTCGGGCATCGTGAAACACCCAGGCCAGCTGGCCGGTGTGCAGTTGCGCAATATAGTAATCCCGGTGTACCCGTTGCCCGTCCCACCAGCCGCCGCTGATTCGTTCCGGCCCGGAAAACCAGGTGGCCGGCGGCTCTGTCAGGGGTTGTGGGCCTTTCAAAAGCCAGAGCGGCCGCCTCGGCAATTGGCTGGATTCAACGTGCGCCCGCCGGTGACTGTTCCGGATAACATCCGAAGCGGACCAGGCCCGTTCCGGACGATGGTCCGCCTGGGGCGAAAGTTGTCTCAGGGAATCACTGCCAAGCCTGGCCTGTAAGCGGCTGATCAGGGTATGCCAGGCTTCATTGAGGTCCTGTGTCTCTCCCAGCAGGTCCCGCTCATCCGGTGCTTCACGTGGAATAAAGCGGTTCACTGACAGAATGATTGCAATGACTGGCGCCCGCAGAGGATGTTGCTCGAACCGTATCTGGCTCAGCTTGAGAAAGGTCTCTGCCCGATGTTCGGGGCCGGACGTGCGGATACGCAGTCGGGTGGGCTCTTCATGGCGGTGTTGCAGTACCAGTAGCAGGCTGTCGGTATCCTGCTGCCGCCAGCAGAGATCGTCTTCCAGTTCCCGGAGTATGCGTTGAAGCGGGAACAGCAGCCCCTGGGCATGCTCGATTTCCTGCACAAAGTCTGCCTGCTGGCGAAATCGATGGGGCGGTTGCCAGGATGTTTGCGGGTCTGCTCGTGTGCCCTGAATCTTCTGGGTCCGGGCCAGCAGTTCTGGCGAAAGCCGTTTTGCCAGCTCTGCAGCTGGCAGGGTGAACACTTCCCCCAGGGTGTTCAGGCCCAGGCGCTGGAGCCTGAGGCAGGACTGATCGTCAAAGCCGGCATCGAACAGGGACAGCCGGTTCAGTGTGCGCATTATATGGCCGGTATCGGCGGTGCACTCGCCCTGGCCGGTACGGGCAATCAGGCGGGCGGCCAGGGGGGTGTGGCCGATGGCAATCCAGGCATTGAGCTGCCGCTCGTTCAGGCCCTGTTCCACCGTTTGCCAGACCGCAGGCAGGCCACCATACAGCTTCTGCAGGCTGCCTATCTCAGCCAGCAGGCCATCCGGCGGCACCGGTACGATATAGGCGGCATAGCGATACAGCCAGCGGGCCTGATCTTCCAGAATTCGCGCTTCCTGCTGTTCGTCTGCCTGCACGATATGCAGTTCCGGGCTCAGGCTCAGGGCGGTTTTCAGGCGCATACCCGCACGCACACCCTGTGCTTTTGCAGAGGGGCAGGCCTGGATGATTTTATGGCCAGCACCTTCCACAACCGCCAGGGCTCCCTGGTTTTCATGGGAACGGCGGAGGTGGTCCAGCAACAGGTGAGGGAAGTGCAGGTAGAGCCAGAGCATGGTGACATTAACGCCCGGAATCGGGCCAGGGTCCCTGAACAATACGGGGCGCCTCGCAGAAAGACAGGTCGGCCCGGTGACCCATTGTCAGAGCACAGTGCTGGCCGGGCCAGCTACCCCGCCGCTTGATAATGTTGATGGTCAGGTTCTGTTGCTGGTCCGGCTCCAGATCAAGCCGCAGGGCTGCAGGGGAGTTCTGCCCGGCATAGTGGCGTTCCCGGAACAGAACGCATACATTGCTGCCTGCTTCGGCTGCCAGCTGCAGTCGTCTTATGTCCCTGGACATCAGTTTGCCGGGCCAGGCCATGACCAGCCCGGTCACCGGTGAGCGCAGACAGTTTTCAAGTGTCCAGAGGAAGTCGCTGTCGTCACGGGTATGAACCATAACAACCTGGTCCAGATCGATACCTTCCCTGGCCAGCGCCGGGGCATAGGGCGTATGGGGAGGGTTCAACCAGAATACGGTTTTGCGGCTTGCGGTCAGCCTTTGCATCAGTGGCAGCAACAGGTGCAGTTCTCCGATGCCATGGGCGTCCAGC
This sequence comes from Marinobacter halotolerans, assembly GCF_008795985.1. Lineage (NCBI taxonomy): Bacteria > Pseudomonadati > Pseudomonadota > Gammaproteobacteria > Pseudomonadales > Marinobacteraceae > Marinobacter > Marinobacter halotolerans. The sequence goes on along the minus strand of NZ_VMHP01000002.1, from coordinate 1,252,762 downwards.
AGGCATTCGCTCAGCGCGCCCCGCGGCCAGCCAATGCCACCGAGCTGGTTGTCCAGCACCTGGTAGCCGGTGGGCTCTGCTGGTTGTGTACTTTGTCTGTGCCTGCGGCCCTGCCAGATGCGGTCGTCCTGCATCAGCGTGTTCAGAATCTTGCTCATGGGAAATTCCAGAAATACTGTTTAAATATACAGTATTCTGAACGGTCAGTGATTTCAAGCGCCGGTTGATAAAAGGAGTGCTCGCGCCCACCCTTGTAATGTCACTTGCAAAAGCAGCACAGAAAAGGAGACTGAAATGAGCGATCTGTCGAAGCAACAGTGCGAGGCCTGCAGCCCCGATGCACCGAAAGCGACGGAAGAAGAGAAGCAGTCGCTGGGCGCGAATGTTCCGGACTGGGAGATTGTGGAAGTCGACGGCGAGGAACAGTTAAAGCGCACGTTCAAGCTCAAGAACTTTGCCCAGGCCCAGGCGTTTACCAACAAGGTAGGGGATCTGGCGGAAGAAGTGGACCACCATCCGGTGATTATTCTGGAATACGGAAAGGTGACGGTGCACTGGTGGAGCCATGAGATTCACGGGCTGCACAAGAATGACTTTATTATGGCAGCGCGCACAGATGAGGCGTTTAACGCATAGCGTGCGGCTACGACTAATTTGTTCCGTGCATAAAAAATGCCCCGGGAAAACCCGGGGCATTTTGCTTCTCAGAACACCTTTGCTATGAAAGCGAAGGTTATTGAACCGATGTCTTGCGACGACGGGCTACCACAAGGCCTGCCAGTCCAACCGCCATAAGTGCAATGGTGCCGGGCTCTGGAACCTCAACAGGTGTGCCGACTTTCGCGAAAAAATTGATGTTTGATAACGCAGGGATGCTGGTTTTTCCCGTAGTCAATTTAATCTCGAATGTTCCGCTGCCGTTCAACGGATTGCTTGTAAACATGACATCTTCGAACAGGTAAGAGACATGGGAATTACTGCCTTTGAAGGCAATAAAAAAGTCCAGAGTCAGTGGTAAATCAGCAGGATCTGCCGCTAGCCACGTTAAGGACCAATTTCCTGACGTTGAATTGATATCGCCTTCAATCGAGAAATTCACTCCGGCAATCGAGCCTGAGGAACTTCCACTTCCGTCTTGCTTGGCGATAGACGTGAACGTTCCCCAGTCATTTTCATAGGGATCTACGGGATTGCCGCCACCAGCACTACTCTCACCATCATCAAAATAGCAATCGTCCGCTGCGCTACCGTCCCAGGTGACATCATTAACGCTGAATTGACTTGGACCACTGCTGCAATAAATCGGAGCAGCATTGGCCCCACTACTCATCAACCCGAAGCTGAGCAATACGGCTGAAACCTTTAGCGTGTCCATTAACAACCGATGGTTGATCATTTTCATACTCCAGTAATGTCCGTTTTCTAGAGCCGGAATGGCTAGAAACTCTTCTCGTTGTTTTACTGCATTAGTCAGGCCAAATATAAAAATGCATTTATTTACAGAGGCCTGTGCAAAGATTGTTCAAAGCTCTTGCGCAAAGGTGTAAAAAAAACCGTCATGCCAGTGATTCCGGTTAATAAGCCACCGTGTAGATCACTTGGTCTCGCGCCTTCTGGCCATCCAAAGCCCCGCAAGGCTGACCCCCAGAATCCCCAGAGTGCCCGGTTCGGGAACACTCACGCTCCTGAGCATCAGGTTTGGTCCGAAATACTGGCTACCGCTGGCGGTTTCGCCGGGAAACCCGAACTTGTCGAGTCCGGCGTATCTGGCTTCGATCCAGGCCAGTCTCGGATCGGTGGAGATGCCGGTGCTACCTTTTTGAACCGCGTCCAGTGAATCCTCCAGCCGGTCAGCACCGATGACGTAATTACCGGCAGAAAGAAAAATGTCGGTTACATCGGTAAATAGCCACTGTCCCTGTTCGCTGGCCGAAGCAACTGCTATTGCCGAATCGTAAACCTGTGCAGAGGCAAGAAGATCGCCGTTTACCCGCCAGAGACTGACGGTCTGCGGCATATTGAGGCCATCGGCGCCCTGGTCCCAGAGACCAAGTGCGGTCAGGACAACGTCTTCGCCAAGCGAAAATTCCCATCCAAGGGTGTAATCACTTTGTGTTGCTTGTGATGCAGGGTTCAGCAATGAGCCATTAGCTTCAATATCCAGCCCGATTACTTCAGCATTGACTACAGAGGAAAAAGAAACCAGCAAGAAAGACAGGAAGAGAACATTCCGCACGACGCAACTCCGTTGTTTATTGTATGTATAAATTTCCATATCAATTGATTCATATACACATTTTGTGCCAGAAGCATTTTTTCTATTCGCTGGAAGGGGCTTGCTGGGAGAGGGGAGCAGAATCCCTGTCATACATGTAAAATAAATCGACACAGAACGATAATGTGGAAAGCTTCTATTGCGTATCGGGCCTGAATTCTGTTCCCTGAGGACACCCAGTTAACAAAATCCGTCGTAGACTGTGGATGACTTTTCACTAACCCATGCGTTCGCGCATGCCGGAACCGGAGATAGCATTATGAGTGACAGCACTTACACGCCGCCCAGAGTCTGGAAATGGGATTCGGAAAGTGGCGGACGGTTTGCCAGCATCAACCGGCCAATCGCGGGTCCTACCCACGATAAAGAGCTGCCGGTGGGCGAGCACCCGTTCCAGCTGTACTCACTGGCCACTCCCAACGGTGTGAAGGTCACCATTTTGCTGGAAGAGCTGCTGGAAAAGGGCGTTACCGGAGCGGAGTACGATGCCTGGCTGATCAAGATTCCAGACGGCGAGCAGTTCGGCAGTGGCTTTGTGGAGATTAACCCCAACTCCAAGATTCCGGCCATGGTGGACCAGAGCGTCAAACCTTCCCTCAGAATTTTCGAATCCGGCTCGATGATGCTTTATCTGGCGGAGAAGTTCGGTGAGTTCCTGCCTAAAGACATTGCCGGCAGAACGGAAACACTGAACTGGTTGTTCTGGCAGATGGGCAGCGCACCTTTCCTGGGAGGCGGTTTCGGGCATTTCTATGCCTACGCACCGGAGAAGTACGAATACCCCATCAACCGGTACACCATGGAAGTGAAGCGTCAGCTGGACGTGCTGGATCGTCAGCTCGCCAACAACCGTTATATCGCCGGGGACGAATACACCATTGCGGATATGGCCATCTGGCCCTGGTATGGCGCACTGGTGAAAAACCGGGTATACGAGGCAGCGGAATTTCTGGAGGCCCACACCTACAAGAACGTTATGCGCTGGGCGGATGAAATCGACGAGCGGCCCGCGGTCAAGCGGGGGCTGATGGTCAACCGCATCTGGGGCGAACCGGAGAAGCAGTTGCCAGAGCGGCATGACGCCAGTGATTTCGAAAACAAAACCCAGGATAAACTGGCCGCGGCACTCGGGCATTCGTAAGGAAAAATCATGGCAGATTCTGTGACCTGGCGGAAAGCGATACCGTCTTTCATAGTGGCACTGGTCGTTGGCTCGGTACTTGGCAGTCTCATACAGACCCAGTTCAACCTGTATGCGCTACAAGCACTGGGGGTAGAGATCAGTCTGTGGACCCGGTTGGAAACCAGTGTCCAGGATCTGCTTAATTTTGCGCCTCTATACGCCATTCTGTTCGGGCTCAGTTTTCTGTGTTCCCAGGGGCTGGCGTCGCTGGTAGTCAGGTTCACGGCCAAGGTGAGCCGGCTGTGGCTTTACCCGCTCGCGGCCGCCATCGGGCTCTGGGCGACTCTGGTGCTGGTGAATACCCTGGCGCCCATGCCCACGCTTATTGCCGCCACACGTGGTTTTGCGGGCCTGGTGTCGATGCTCCTGGCTGCGGCGTTTGCCGGTTGGCTGTTTGCGCGTCTGGTGACTGGCGCCCGCCGCCACAATGGGTATTCTGCGATACCGGTCATGTTGCTTGTCGTAGGCGCCGGCCTGGCTCTTCCGCAGTCAGAGGCTGTGGCGCAAGAAGTGCCTGGCTATAAGGTGGAAACACTGGCCGCAGGCCTTGAGCACCCCTGGTCGCTGGCTTTCCTGCCAGATGGGCGAATGTTGGTGACCGAGCGGGCCGGCAGACTGCGCCTGTTAACGGCGGATGGCGAGGTGATGTCAGGCCCGCTGGAAGGCGTGCCAGAGGTGTTTTCCTCGGCCCAGGCGGGGCTGTTCGAGGTGCTCCCCGCGCCGGATTTCCAGAGCAGCAGAATGATCTACCTGAGTTATGCCTGCGGCACCATGGAAGCCAATCATACCTGTCTGGCCCGGGGGAAACTCGGGGAAGAAGGGCTGAGTGACGTTTCCGAGATTTTCCGGGTGCAGCCGGCCAAGGCGGGTAACGCCCACTACGGCGGGCGCCTTGCCTGGTTGCAGGACAACACACTGGTGCTCACCCTTGGTGACGGCTTTGATTACCGGGAGCAGGCCCAGCGACGGCAAAACCATATCGGCAGCATTGTCCGCCTCAATCCCGATGGCAGTGTGCCCGCCGATAATCCATACGCCGGAAGCGACCAGTATCAGGGCGAGATATACAGCTATGGGCACCGAAACGTGCAGGGGCTGGTTTACGACAGTGAACGTGACCTTCTGATTGCGCATGAGCACGGTCCCCGTGGTGGTGACGAGATCAACATTATTCGTCCCGGTGCCAACTATGGCTGGCCTGTTGCCAGCTACGGGCTGGATTACACCGGCGCCCGTGTAACCCCCTATCAGGAGCGCGAGGGTATGGTGGGCCCGGTTCTACACTGGACGCCGTCCATCGCGCCCTCTGGCATGACGGTTGTCAGCGGCGACCTGTTTCCCCAGTGGCGGGGCGATCTGCTGATTGGCGGCCTGGTCACGCGGCAGGTACATCGCGTCAGGCTCGAAGATGGCGAGGCAAAGCAGGTCGGCATCCTGTTTGGTGGGCTGGATGAGCGTATCAGAGACGTGGAAACCGGCCCGGACGGGGCTGTTTACCTGCTGACAGACAGCGCTGACGGGCGTGTACTGCGGGTGACACCGAAGTAGGGCAAGTGCCTTGTACGGTTTCTCAGCAGAATGTGTATCTGGAAGCTATCATTAAGGGTATGAGTATCTGAAATCTGGCTCGTATGGAGGTTATCCCGTGACGAAACAGACGAAGAGTAAACCGCGTAACGTAGCCACCAAGCTGATCGAATCGCATCTGGTTTCCGGAAAGCTGAAACCCGGCGAGGAAATCGGGCTTGGCATTGATCAGACTCTGACCCAGGACGCCACCGGCACGCTTGTTATGCTGGAGCTCGAGGCTATGGGGCTGGACCAGGTCAAGACCGAGCTTTCCGCCCAGTACGTCGACCACAATCTGTTGCAGACTGACCACCGCAATCCTGACGATCATGTATTCCTGCGAAGCGCCTGCGAAAAGTTCGGAATCTGGTTCAGCCCGGCAGGCTCCGGTGTCAGTCATCCCGTCCATATGGAACGTTTTGGCAAGCCTGGCAAGACCCTGCTCGGTTCCGACAGCCACACTTGTGCTGCAGGCTCTCTGGGTATGCTGGCAATGGGCGCGGGCGGCCTGTCTGTGGCCATGGCCATGTGCGGCGAGCCCTTCTATCTGAATATGCCCCGGGTAATGGGGGTGAAGCTCACCGGCAAACTGCCGGACTGGGTGAGCGCTAAAGATGTGATTCTGGAAATGCTTCGCCGCCACGGGGTCAAGGGTGGCGCCGGAAAGATCATCGAATATTACGGGCCGGGCCTGAAACAGCTTTCGGCCATGGACCGCCATGTGATCGCCAACATGGGCCAGGAAATGGGCCATACCGCCACGGTATTTCCGGCGGACGACGCAGTGCGTGATTTTCTCAGGCAGCAAAATCGGGAAGAAGATTTCCAGAGACTGGAAGCCGACACCGGCGCCACCTACGATCTTCACGATGAGATTGACCTGAGCAAGCTGGAGCCTCTCATTGCGCTGCCAAGCAGCCCCGGCAAAGTGTTCCCGGTGAAAGAAGTGGCAGGTGAGCCCATCTATCAGGCCTACATAGGTTCGTCCGCGAATCCCGGCCTGCGTGATTTTGCGGTCCCGGCGTTAATGGTGAAAGGGCGCCAGGTGCATGAGCGGGTGTCGTTCGACATTAACCCCACCTCCCGTCAGGTCCTGGAAAATCTGGTGGAGCTCGGCCATCTGACGGATCTGCTGAGTGCCGGCGCGCGCCTGCATCAGACCGGCTGTAACGGCTGTATTGGCATGGGCCAGGCACCGGCAACGGATCAGATCAGCCTGCGCACAGTACCCAGAAATTTTGCCGGCCGCTCCGGCACCAGCGAGGACAAGGTGTGCCTCTGTAGCCCGGAAACCGCCGCTGCTTCCGCATTGACAGGGGTGATTACCGATCCGCGGGACCTGGATATGGACTATCCGGTCTTCGACGAGCGCAAGACCTTCTATGTGGAAGACCGGAACATTCGTCCTCCCGCCCGGCACCCCGAGCTGAGCATGGTTGAAAAAGGGCCGAACATCAGCACCTTGCCGAGCTTTAACGGACTTCCGGAATCGCTGGAGGCACCGGTTCTGCTCAAAGTGGGTGACGATGTGTCCACCGACGATATCCTGCCGGCCGGCTCCGAGATACTGCCGCTTCGCAGTAATATCCCGGCCATCAGTGAGTTCACCTATACCCGGCTGGATACTGGTTATCCGGAGCGGGCAAAGCGTTACCAGGCCAGTGGGTCGGTGATTGTAGGTGGCGACAACTACGGGCAGGGTTCAAGCCGGGAGCATGCGGCACTGGCTCCCCGCTATCTTGGCGTACGGGTGGTGATTGCCAAGAGCTATTCGCGCATTCACTGGCAGAACCTGTGCAGCTTCGGTGTGCTGCCCCTGCGATTCGTCACCCCGGAAACCTTTGACAGTATTGAGCAGGGTGACGGGCTGGTGTTTCACGGGCTGGTGGAGGCGCTGGAAGCAGGCGACACAATCCTTGCCGAAAACAGCCGCTCAGGCGAGCGCCATGAGCTCACCCACGATCTCAGCGATCGGCAGGTTCGCATGATCATCGCGGGTGGTTTGCTGAACATGATGCGTCAGACAATGGCCGCCTGATCCGGCCCCTAGTTTCGTGGCCGACGATCACCTTCCATGATCTTGGCCACGAACACCGCTTTGCCATAGGTCTCGAAGGACCATTTCATGGTGTCGGATAACACCTGCATCACGTCATCGTACTCCCCGAACATTTCTGTGCTCATGCGCCCCGGATAAATCTCGAGACCACTTTTTTCCAGTCGTTCGATCAGCGCCCGGATGGGCGGTTTATAGTCATCGGCTAGGGGGTAGCAGCTTAATTGCACGGATAAATACATAAGACCTCCTGGGTCAATAACCCATGGCTGAAGATGTACTGCGGCGGGGATCTGCACCGCCGTTCAGGGTGCCGTCGTGTTCGATCAGGATACTCTGAATAGCGCCCATGGCGCTCTTCTGAACCACCTTGTGGCCCATCCCTTCCAGGAGCTCAACGGTGTCAGGGCTGATGCCCTGCTCAATGCGGATTTCATCCGGCAGCCATTGGTGGTGGATTCTGGGAACGCTGACGGCAGATTGTATATTCATGCCATGGTCTATCACATTCAGCAGTACCTGCAAGGTGGTGGTAATAATCCTCGAGCCACCAGGGCTGCCGGCAACCAAATAGTTCCGCCCCTCCCGCCGGACAATAGTGGGGGACATGGAGCTGAGCATGCGCTTCTCTGGTGCGATTCTGTTTGCTTCGCCGCCAATCAATCCGTAGGCGTTGGGGACACCGGGTTTGGCGGAGAAATCATCCATCTCGTTATTGAGAAGAAAGCCGGCGCCCGCCACTGTGATACCTGAACCGTAACTGAAGTTGATGGTGTAGGTGTTGGAAACGGCATTACCCCAGCGGTCCACGATGGAGAAATGCGTGGTCTCTGGGCTCTCGAAAGCCGTCGGGTCGCCGGCACTGATCTCTACGGAAGGGCGGGTACGCTTCGGATCAATGCCATTACGGAGCTCTTCTGCATAGGCCTTGCTGGTCAGACCGGCAAGTGGCACCTCCACGAAATCGGTGTCTCCCAGAAACTTTGCCCGGTCGGCATAGGCCAGCTTCATGGCTTCGGCCAGGTGATGAATCCCGGCCGCGGAATTATGGCCCATGGCAGCGATCGGGTAGCCCTCAAGGATGTTAAGGATCTGGACAATGTGGGTGCCGCCGGAGGAGGGCGGAGACATGGAGTAGATATCGTGGCCGCGATAGGTGCCGTGAATGGGCTGACGCACGGCCGGCTTGTAGTTACGCAGGTCTTCCAGCGTAATCAGCCCGTCGTGACGCTGCATTTCCGCGACAATCAGTTTTGCGGTTTCGCCTTCGTAGAAGTCATCGATGCCGTGGTTGGCTATCCGCTCAAGGGTATTGGCCAGATCCGGCTGAACGAAACGTTCGCCCGGCTGCCAGGCAGTTCCATCTTTTTTATAGAAGGTATTCAGGGTGGCGGGCCATCGCGCCAGGCGTTCCCGGGCCTGCTCCAGGCCTTCGGTGAAACGGGCCGGTACGATAAAGCCGTCGCGGGCCAGGCGAATGGCCGGTGCCAGTGCCTGCTTGAGTGTCAGGGTGCCATGCCTGTCCAGAGCCAGGGCTAGCCCTGCCACCGTGCCGGGCACGCCCGCGGCTTTGTGCGTGAAGCGGCTGCGGTTCTGGACCACATTGCCGTCCTCATCCTGGAACATGGTTTCAGTGGCGGCTACCGGGGCCTTCTCTCGGTAATCAATTGCTTCCACCTCACCGCTATCGCCCGGGGCATAGAGCATGAAACCACCGCCGCCAATGTTGCCGGAGCGAGGCTGGGTAACCGCCAGGGCAAACCCGGCGGTTACCGCGGCATCGACGGCATTGCCGCCCTGTTTCAAGACCTCAAGTGCAACTTCTGTGGCCAGCGTATGGCTGGTGACTACCATGCCCTGGCTGGCGGTGACCGGATGAAAGCGTTCGCCTTCGAGAATAGCCTGCGCTCCGGCCAGGGCGGAACCGCAAAGCAGGATGGTTCCGGCGATTAACATCGTCGCCATTGAGCGGCCCGCTGAGGCTTTTACCGGCGTGACCCTTGGGGGGCGTCTGTCCATGCTGCTGTACCTCATTCTGCCTCGTTTCTGATGCTCAGATAGGCTATGATAGCCGGTCGATTTTAAGGGTGCCTGTTCAGGTGCCCGCTCTCCCAGATAAAGAGTAAGGAAAGGCTTAGATGGAGCACACCTATCGTCTTGTGATTTCATGCCCGGACCGGGTGGGAATCGTGGCCAAGGTCAGTAATTTTCTGTCGACCTATAATGGCTGGATTACTGAGGCGAGTCACCATGCCGACACCCACAGCGGCTGGTTTTTCATGCGTCACGAGATCAAGGCCAGTTCGATTCCCTTTGGCCTGGACCAGTTCCGCGCAGCCTTCGAGCCCATAGCTCGCGAATTCAGTATGGACTGGCATATCGCCGATTCGGCCAGGCCGAAGAAAGTCATTCTGATGTGCAGCAAGGAATCCCACTGCGTCGCGGATCTGCTCCACCGCTGGCACAGCGGCGAAATTAACGCCGAAATCGTGGCAGTGATTTCCAACCATGAAGATTTGAGGCGAATGGTGGAGTGGCACGACATTCCATACTATTGCCTGCCGGTGAACCAGAATAACCGTGACGAGGCATTCGGCGAGATTGACAGGCTGATCGAGCATCACGAAACCGATGTGGTGGTGCTGGCCCGTTACATGCAGATACTGCCCGCCAGTCTGTGCGAAAAATACGCGGGGAAAATCATCAATATTCACCACAGCTTTCTGCCGTCCTTCGCCGGCGCCCGGCCATACCATCAGGCATACAGCCGTGGCGTAAAGCTGATTGGCGCCACTTGTCACTACGTGACCCAGGATCTGGACGAAGGCCCCATTATCGAGCAGGACGTGATCCGCATCAGCCACAGCGACTCTATCGAAGACATGGTGCGCCTGGGCAAGGATGTGGAGAAAAGCGTGCTGTCGCGGGGACTCCGGGCGCACATTGAAGACCGTGTGATCACCTATGAAAACAAGACAGTAGTTTTTGACTGACTTTTGACGGACCAGGCAACCCACGTGGCCCGCTAAGGGATTGAATGTGGTAGTATTGGCGGTTTGTTAAAGAATAACTATGGGGCCGGTTGAACGGTCCTGAAACGACTTCCAGCAAATGCAAAGGAACCTTTCTCGATGGGTGAACTAGCCAAAGAGATCCTGCCGGTAAATATTGAAGACGAACTGAAGCAGTCCTACCTCGATTACGCTATGAGCGTTATTGTCGGCCGGGCACTTCCGGATGTACGGGACGGCCTCAAGCCGGTGCATCGCCGTGTGCTATTCGCCATGTCCGAGCTTAACAACGACTGGAACAAGGCCTACAAGAAATCTGCCCGTGTGGTGGGCGACGTTATTGGTAAGTATCACCCCCACGGTGACTCTGCTGTCTACGACACCATCGTTCGTATGGCTCAGCCGTTTTCCCTGAGGTATCCGCTGGTAGATGGTCAGGGTAACTTTGGTTCCATTGACGGCGACAACGCGGCCGCCATGCGTTACACCGAAATCCGCATGGAAAAGATTGCCCACTCGCTGCTGGCGGATCTGGACAAGGAAACCGTTGACTACGTTCCCAACTATGACGGCACCGAACAGATTCCCGATGTGCTGCCGACGCGGATTCCCAACCTGCTGGTGAATGGGTCTTCCGGCATTGCGGTGGGTATGGCGACCAACATTCCGCCCCATAACCTGACCGAGATCGTGAACGGCTGCCTCGCGCTGATCGACAACCCGGACCTGACTGTCGATGATCTGATGGAATACATTCCCGGCCCGGATTTCCCTACAGAGGCCATCATTAATGGCCGTGCCGGCATTGTTGAAGCCTACCGTACCGGCCGTGGTCGCATTTACATCCGCGCCCGCCACGAAATCGAGCACGACAACAAGACCAATCGCGACGCCATCATCATTACCGAGCTGCCGTATCAGCTCAACAAGGCCCGCCTGATCGAAAAGATTGCCGAGCTGGTTAAAGAGAAGCGCCTTGAGGGCATTTCCGAGCTGCGGGACGAGTCCAACAAGGAAGGTATCCGGGTAGTGATCGAGCTGCGCCGCGGTGAAAACCCGGACGTGGTGGTCAACAACCTGTTTGCCCATACCCAGTTGCAAACCGTGTTCGGTATCAACATGGTCGCCCTGATCAACGGCGAGCCCAAGATCCTGAACCTCAAGCAGATGCTGGATGCCTTTATCCGCCATCGCCGGGAAGTGGTCACCCGCCGCACCATCTATGAGCTGCGCAAGGCCCGTGAGCGCGGCCACATTCTGGAAGGTCTGACCGTTGCGCTGGCGAATATCGATGAAATCATTGCGCTGATCAAATCCTCGCCGGCCGCCGCGGAAGCCAAGGAAAAGCTGATGGCCCAGGGCTGGTCCCCGGGTGACGTGCTGGCGATGCTGGAGCGCGCAGGGGAAGACGCCTGCCGCCCGGACGACCTGCCGGAGATCTTTGGTCTTCGTAACGGCCTTTATCATCTGTCACCGGAACAGGCTCAGGCCATTCTGGATCTGCGTCTGCATCGACTGACCGGCCTTGAAACCGAGAAGCTTCAGAACGAATACAAGGAAATTCTGGAGAAGATCGCGGAACTGCTGGAGATTCTGGGCAACCCGAACCGCCTGATGGAGGTTATCCGTGAGGAGCTGGAAGCCGTCGTTACTGAATTCGGCGACAAGCGCCTGACTGAAATCACCAGTTCCAAACGGGACCTGACCATCGCCGATCTGATCGACGAGGAAGATCTGGTGGTGACCATCTCCCATGGTGGTTATGCCAAGACCCAGGCGGTGGAAGATTACCAGGCCCAGCGCCGTGGTGGCCGCGGCAAGGCGGCAACGTCCATGAAAGACGAGGATTTTGTCGAGAAACTGCTGGTCGCTAACTCCCACGATACCATTCTGTGTTTCTCTAACCGCGGCAAGGTCTACTGGTTGCGGGTGTTCGAGATTCCCCGTGCCAGCCGCGCGTCCCGTGGTCGTCCGATGGTGAATATCCTGCCGCTGGAAGAGGGTGAGCGCATCACCTCCTTCCTGCCCGTCCGGGATTATCCGGAAGACCAGTACGTGTTGATGGCTACGTCCGCGGGTGTTGTGAAGAAAACACCGCTGCCGAACTTTTCCCGTCCTCGTAGCAGTGGCCTGATCGCATTGAATCTCGATGAAGGAGACACCCTGATCGGCACCGCTATCACCAAGGGTGATGCCGAGGTCATGCTGTTCTCCACCGCTGGCAAAGCTGTACGCTTTAATGAAGAAGCCGTGCGTCCGATGAGCCGCACCGCGCGTGGTGTGCGTGGTATCAAAATGCCGGAAGGACACCATGTCGTTTCACTGATTATTCCGCAGGAGAATACAGTTCTGCTGACGGCCAGTGAGAACGGCTATGGCAAGCGCACCAATTTCGATGAGTTCCCCACCTATAGCCGCGGAAGCCAGGGCGTTATTGCAATGCAATGCTCTGAGCGCAATGGCAACCTGGTGACTGCGCTGCAGTTGTGGGAAGGCGACGAAATGATGCTGATCTCTGACAAGGGCACACTGGTCAGAACGCGGACCGATGAAGTCTCGGTGCTGAGCCGGAATACGCAGGGTGTTCGGTTGATCAAGTTAAGCCAGGAAGACGAGCGTCTGGTCGGCGTTGAGCGAATTGCTGAAACTGACGACGACGATCTGGACGAGGCTGAAACGGTGGAGGGCGCTCAAGCAGTAGATGGCGCTGAAACGTCAGAGGGCTCAGAAAGCTCTCCCGCTGATGATGCAAATGGTGAGGACAATGACCAGGGCGTATAACTTTTGTGCCGGCCCCGCCACTTTGCCGGAGGAAGTCCTGCGGCAGGCACGGGACGAAATGCTCGATTGGCAGGGCACCGGCATGTCGGTGATGGAAATGAGTCATCGCAGCGATGAGTTTGTCAGTATTGCCGAAGCCGCCGAGCAGGACTTGAGAGAGCTGGCCGGCGTATCAGATGACTACGCCGTACTGTTCATGCAGGGTGGGGCGTCCAGCCAGTTCGCCACGGTTCCGCTGAACCTGATGGGCGCGGACGGGTCTGCTGATTACGTCAATACCGGCATCTGGTCAAAAAAGGCGATCGCCGAGGCCAGTCGTTACGGCCGGGTAAACGTTGCTGCCAGTACTGAGGAAGGAGGTTTTACCTCCGTCCCGGATCAGGCGGATTGGCGCACGTCGCCGGAGGCAGACTACCTGCATTACACCCCCAATGAAACCATTGGGGGTCTGGAGTTTGATTTCGTGCCGGACTCCGGTTCTGTGCCGCTCGTTGCGGATATGTCCTCCACCATGCTTTCCCGGCCCGTGGACGTCTCGAAATTCGGGCTGATCTACGCGGGTGCCCAGAAAAATATTGGTCCTTCTGGCCTGGTGGTCGTCATTATCCGCAAGGATCTGCTGGGCAAAGCCCGCAAAGAAACTCCCACCATGATGAACTATCAGGTGATGGCGGATAACGATTCCATGTTCAACACGCCTGCTACTTATTCCTGGTACCTGGCCGGGCTGGTATTCAAATGGCTGAAAGCCCAGGGCGGCGTTGAAGCCATGGGCCGGATGAATCAGCGCAAAGCCCAGAAGCTCTACGACTTCGTGGATTCCAGCGATTTTTACGCAAACCCAATCGCGCCGCGCTTCCGTTCGTGGATGAACGTGCCATTCACTCTGGCAGACGACGCGCTGAACAATGATTTTCTGGCCGGTGCCAACGCCAGGTCACTGCTGAACCTGAAGGGGCATCGCTCCGTCGGCGGCATGCGGGCCAGCCTCTACAATGCCATGCCTGAAGCCGGGGTGGATGCCCTGATTGACTACATGACGGAATTTGCCCGGGAGCGTGGCTGATCATGAGTGACGAGCAGGCCCGGCTGGGCCAGTTGAGGGAAGAAATCGACCGGCTGGATCAGGAAATAATGGATCGCATCAGCCGCCGGGCTCAGTGTGCCCAGGAAGTGGCCAGGGTCAAGATGGAGGCCAATCCCGGGGAGGACGTGTTTTTCTATCGTCCGGAACGGGAGGCCCAGGTTCTGCGACGGATCAAGGGGAATAATCCGGGCCCCTTGTCTGGAGAGGAAATGGCGCGCCTCTTCCGCGAGATCATGTCCGCCTGCCTTGCTCTTGAGAAACCGATGCATATTGCGTTTTTGGGGCCGATCGGCACCTTTACCCAGGCAGCCGCGCTAAAGCATTTCGGCCATTCCGTGGTAAGTGTACCGTTGCCGGCAATTGACGCAGTCTTCCGCGAGGTGGAATCCGGCGCCGCCCACTATGGGGTGGTGCCAGTGGAGAACTCCACCGAGGGTATGATCAACCACACCCTCGACATGTTCATGTCGTCGCCGCTGAAAATCTGTGGCGAGGTTCAGCTGCGCATTCATCATCATCTGCTGGTGTCGCCGAAGCATCAGGATCAGGACATAGTGCGCATCTACTCGCACCAGCAGTCCTTTGCCCAATGTCGCCAGTGGCTGGATACGCACCGCCATGGCGTCGAACGGGTTACCGTCAGCAGCAACGCCGAAGCGGCTCGCCGGGCCGCACAGGAACCGGGTACAGCGGCCATTGCCGGCGATATGGCCGCAGAGCTCTATGGTCTGGATATGATTGCCTCCAGCATTGAAGACCGGCCGGACAACACCACCCGCTTCCTGATTATCGGGCGGGAGGAAGTGCCCCTCAGTGGTCATGACAAATCGTCCATTCTGGTGTCCATGCGGAACAAGCCCGGTGCGCTCTACCAACTGCTTGAGCCTTTTCATAAGCATGGCCTGAGCCTGACACGAATCGAAACCCGTCCCTCGCCCAGCGGCACCTGGGCCTATGTGTTCTATATCGATTTTGAAGGCCACTATGAAGATGAGCAGGTAAGCCTGGTACTGAAAGAGATAGACGAAGAAGCCGTTGAACTGAAACGCCTGGGCTCTTACCCCATCGGGGTCCTGTAACCGGGCGATTGCTTACAGAGGTTGGCCAGATGCAGACAGATTTTGAAAGCCTTGCGGTTAAGGGTGTTCAGGCACTGTCGCCTTATCAGCCTGGGAAACCCATTGATGAGCTGGCTCGGGAGCTGGGTCTGGACCCGGCGTCCATTGTAAAGCTGGCCAGCAATGAAAACCCGCTGGGCCCCAGTCCGAAGGCCCTGTCAGCTGTCCAGGATGCGCTGGCAGATCTGTGCCGGTACCCGGACGGCAATGGCTACAATCTGAAGCAGGCCCTTTCCGGGCGCTATGGTATTCGACCCGAACAGATCACTCTGGGGAACGGCTCCAACGATGTGCTGGAAGTCATTACCCGCTGTTTTGCCGCCCCCGGTGATCAGGTTGTCTTCTCGCAATATGCGTTTGCGGTCTATCCGCTGGTCACCCAGGCCATCGGCGCCACCGGTGTGGCTGTGCCGGCCAAAGACTACGGTCACGATCTGGAGGCCATGGCGAGCGCCATCAACGAACGCACCAGGCTGGTGTTCGTTGCCAACCCGAACAACCCGACGGGCACGGTCCATGGCGCCGGTGCCATCGAGGCCTTTCTCGATCGGGTGCCCGCTCGGGTGCTGGTAGTTCTGGATGAAGCTTATTGCGAATACCTGCAGGGCGGGGATGTTTTGGATGGTCTTTCACTGCTTGATCGCTATCCCAATCTGATTGTTACCCGGACGTTTTCCAAGGCCTGGGGCCTGGCATCGCTGAGAGTTGGTTACAGCGTAAGCTCTCCAGAAATTGCCAATGTTCTCAATCGAGTACGTCAGCCTTTTAATGTGGATTCCATTGCGATGGCAGCGGCCACGGCGGTACTCGGTGATGAGGATTATCTGCGCCGTTCCTGTGAAATTAACGCGAAGGGGATGGTCCAGCTGGAATCCGCTTTCAGAGAAATGAACCTGGCCTATATTCCGTCCGCGGGCAATTTCATCAGCGTGGATGTAGGCGATCAGGCCGCACAGATCAACCAGTCGTTGCTTGCGCAGGGCGTCATTGTCCGGCCCATTGGTGGTTATGGACTGCCCCGGCATCTGCGGGTCTCCATCGGCCTGGCCGAGGAAAACCAGCGCTTTATCGAGGCGCTGGCCCGGGCGCTGAAGAAAGTTGATGTCACCGACAGGGCGGGTGCCTGAATGCAGGACGGTCAGCCTTTATTCAAGCGTGTTGCCATTATTGGTCTCGGCCTGATCGGCGGTTCGCTCGCGGCGGCCATTCGAGCAAACGGCCTCGCGCAGGTAGTGGTCGGCACTGACAAACGACCGGAAGAGCTCGAGCTAGGCAAAGAGCTCAAAGTGATTGATGAGATCGCCACCTCGGTTGAGGAGGCGGTGAAGGGGGCCGATCTGGTGGTGCTTGCCGTGCCGGTGAAAGCCACCCGGGCGGTGCTGGAGCAGATACGGACCTGTATCTGCGATGACGCAATACTGACCGACGTTGGCAGTACCAAAACCAGCTTCGTGGAGGATGTGAAAGCCGTCTTCGGTAACCTGCCGGCCAAGGTCATTCCCGGCCACCCGATTGCCGGTTCCGAGAAAAGTGGTATCCGGGCGGCCAATCCTGAACTGTTCAGGAATCATAAAGTCATTCTGACGCCAGCAGACGGAGTGGATGAGGCTGATGTTGCCCGCCTTAAAGCGCTCTGGGAAGGCTGTGGCGCCACCGTGCTAACCATGTCGGTGGCCTATCACGATGAAGTGCTGGCAGCCACCAGCCATCTTCCCCATCTGATCGCGTTCTCGCTGGTGGATACGCTGGCGGGCGAGGATGAGAACCTGGACATCTTCCGATATGCAGCGGGCGGTTTCCGGGACTTTACCCGCATCGCGGCCAGTGACCCGGTGATGTGGCACGATATCTTTCTGTCTAACCGGGACGCCGTGCTCCGGGTAATTGATCATTTCAGCCACGACCTGGATCGGCTACGCACCGCCATTGCCGATCAGGACAGTGCAACTCTGCTGCAGGTTTTCAGCCGTGCCAAAGCGGCACGGGAACATTTTTCCAAGATGCTTTCAGGGCAGGCTTACGTGACAAAGAACCCTCAGAAACAGGTAAGGTTCCGGCTTCAGCCGGGTGGCCAGGTGACTGGTGATATCCGGGTGCCGGGTGATAAATCCATTTCCCATCGTTCCATCATGTTGGGCGCGCTCGCCGACGGTGTAACCGAAGTAAAAGGATTTCTGGAAGGCGAGGACAGCCTAGCGACCCTCCAGGCGTTCCGGGATATGGGTGTCACAATCGAAGGCCCCAACGACGGTTATGTGAAAATTTACGGCGTAGGAATTCACGGACTTCAGGCGCCTCGTGGCCCGCTTTATCTCGGCAATTCCGGTACCGCCATGCGGCTGTTTTCCGGTCTTCTCGCCGCCCAGGCGTTCGATTCCGAGCTGACCGGCGATGAAAGCCTCTCAAAACGCCCCATGGGGCGGGTCGCTGACCCTTTGCGTGCCATGGGCGCGGTCATTGAAACCGCTGAGGGCGGTCGGCCACCACTGAAAATCCGCGGTGGGCAGAACCTTACCGGCATTCACTATGACATGCCCGTCGCCAGTGCCCAGGTGAAGTCCTGTCTGTTGCTCGCCGGGCTCTATGCCGATGGCCTGACCTCCGTTACCGAGCCCGCGCCAACCAGGGATCACACGGAAAGAATGTTGGAAGGGTTTGGTTATCACGTTCACCGGGATACCTCCACGTCCAGCGTGGCCGGGGGTGGCAAGCTCACCGCAACTGCCATCGATGTGCCGGCCGATATTTCGTCGTCGGCATTTTTTCTGGTGGCGGCCAGTATTGCTCCAGACTCAGACCTTGTCCTCCGGCACGTGGGAATGAATCCCACCCGCATCGGCGTTATCAATATCCTGCGCAGGATGGGCGCCAATATTGACGTGCTGGATGAGCGGGTGATCGGTGGTGAGCCGGTGGCTGATCTGCGGGTGCGCTCGGCGCAGTTGTCCGGTATCGATATTCCGGAAGACCAGGTGCCCCTGGCAATTGACGAATTTCCGGTCCTGTTTATAGCCGCTGTCTGCGCCACCGGTCGGACCGTGCTTCGCGGCGCGGAAGAGCTGCGGGTGAAAGAGAGTGACCGGATTCAGGTCATGGCCGACGGACTTGAAGCCATTGGCGTGCAGACCACCGTAACCCCGGACGGTATCGTGATTGATGGCGGCCAGCAGATGAAAGAGGGCGTGGTGGACAGCCACGGCGACCACCGTATTGCCATGGCCTTTGCCGTGGCGTCGTTACGGGCGAGTGGCCCCATTGAAGTTACTGACTGTGCCAATGTAGCAACCTCTTTTCCGGGGTTTGTCGAGCTGGCCCGCCGCACCGGCATCCGGATTGATGCCGAGGGGGAGGAATGATGGGCAGTACCGAAGTTCCGGTGATTACCGTGGACGGTCCCGGTGGTTCCGGCAAAGGGACGGTTACCCAGATGCTGGCACGAAAGCTGGGCTGGCACCTGCTGGACAGTGGCGCTCTGTACCGTCTGACGGCACTGGCTGCGATGCGCCAGAACGTGCCTCTTGATGATCAACCAGAGCTGGTCAGAGTGGCGGCTGGTCTGGATGTGGCATTTGAGCCAACGCCGTCGGGAGAGCCAGTCAGAGTTCTGCTTGCAGGCGATGATGTAACCTCGGAAATTCGCACAGAAGCCTGCGGCGATAACGCGTCAAAAGTGGCTGTAATTCAGCCGGTGAGGGACGCGCTGCTGCAGCGCCAGCGGGATTTTCGAGTGGCTCCTGGTCTGGTGGCGGATGGCCGCGATATGGGCACAGTTGTCTTTCCCGATGCGCCGGTCAAAATATTCCTCACTGCCAGCGCCGAGGAAAGGGCGCAAAGACGTTACAGCCAGTTGAAGGACGCTGGGGTCGATGTTAATATTGACGCCCTTTTAAAGGAGATACGGGTGCGAGACGAGCGGGATATGAACCGCGAGGCCGCCCCGCTTAAGCCTGCTGACGATGCGCAAGTCATTGATTCAACAGGTTTAAGCATAGAAGAGGTGTTGGACAGGTGCATGGCCGCAGCAGGCCAGGCCTGACTACACCTTTTTGTCGTTGAAATTCCGGATTTGGCGTTATCGGCCAGCCACTGGTCAAATCCGGATCAAAACTCACAGACCGTGTTGCTGGTAATGCGGAGAAACTTGCGTTGATCACATAGGACACATAATGAGCGAGAGCTTTGCGGATCTTTTTGAAGAAAGCCTAAAAGAAATTGACATGCAACCAGGTTCCATCGTCCAGGGAACCGTTGTAGACGTCGATAACGACTGGGTCACCGTTAACGCCGGACTGAAGTCCGAGGGCGTTATCCCCGCCTCCCAGTTTCTCAACGAAAAAGGCGAGTTGGAAATTGCTATCGGCGATACCGTCGATGTGGCTCTCGACGCTGTTGAAGATGGTTTCGGTGAGACCCGTCTGTCTCGCGAAAAAGCCAAGCGCGCCGAGGCCTGGAAGGTACTGGAGAAGTCCTTCGAAGCAGAAGAAGTGGTCAAGGGTATTATCAATGGCAAGGTCAAGGGTGGTTTCACCGTCGATCTGGCCGGTATCCGCGCCTTCCTGCCCGGTTCTCTGGTAGATGTTCGTCCGGTTCGCGACACCGCGCACCTGGAGAACAAGGAACTCGAATTCAAGGTTATCAAGCTCGACCAGAAGCGTAACAACGTGGTTGTTTCCCGCCGCGCCGTTCTGGAAGCTGAAAACAGCGCCGAGCGTGAAGCTCTGCTCGAAACCCTCACCGAGGGCATGGAAATCAAGGGTATCGTCAAGAACCTGACCGACTACGGCGCATTCGTGGATCTGGGCGGTGTTGACGGTCTGCTGCACATTACCGACATGGCCTGGAAGCGCATCAAGCATCCGAGCGAAATCGTCAACGTGGGCGACGAGATCAGCGTAAAGGTTCTGAAGTTCGACCGTGAGCGCAACCGCGTATCACTGGGTCTGAAGCAGCTGGGCGAAGATCCGTGGGTTGACATCAAGGGTCGTTATCCGGAAGGCACGAAGGTTACTGCACGTGTAACCAACCTTACCGACTACGGCTGCTTTGCCGAGCTGGAAGAGGGTGTCGAAGGCCTGGTTCACGTTTCCGAAATGGACTGGACCAACAAGAACATCCACCCCTCCAAAGTTGTTCAGGTTGGCGATGAAGTGGGCGTGATGATTCTGGATATCGACGAAGAGCGTCGTCGTATCTCCCTGGGTATCAAGCAATGCGTGTCCAACCCCTGGGAAGATTTCTCGAGCCGCTTCAACAAGGGCGATCGTATCTCCGGCAAGATCAAGTCAATCACTGACTTCGGTATCTTCATCGGCCTGGACGGCGGAATCGATGGTCTGGTTCATCTTTCAGACATCAGCTGGAACGAGACTGGCGAAGAAGCCGTTCGTGAATACAAGAAGGGTGACGAAGTTGAAACCGTCATCCTGTCTGTTGATCCTGAGCGTGAGCGCATCTCACTGGGCATCAAGCAGCTTGAAAGCGATCCGTTCGCTGAGTTTGTTCAGCTGAACGACAAGGGCTCCATTGTGAAGGGCACGGTTTCTGCCATTGATGCCAAGGCAGCTACCATCACTCTGAATGATGAAGTTGAAGCTGTTCTGAAAGCCTCTGAAATCAGCCGTGACCGCGTTGAAGATGCGCGTAACGCACTGAACGAAGGCGATGAAGTAGAAGCGAAGATCATCAGCATTGATCGTAAGAATCGCGTGATTAACCTGTCCGTCAAGTCGAAAGACGTTGAAGACGACAAGCAGGCAATCGAAGGCGTTCGTGCGAAGGCTGCGGAAACCGGTTCAGGCGCCACCACCATTGGTGACCTGATCAAGGAACAGATGCAGCAGAAAAACGCCAACAAGGAATAAACTTTCCGGTTGGTATGAAAAAACGGGCTCTAAGAGCCCGTTTTTTTTGTGTTTTTTTTGGGTTTGGCTAAACTAGGAGTCATGGCGCTGAAAACCGGCTGTCCAACAATAATGTGAAGAGAGAATAGCCCCATGACAAAATCTGAACTGGTTGAGCTCATTGCGTCCAAGCAGACGCAGCTTTCAGTGAAGGATGTGGAACTGGCTGTGAAAACTGTCATCGAGCATATGTCTCAGTCCCTCGCCGATGGCCAGAGAATTGAAATTCGCGGCTTTGGCAGTTTCTCATTGCATCACCGCGCAGCGAGAACCGGACGAAACCCCAAAACCGGGGAAGCCGTTCAGTTACCTGCGAAATTTGTACCGCATTTCAAGCCAGGCAAAGAGCTGCGAGAACAGGTCAACGACAGCCTCAAGAAAGGCTTCTGATTCTATAAGTGGTTCAGGGATTGTTTTTAACCCGGGCCTGATTTTTTCAGGTTCACTTGGAGCTTTATCACTATGGCCGGATTCAAGAAGGTCCTCCTTATTCTACTGGTGCTTTTTCTGGTCCTGGTCGCACTTGTCTTCTCTCTGAATAACCAAACCACAGTCTCCCTTAATTTCCTGCTTTTTCAGACCCAGCCCCATGGCGTGGCCGTCTGGATTATCATGGCGTTCGTGATTGGCGCGCTGATCGGGGTGCTGATAACAATGCTTGCGACCGTGCGTACTTCGGTTTCCCGCCGTCACCTGGAAAAACGGCTTGCTCATACCGAGCAGGCACTGGAGAAATCGAGAGCTCAGAACGACCGGACGCTTTAATGGATATGGTGCTTCAATGGTTGCTGCTGACCATCGCGGTAGCAGCCGGCTGGTTTGTGGGCCGGATGGGTGGCAGCAAAGACCGCTCGAAGGTTCCCATTTCTGACGAGGATTCGGTCAGGGATCGGCTTCAGTTCCTGTTTACCAACTACTCGGATCAGGCGGTCGAGAATTTCGTCCAATCCCTGGCGGTTAACCGGGATACGGTCGGCCTCCACCTTTCCATTGGCGCGCATTTTCGTCACAAGGGCGAGACTGACCGCGCCATCCTGATTCACCAGAACCTCCTTGCACGCCCCGAGCTTCCGCCCCGGTATTCGCACCAGGTGACCTATGAACTCGCTGTCGACTATCTGAACGCCGGCCTTCTTGACCGTGCTGAAGCTCTGTTGCATCAACTGATGGGCGATCGTGAATACGGGCGTAAAGCATCGGTCCAGTTGATTGAGCTCTATCAGCAGGAAAAGGAGTGGAGCAAGGCCGCCCAGGTCGCCCATACTCTGACAACCGGCGAACATGATGGCGCCATGTTCAAGGTGCTGGCTTACATCACCTGCGAGCTTGCCGAGGAAGCCCTGAAACAGGACGACCGCTGGCAGGCCCAGAAGTTGGCCAAGGAAGCGCTGGATTTTGATCGCTCCTGCGTCCGCGCCACCTTTATCCTGATGCGGCTTCTGATTCGCCAGGGCAGTTATAAAGAGGCGGCGAGTCAGAGCCTGAAGGTTTTTGAGCAGAACCCGGATTTTGGGCCGGAAGCCGTTGACCGGCTGCTGAAACTGGAGAGAGAACACGGCGACGTGGGACGGCTCAGCAAAAAACTGAGCAAGCTCTATGAATCCTGGCCCAGCACCAGTCTTTTACTCGCCTTGGTTGAGGCCGTTGAACGCACATCCGGCAGAATGGCCGCAATCGAGCTTTTGCGCCGGGAACTGGAGCTGCGGCCCAGTGTTCGTGGCCTGCTGCGGCTGGTTGCCCTAGCTGGCTATGAAAAAGGCATGAGCACCGATGAGGAACGCCTTGTCAGCCGCATTGGCAACATGATGCTGGCCAATCGACCGGTCTACCGCTGCGTGAACTGCGGCTTCTCGGGCCAGCAACTGCACTGGCTGTGCCCCAGTTGCAAGCAGTGGGAAACCGTCCGCCCGATACAGGGCGTGGAAGCCGAATAACGCCCAGCCTTAATAATTGAACAGCAACCGATTGCAGGATACCCCCGTGTCGAAGACTGATAGCCCGCGCATTATCGTGGCCCTGGATTTTCCCTCCGACAAACCGGCACTGGCGCTGGTTGACCAGCTTGACCCGTCAAAATGCCGCCTGAAAGTGGGCAAAGAACTCTTCACCCGTTCGGGCCCGGAGCTGGTTCGGGCGCTTCAGGGTCGGGGTTTTGAGATTTTTCTGGATCTGAAATTCCACGATATTCCCAATACCACTGCGGCCGCCGTCGCTGCCGCGGCGGATCTGGGCGTGTGGATGGTGAACGTTCACGCCTCCGGCGGCGAGAAAATGATGACCGCCTGTCGGGAACGACTGGAAACCTTCGGCAAGAGCCGTCCATTGTTGATCGCGGTCACTGTACTGACCAGCATGGGTGCGGACGATCTGTCGGGTATCGGCATCTCCGATTCCCCGCAGGCCCAGGTATCGCGTCTCGCAACCCTGACCCGCAACTGCGGCCTGGATGGCGTGGTTTGCTCAGCTCAAGAGGCTCCGGCATTGAAAGCAGAGCAGGGCGCCGACTTCAAACTGATAACCCCCGGCATCCGCCCGCTGTCTGCCGCCAAAGGCGACCAGCAACGCATCATGACCCCCACAGATGCCATCGAGGCCGGTTCTGACTACCTGGTGATCGGTCGGCCTATAACCCAGGCTGATGATCCTCTGGGTGCGTTGGAGGCTATTTATCGTGAGGTCGCTTCGGTCTGACGTTTGTGTGGCCTTTTAGTCTGGCCCTAGCCTGGTGATTTTGGTGCTCTGGTGTGGTGGGGCCTCCCTCACAAAAAACGCGACGAGCACATCCATGTGCGCTTGGGCTCCGCCATCCATGGCTCCGCACATTTTTGTGAGTGAGGCCCCACCACACCGTTTGGACCTCTCGGATATCACGCAAGAACCCAGGAACAAAAAAAGCCGCTAATCCAGAGGACTAGCGGCTTTTCGGAATAGTGGCTCCCCGAGCTGGGCTCGAACCAGCGACAAACGGATTAACAGTCCGTTGCTCTACCAACTGAGCTATCGGGGAACGTCGTCTTTAGACGAGGCGCGTATATTAAGATTACCCCGCGGCCCCGTCAACCCTCTGATTCAAATTTTAGCCAAGGGCTTTTTTCAGGCGTGAAATCGCCTGCTTCAGGTTGTCCATGCTGGTTGCAAAGCTCAGTCTCATGTGACCTGGCGCGCCAAAAGCTGAGCCTGGCACCAGCGCAACGCCGGCATCTTTGAGCAGCTTTTCCGCAAACTCAACGTCATTGCTGACTGCCGAATCCGCGTCGATGGCGCCCTGGAAGCTGGGGAAGACATAGAACGTACCGTCGCCAACCAGGCACTCCACACCGGGGAGCTCATTCAGCGCTGCAACCAGATAATCGTGACGCTCCTTGAACGCGGTGACCATCTCTTGCACACAATCCTGCGGGCCATCCAGGGCGGCCGTGGCGGCAGCCTGGGAAATGGACGACGGGTTCGAAGTACTCTGGGACTGGATCTTTTTCATGGCGCCGATGATCTTCGCCGGGCCCGCGGCGTAGCCGATGCGCCAGCCGGTCATGGAATAGGCCTTGGACACACCGTTAAGCACAAAGGTTCTGTCGTAAAGCTCCGGTGTGGCGTTCAGGATGTTGCAGAAGGCCGCGCCGGTCCACAGGATTGGTTCGTACATGTCGTCGGTGGCGATCATGATCTGAGGGTGCTTTTTCAGCACTTCACCAATGGCCTGAAGCTCTTCCAGGGTGTAGGCCATACCGCTGGGGTTGGACGGGCTATTGATCACGAATAGACGGGTGCGATCGGTGATCGAGCTTTCCAGCTGTTCCGGCGTTATTTTGAAGCGGGTCTCAGGGCCGGTTTCGATAATTACCGGCTTGCCTTCGGCTACCAGCACCATGTCCGGGTAGGACACCCAGTAGGGCGCCGGGATAATGGCTTCGTCGCCCTTGTTCAAAGTTGCCAGGGCGAGGTTGAAAAAGCTCTGTTTGCCACCACTGCTTACCAGGATCTGGTTGGCTTCGTAATCCAGGCCATTGTCCCGTTTGTACTTGGCAATGATCGCCTTTTTCAGTGCAGGCGTACCATCAACGGCGGTGTACTTGGTTTGCCCTGCCTTGATGGCTTCGATGGCCGCTTCCTTGATGTGGTCCGGCGTATCGAAATCAGGCTCACCAGCGCCCAGGCCGATAATGTCCTGGCCTGCGGCACGCAGTTCTGCGGCCTTGTTGGTAACGGCGAGAGTTGGAGAGGGCTTGATTGCCTGTACTCGGCTGGATAGTTGAAGGTCCAAACTTGCGCTCCTTAAAGCTGCGGCGATGAATGGATCAGATGTTACCATGATGCCATTGCAACGATAAGTTTCTCGACGGTTTTCACCCGGCCAGACCCCACTTAAACAGATCAGAGGATGCCGCATTCGTATGGCGACTTCAGAAAAAGGCGCGCACAGGAAAGACGGGGCGTTTACCGTTGCCTCACCGTTCGAGCCCGCTGGTGACCAGCCTAAAGCGATTGAGGGACTGGTGGAGGGCATTCATTCCGGCCTGGCCCATCAGACCCTTTTGGGTGTCACCGGGTCCGGCAAGACCTTCACTATCGCCAATGTGATCGAGCAGATACAGCGGCCGACCATCATCATGGCGCATAACAAGACTCTGGCGGCCCAGCTTTACGGGGAATTCAGGGAATTCTTTCCGGACAACGCGGTTGAGTACTTCGTGTCCTATTACGACTACTACCAGCCGGAAGCTTATGTGCCGTCGTCGGATACCTTTATTGAAAAGGACGCGTCGATCAACGAACACATCGAGCAGATGCGCCTGTCCGCCACCAAGGCGCTTCTGGAGCGGCCGGATGCGATCATTGTGGCCACAGTGTCGTCCATCTACGGCCTGGGCGATCCCCAGTCCTACCTGAAGATGATGCTGCACCTGGACCGGGGCGACGAGATTGACCAGCGGGATATTCTGCGCCGCCTGGCAGAGCTGCAATACACCCGCAATGACGTTGAATTCCACCGCGCCAACTATCGCGTTCGTGGCGACGTCATTGATGTGTTCCCAGCAGAATCAGAAAAAGAGGCCATCCGGATCGAGCTGTTCGATGACGAGGTGGAAAACCTCAGCTATTTCGATCCCCTGACTGGTGAGATCCTGCGCCGGGTGCCACGGGTAACCATCTATCCCAAGTCCCACTACGTCACGCCGCGCCAAAAGGTGCTCGATGCAGTGGAAAACATCAAGGTAGAACTGGATCAGCGTCTGAAACAGCTCCGGGACAATAATCGTCTGGTCGAGGCTCAGCGGCTGGAAGAACGCACCCGATATGATATCGAGATGATGCTGGAGCTGGGTTACTGCAACGGCATCGAGAACTACTCCCGCTATCTGTCGGGGCGTCAGCCCGGCGAAGCGCCGCCGACGCTGTTTGATTACCTGCCACCCAATGCTCTGCTGGTGGTGGACGAATCCCACGTCACCATTCCCCAGATCGGCGCCATGTATAAGGGTGACCGGTCCCGGAAGGAAACCCTGGTGGAATACGGCTTCCGCCTGCCGTCCGCCCTTGATAACCGGCCCATGCGTTTTGATGAATGGGAACGCATCGCCCCGCAGATGGTGTTCGTATCGGCAACCCCCGGTAAATACGAAGCGGAATATGCAGGCCAGGTGGTAGAGCAGGTAGTCCGGCCCACCGGGCTGCTGGATCCGGAAATTGAAGTCCGGCCGGCTTCGACTCAGGTGGATGATCTGCTGTCAGAGATCAAGCTGCGCACCGAAGTTGGCGAGCGGGTGCTGGTCACCACGTTGACCAAGCGGATGGCGGAGGATCTGACTGACTTCCTGATGGAACACGATATCCGCGTGCGATACCTGCACTCCGACATTGATACCGTGGAGCGGGTGGAGATCATCCGGGATCTGCGCCGGGGCGAGTTTGACGTTCTGGTGGGCATCAACCTGCTGCGGGAAGGTCTGGATATGCCGGAAGTCTCGCTGGTGGCCATTCTGGACGCCGACAAAGAGGGTTTCCTGCGCTCTGACCGGTCGCTAATCCAGACCATGGGCCGGGCTGCCCGGAACATTAACGGCAAGGCTATTCTTTACGGTGACCGCATAACCGGTTCTATGCAGCGGGCGATTGATGAAACGGAACGCCGCCGGGCCAAGCAGGCCGAGCATAACGAAGCCCATGGCATCACGCCCACGGGACTGAACAAGAAGATTGCCGATATCATGGAAGGCGCCAGCAGCGGCGGCCGCGGACGTCGCAAGCCCGAGAGACCTGGCGAAAAAGCGGCCGAGGAAGCAGAACGCTACCGCACCAAAATCGGCGAAAAATCACCGGAGCAGATTCTCAAGGACCTGGGCAAGCTGGAGGACGATATGTACAAGGCGGCCTCGGATCTGGATTTCGAGAAAGCCGCCAGGCTACGGGACGAAATTGCCGAACTGAAAGAAGCGGCAATCCGGACCGGTTAGTCCTTGCGCCTGGGCCCGATAATTACCGCCGCCTGGAGTGGCTGGTTGCGGCCATAGCGGGACATGCGGTCAAACACCCGCCGGTCAATCGGCAAGTACTGTTTGTCGGCCACGGTCTCGCCCAGGTCGGTGTCGATTTCCGGGTCGTGCAGATATACGAACTGATCATCAATGGCGCAGACCGTTACCCAGTGGGGTACGCGGCTGCGGTTGAGCTGCCAGGTACTGATCAGGATGACCGGCACTCGTCCGTCTTCCAGAGCGGCTTTCATGCCCTCCAGAGACAGCGGATCGTGGTGCAACTGGATGCCGGTCTGCGCCATATCGTGAATAAAGCCCTCGTGGACCAGTTCCAGCACGCGCTTCTTGTCGTCATTGCGCACGGTATCCTTGAACAGGGCGCCTTCCTTGCTGATATAAACGCTGGCGTGATATCCACGCTTCCAGGCCGCCAGGGCGAGACCATGGGGGCCGCAGCCGCCGTGACCGGCCAGCATGAAAATGGTGGTGGCTTCCCGCCAGATTCGCAGCTCTTCAATCGTGGTCATGGTGGCGTGTTCGTCCATGGCCGCCATCGCCATAATCAGAGCCGCCGGGCCGCAGGAAAATTCGGTTGTCTGGGGATAGTAGGGCACCGCCGGGAAATCGTGGGACGGCTCGTAGAAAAGAATACGCCGTTCAAACCGGATAGCGTTGGCGTGGTCTTCATAATAGTCACGATAGGTGCCGAACTGGCGATAGCCAAGCCGCCGGTAAAGCTTGATCGCGCCGGCGTTATCCTCCCGGACCTCCAGACGCATGATAATCCGGCCTGCGTTGACCGCGACTTTTTCTGCCTCGGCGATCAACCGTTCGCCCACGCCCCGGCCCCGCTCCGACGGCAAAACCGCAATGGAGTATATTCGGGCCAGACGTGTGGCGGCGCTCATCAGTACCAGGCAATAGCCCACCAGGCCTTCTGCCGTTTGCGCGACAACCAGACGATCCCGGGGCATATCCAGAAAACGCCGAAAGCTTCGGCGGGACAGTCGGTCTTCAGAAAAGCAGCGATTCTCGAGCGCAACCAGTGCGTCGAGATCCTGAGCGCTTGCCTGACGATACTGAACCTGATCCATTTACGAATGACCTTATAAGCCCTGCTAGACAGAAGCAGTTGCCGGCGTAGTATGGGGCAATCCTGCAGATGCGCAAGATCCGCCGGCGTGAGTAGAAACACGCACCGGTGCATCGTTGTGAGTTACTGATTTACGGGCTATTGTTGCGACCATTATCAAGGAAGGAACACCACTGATGTCCCGATTACTGATTGTAGTAGACCGAGAGAAAGACTGGGCGCCTTACTATCCGAGCGAGGATGTGCTGACCTTTGATCAGTACCTCCAGTTGTCCGTCTCTCCCAACAGCCGCACCCGGGTGATCAACCTGTGCCAGAGCGCTCGCTATCTGAGCCGCGGCTACTACTGTTCTTTGCTTGCAGAGGCCCGGGGACACAACGTGGTTCCTTCTGTCATGACGCTGAACGACCTGAGCCGGAAGGGGCTGTTCTCGCTTCAGCTGGAAGAACTGGACGATAGCGTGCTGCAGTGGCTGGAAGCATCCGGCGCCGAGATCAGTCCGGACAAGGACGACAAACAGGCCACCCACGAAGTCAGAATCAAGACCTATTTTGGCCAGGCCGAAACCTCCGAGCTCAAGCCGGTCGCCCGGGCGCTTTTTGATCGTTTTCCCTGTCCGGTTCTCGAGATCGTTTTCCGTCGTCGCAAAACCTGGCAGATCGTTTCCATGAAACCAGGCTGCCCCGCGGATTTGAAGGGCGAAGAGCAGGATCACTTTGCGGCAGCCTTCGACCGTTTCAGCAGCATGGTGTGGCGCAAGCCAAGGGCTCGCCGCCGCTATCGCTTCGACCTGGCCATGCTGGTCAACCCGGAAGAGGAAATGCCGCCCAGCGACAAGGTGGCTCTGGACCGCTTCGAAAAAGCGGGGCGCAAACTGGGTATCAATGTTGAGCAGATCAACCGTCGGGACTACATGCGCCTGCCGGAATACGACGGCCTGTTTATTCGTGAGACCACAGCCATTGACCATCACACCTACCGCTTCGCCCGTAAGGCGGAGGCCGAAGGTATGGTGGTGATTGATGACCCGG
Source organism: Marinobacter halotolerans (assembly GCF_008795985.1). Classification (NCBI taxonomy): domain Bacteria; kingdom Pseudomonadati; phylum Pseudomonadota; class Gammaproteobacteria; order Pseudomonadales; family Marinobacteraceae; genus Marinobacter; species Marinobacter halotolerans. The sequence goes on along the minus strand of NZ_VMHP01000002.1, from coordinate 1,223,184 downwards.
TTTCCATTCTGCGTTGCACCAACAAGGTCTTCCTGGCGGATTTGCTGAAGAACAACAAGGTGCCCACGCCGAAAACCCTGATTCTGTCGAAGGACCAGAAGGACAGCGCCGAACAGGTGATTCGCGAGATCGGCTTCCCGGCAGTCATCAAGATTCCAGATGGCGCCTTTTCCCGCGGCGTGACCAAAGCCGAAGACGAAAAGTCTCTGAAAGACGGGCTGAAGGCCCTGTTCAAACAGTCGGCACTGGTGCTGGCCCAGGAATATCTTTACACCGATTACGACTGGCGTATTGGCGTACTGGGTGGACGGGCCATCTACGCCTGCAAGTACTTCATGGTTAAAGGCCACTGGCAGATTTACCAGCATGGCGGCACTGAAGTGGACAGCGGCGGTTTTGAAACCATGCCGACCTACGAGGTGCCGAAGAATGTGATTCAGGCCGCTCTGAATGCGACCAGGCTGATCGGTAACGGGCTTTACGGCGTGGACATCAAACAGTCAGGCAATCGCGTGGCGGTGATCGAAGTGAATGACAACCCGAGCATTGATTCAGATGTGGAAGACGGATTCCTTGGCGGCGAGCTTTACACCCTGATCATGCAGGAATTTTTGTCCCGCATGGAGGCCAACCGGCGCCGTTAAGCGCCGGAATCGTTCCGCGCTCAGGATCGGGAATACCAGATACGCAGGCTGCCAAACCAGGTGTAGTCCTGCATTCGCTGATTGAGGGTGGGGGCATCCGGTAACTGGTGTTCCTGATCAGCCTCCAGAAATAGTTCCATGTGAACGTGATTTTTCAGGTAGTGCAGTCGAATCCGGCTGTTGGGCGGCAGGTCCACCGGCAGCTGTTTCTGAAGTACCTGCCGTACTTTTTCGCGATCTGGTAATTCCTCTGACGTTGGTGCCTGATCGTCATCCCGCTCGGCATCCACATGGAAGTTGATGTCCAGAATGTTGTCCATGGCGCCCCGCATAGCAGCGGCGACGTTCATGCCGATCTGGTGGCCCTCGGAAACGCTGATTTCGGGTCGTACCACCAGATGAATATCCAGCAGGATGTCCTGTCCCATGCGTCGGCTGCGCAATTCATGCACATCCCGGACGCCTTCGATGGTCATGGCGGTATTCCGCAAAAGTTCCGTTTCTTCCGGGGAGAGACCGGTGTCCACCAGTTCTTTCACGCTGTCCCAGGTAAATTTCCAGCCAATATGCACGATTATTATCGAGATAATGATAGCCGCCAGAATATCCAGCCAGAGGTAGCCCATCATGGCGCCGGCGGTTGATGCCAGAACCACAACGGAGGAAAAAGCATCCGTGCGGCTGTGCCAGGCATTGGCGACGATCAGATCGGAACGGATCGCCAGCCCCACCCGCCGGGTGTATCGGTAGATCCATTCCTTGCTCAATACGGAGATCAAGGCAGCCACCAGGATGGGCCATTCTGGAAGGATCGCTGCGGCGGGGTTCAGCAGGCGCAGGGTGTTGTCCCAGGCCAGGGCGGCGCCAACGGCAATCAGTATGCTGCCCAGGATCATGGTGCCGAGGGTTTCGATTCTTTGGTGGCCGTAAGGGTGATCCTGATCCGGTTCCTGGCGGGACATTCGCATTACGCCAATGACGACCAGATCGGAAGCGACATCGCTGAAGGAATGTATGCCGTCGACAATCAGCGCCTGGGAGTGAAAAAACAGGCCCGTAATAACCTTAAGGACACCAAGAAACGCATCGAGTATCATTCCTACTACGGTGATTCTGGTTGCTTCTGACCGCTCTACACTGAGCTGACTCTGACGATCGGAGGGCGGGGTCAGGGGGTTATTCATTAAAAAGTCTCGCGGAATTTGAGAATCAGTATAGCCCCTATTTTCCTGGGTGTTACCAAAAGGATCAACGAACAGGCATTGTGCGATTTATGCACATGCTGGAGGTTGCGCCCTGACGTAACTGTTTGTGTCATTTTCGCGACAATTTTCGGCAAACACTTTATAAGCTACTGATAATAAATGAAAAAATAACTGGTTAAAAAATAATCAATCTGTAGACTGGCGCGGATATCAAGGGTTGGACAGCGTTGCCCCGCAATTTTCAACAGGGTTATCCACAGATTCCGTGGAAAAGATCACAACACCTTCATGGAACAGACATTTCACCGTCACATTCGTTCTCTAGGAAGATGCGCTGTAAAAGATTCGGTATACTCCGCCTCGTTCCAGTCAGCGAGGCATTTTATGTATCAGCTTATGCGAAACCTGCTGTTTCGCCTGCCGCCAGAAACCGCTCACGATCTATCCCTGTCCGGGCTTGATCTGGTCCAGAAGCTCGGCCTGCTTGATAAGCTGGTTCGCCGGCCTGGCGATCTGCCGGTCAGGGTAATGGGGCTGGAATTCCCCAATCCCGTGGGTCTCGCGGCGGGTCTGGATAAAAATGCTGACCATCTGGATGCCCTGGGCGCTCTGGGCTTCGGCTTTATCGAAGTGGGTACGGTGACTCCGGTTGCCCAGCCCGGCAATCCGCGGCCACGGATGTTCCGCCTGGAAGAGCATCAAGCCATCATTAACCGGATGGGGTTCAACAATCACGGGCTTGAGCATCTGCTGGACCGGGTAAAGCACCGGCGCTACTCCGGTGTACTGGGCATTAACGTCGGCAAGAATAAAGCAACGCCTAATGAAGAATCCGAGTCCGATTATCGCAAGGGCATTGCAGCGGTCTATCCACAGGCGGACTACATCACAGTAAATGTATCCTCCCCGAACACGCCGGGCCTTCGCGACCTGCAGTTTGGGGATTCGCTGAAGGGCCTGATGTTTGCGATCAAGGATGAGCAGTCGCGGTGCCAGAAGGAAACCGGCCGTTACGTGCCCATAGCGGTCAAAATTGCACCGGATATGGATGACGAGGCCGTGAAGTTTGTGGCTGCCGCTCTGAGAGAAAGTGCCATGGACGGGGTAATTGCCACCAACACCACCATCAGCCGCGAGGCGGTTTCGGGGCACCGGCACGCCGATGAAGCGGGTGGCCTGAGCGGCCTGCCGGTCCGTGATGCATCTACCCACGTTATCGGGTTGCTACATGCTGAACTGGGTGAGGCGGTACCCATCATCGGGGTAGGGGGTGTCACCGACGGTAACAGCGCCGCTGAGAAGATTCGCGCCGGCGCGAGCCTGGTGCAGCTTTACACCGGCTTTATTTACCGGGGCCCGGCGTTGATCAGAGAGTCGGTCGAGGCCATCAGGGCATTGAAGGAAGGCTAGCCGGGCAAAAAAATGGGCCCGCGTAGCGGGCCCGTGCGGGGAATAAACCCCGTGGCGTTTTGTCGAATGGTACGGGTCAGGAGGACCCGTCTCGGTTTTTTCGTTATTGCGCCTGATTGTCGTGTTTGGATTAAAAGATCAGAGTCAAGATTCGGGGTATGTCAGGCCGTGACGTTGGCCATCCTGTGAATGCCGGATACGCCGGTCATGCCCTCCCATTGATCTGTGCGACCTTCTCGCCACCCGTTCAGCCATTCCTGGCGGTGTTCAGCTTGATCCAACGGGCAACTGTCCTTGGCTTTACCGGATACTCCGGCCAGGTAACCCCGTTTGAATGCACGAGCGTACATATCTCTTTTCTGTCTTTTCATGCCGTTCCTCACTGATTGATTAACAGAACATGCGTGTGCGCACCTGCCGTGACCAGTGACCGGGGACACCCTTCCGGGGTAACCCGCTATTGTCACTTGCGACCAGAGCAGTCAGGATCCTGTTAACGGTGAACAAATGGCTCACCGGAACGACGCGTCACTTACAAGGTAAGACGAAGCTGACGAACTTGTACACTAATTATTTCATCTATATTTCGCGTTTTTATCACCATGAGGTATAAAAACGCCCGCCAATTATCAGAAAATGTACCATTCCATGACGTTAGCGTTGTTGATGTTTTCAGGAGATACCCGTGTCCGAACTTAATTTTTTCGTAACCTGTCCCAAGGGGCTGGAGTATCTTCTGGAAGAGGAATTGCAGTCGTTTGGCATGGAGCCCCTGCGCAACGCCCCTGCTGGCGTCTGGGCGAACGGTTCATTGGAGGCGGGGTATCGCGCCTGTCTCTGGTCCCGGCTGGCGAATCGCGTGATTCTGCATCTGGCGGATGTGGACGCTACCTCCGCAGACCGTATGCTCGGCGCAGTGACCGATTTGCCCTGGGAGGATCATGTGCCGGTGACTGGCAGTTTGAGGGTGAATTTTGTCGGACAGAATGACGAGATCCGCAACACCCAGTTCGGCGCCCAACGGGTGAAGGACGGCATTGTGGATCGGCTCAGGACGGCCAGCGGACAGCGACCATCCGTCGATGCCAAGGATCCCGACGTGACTGTCTCAGCGCGTCTGCACCGGGGCATCCTGTCGGTGGGCATTGATCTGAGCGGAGACAGCCTGCACAAGCGCGGATACCGCACCGAAAAGGGCGCAGCGCCGCTAAAGGAAAACCTGGCAGCAGCGTTGTTGCTGAGAGCCGGCTGGCCGGCGATTGCCGGTGCCGGGGGAGATTTCCTTGATCCGATGTGCGGCTCCGGAACCCTGGTGATTGAAGCGGCGATGATGGCTATGGATCTGGCACCCGGTCGGAAGCGTGAGCGCTGGGGCTTTACCCGCTGGCCCGGACACGATGCAGAGCTCTGGCTGGGCCTGAGGCAGGAGGCGGAAAAACGCGCCCATGACGGCAGGCAGCGGGTCAGTCAGCAGCCAATCAGATTTATGGGGTCGGATCAGGACCCTCGGGTGATTGCCACCGCCCGCAACAATGTCCAGCGGGCCGGACTGGGTGAGCAGATTACTCTGGAGCAGCGCGACATCGAAGCGCTTCCTGACGCTTCAGGCGAGGCGCCCGGCCTGGTGCTGGTTAACCCGCCCTACGGCGAGCGTTTGAGCGAGCGCAAGCAACTGGGGGCGCTCTATCAATCCCTTGGTGAAGCGGTCAAACGGGCCTTGCCCGGCTGGCGACTTGGTGTTTTCACCGGAGCCCCTGAATATGGCAAATCCTTGGGGCTGCGCAGTTATAAACAGTACCGACTGTACAACGGCAAATTGCCGGCCCAGCTTCTGCTGTTTACGGTGGACGAGGCGAGTACCCGAACGTCCCGTGCGCCGGACGTGCCGGGGGAGGTCACACCGCGCATCACCCATCAGGAACGCGCAGCCATGTTGCGCAATCGTCTGAAAAAGAACATGAAAACCATTGGGCAGTGGGCGCGCAAGCAGAATATTGGGTGCTATCGCCTGTACGATGCCGATATGCCGGAATTTGCGCTGGCGATTGATATCTACGAAGGCCGGGTACATGTGCAGGAATACGTGGCGCCCAAATCCGTCGACGAGCGGTCTGCCCGGGAACGGCTGGCCGAAGCGCTGGCGGTGATTCCGGAGGCGCTAGGAATAGACGCCGAGGACATGGTCTGCAAGCAGCGTCAGCGCCAGGCGGGACTCAGCCAGTATGAAAAGCAGGAAGCCAGCGGCGAGTTCTTCACCGTACATGAGCATGGCTGTGCACTAAGGGTAAATCTGAAGGACTATCTGGACACCGGGCTGTTTCTGGATCATCGCCCGGTGCGCCACTGGATACAGCGTAATGCGGCGGGCAAGCGTTTTCTCAACCTGTTCTGCTACACCGGGGCGGCAACTGTTCATGCTGCTGTCGGCGGCGCCAGTCGTTCACTGAGTCTGGATATGTCCAACACTTACGTGAAGTGGGCGCAGGAAAATCTGGCCATCAATGGCGTTGACCCGGCCCATCATCGGGTAGAACAGACGGACTGTCTGCAATGGCTGGCGGACCGGCCGGCCAAGGACCAACGGTTCGACCTGATCTTCATGGACCCGCCGACTTTCTCGAATTCCGCGCGGATGGCGGGCGTATTGGATATCCAGAAAGATCACGGACGGATGATTCGTCAGGCCATGCATCGGCTTACCTCAGAAGGGATCCTGATCTTCTCCAACAATTTTCGGCGGTTCAAACTGGACGATGATATCGGGGATGAGTTTGCGGTTGAAGAAGTCAGCGCCGACACCCTGGATCGGGATTTCCAACGTAATGCCCGGATTCATCGTTGCTGGCATATCAGGCACAAGATCTGAGGCGAAAGCGCCTCAGAATTCGTATTTCAGGCCAAAGCTGTACTGGAACACGTTGGAGTTGCTGTCAGTGTCCTCGAAGAACTTGCCCGCTTCGAGGAATACAAAGCCGTCATCGACGACCTCGAAATCCAGGCCGGCCAGCCAGCTGGTGGAGAATGAACTGCCCGGGTATTCCTTCCGCGCGATTTCCGCGTAGGCTTGTCCCTGAGCGCCTGGAACCAGTTCTGCTTCTCCCTGCAGGTGCGTTAAACCGAACTGGCCGTAGATGTTGGCATAACTGCTGATTGGGTAGTGGCCGCCAAAATACCAGCTGACGAAATACTCGATATTTACTTCGAGCTGGTCGTCTATCGTGCCGGCGGCCAGGCCGCTGCCGCCCCTCAATTCGGCGTGGAAATATTCCGATACGTGCGTGCCCAGAACCAGCGCGGCCATGGATGACCAACCCTGGCCCAGAAGCTCCTCGTCTACCGAGCGGTAGTTGAGCCGGGTGCCCATCAGGCCGATATAGGTTTTACCTTCCCGCATCTCTTCCTGGGCGCTGGTGGACTGGGGCGCGAGCAGGGTTGCTGGAAGCAGTGCCAGTACAAGGGACATTCGCAGCGGAAAATTCATGATCATGCGGTTCCTGAGGTTTGAGATTCCGCATGATTCTGCCTTCTGTAACTGATTGTTACGTCGACACAAGTCACAGTTCGCCGGGGCAGGCTCCGGGTCAGTTGAAGAAACCTTCTTCCCGGGCGATAAGTAGCAGAGCGTAAACGCCGTTTTCCGGCAGTTGTGGCTCCAGGCCCTCATCAGTCAGTAGCTTCCGTCGGCGGTCATCCAGCGCTTCCCGGGACAGAGACGTGACCAAGGATTCGATGCCGACAATCTCGAAAGGAACATCGGAGCCCACGGCGTCGAAGATCATATCGACAAGGACTTCGTCCGGGTCCATGCCATCCACATAGACAGTCTGGTCTGGCAGGTCCTGGTGAAGCTCGTGAACAATCTCGATCAGTGGCACGCCCTGTTCTTCCAGGTAGAGCAGGTCAAAATCCCCCAGGTCACCGTCGTCGGGTATCCAGGCGTCATCGGGTGCGATCACCACGGTTTTCATCTGGCCATTTTCTACCGACCAGGCCATTGCCACGGGAAACAGGGCGTCTTCAGTCTGGCAGTACTCGATATCGAGAAATCGCGGTTCAGGCAAAGTAGGCTCTCCAGGTAGGACCGAAGGCGCCATCATGCCATACTGGCGCTGCTAAAATCAGTCTATCAGGGGCATCATGGAATACGCGGATTTTAATCAACAACTGATCGAATTTCTTAACGCTTCAACTTCGCCCTGGCACGCCGTTGCCAGCATGAAGCAGGAACTGGACAGCGCCGGTTTTGAGGCACTGGACGAAAAAGAAGAGTGGAACCTGGAGTCGGGCAAGGGCTACTACGTGATCCGTAACGGCTCCTCCATTGTTGCCTTCCGCACCGGACGACGCCCTACAGATGAGGCCGGCATTCGTATGGTTGGCGCCCACACCGACAGCCCGTGTCTGAAGGTAAAGCCCAACCCGGAGCTGCGCCGCAAAGGTTATCTGCAGCTCGGAGTGGAAGTGTACGGCGGTGTTCTGCTTAACCCCTGGTTTGACCGGGATCTGTCGCTGGCGGGTCGTGTCAGTTATCTGGACGGTGACGGAGCAGTCAAAGATGCACTGGTGGATTTTCGCAGAGCGATAGCCGCCATACCCAGCCTGGCCATTCACCTGGACCGGGAGGCCAACAGCAGCCGTACGGTTAATCCCCAGACCGATATGCCGCCGGTCCTCATGCAGGTTCCAGAAGGCGATACCACGCAGTTTGCTGATTTGCTGAAAAAACAGATCGAAACTGAACACTCTGGCGTCCACGTCAAAAAAGTGTTGGGGTACGAGGTCGGGTTCTACGATTCACAGCCGGCGGCACTGGTGGGATTCTGCGAGGATTTCATTGCGTCGGCACGGCTGGATAACCTGCTGAGCTGCTTTGTCGGCCTGCGGGCGCTGCTGGATGCCTCCGGCGACGAACCCGCGCTGCTGGTGTGCAACGATCACGAGGAAGTGGGCAGCATGTCTGCCGAAGGTGCCCAGGGGCCGTTCCTGGCGTCGGTGCTGGATCGCTGGTGCGGCGCCGGGCGTGGACGTTCACTGGCTCGCTCAATGATGATTTCAGCGGACAATGCCCACGGCGTTCACCCGAACTACATCGAAAAACACGATGAAAACCACGGGCCTTTGTTGAATCAGGGACCGGTGATCAAGGTCAACCACAATCAGCGCTACGCCAGTAACAGCCGTTCAGCGGCGATTTACCGACATATCAGTGACGAGCTTGAACTGCCGTACCAGACCTTTGTGGTGCGTAGCGATATGGGTTGTGGCAGCACGATTGGCCCACTGACTGCGGCTAACCTGGGTGTGACAACGCTGGATATCGGTGTACCGCAACTTGCCATGCATTCCATTCGGGAGACGGCGGGCGCAAAAGATGGCGTTACGCTTTATCAGGTACTGCGGGCATTCATGCAGAGGAAAATGCTTTTCTAGAAAAGGCAGGCTGAAGAGGAAGTGGCTCCCCGAGCTGGGCTCGAACCAGCGACAAACGGATTAACAGTCCGTTGCTCTACCAACTGAGCTATCGGGGAACAAAGCTGGAATGGCGCGCATATTAGGGTCTTTCCGCGAATGCGTCAAGACCATGAATTGAAAGGCGAAATTTTGTACAACCAGGCACTCGAATACAAACCCCCGCTCTGGCTCCGCAACGGACACGTTCAGTCGATCTGGCCATCGCTCTTCCGGACTGTGGACGTGACGTTGCCGGAGCGGGAGATCCTGCCCACCGACGACAGCGACGAACTGCATCTGGATTGGTACCGCCAGGGCAGTTCGCGTCTGGCAATTCTGTCCCATGGTCTGGAAGGCCATAGCCGGCGGCCCTATATCCAGGGCCTGGCCCGTGCGCTCCTGCGGGAGGGATGGGACGTGTTAGCCTGGAATTTCCGCTCCTGTGGCGGAGTAATGAACCACCAGCCACGTTTCTACCACAGTGGGGCCACTGGCGATCTTGACCAGGTAGTCAGACACGGTCTGTCTCAGGGTTATCAGACCGTTGGCCTGGCGGGGTTCAGTATGGGGGGCAATCTCACGCTTCTGTACCTGGCCGAGCAGTCGGAGACGATAGACAGTCGGGTGTGCGGTGGTATTGCGTTCTCCGTCCCCTGCGACCTGGCTGGCAGTGCCGATACCCTGGCCAGGCCCAGCCGCAAAATCTATATGCAGCGGTTTCTACGGGATTTACAGGTAAAAATGGAAGAGAAGTCCCGGCGATTCCCGGATCTGATCGATACCACTGGCTTCGACCGGATACAGACCTTCCACGAGTTCGATGACCGCTTCACCGCGCCACTGCATGGCTTTCACGATGCCCAGGATTACTGGAACAGCTGTTCTGCGCTGTGGCGCCTGAAAGACATCCGCGTACCCGCATTGATGGTGAATGCCAGCGACGACCCCTTTCTCTCAGCACGGTGTTTTCCGACGGACCCTGATTTGCTGGGCAGACACACCCGCGCCGAATTTCCGAGGTGGGGCGGGCATGTGGGTTTTGTAGAGCAGGCGAAAGACGGCTATTACTGGTCCGAACGTCGCGCCATCGAGCACTTTTCCCGCCTTCTGGCCTGACCTGTGGGCCCGGTCATTCCGTCAACATGGGCTCAAGCACCGGCCAGACATTGTCCAGAAGCTGGCCCTGGGCTTCAGCCGTAGGATGGATGTCATCGTCCTGCATCAAGCCTTTTTTATCGTAGATATTCGCCAGGAAGAAGGGTACCAATCGAGTGTCGTACTGTTCAGCCAGCTCCGGGAATATGTTGGCGAACGCCTCGGTGTAGCGCTGGCCGTAATTTGGGGGTATCTGCATGCCCACCACGAGCACATTGGCTCCGGCCTGTTGGGACTGTTCGATCATGCTCGCCAGATTCTGGCGTATGACCTGCGGTGGAAAACCCCGCAGCCCGTCGTTGCCACCTAACTCAATCATCACGATCTCTGGCTGGTGGCGGTTCAGCAGTTCAGGCAGACGTCTGAGGCCGCCGTCGGTGGTCTCGCCGCTGATACTGGCGTTGATCACTTCCCAGCCCGTGAATCCGCGGTTGTCGAGCCGCTGTCTGAGTAGGGTTACCCAGGCCTCCTCGGTTTGCACGCCGTAAGCGGCGCTCAGGCTGTCACCCATAATCAGCAGGTGCTTGTCGGAACTGGTCCCATTGCCGGAAACCGGCGCAACCACAAAGATTAAAGCGATGAAAACTATTGATCTCAGACGTCGGAATGCCGTATCCATAGAGATCCTGTTTATTAAATCAAGCAAATGAGTCATTTCGTTGGAGAGCCCGTGAGCGACCTGAGTGAACACCAGCCAGAAAATGCCAGACCAATGCTGAAAGTTACCGATCTGACCCATCAGGTCAGTCTCGAAACAGATACGTTGACGATCTTGCAGGGGGTCAACCTTGAAATCAACCGTGGCGAGTCCGTGGCCATTGTCGGTCGTTCCGGTTCGGGCAAAACCACTCTGCTGGGCCTTCTGGCCGGGCTTGATACACCGTCTGCCGGCAGGGTTGAGCTGGATGGCGCCGTGATCAGCGAGCTGGGCGAAGACGAGCGGGCGCAGCTCAGATCCCGGCGGGTCGGGTTTGTGTTCCAGTCCTTTCAGCTGTTGCCAGCGCTAACCGCCCTTGAAAACGTCATGCTGCCGCTGGAGCTCAGCGGCTCTGACAAGCCGGAAGCCAAGGCTCGAGAGCTGCTGGAACGGGTTGGCCTTGGTGAGCGTTTGACTCATACGCCCCGTCAGCTCTCCGGCGGCGAGCAACAGCGGGTGGCGATTGCCCGTGCGTTTGCTTCGGAGCCGGCCGTGCTGTTCGCCGATGAGCCCACTGGCAACCTTGATAACCGCACCGGCGCCGAGGTGTCGGATCTGCTAATGACGCTGAACCGCGAGCAGGGCACAACCCTGGTGATGGTGACCCATGACGAGCGTCTGGCCGCCCGCTGTTCCCGCCAGTTCTCTATCGAAGCAGGCATTCTCACCGAACCGTCGGGCAACGCCCCTGAATCGGCGGCCGCTGCGAGCGAGGCGGCTAACTGATGGCGGCTTCCCGGAAACTCATGTCGGTGCGTCGGGACTGGCGCGAGCGGGATGTGCGCGTGGTCCTCTCCGCACTGATCATTGCCGTGGCGACGGTTGCCACCATTGCCCTGTTCGCCAGCCAGTTGCAACGCACACTGGTAACATCGGCCAGCTCCTTTCTTGCCGCAGATCGTCAGCTGGAGGCGGAAAACGGCCGGGAGGTACCCCAGACCTGGATCGACGAGGCCCAGCAACGCGGTCTTGAAACCGCCAGGATGGTGGAGTTCTCTACCATGGTCTACGGCGCCAATGACTTTCAGCTGGTGTCGGTAAAAGCGGTCAGTGATGCCTATCCGCTCAGGGGGCAGCTGGAAATCCAGCAAAGCAGCGATGCGCCAAGGCAACTGGTTGCAAACGGGCCCGTGCCTGGTGAAGTCTGGATCAATCCGCGACTGTTACGCCTGCTGGACCTTGAGGTCGGCGATTCCCTGGATGTGGGCAGCCGGTCCCTGACTGTGTCCGGGCTGTTGGTAAGGGAGCCGGATGGCGGTTTCAATATGTCGGCCCTTGCCCCCCGGGTGATGATGCACGCGAGCGATGTGCCGTCTACCGAAGTTATCAAGGAGGGAAGCCGGGTCGAATACGTTTACCTGTTCGCCGGCGAGCAGGAAGCCCTGGAGGGTTATTACAGTTGGCTGGAACCGAAACTCACTGCCAGTCATGAGTGGGAAGGCGTGAGAGACGGTGAGACCTTCTCCGAATCCCTGGAGCGGGCGGAGCGTTTCCTGTTACTGGGGGGAAGCCTGGCGGTCATGCTTGCCGCTGTGGCAGTAGCGGTCGCCAGTCGGCAATACGCCCTGTCCCAGCGGGACACCGTGGCGCTGCTCAAAACCCTGGGCGTGAACAGCCAGGGTATCGGCCGGCTTTATGTCAGACGGCTGGGACTCTGGGGGCTGGCCGGCGCTATTGGCGGGCTGGTGGTGGCTCTGCCGCTATACTGGCTGCTCACCAGTGTGTTGGGGGATGTGCTGGAGCAGGAAATCGACTATCAGCTGGACCCAAATGCGCTGGTACCGGCGCTGCTGACGGCGCTGGTCTCGCTCTTCGCGTTCGCTTACCCACCTATTCGCCGCCTGAAAAACGTGCCGGCGATGCGGGTGCTGAGAAGCCAGCCGGGCGAAGCCGGGCGGGAAGCCATTCCCGATATGGTAATTGCCATTGTCGCGATATTCGGGCTGGTCTGGCTCTATGCCCGAGAAGTCTCCCTTGTGCTGTCCCTGCTGGGCGGGCTGGCATTGTTGCTGGGCACACTGGCATTGCTGGGCTGGGTTCTGGTCAGCACACTGCGGAAAATAAGCGGTGGCGGAAATGCCTGGCGGCTGGCCCTGGTGGGGCTGTACCGGCACCGCCGCGCGAGCCTGTCTCAGATTGCCGTATTCGCAATGACACTGATGCTGGCGGCCACACTGATTCTGGTACGAACGTCCCTGCTGGATGACTGGCAGGCTCAGCTTCCGGAAGACACCCCAAATCACTTTCTGATCAATATTGCGCCGGAAGCAGTGGATGAAGTGGAGCAGTTCTGGGCCGAGCGCGGCCAGCCTCTGAAACAGGTCTACCCGATGGTACGGGGACGCTTTACCGAGCTTAACGGTAACCCAGTCAGGGAAGCCGTCACCAAGGAGGAGCGGGTAGGTGCCCTGAACCGGGAGCTTAACCTGACCTGGATGGGAGATCTGCCCAACGACAATGAGATTGTCAGCGGGCAGTGGTTCAAGCCCTCACAGACCAGTGGTGTGTCTATCGAAGCAGAGCTGGCCGGTAAACTCGGCATCCAGGTGGGGGACGAACTCACATTCACCATTGGCTCGGACAAGGTCACCGAACCGGTGACCAGCATCCGCACGGTGCAGTGGGACAGTATGAAGCCCAACTTCTACATGGCGTTTCCTCCGGGTGGCGGGCTGGAAAACATGCCTGCAACCTGGATAACGGCCTTCTACCTGCCCAAGGATCAGAAGGGTGCGCTCAACGAGTTCTCCCGCAAGTTTCCGACCGTGTCCGTGCTGGCCATCGATAACATCATTGAACGCATCCAGGAGATCGTCCGCCAGGTGACCCAGGCGATAGAAGCCATTCTTGCGCTTATTCTCGCTGCGGCGTTGGTGGTGATGGCGGCAGTGGTCAGCGCCACCATGCAGGAGCGTCAGCGAGAGGGCGCGCTGCTCAGAACCCTGGGCGGGCGCCAGTCGCTGCTCGTGCGTAGCACTATGCTGGAATTCGCGTTCCTGGGCTTCTTTGCGGGAGTTCTGGGCGTGGCAGCGGCGGAAGCTGCCGTCTGGGCTCTGCAGTTCAGGATGTTTGAAGGGGAGTTCCGCTGGCACTGGCAGGCCATTCTGCCCATACCCGTGGTGAGTGCGTTGGTGCTTGCGCTCTTTGGTCGCTGGCAGCTCAAACCGGTATTGAGTGTTTCCCCCATGCTCCTGCTCAGAAGACTGGAGTAGAGCAATGGGCTATTAACGAAGACGTTCGTTAACGATACTGCGCCAGAATGGCCTCAATTTCGCCGTTCTGTCGCATGGAAGCCAATTCCCTGTTGAAGGCCGTGGCAAAGGACTGCCACTCGGGCCGCAGCATGATCCGGAAGCCCACTTCGCTCAGCGTTGCTTCGCTGGCACGGAACCGGTCCCGCATGTCTTTGGTAAACAGAATCCATTGGCCAACAAGACGATCGGCAACAGCGGCATCCAGTCCATCACCTTTCAGTACGTAGACGAAAAGATCCTGATCCCGGGCCACATCGAATCGCTCAATCCTGCCGGACTCGAAATGAGGTTTCAGCGTCGGGTAGTGGTAGCCGAGATGGGTGACCAGCGTGAGTGAGAAAAGATCTTCAACGACTTCGAAATCGTGAGGTGAGCCGGAAGGGAAAAACACCACTTCTTCAATGGTGACTATCGGGTCCGTAAAAACAAAGTCTTCCGGGCGGCTGGTCCACTCTTTTGCCCGGGAGGTGCCATCAATAAACCCCTCCAGCAACATCTGATCTACCCGCTTGCGCGGTACCTTCTGTGCTTCCAACTGATAACCGAGGCGTCCCGCGATTTCCTCAAGCACGGTCCACATGATGCCAGAGGTCTGTTCGCCGTCAGTGATCAGGTAAGGGGGATAGCCGTTGGGGGAGACGTTGAAGCGAAGAACTTTGGTGTCAGTAGCCCCGGTCTCCGCAACGGCAAAGGCGGGAAGCATAAAACTGAAAACAAGAAGGACAAACCACGAATTGGGTCGGGGACTAACCATAGGCGATTGGCTCTGATTGATGAACGTGTCTCACTCATCCGGCGGGTCCCTGCCAGCAACTATGGATTGTCCTTCTTTGGTCCGCCGGTTTCAATGCCCGGTTTTCACGCCCAGGCACGTTTCAGGACAGCCCTGGCGTCCTCCAGCAGAACTTCTTTGGGGTTAAACATGATAGAGCCGTCGTCCAGGGCCATTTCGGCAATGTGTTCCAGCTGGTCTTCAGTGACGCTGCCGGTTTCTTTAAGGGTGCGCGGCAATTTACAGCGCTTGTGCAGTTCGTCCCGCAGTTTGCGCAGTGATGCAATGCTTGCTTCGGCGCGGCGGTTCGACGGCGTGGCTGCGTATACTTCCGGCCCATCGAGGTACAGCAGGAGTTCACCCAGCGGCTCGCGGATCGATTCCAGGTTGTACTCGAGCACGTAGGGCAGGTAGAGACTCATACACAGGCCGTGGGGCAGGTGGCAGATAGCGCCCGTGGCGTGACCAAGGGCGTGCACCAGCCCTACCATTGAGTTGGAAAAGGCAATGCCAGCCATAGTGGAGGCCTGGGCAAGCTCCAAGCGGCCATCGGCATCCTTAGGGCTGTCCATCACTGCCAGCAGATGGGTGCTGATTTTCTTGATGGCAGAAGTGGCGTAGGCATCACTCAGCGGGTTTTTCGCCATGCAGGTAAAAGCTTCCGTAGCATGGGTCATGGCGTCCATGGCCGTTGCCGCAGTGACATGGGGCGGCAGGGTCAGCGTCATCCGCGGGTCAATCACGGCCGCGTTTGGCAGCAGAAATGACGAGCTGAATGGCAGTTTCACGGACTTTCTGGTATCGGTGATCACCGCCACCGAAGTCACTTCCGAGCCGGTGCCGGCAGTGGTTGGTACCACCAGGAAGGGTTTGAGCGGGCTTTTGATAACGCCGGCACCGCTATATTTGGCAATGTCATCACCGCCCTCGGAGACCAGTATATTCACGGCTTTTGCCGTATCGATGGCGGACCCGCCCCCCACGGCAATCAGCGAATCGCATTTCTCGCTCCGGTATATGCCGGCAATGTCCCTGACCACATCGGTAGAGGAATCCGGAGGCACGTCATCGTAAATGCTCACGATTTCCAGGCCGCTTTCTTCGCAGGCTGCAATCACCGGTTCCAGCAGGCCGGCGGCACGCACCCCCTTGTCGGTAATGATCATGGGGCGCTTTGCGGCCATGCCGGTCAGTTCATAGGGAATATGTTCCAGTGCGGCTTTACCCGCAATGACTTTGACCGGGCAGAAAAATTCGTAGTACTTGTTGCTCATGATGCTCTCGCTGTCTCAACAAAATTGGTGGCGACTTTCAGATAGATGCGGGCAGCGCTGATCAGTTTCTCCGGCAGATGCAGGGACGCCGGATATTCCTTGACCGCGCGTTCGGCCACCAGTTTGGGAAGAATAAAGGCTTCCAGCCGGTTCAGAACCCGGGTCATCCGCACGGCGTAGCCGATATCGCCGTCCACCAGCATGCGGTCGTTGGCAAATGCCACCGAGGTCTTTTCCTGGAACGACAGCACCAGAAAAGCATGGGCGACGTGTTTGAACTGGATGGACAGGTCAATCGGGCGGGGAGCCTTGTCGCCGTGGTAGTGGAGGCGACCGTTGCCGGTATGTTCCACAATCATTCGGCTGCCGTTGGGCATTACCATCATTTCAAACAGAAAGCCTTCAGGTAGCGAACGGGCCTCGGCCTGTACGGTCGAATCGAATTCGCTGACCGCCTGGAGGGCGCGACCCATAACCTGAAACATCAGTTCCACATAAAGTCGCCGAGCCTGGAATACCATCGGCTGGATACGTTTTGCGAACATGGCAAAACTCCTTGTTGATTGGGTATTCCAATTTTTAGAGTTTTTGCTCTAGAAGTCAATGTAGTTAATGACGCTAGTTTGCTGTCAGCTGTGCAAGTTTCTTTTTCGCCTCGGCGGCAACCTCGCCGCTGGCGTTGGCCGCGGTGCTGTAATAGTTGATAGCATCCTCCCGGCGGCCCTGTCTCACGGCAATGTCACCAAGACGGAGAAACGCGATGGAAGTCGGTACAACTTCATTGGCGCGGTTCAGGCTCTCCCGGGCCTTCGAAAGGTTGTTCAGTGCCAGAGCGTTCAGGCCCTGATTGAGCTGATACGAAAACATTTCCGGGTAGAGAGAGGTGGCCTTGTTGAAATCTGCGGCCGCCTGTTCAAGCTGTTTCCGGGCCCGGTAAATCTTGCCTCTGAAGGCGTAGAAGGCCGCTTCTTCCGGCTCGATGCGGATGGCTTCGTTGATTTCGGTCATGGCCTTGTCGAGCTGATCATTGCCCGCGAATTCCCGGGCCCGGTCAAAGGCTTCATAGGCAGGCTGCACGCTTCGCAGATAGGAGAGTTTTTTCTGGTAGGTTTCCCGGCCAATATAGCCACCGGCTCCGATCTTGTTGACCAGTTCCTGATTCTCCTGCACCCGCTTGGTTGACGGCGGGTGCGTGGCGAATAGCCCTTGCACAAAACCGGGATTGTTCCCTTCGGACAGGCGCACGAAAATCTTTTGCAGCTCAACGGCGGCCTGGGGATCGTAGCCTGCTTCTTTCATGTAACGGATGCCGTAGCGGTCTGCTTCCAGTTCGTCGCCCTGGCTATACTGGGCCAGCGCCAGTTGAGCGCCCATCGCAGCGCCGCCCATGATCAGACTGGACCATTCATTGTCGGAAATGGCGTAGCCCAACCCCGCAACCCCCAGACTGATGAGAGTGCTTTGCTGCATGCGCTGATGCCCGTGCATGGCGGCGGCATGAACAATTTCGTGCCCCAGAACCGCCGCCAGCTGTGCTTCGTTGTCGAATTCCGTCAACAGTCCTCGATTGATTGCGATTTTTCCACCGGGCAGGGCCCAGGCATTGGGTACGCCGCTGTTCAGTACCACAAACTCGTAGGGCAGGTCGGGCTGGTCGCTCACCCGGGCCAGCTTCATGCCTACCTCCTTTACGTAAAGGTTGAGCTCCGGGTCCAGATAAAAACGGCCGCCCTGAGTCTGTTGCGTTGGCTCGTACTGCTCCTCTCCGATGGCCAGCGCCTGGCTTTCAGGTATCAGCGACAACTGCTTTTCGCCGGTGACCGGGTTTACCGAGCAGCCCGCCAGTGCAAAAGCTGACACGATTGCGGCGATAAAGGTTTTATAGCGTCTGGGCATCATTGGAATCCTCTCCTGGGTCTCGTCCTGTTATTTTCAGAGGTTATACCAAAGTCCTGCAGCAGTCAGTGACATGTACGCAATAACCGCGCTCTGGTGGAGGCTGTCAGGCCGATACGTTATCCTTTACGGCTACATCAAAACATCCGACGACTGACCTCTGGAAACTCTGAATGGGTATTTATCTCGAACTGGCCGCTCTGGTCTGGTTCTTAATCTGCTGGCTTGGCTACAGTCTCTACTCCCAACACGCAGCGGATAAACGCCCTTGCCTGTCCAACACACTGGACCTCTACCGGACAGACTGGATGAGAGTGATGTTGTCCCGTGAAAACCGCATATCCGATGCGTCCGTGGTTGGTAACCTGGAACGCAATGGCGCCTTCTTTGCGTCAAGCTGCCTACTGATTCTGGCCGGTATCATTACCGCCCTGGGCTATACCCAGCAGGTGATGGAAGTGTTCAGCACCATGCCATTTGGTACTTTGCCGTCGCGTCCTGTGTTTGAAATGCGGATGATCCTGTTGATGGTTATCTTCATCTACGCGTTTTTCAAATTTACCTGGTCCATGCGTACGTACAACTTCCTGGCTGTGCTGATCGGCGCAGCGCCGCTGGCGGGCGACACCAAAACCAGCCCTGCCGCCCGGGATGCTTTTGCACGCAGCGCCGCCACCGTATGCAACCAAGCCGGCGATGCCTTTAACCTCGGCCTGCGCTCCTACTACTATGCGCTGGCCGTTGTGGCGTGGTTCATACACCCGGTGGCGTTTATCGGGGCGTCGACGTTGATTGTCATCATTCTGTACCGCCGCGAATTCCGCTCCGATGCACTGGTGGCCCTGCGTGCCGGTAAAGTATTTGAAGATCCGGTGGCCAGAGCCGATACGGAAAAGGGAAAAGCTTCTGACTGATATGAACGACTCTTTGCGAATGGACCGGGTACGCCGGTTTATCGGAACACTGAACCAGGCCTGTGAGCTTGGCCTGGCGGTTGAATCTGCCCGTGAGGGCGAGCTGATCCTCCGGCTGCCGTACAGCGATTTCATTGTGGGTAACCCCGACACCGGTGTGATTCACGGCGGCGCCATCACCACCCTGATGGACACGGCCTCCGGCTCGGTCATCATGTGCGCGCTGAACGATTTCGAGCTGTGCCCCACGCTGGACCTGCGGGTCGACTACATGCGCCCGGCGGAACCTCATCGACCGGTGTTCGCACGGGCCGAAACCTACAAAATCACCCGAAACATCATCTTTACCCGCTGCGAGGCTTATCAGGACACGGGCGAAACCATTGCCAACTGCGTCGGCACCTTTATGCGCATCGGGAAGGATGCCACCCCCAAGGCCTACCGGGACCTGATCACAGGAGCCGAAGATGACGAATCCTGAGATCCTCAAGTACACCCAGGAAACCGGTGATTTCTCCCGCATGCTGGAAAGCATTCCCTACGCCCGGTTTATTGGCCTGGAATGCGACCGCTTTGGTGACGACCTGATCTTTCGTTTGCCCCGCAAAAAACAGAACCTGGGCAACCCCATACTCCCGGCGATTCACGGCGGGGTAATCGGTGGTTTTATGGAGCTTTCGGCGGTTATTTACCTGATGATGGCCCAGGAGACTCTGCGCATGCCAAGAATCGTGGATTTCTCCCTGGATTACCTGCGCGCCGGGCTGG
This sequence comes from Marinobacter halotolerans, assembly GCF_008795985.1. Lineage (NCBI taxonomy): Bacteria > Pseudomonadati > Pseudomonadota > Gammaproteobacteria > Pseudomonadales > Marinobacteraceae > Marinobacter > Marinobacter halotolerans. Next base: position 1,203,744 of record NZ_VMHP01000002.1, on the reverse strand, counting down.
ACCGCGAGACCTTTGCCGAATGCCAGTTGACCCGGCAGGGTAATCGGGTTGCCAATGTGATGATCACCGCATGGCAAAAATCCCGCTCCCAACCGATTGCTACTGCCAGGGCTCACTTCCTTTTGGAAGACTGAATTTGCCGCAGTCGCGGGGCTTGAAAACGTCGGGGGTGTCCCCAAATCCTGCCCAAGATTGAAAATTTTGTGCAGGAGCGAGCGAAGAGACCGTTCCGAAACACGCTGTAAATACGTCCCTGTACGCTCGGGCTCCGCCATCCATGGCTCCGCACGGTTTCGGAACGGTCTCTTCGCTCCCTGCCTCGAACTTTGGGTAATACCGGGAGAGAAGAGCGCTATGACAGTTGAAACTCAGAAAGAAACGTTAGGTTTTCAGACGGAAGTTAAGCAACTGCTTAACCTGATGATCCATTCGTTGTACTCGAATAAAGAAATCTTTCTCCGCGAGCTGATCTCGAACGCATCAGATGCGGAAGACAAGCTTCGCTTTGCAGCTTTAAAGGATGACAGCCTTTTCGAGAGCGATCCTGATCTGAAAATCCGCCTGGATTATGACGCCGAGAAAAACACCGTCACACTTTCCGATAACGGCATCGGAATGACCCGCGATGACGTGATTCAGAACCTGGGTACCATCGCCCGTTCCGGTACCGCCGAATTCCTCAAGCAACTCTCCGGTGACGAGAAGAAAGACAGCAAGCTGATTGGTCAGTTTGGTGTGGGCTTTTATTCGTCGTTCATCGTTGCCGACGCGGTTGAAGTGTTTACGCGTCGTGCGGGGGCACCGGTTTCAGAGGGCGTGCATTGGGAATCCAAAGGCGACGGCGAGTTCACCATTGAAAACGTCGACCTGAACGAGCGCGGCACCAAAATCGTCCTGCACCTTAAAGACGACGCCAAGGAATTTGCTGACGGCTTCCGTCTGCGCAATCTGGTGAAGAAGTACTCTGACCACATTTCGTTCCCGGTGGTGATGAAGTCCGAGTCCGAGGAAGAAGGCGAGAAGGGCAAAGACGAAACCGTCAACGACGCCACGGCCCTGTGGACCCTCTCCCGTAGCGAGATCAAGGATGAAGAGTACAAGGAATTCTACAAGCACATCTCCCACGATTTTGAGGACCCGTTGACCTGGTCCCACAACAAGGTGGAAGGCAAGCTGGACTACACCAGCCTGCTGTATATTCCCGGCCGTGCGCCGTTTGACCTGTATAACCGTGAAGCGCCTCGTGGCCTGAAACTTTACGTTCAGCGTGTGTTCATCATGGACGACGCCGAGCAGTTCCTGCCGTTGTACCTGCGTTTCACCAAGGGCGTGATCGATTCCAACGATCTGTCTCTTAACGTATCCCGTGAAATCCTGCAGAACGACAGCACCGTGGAAAGCATCCGCACCGCTGTCACCAAGCGGGTTCTGGATATGCTGTCGAAGCTGGCCAAGAAAGAGCCGGAACAGTACCAGCAGTTCTGGAACGAGTTTGGCACTGTGATCAAGGAAGGCCCGGCGGAAGACTTCAGCAACCGCGAGAAGATTGGCGGGCTGCTGCGCTTTGCTTCCACCCACACCGGTGAGCAGGCCCAGAACGTGTCACTGGACGACTACATCGCCCGAATGAAGGAAGGCCAGGACAAGATTTACTACATCACCGCCGACAACTTCATGGCCGCCAAGAGCAGCCCGCACCTGGAAGTATTCCGCAAGAAAGGCGTGGAAGTGCTCATCCTCACTGATCGCATCGATGAGTGGATGATGAACTACCTCACCGATTATGACGGCAAAAAATTCCAGGACGTGGCCCGTGGTGACCTTGATCTCGGCGATGTGGAAACCGAGGAAGACAAGAAGCACAAGGAAGAAGCCGCCGAGGAGCATAAAGAGCTTCTCGAGCGCATCAAGAAAGCATTGGATGACCGTGTGCAGGAGGTAAGGGTCACCAACCGCCTGACCGATTCACCGGCCTGTCTGGTGGTTGGCGATTTCGACATGGGTGCGCAGATGAAGAAGATCATGGAAGCGGCCGGCCAGAAAGTTCCGGACAGCAAGCCGATCTTTGAAATCAACGTGGACCACCCGCTGGTTCAGCGCCTTGAGAAAGAGCAGGGCGAAGAACGGTTCAGCGAACTGTCAGCGGTACTGCTGGACCAGGCCACCCTGGCCAGCGGTGAGCAGCTGCCGGACCCGGGTGCCTATGTCAGTCGCCTGAACCGGCTGTTGCTTGAACTGGCTAACTGATGTCGGATTACGGCTTCGCCTAATCCGACCTACGGGAGATTGTAGGTCGGATTAGCAAAACGTAGTCCGACAACCTCACGGAAATCCGATGCAGCAAATAATCGTGGACATCACCATCAGCCCTGACGAATGGATCAAGCTCTACCAGGGTTCCGCCACTGATGTTCACACCACGGCCCGGGACGGGCGCTCTGTCCGTTTCCCGGCTCGTATTCTCTCCCGCTTTTACCTGCAAAATGGCATCAAGGGCAGCTTCCGCATTCTGTTCGACGACGCCGGCAAATTTGTTAGCGTTGAGCGCCTGGCCTGATTACAATGGCGCCCTGCCTGAATTCTGATCACCTGTTGGACATGCCCGATGCGAATTATCCTTGCCCCCATGGAAGGTCTGGTTGACGCGCCCATCCGCGAAACGCTGACTGGCGTGGGCGGTATCGACCGCTGCGTGACCGAATTCATTCGCGTCACTCATGGCATGTTGCCCCCCCGCATCTTCTACAAGTTCGCACCGGAGCTGGACAACCGGTGCCAGACCCGTGTTGGCGTTCCCGTAGCCGTTCAGTTGCTGGGCTCAGACCCGGGGCAAATGGCTCTTCACGGCGCTCGCGCCGCGGAATTGGGTGCGCGACAGGTTGACATCAACTTCGGTTGCCCGGCAAAAACCGTCAACAAACACAAGGGCGGTTGTGTGTTGATGCGTGAACCCGAACTGATGCACGGCATTACCGCTGCCGTACGCCAGGCCGTGCCGTCAGACATTGCCGTGACCGCCAAGATGCGTCTTGGATACGATGACCGCTCCATGGGCCTGGCTTGTGCGCAGGCGCTGGAAGCCGCCGGTGCCTCAGAGGTCGTCGTTCACGCCCGCAGCAAAGTCGACGGCTACAAACCGCCGGCCTATTGGGAAGAGGTCGCCCGCGTCAGGGAAGGGGTCAAGACTCACGTTATCGCTAATGGAGAGATCTGGACGGTGGCGGACTACTGGCGCTGCCGGGAAGTTTCCGGCTGTGACGATGTGATGATCGGGCGGGGCCTCATCGCCCGCCCGGACCTGGCCCGCCAGATCCGGGCCAGCCAGCGGGGCGAAGTGGTCCCCGATCTTGTCTGGTCCGAAGTCGTGACTCTAATTGAGGACTACGCCGCCGCGCTCCAGACCCGCCTGGAAGACCGTTTTGTCACCGGTCGGATCAAACAGTGGCTGAACTACCTGCGCGGCGGTTACGCCGAAGCCGCAATACTCTGGCCCAACGCCCGGAAAATTCGCGACGTTGCCCCGATGCTCGCTTGCCTCAATCAGCCGGTCCCCGGTATTCGTGCCGCCTGATCTAAAAGAATCTGCCTCCTGAGTTGCGTTTATTTCCGAGCTGGTCCGTACTTAATAGCGTGCCAGAAGAAATAAAAACCAAGCAAAGGAGGCATCATGAACCACCTGAAACCGAACATCGGCCTGACGTCGATTCTTACGGGGATGATTCTGTCGTTGGGGACTGTCATGTCTGCGTCAGCGGACGATCATGAGGTAAAGATAACGCCCCTGGGCAGCCACGATGGTGAATTCTGCAGCCGTGACCGGGCCCTGGTATTTGAAGACCCCAACGGCACCCGTATTCTTTACGATGCCGGGCGAACCGTGGCCGGTCCTGACGACCCACGCCTGGGCAAGATCGACGTGGTGCTGGTTTCCCACATGCACGGGGACCATGTCGGTGACCGTCGGATTACCAAAACCAACGCCGGAACCTGCGGCAGCCCCGATACCCCCATGGTGACGCTGCCCCAGTCAAACACCGTGGATATCGCCCTGAAAAAGAATTCGACCATTCTCACCGGTAGCGAAATGCCGGCGTTTTTTGCCGCCAAACTGAAGAACGGTGGTGGCGACCCTTCCAAATCCGCTCTGGTGCGTTTCGGCGCCGATAAAACGATTGGCGGGGTGTCGTTCACCACGGTTCCAGCCGTGCACAGTAACGGCGTGGCACCCGGATTCCTGACCGGGCCTTTGGCAGAGTACCTGGCTGCAGCCGGCGTAGGTGCCAGCGTAGGGCCGCCCACAGGTTACGTGGTGACTTTCTCCAATGGCCTGGTTGCTTATCTGTCCGGCGATACCGGTATTACTGCCGAGCAGCAGGTAGTGGTTGGCGGGCACTACAAGGCTAACCTGGTGGTGATGAATATTGGCGACACCTACACCACTGGTCCGTCTCAGGCCGCTTACGTCGTGAATGACCTGGTGAAACCTGCCTCGGTGATCGCCTCACATGCAAACGAAGCGGCCACCGAGAACGGTAAGGTAATAGACGGCACAAGAACCGCTGAGTTTATCGAGCATGCCGACATGCCGGTTCACGTACCGCTGAGTGGCAAGACCATGGCCTTTGGCGGCGACGGTAGCTGCACCGCCGGCTGCTGATGAGCCTGGGCTGAGCGCTACGCTCAGCCTTCTTTTTCCATCTCCGGCAGATAACTTCCAAGCGCGGCAGAGCCGTTGAGCCTTGCGCGCTTGGCCATAGCCTTATGGGCCGAATCGCGGTTGGCAATATCTCCCTTCCAGGCGTGCTGGGCAGGTTCTTGCAAAGCGCGACCGTAGGAGAAGGTCATGGTCCAGGGCAGGTCAGCGTGCATGTTCATGGCATTGAGGTTCTGCGTGGCTTCTTCCGGCGTCTGGCCCCCCGACAGGAAGAAGATGCCCGGCACTGCGGCCGGCACGCAGCGACGATAAGTGCGAATCGTCATCTCCGCTACGCGCTCCGGCGCCGCCTTGGCGGAGTCTTTGCCCGGGGTAATCATGCTTGGCTTCAGAATCATGGTTTCCAGGTTGACCCGATGCAGAATCAGGGTGTCGAAGACGCCACGGATGACCTGCTCGCCAACTTCCGCCGCCCGCTCAATCGAGTGGTCGCCGTCAATCAGAACTTCCGGCTCGACAATGGGCACAATGCCCAGCGCCTGGCAGATAGCCGCGTAGCGGGCCAGGGTTTCTGCGTTGGCACGGATAGCCATATCAGAGGGCAGGGTGTCGGAAATATGGAATACACACCGCCACTTGGCAAACCGCGCCCCGAGTTCCTTAGCCGCAGCAAGCCGGGGTTCCAATCCGTCCAGCCCTGCGGTGATCTCTTCCCCCGGGGCATGGGCCAGGGGGCCTTTGCCCTTGTCCACCTTGATGCCTGGCACAATGCCCTGGCGGGACAGCAGGTCCGGCATGGGAATGCCGTCCAGGCTCTGCTGCTCTAACGTTTCCTCGAACAGGATTACGCCACTTATGTGCTCATTCAAACCCGGGGCCGAAAAGATGATGCTGCGGTATTCCTGTCGCAAGGCTTCCGTTGATTCCACACCAACCGCCTTGAACCGCTTGGCAATGGTCGGATGGCTTTCATCCGCTGCAAGAACGCCTTTGCCGGGTTGAACCAGATCCCGAATGGTTGCCTGCAATTCTTCCTGAACCGTCATGCCGTGCTCCTCCTGCGATTTGTTTCAGTCTGAGTGCTATTTACCAAAGTCTACCAATAAAAACGCCGATCAGTGAGGGGCTCAGTCAGTACCATCAATCATTCTTATGCGGCTTCATCAGTAAGATCCATTTCCAGAGCAAGAGAGAACCTTTTAATCTAGCGAAAACAGTCAATCATCCTCTTGAGGAATTTCCTGATGGGTCAAAAATTTGAAAACCGGGTCGCCATAGTTACCGGCGCTGCCGCGGGTATCGGAAAATCGACAGCCCTGGCGTTCGCGGAGCAGGGCGCAACCGTTATCGTTGCGGATATTGATGAAAAAGCAGGTGAAGCCGTCGCCGGGCAGATCGTTGAGCTCGGGGGCAAAGCACAGTTCATCCGGTGCGATGTCACCAAAGACGCTGATGTCGAGGCAATGGTAGCCCTGGCCGTCAACGACTACGGCCGGCTGGATTTTGCCTTCAACAATGCAGGCATTGAAATCGAACACAGCAAACTTGCAGAAGGCAACGAATCGGAGTTCGATCGCATCATGGACGTGAATGTGAAGGGCGTCTGGCGATGCATGAAACACCAGATTCCGGTCATGCTGGCCCGGGACGAAGGCGCCATCGTAAACACTGCATCAATTGCCGGCCTGGGCGCGGCCCCGAAAATGAGCATCTATAGCGCCAGCAAGCACGCGGTCATTGGCCTGACAAAGTCCGCTGCGGTTGAATACGCGAAAAAAGGCATCCGGGTTAATGCCGTCTGCCCAGCGGTGATCGATACCGACATGTTCCGCCGGGCGGCAGAAAGCGACCCTCGCAAGGCTGAATATGCCGCTGCCATGCACCCGGTAGGGCGCCTGGGCAAGCCGGAGGAAATCGCTGGGGCGGTGCTTTACCTTTGTTCTGACGAAGCAGCATTCACCACGGGCGTGGCCTTACCGCTGGATGGCGGTGCTACGTCCGTGTGATCTGAAACGCGGCTTGTGTTTGCCAGGCCAAGCCGCTTTTTAAAACAAATATTTATAAAACTGTTTTTAGGCAGAATAGGGTGTATAACAGTCGTTAGCCGTGTGCTTACACGGTCTCTCCAAAAGCGCAAACCTAAGCGCATTCAGATAAACCTCTGTGCCTCCGAAGAGTATCTCGTCCAAGCACTAGGCTTCCGAGAATGAGTACGTGTTGCTCAATTCCATCAACCGGTTTTTGCACGCTCAGTGTACGGCTGGTTTCAAATAGCAGGTTTAATTATGGGTATTTTTTCAAAATACTCCCGGTCGATCATGGCCTTCTCAATCGCACTCATTTCTGTATCACTGGTCGCGTGTAACGACAGCAACAATGGCAACAACAACGGCCCGGGGACAACGGCCGCTCTGACGGTGATGGCTACCGGTCCGGCTGCTGAAGCGGTCGGTGTAGCCACCAACACGCTCGTCACTGCTACGTTCAGTGAGGCAATCAGCGCGGCAACGCTGGATTCCTCCAGCTTTACGGTGGGTGTCACTGGCGGTCTACCGATGACGGGCAGCGTCAGTCTTGATGCCGATACCAATACGGGCACTTTTAAGACTGCCGGCGGCGGCTTTTCAGACAGCACCGCCTACACCGCGGTAATCACGACGGCGGTTGAGTCTGCGGGTGGCAAATCTTTGGCGGGCAACTACGAGTGGAGCTTTACCACAGGTGTCAGCGTAGACAGCACTCCTCCGGTTGTTATTTCAACCGATCCTGAGGATACCGCCACCGATGTCGCTATCAACCGTAATATTAGCGCTGACTTCAGTGAAGCGATGAACGCTGCGTCGATCAACAGCTCGACGTTCTCGATCACGGATGGCAGCAGTCCGGTTATCGGCACCGTGGAACTGACTGGCTCCACTGCAGTATTCACCCCAGAGAACAACCTGGCCACGAGTACGCTTTATACAGCCACACTTAACACTGATGTGACGGATCTTGCGGCGGTGGCACTGGCAGCAGACGAGGTGTGGACATTCACCACTGGTGATGCTGTGGCGCAAGGCCCTGAACCCGTTAATCTCAGAACGGCTGGAGATTTTGTCATACTGACAAAGACCGGTATTACCAACGTGCCTGTCTCTGCCATTACCGGCGATATTGGTTCCAGCCCTATCACTGCGGCTGCGATGGACAATGTATCCTGCACGGAAATCACCGGCACTATATACGGCTCTGATGCGGCGTATAGCGGCAGTGGCGACGTAACCTGCTTTGCCGGAGCAGCGCCTGACAACACGCTGGTTGCCAATGCAGTTCTGGATATGGGCACGGCCTATGCTGATGCTTCTGGCAGAACAACACCCGACTACACTGAGCTGCACGCTGGCGATGTCAGCGGCAAGACGCTGGTCCCCGGCCTGTACAAATGGGGTACAAACGTACTGATCAACACGGATGTGACGCTTTCGGGTGGCGCAAATGATGTCTGGATTTTCCAGGTAGCGGGTGACGTGCTTCAGGCCAGTAATACCCAGGTGTCGTTAACGGGCGGTGCCTTGGCGAAAAACGTCTTCTGGCAGGTCGGTGGCGGCACTGGTGTAGTGATTGATACCGGTGCAACATTCAACGGTGTCGTCCTTGCCGAAAAAGCCGTATCAGTCAAAACTGGCGCGACGGTTAACGGTAGGCTGTTGTCCCAGACAGCCGTCACACTGCAGGGGAACACCGTGACCCAGCCGGAATAAAGTCCTGGGCGTGGATACGGTGAAACCATCAAGGACCCTTCGGGGTCCTTTTTTGCGTTGATCCGCATGAAAAAGTTGTCTAATGCAGATATATTGGGATTAGTGGTAAGCTGAAGTGCCTATTTTCAGTACATAAGCAGGAGACATCTATCAGTGTTTGTTGACCGCACGAATAAGACGTTTTGCAGTCGTTGGATTGCCAAGGCGTTTCCAATGGCACTTACTACGTTGTTCTACTGTATTCCGGCTTTTGGCGAAGCTCAGTCTTCTGCCAACACTGGTCAGGGTGTGGCCGAACCACTATTGATGTTGACCCTGGAAAATCCTCCACTGGCCTATACCCATGAAGACGGCAGTGTAACCGGGGTTCTGGTGCAGGTTATTCGTGAAGCCGCGCGCCGCACCGGGCATGAGGTGGAATTCCGGATTGACCCCTGGAAGCGAGTCATCAGGGAAGTGTCTGAAGGCAACGCAGATGCAGCGTTCAACGCAGGGGTCACGGAAGAACGCAAATCCTGGGGCATGTACGGCGAAACGGTGCTAATTGATGAGACCTTTGTTTTCTTTTCCCGCGGGCCCAAGGCGCTGACCAGAACACTGGACGAAGCTGCTCAATTGCGTGTGGGCATTCAACTGGGCTACTACTACGGAGAGCGCTTTGATCAGATGCTGAAGGATCGGCCGTTTCACGCGGTGGAAGTCAACCAGACCATACCCCGCAACCTCCGCCTACTGGGAGCTGATAGAATCGATGTGTTTGTCGGGGACCTGCTGCCAACCCTGTACTACATCAAAAAGCTGGGGCTTGAGGATGAAATCTCTATTGTTACAGAGAAGGAGTCCGGCCTGCCGCTGGTGGTTTCCACGTCCGACACCTATGTGGCGTTCTCCCGTCGCAGTGTTGACCCGGCTTATGTGGAAACCTTCGATAAAGCGCTTCAGTCCGTTAAAGCGAGCGATACCTTCGATACCATTCTGGGAAGTTATCAATTGAACGTTCCGGAATTGCCGGAAACCCCCTGAGCTTCAACCGCCTCCTTGGGTTGGCAGATCGACCGACCATTGAAAACAGTCGCCTTGCCCCAAACTATGGCGTCAACAGAGGCTAGTGTCTTTTTACTGCCCACATCACCTGTCCATGCAACCACCTCACGGAAAGAGCTCTATGCAAACCCTTCAGAAACCTTCTCAAATTCGAACTCTCTGGCAGTTGCCGTCACTGATGGCGCTGGTTCTGCTACTTAGCGGCTGCGGTATCAACAACATCCCCACCTACGATGAGAGAGTCTCCGCCGCCTGGGCTCAGGTGGAAAACCAGTATCAGCGCCGAGCCGACCTGATTCCCAACCTTGTGGAAACCGTCAAGGGCTTTGCCGCCCAGGAACAGGAAACCTTAACGGCGGTGATTGAGGCGCGTTCCAAGGCGACCTCGATCCAGGTGGATGAAAGTATTCTCAATAATCCGGAGAAATTACAGCAGTTCCAGCAGGTACAGGGTGAGCTAAGCAGCGCTCTGAGCCGCCTGATGGCCGTTTCTGAACGTTATCCGGACCTGAAGTCGAACCAGAATTTCCTGGCTCTGCAGGCGCAGCTTGAAGGCACGGAAAACCGAATTGCCGTTGCGCGTCGTGATTTTATTCAGGCGGTAGAGCGCTACAACACCGAACTGCGTACCTTCCCCGGAAAGATCTGGCACAGCATTCTGTATAGCGATCTTGAGCCCCGGGCCAACTTTGAAGCGACAACCCCGAATGCAGAAGAAGCGCCTGCGGTGGAATTCTGATGATTTCCTTGAACCGCAAAGGCCTGATGCTGACGCTGCTCTTGTTGCTCCCGGCGACGGTCTCTGCCCAGTCAACGCCAGATTTCCCCGAACTGACGGGTAGGGTAGTCGACCGCGCAGAAATGCTGTCCCCCGAGGTCGAAAGTCGCCTGACCCAGATGCTGCAGGCCCACGAACAGGCCAGTACCGAACAGGTTGTGGTTGTCACACTCCCAGATCTTCAGGGATTTCCGATTGAAGACTACGGTTATCAGCTGGGCCGGGAGTGGGGTATCGGCCAGAAAGACAAAGACAACGGCGCGCTTCTCATCGTTGCCAGGGAAGAGCGGAAAGTGCGCATCGAAGTAGGCTATGGCCTTGAAGGCCGACTCACCGATGCCGAATCCTCTGTCATCATAAACAGCATTATCACCCCTGCTTTTCGCCAGGGGAACTTTGAGGCCGGTATCGTTAATGGCGCTGCCGCCATGATCCAGGTTCTTGGGGGCAAGCCCCTGGCGGTTCCTCAGGGCCAGCAAACCCGCCCGACCCATGAAAAGCCGAATGCTGGACTGGTAGCTCTTTTCTTCATCATCATGATGTCGGTGGTTTTCTTTATTGGCAGTCGCGGTGGCCGTGGCGGACGCGGGGGCGCCGCCCTGGTTGGCGCAGCATTACTCGGCGGCATGATGGGTGGTGGCCGCGGTGGCGGTGGCTTCGGCGGTGGCGGATTTGGCGGCGGCGGAGGCGGCTTCGGGGGCGGTGGTGCGTCCGGTGGCTGGTAGGCCCTGTACCCGTCATAGCGCATGCTGGATCCCACATTTGACAATGAGAAAGACAAAATCATGACGTTATTAAGTAAAAATGAACAGGAAGCCGTTACCGCCGCCATCAGTGACGTGGAGCGGGAGACCGATGCAGAACTGGTAACCGTGCTTACGGCCCAGTCCGATAACTACAGCTATATCCCCCTGCTCTGGGCCGGCATTCTGGCCCTTCTGGTGCCGGGCTTTGCCAATTACTTTGGTGGTTGGTTCGGGGCGGATCTGTTGATGCTGGTGCAGTGGGGCGTGTTCATCCTGCTCAGCCTGCTGTTCAGACTGGACGGCATAAACACCCGTCTGATCCCCCGTCAGGTACGATACTGGCGGGCATCCAACCTGGCACGGCGGCAGTTCCTGGAGCAGAACCTGCACCACACCAAAGGCTCAACGGGCATGCTGATCTTTGTGTCGGAAGCCGAACGCTACGTCGAGATTCTGGTGGATCAGGGCATTGCCGACGTTCTGGATAACAGGATGTGGGAAGAAATAGTGGCGGACTTTACCGCCAGGGTTAAGCAGGGCAAAACCCGTGAGGGATTCCTGGAGTGTATTGAAGCCTGCGGCAAACTTCTGAAAGATCATTTGCCCGCGACACACGAACGCAACGAGCTTCCCAACCATCTGGTCATACTGCCGTAACGGGCATTAACGCGTCAGATCGAGCGCCGCAGGTAGTTTCGGTATTTGGGGTGCCAGAAATTGCGGTCAATGGCCCGGTGGATGGTTTCCTCATCTGAACGTAGCGCCACGCCATCTTCCTGGGCCTGCCAGGCCACATCAAACGCGATATTGCGGCTGATTTGCTGGATGTCAGACAGGTCTGGCAATAGCTTGTGCCCGGTCTGTTGGACAATAGGTGCCTGTTTTGCCAGCGCGTTTGCAGCCGCCATCAGCATGGCATCGGTCACCCGTGAGGCACCGGAGGCTACCACGCCTAGTCCAATACCCGGAAATATATAGGCGTTGTTGCACTGCGCAATCGGGTAGGTGTGGCCACCCAGTTCCACCGGTCTGAATGGGCTGCCAGCAGCGACCAGTGCCTGGCCGTTGGTCCAGGCCAGAATGTCGGCGGGCTCTGCCTCCACCCGCGAGGTCGGGTTTGAAAGCGGCATCACCAGAGGGCGGCTGCAGCCCGCATGCATGGCCCGGATTACTTCTTCGCTGAACAGGCCGCGCTGGCCCGATACACCAATCAGCACCGTCGGCTTTGCCTGCTTGACCACATCAATCAGTTCCGTTCCCGGCCACTCGCTGACACGGTCACGTGGATGGGCAAGGGCAGACTGGAAATCCTGCAGATTGGTCATGTCCTCAGTCAGCAATCCGGCCCGGTCAACCATGAATACCCTTTTGCGGGCTTCCTGTTCAGTCAGGCCTTCGTTGGTCATCGCAACAATGATCTGCTCGGCAATGCCGCACCCCGCTGAACCGGCGCCAAGAAAAGCCACTGTCTGATCGCTGACCTTCTCGTTTTTGGTTTTACAGGCTGCGAGAAGGGTGGCCAGGCAGACGGACGCAGTGCCCTGGATATCGTCGTTAAAACAGCATGCCTGATCGCGATACTGCCTGAGCAGGCGCATGGCGTTGTTCTGGGCGAAATCCTCGAACTGAACCAGTACGTTGGGCCAGCGGCGCTTAACGGCGTCCAGAAATTCAGCCACGAATTCGTCGTATTCTTCCTGACTAATGCGTTTATGGCGCCAGCCCATATACATTGGGTCATCAAGCAGGTCCTGATTATTGGTGCCAACATCCAGCATGATCGGCAGCGTATTAGCCGGGCTGATACCGCCACAGGCGGTGTACAGAGCAAGTTTGCCGATCGGGATGCCCATGCCACCGATTCCCTGGTCGCCCAGCCCCAGAATCCGCTCGCCGTCGGTCACCACAATGACTTTTACCTTTTCCTTGGTGGCACTGTGCAACAGGTAGTCCATGTGCTGCCGGTCCGGATAGGACACAAACAGGCCGCGGTGGTTGCGATAGATGTTGGAAAACTCCTGGCACGCTGCGCCCACGGTTGGCGTGTAGATGATCGGAAGCATTTCTTCCAGATGATCTTCCAGCAAACGGTAAAAAAGCGTTTCGTTATCGTCCTGAATCGCCCTCAGGGTAATGTGCCGGTCAAGATCATTCTGGCAAAGCTGGTATTGCCGGTAGGCCCGCTCTGCCTGTTCCTCGATGGTCTCCACGTTCTGTGGCAGCAGGCCAATCAGGTTAAAATCCAGACGTTCCTGTCTGGTAAAGGCGCTGCCTTTGTTCAGCAATGGCAGTTCCAGTAAGGAGGGGCCAGCGTAGGGAATGTAGAGTGGTTTTTGTAGTTTGTTGTTCATGGCGACCTCTCATAGCGAGGGAAAAGTTGACCTGCGGCACTGGTTTAACCATAGCGGCGACCGTAGTACTTCGCTACCGGAGCGGCGGTTATGCCATGGATAACAAGCGAACTGGTCATCAGCAGGCTGGCGCACACCCAGACCAGTTCATTGCCGGTTTCGCGCTGAACCAGCATGGCGTAGAAAACCGCCGCCACACCGATGGGCCCGAACCAGCCGGCCATCAAAGCCACCGGTAGCTCCCGCCAGGGCGGAATCGCGGGGCGTAACAGCAATATTACCGGTAGCCGCCGAAGGGCCAGCACCCCGAGCGCAAGGCCAGGGCCAGTCCAACCAAGATCAAGCCAGCGGGACCAGGGGATCATCAGGCCCACCAGAATGAAAACCGGCAGTGTAAACAGCAGGTTCACCGCTTCCTGAACATTGCCTTCTTCACTTCGCTCCTTGCCGCCCACCTGTTGATCAAACGCTATGCCGGTTACAAACACTGCCAGGATACTGTCCGTCCCCAATAGTTTACCGGCCCCCAGTGCCAGAAAAGTCAGTGCCAGGGTGGTCACCAGAAAAGAGGGCTGGTCGATAAGTTCCCGGGCTTCCGCCGCACGCAGAGCCGTACCGGCCAGATAGCCCAGCAGGGCGCCAAGGGCGACGGCTACCACAACCTCCCACAGCAGCACGTGGATCAACCACTGGGATAGTGCCGTATCGGCACTTTTGATCAGCAGAATCGGCAGCATGACAAAAGGCAGGGCGAGACCATCGTTGATGGCGGCCTCTGCAGAAAGCGTGTGGCGGAAGCGCCCGGGTAGGTTGTCGGAGGCCACACCGCCGGTAACGATTGAACTCGAAACCACCGGGTCGGTCGGGCAGACCGAGGCGCCAAACATCAGTGCGGTAATCAGCCCGACGTCGAGAAAGCCCAGTGTCAGTCCGCTGGTTACCAGCCACATCAGCGGCAGCCCGATTGCCAGAATCACCGTCAGGGCCCGGGCATTGTCGAACACGAAACGCTGTGGCAGCCGCAGGGCGATGCCCATAAGACTGACGCCGAGTGTCAGGCGGGCCGCTTCCTCGAGAATCAGAAAATTGTTGCCCCAGGCTTGGGGATCTATCAGGCCCAGTACCGGGCCAACCAACACCCCCAGGGTGAATGCCAGCAGGGGTGGTGACAGAATGGTACGGTTCAGCAATCGGGACATCATGCCAATCAGCAGAACCGTGGCGCCGGCCAACGCCAGGGCAATGTTGAAGTCGTTCACGTTTCGGGCCTCTTGTCAGGAGTCCGGGTGGGGAGTCCCAGTGGTTACACCCCACTGCATCTGCACTACAATGGCGGCCATCCATACCAGGGAGTGGCCTGCCGAGCTCTGTTTCAGGGTTGCGGTATTTCGTTTATGCGCAAGAGGATCTGATGTCGTTTCAGCGTCGTTTCAACCGTTACCTGAGATCCCTTCGTCGCGGTCTCCATATACTGGCAGCGCCGGTCAAGGGCGACAATGGCCGGGGCGGGCTTTTCATCCAGGCGTACCGGGGTTTCGGTTCCCGCAATCGGCTGTTCCTGATGGGGCGGGTATTCCGGCAGCCGGGTTTTGGTGCCTCGTTGCGAGAAGACCTGCTGCGCCGCGACATCATCGACCTGATCCGCAGGCTGCTTCGCAAGCCCATTGTCAGTGCGTGCGTGCGCATTCGCTACAAAGACACCAATACAGTGGTTTACACCGACCAGCACGGTTATTTTCGCGTGGATATGGAACTGGGCAACATGCCGTCGGACGTCGCCTGGCACGAGATGGACCTTTCGCTGGACAGCCCGGTCGACGAGCGAGCCGCTACGACCGGAGAATTTTTCACGCCCATGTCCAGCGCCCAGTACGGGGTGATCAGCGACATTGACGATACCGTCGTGTTCACGGGCGTCGCCAATACTGCCAGAATGATGTGGCGTCTGTTCGCCCAGGGTGCCGACAGGCGTGAGGTGTTTCCCGGCGTCCCCGCGCTTTACCAGGCATTCCATGCCGGCCAGGTTCCCCATCAGGGCAACCCCCTGTTCTATGTTTCACGGGCACCCTGGAGCATCTATGCGGTTCTGGCGGAGGTGTTCCGTCGCAACTGCATCCCCCACGGGCCGATCCTGATCCTGCGGGAGTGGGGAATGAAGCGGGGCAGCTTGCTGCCGAGAAGGGATAAAGACCATAAGCTGGACGCGATCCGCCATATTCTTGGTATGTATCCCGAGATGCGGTTTGTTCTGGTCGGCGATTCGGGGCAGCGCGATCCGGAGATCTACACCTACATCCTCCGTGAACACCCGGGCCGTATACTGGGTATCTATATTCGGGACGTCAGCAATTGTCGCGAGCGCTCCGCATCCATCGACCGGCTCGCCCGGGAAGCCAGAGAGTCTGGCTGTGACTTGATACTGGCCGCCGATAATCTTGCGATGGCCGAGCATGCCGCCGCCGAGGGACTGATCGCCGATTCCGCCGTAGACGCTGTTCGCCAGGAACAGGACCGATCCTAGAATGGATCCTCAAGGCTGAATCTTCGGTCGTGATACCAGACTCCGTTCAGGAATCCGCCTCATAGCGAATCAAGTCCACATCCGCAGCGGAATCCCGCAGCGGCACCAGGGCTTGATAGGCGGGCGAATCATGCCAGCGCTGCAGGGACTCCAGGTCTGGAAACCGGATTACCACGGTATCCGTGTGCCGGTGCTGGCCGCTCAGAACTGCTGCCTGTTTACCCCGCAACAGGATTTCCCCGCCCCAGGGAGCCAGTGTTTCGGGCAGCAGGCCCCGGTATTCCGCCCATTTGGCGGAGTCTTTAATGGTGATCTGCCCGATGGCGTAGGCGCTCATATTTGTCCTTTTTATTGGTCTCAGTGCCCGGGATCGCTTGCTGCACCCGAGGTGATCATTGCCTCAATCTCTTTGTCAGAATAGTCACAATCCTTCAGAAGCGCCCTGGTATGCTGACCAAGGGCAGGCGCACCCTGATATTGCTGCTTGGCCGATCGGGAAAACCGGGCCGGGCCGCGCGTCTGTCGAACAGTGCCCGCGTTCGGGTGGTCGTAGTTCACCAGAAGTTCATTTGCCTGAACCTGGGGATGGTTAAGCATCTGCGTGCGGGTCAGTACCGGTGCGCAGGGAACCTGCTCTTTTTCAAGTACCGCCAACCAGTGTTCCGCCGATTCGGTCCTGATCACAGACTGGATCAGTTCCAGCCGGGCATCGATGTTTTGCTGACGCAACTCTGCCGTTTTGAAGCGTGGGTCTTCAGCCCATTCCGGCCGGCTGACCGCCCGGATCAGCGCCTGCCATTCCCGATCATTCTGAACCGCGATGGTGATGTAGCCGGTGGTGGTTTCGTAGATCAGGTCCTGAAAGCTGGCGGCTTCCTGTTGGGGCAGGTCGGCGTGAACAAAGGTCTGGCTACCCATGTCGGAACTCCACAGAAACGCAATAATGGCATCCAGCATGGACAGGCGAACATGCTGAGCCTCGCCGGTGCGCTCCCGGGCGAACAGGGCAGCGGTAATAGCCTGGGCCGCAGTAACACCGGTGAGCTTGTCTGGCAGGATGGTTCTGACCAGTTGAGGTCGGCGCCCATCGGAGCCCGCCTGAACCGTCGCAAGGCCAGACAGGCCTTGGATCAGCGGATCGTAAACCGGGCGTTGGGCATAGGGGCCGCTGTCACCGAAACCGCTGATGGATACCATGATCAGATCCGGTGCCACTTTGCGAAGATCCTCCTCGCCCAGACCCATTCTTTCGATCACGCCCGGCCGGAAGTTCTGCACAAACACGTCAGCCGTGGCGACGAGTTTCAGCAGCGCCTCGCGCCCTTCAGGCTCTTTCAGATTAAGCGCTACGGATTTCTTGTTGCGGTTGTTATTGAGATACAGCGCCGACATATCGCCCTGTCGGTTTGCCGCAGAGCGGGTAAAATCGCCACCGGCGGGGTTCTCCACCTTGATCACCTCTGCCCCCTGATCCGCCAGCATCATGGTGGCCAGCGGTCCGGAGATCATGGCCGTCAGATCGATTATCCGGATTCCATCAAGAGGGCCGGTCATTCGAATGCTCCTGGTTGGTCATAGGCTGTTTCATAAAAAACGGCCGCCTCTCGGCCGCCGTTCTGGCATACGAAACAAGTGCAGTCTCAGGACCAGCAGGCCCCTTTGATCACTTAACCATAACAGTAATTTTTTCCGACACAACGGGTTTAGAATGGGGCACATGGGCATAGTTGCCCAATAACAACTGCAAGGTATGCTTGCCCGGGGGCAGGGTGACTTCGGTTTCGGTCTGCCCGCCGCCAAAGTGTCTGATCTGGTCCGTGGCTGGCAGTGGCTTGCTCATATCCGAAGGTGCGTCGGTATTAATCAGTAGATGATGATGCCCGGTGCCGTCCCTTTCAACACCGGCCGGGGCGACGCCCATGTTTTGCAGGCCGAACACCACCTTGAAGGTGCTATCAACGGTTGCACCGTCAGGTGGCTGAATGAAGTACACATCGGCATTTTCCGGAGCTGTCGAGACCATGCTGTCTGCGGATGCCATTAAGGGAATAGCCAGCAGCGCAAAGTAGAAAGTAGTTGCGAACCTGTTCATTTCACTTCCTCACATAGGTTGGTCATCTGAGAGTATAGCCGGTGAAATGAAGTCGCGATGTTTTCCGTCTGGTTTACTGATCTTCAATTGACGCGTCGTAAGAACGCACACAATTCCGTCCCGAATTCTTGGCCTGATAGAGCGCTTTATCAGCCAGCCGGATCAGTTCATGGCTGGTTTCCACTTCTCCTGGCACTGCGCCGCACACGCCAATGCTGATGGTGACCCGTTCTGATATTTCAGAGGCAGGGTGGCGGATGTCCAGTCTGGCGACGCCTTCGCAAATATCTTCCGCAATTTTTACGCCCTCGGGTGCCGCCGTATTGGGTAGCAGAACGGCAAACTCCTCGCCGCCGTAGCGCGCGATGGTTTCACCCGCTCTTCTGACATAAAGGGGCAACGCCGAGGCGATCAGGCGCAGACATTCGTCACCGGCAGGGTGGCCGAGGGTGTCGTTGAAAGGTTTGAAATAGTCGACGTCGATCATAAGCAGCGTCAGCGGCGTTCTGGCCCGCATGGCCCGGGACCATTCCGCGCTCAGGGCCTCGTTGAAGCCGCGGCGATTGATGACCGAGGTGAGGGCGTCCATTGTGGATATCTTGTACAGCTCCTTGGCGAGCTTTTCTGTCTCCTCTTTAGAGGCTTCAAGCTCCAGTCCGTTCAGAATGCTTTCCCGCAAAACCCGATGAATTCTCAGTACCTGCCGCAGGGTAATGATGAAGAAAGCGACTATTAGCAGACCGATGCCCTGAATTTGGATCTCATCGTTCATTAGCAAGACCGCACTCAGGGGAAGCAGTATCGGAATAGAGAAGCAGAGATAGGAATAGATGGAAGAAGACGTGGACGCCACAGCCCCGGCAACCAGTCCGGCGGCGGTGATCAGCAGGATTGAAATACCCGTGCCGTGCAGATCAATCACCGAGCTGACGTATAGAGACCACACCAGCCAGACCAGGCCCAGCGACAACGAACTGATCGCAAACAGCGCCCACCATTGATTGGCCGTCACAAGCTGCTGGTTCTGTTTATAGCGTCTTGTCATGAACCACCGGCACAACACCACTAACAGAACGAAGCATGCCCAGCCGACCATAAAAAGATGGTTAATCTGGTTCCAGAACAGGGCGAGATTGATAGCTCCGACCAGTAGATGCCCCAGAATGACCGTGGAGGTCTGGGCGACAAAGCTATCCAGCAGTTGATAGTTCAGCCGTTCACTAAACGCTTTGTTTGTCATACCCGGCTGTGCCCTGAAACATATCAATCGAATTTAACCGTTGTGATCAACGGCGGGTAAATTAGCATAAATGCGGAATTAAGGAAGTGAACCGGGCCCCATCCCATTCAGAACCCGCCTGACAAAAACGGGGCCGATCAGTTCGAAGACAATGGTTGATGCAACCACAACCGGAAGGATGGTGTCGCTGTACTGAGGAAAACGTTGGGCAGCCAGCAGCGCCATACCAATAGCGACACCTGCTTGCGGAGTCAGTGCCAGGCCAAGATTCGAGGGCAGAGTCTGGTGTGTAGAACGATTGAGCTTAACGGACATAAAACCGCCCAGAACCCGGCCTGCCAGCCTCAGAAGAATGTAGGCGAGAGTGAGCAGTAATGCATCGTTCACCTTGTACAGGTCGATACTGGCGCCAGACAGCACGAAAAAGAACACCAGAAACGGCCATTCAATATGCTCGATCTCCCGGAATGATCGGGTGTGATGGGAAGATAGGTTGGCAATCAGGCAGCCCGCGATCATGGATGCCAACAGTGCGGAAATCCCCATCAGTGAAGAAAGCCCCGACAGCAGCAGCACCAGGGCGATGGCTTCCACCTGTGTGGGCTCGCCGGGCCGCAGGCGGCCGGTTAGCCAGGCCGCAGGCAGGCCAACGGCGACACCCAGCAGAACCGCGCCGCCCAACTCCCAGAGAGCGTGCAGGAAAGCCAGGTCGCCATCTGTACCAATGACCCAGCCAAGCGCCGCCATACTGAGCCCGAAAACAAGAATTCCCCAGGCGTCATCAATAGCGACTATGCCTAGCAGTACCTTGGGCACCAGCCCGGTTTTCCCGCTTTCCCGTACCGACTGGCTAACGGCTGCCGGGTCTGTCGCGACTGAAATCGCCGCCAGTGAAACCGCCACCACCAGTGGAAACCCCAGTGCCAGCAAACCAGCGCCCACAACCAGCCCGCCGCCAATAATCACAAACAGCGAAATGGCCAGGATCATTGGGCCGGTGCGACGTAACCTGCTTATTCTCAGTTCGCTGCCCAGAATAAACGCCACCATCACCAGCGCCAACTGGATTAACGGCTGGCTCAGCTCGCCCAGCAAGTCATCATTTGCTTGTCCCATCCAGACTTGCTGAACAAAGGCGATGGCAATACCAATGACCATCAGAATAGAGATGCGTGGCACAGCGGTTCGCCGTGCCACCGTATCTGCAAGAATACTTGTCGACAGAATGATGCCTAACAGAACGGTATTCAGCGCTACCTCGGAGCCTTCAATGGGTAACCATTGGTTCAGCAACTCGGTTCTCCTCTTTCTCGGTATTTATTGGCTTTTACTGTGCCAGGCTGTAATAAGCCTTGAGCATAGCCCAGTTTTTCGCCAAGACTGTGTGCTGAACTCGTGTCAGACCTTCCTTCAGACGCCCCACAGCCGGGCCGAGATACTCATCCCTGCCACCGTCCCCATTGACGGCGCCACTGCGACAAAAAAGCAACGCGAGAGCGTCGTCGAACATTGTCTCGAATTCGTCTCTGTGCGAGGCGTGTTCCTAACGCAGAATAACTGGCGCGGTAAATCCGGTGGCATCAGATTCCGTTCTGAATAACAGTCTGAAGCGGCAAGTAAATCAACGAATCGATGAGCTTCCTGGAAGAACATCCTACGCCGGGGAATAGACTAATCCGTTGAAGCGGGAATCCTTTGTCCTTGATGGAGCCAAAACCCCCTATCGTCTTGCGGCAAATAGAGATAGATGGAACCTGGCAGGCTGGCCGACACCAGCTTTGAGAAAGCCAGCACTGGCAGCTTACGCTCATCAGACGATTTGAGGGTAATCCCATGGCGCATGGCTTCGCCGAATGCCCAGGAATCGGCTGAACCTACTTCGACGCCTTCTGGCGTTTCCATGGCATTCAGGCCACCAACATTGACGCTGATCAGGCAGTTTGAGGATACGCGCTCGTCCTCATTTACCGTCACTTCGCAGCCAAGGTCAGGCGCACTGATTCCATAGAGGGCAGCAGACCGATATTTAGCCGGATCAAAGGTTGTGGACAGGTTGCTGGCATTTGTTAAGATCCGGGGCTTTAATGTCCAGCCCATCTCAGAGGCCGCAGTCTCGACCGCCCGATTGTATTTGGCGAGCAGGCTTTTGTGGACTTCTTTATCCGAGATCCCGGCCCTATCTGCCTGCCAACCGACGATAAAAGAACGCTCTCCCTCAGGTTCGGGCAGCATTGGCAATTTTTCAGTGGAAGCCAGACAGCCGGAAAGGGCTATGCCGGTCAATGCCATCAAGATCGGGGCGCGGTTTTTCGGCATGGAAGGATCTCGCTGTTAGCAGGTTGATCAGAGAGAATATGCTTGGGGGCGCCCGGGCGCCCCCAGGCCATTAGCTGCAGATGGCAGGCAAGGCAATATCTGCCGGGTCAAAGGCTTTTACATTATCCTTCACCGAACAGTTCGCGCCTGTCGCCAGATTGCAGTGTGCAACGCCAAGCTGCCGGTTACTGCCGGTGGCCGCGTCGATATCCGCTTGTGAGATGATCAGCTTATCAGCCCCGGGCGTGCTGTTGATGATCATTGCCGTTGAGTCTGTCGGATTCAAGGGTTCGCCGTCAGCCACACTGAAAACCGCAATCGAGTCATCCGTGCCTGGGCTTTCCAGGTACTGACCGTCTGCCTGGTAGAGCTCACAGGCGCCCGCGGTTCCGGTTTTCGCCTGTAGATAGGCGGTGGCCACCGGGTGGGTCAGCGCCGCCTGGTACTGTTCCCGTTCGCCGGTCAGCGCGGATTGGGCAGTAACCGCCTCGCGGGGCACACCTGCGCCATCCATGAAGAGCATCGAATCGAGAATACCAGAGCCAAAACCGGTCACATCATCGTTCAGGGGTTTGCCGGATTGAGCAATAATCGTATCGATTTCAGACGGCGTCAGCTTGGGCCTTTCAGAGAGAGCGGCGGCAATAACACCGGTTACCAGCGGCGAGGCGAATGACGTTCCAAATGCGCGTCTAGGCTCACCATTGATGATTACTGGCATGGAGGAGCCTTGGGCTGATACGGCAACCGGCGCACCGAGATTAGAGTACAACGCAATCGCGCCATCTCGTTCCGTGGCCGCCACGGTAACCACCCCATCACAGTTAGCCGGCGCATAGCTGACGGCGTTTCCTGAATCGTTGCCCGCGGCTACGACAATGGTTATGTTTTTACCGCGGGCCGCGTCGATGGCGTCCTGCATGTAAGTGGGGCAACTCGTTGGTGCGGTCAGAGACATATTAATAATGTTTACCGGGCTGCTGATATCAGCCAACCCTACAACCGTATCCCCAGACAGCCATCGAATTTGATCCGAGGCGTCGCTCAAAAATCCGCTGCCATCACATCCGAGGGCACGGGCACCGACAATCTCGACGTTTTGAGTTGCCCCTGCGATCCCGAGACCATTATTGGAGTTGGCTGCAGTTACCTGGGCCACCTGGTCACCATGGGTTGATGACCCTTCTGGGCAGGCAGTCTCCTGATCGCTATTGTAGAACTGATCCGATTTCACGCCATAAGTGACAGAGGAGCCCTCTGCGTAGGTAACTTCCGGCGATTTTACAAATCCGCCATCGATGATGCCGATGCGAATCGTGTTGGTGAATCGGATGCGGCCATGCGCCTCACTCAAGCGAGTGTTGAACGTCTCGCCAGCGCGGAAATAAGTCTGATTCGAATAGTCCGGATCACTGTAATCAACCGGGTCGCCGCCATCGAGAATCGCCATAGCGGTGACAGGGGCGGGTCTGCTCAATGGAACGGGGTTAAAGGTCATAGTGTCGCGCTCTACAAGCAACACTGATGGATCTTGAAGAAGGAGGGCTTCGCGGGCGTCTGCCTCGGTAGCCGGCACCGTTAATTTCTCATAGCGTATTTCGCCGTTAGGCAACTGACGTTTGACGATCAGGCGAACGTCGCCATTGAGCGTCTGGACACTTATGCCAACGGGTTCTGCCGAAACAAACCCGGTGCCGAATGCGCCTGCACTCAACACAGTTGCCAGTATGGACAACGAAAAACCTGTTTTGACGACTTTCATAATTCAGTGCCCCTGCGACTTATTGGCTGGCGTAGTGGAAAACAGCATTGAAGAAGTCATAGCTGCTGCTAAACGAAAAGTTGCCCTCGGCATCGAAGGTGCCGTAGTCGGCATTCATAAACCGGCTGTACCGGTCTGCCTGTTGGACATAGGCCAGTGGGTTGGTCGCCTCAAGATCGGCGGGCAGTGGCATTCCCATCTCGTTTAGCGTGTTTGAAACATTATCCAGAGCAGCTTCGCCCGCACCGCCAACATCGCTCAGTGCCGCTGCGGCGGCAGAGAGGCGCTGATCAAGGTCAGACTCGGGAGTATCGCCCGCTTTGTAGTTGGAAAGAGCAAGAGTCAGCAGGGCTATTTCGTTTTCGAGGGTGTTGGCAAAGTTATTCAACGCGTTGATTGCCGCGGTGCTTGTGCTTGTCTTTTCGGACTCGCTGATGCGGCCTGCAAGATATTCAATTTCAAGCACGGTATTCAGCAAACGGAGGTCATCGCTGGCCAGCGTCTGCGGCGACGTAATTTCGGTAAGTGTTTCGGCTTGCTGCACTAACGCTTCTGCACTGGCGTTCAGAGCGTTAATAACGATGGTGTATTCAGTGCCTGCTTCGGTAACCAGAGTAAAGCGTTCGCTTGAGTTGTTGGAGAGATCGCCCACCGTTATCGAAACTGTATCGTCGGAAATGTCCGTTGTAATTTGTGGGCTGTCGAAGCCCGGCACCGGGTTGACCGATTCCGGCTCAACAACTCCGTTGAGCTGGCGTGTTTCGACGGTGTTTTCCTGGGTTTCGATGATCAAACTCTGCTGATTCTCAACGGGTGCGGGGCTGGACTCACTTCCACTCCCACCACCTCCGCAAGCCGTCATGGTTCCGAGAACAATCAAGCCCATCGTGAGCTTAAAGAAACCAGGTTTTGTTAAAACCGGCAAATCAGTGCGTGAGTCCATTGTTGACCTACTCCAGTAGAGATTTAAGCCTTTGGTGCGAGGGCAATGAGCGGCAGCGGGCACCTCTTACATTGCTGACGCCAACATCTGACCAAGGAAGGGTTAATCGAAATTTCGGGCCGAGCTAATGGGGCCGACTCCAAAGAGAAGTTACCGTTGGAAGTGAACAATTGAAAATAGAATTCATAGATTTTTCAATGTTTTACTGTTACAAATATTTGCAAGTTTTGAGTTGAAAATATCCGTATTAGCCAGATGGCTGGATGACTGAGTCTTTAAATCGGTACCATAACAACTCCGATGGTCTAACGTTGCCTCACACCTGGCGGGAAATCACTATGCCGTTTAAGCACGAATACACACCCGAGTCCTTAACGCCAGAAGAGGTCGCGCACAGCAAAGGCCCGTTGTTGATCGAGTTCGGCACAAATTGGTGTGGCTTCTGCAAGGCTGCGCAGCCGCGAATCAAGGCGGCTATGGAGAGCTATTCTGGGGTTGAGCATGTGAAGGTCGAAGATGGCAAGGGGCGCCGGCTGGGCCGGACTTTTGGCGTCAAACTTTGGCCGACGCTGATTTTTCTGGAGGACGGGGAGGAAGTCACACGCCTGGTCCGCCCTGAAAACAGTGAGGATATTGCCACCGGCCTGGCGCAGATTCAGCGCAGCTGACTGTCTTTGCTGCCACGGCGGTTGATGCCGCCGGACTGGCTGTTCTGCTGCTCAAGCGCAGCCTGGCACTCGACGCAAAGCCGGACGCCTGGAATCGCCTTGCGACGGGCTTCCGGAATAGGGCGGTCACACTCCTCGCATTCCTTCAGGCTATCGCCGCTGGTCAGCTGGCTGCGGGCCCGCTGAACCTCATCCTCAACGCTTGCGTCGATCTGATCCTGAACCGCGCCATCGCGGGACCATCCACCTGCCATAGTGCCCTCCGATGTCTGGAATAGGGGTTTAACTGAAATGTAGCATCTAAGCCTTTGCACTCAAACGATGCTTTTAGTGCGGTGGCACCAGAACAAAGTTTCCAAAGTGGGTCTTTCTGAGAAATTCCTGCTGAGCCGTGGCAATGTCTTTCAGCTCAAAGGTCTTTGCAACCAACGGGTGGATCTCACCCTTTTCAATGTACCCGATAAGGTTCGGAAAGACCGGTTCATCCCAGGCCGTACATCCAATCAGCGTCAGATCCTTGAGGTAAAAATCGCGCATATCGATGGTGGTGATCGGCCCGGCAATGGCGCCGGAGGAAGCATAGCGGCCACCACGGGCCATCAGCTTCAACAGCGTTCCCACCTGGTCACCGGCGACATTGTCGATCACCACATCCACTGACGAATCCGAAATTTCAGCAGACAGGTCCTGTCCACGGGCAACCACCTGGTCCGCCCCCAGGCTCCTGACCAAATCCAGCTTGCTTTCGCCGGCTACGGCAATCACATAGGCACCCCGGCGATTGGCCAGCTGGACGACCGCAGAACCGACCCCGCCAGATGCTCCGGTAACCAACAGGCGGCTAACGTTTGTAACGCCTGCCCGGTGCAACATGTTCTCTGCCGTGCCATACGCGCAGGGGATAGTGGCAAGTTCCACGTCGCTCCAGTCGCAATCAATCTCAAATACCTCGCTGGCGGGCACCGTCACGTACTGGGCAAAGGCGCCGTCAAAATCCGACGCCATCCAGATGTTATCCAGCGAATCAAAGCCGTTAAGGCGCATGCAGGCCCGCACAAGCACCCGTTTGCCAATAGCCGGCCCCTGCGTACCTTCGCCCCAGGCCACAACCTCCCCACAACAGTCGGTGCCCTGAATGAACGGGAAGGGCGTGGATTCGTTCCAGCCGCCGTCCTCAACCGCGGGCTCATCCTCGGTTTCCGATAGTTGCTCGGTTCCTCCTTCAACCGAAGATGAATACCAGCCAAGCCGCGTATTGATCTCCGTATTGTTGACCCCGGCCGCTAACACCTTCAGCAACACCTCTCCCGGTGCTGGCACAGGAATGGGAACATCGCGGTATTCCAGCTTTTCATAACCGCCGTTGCCGGTGGTGACCACCGCTTTCATCGTTGGTTGGTCGACGCGAAGATTGAACCGGGAGGGATCGAAAGGGCGGAGGTAGGTTAGATCAGGCATGTGAGGTCACGTTTCCGGGTTCGTGAATAAGGTTCGTCACCAATCGATAGTACATTATGCGGGCATCAAAGGATGAACCCCGGGCTGAAAGGATGTGCTAAAGGTGTCGGAAAAATTGACACCACGGGTGACTGACCGCCCGTTATTCCCGTGATCCGCCGCAACAACACACTGTAATCCATTTGAAAAGGTCTGAATGGCACATCGTATGCGGCCAATTCAACCGGATTTGTGTCCGCCTGAAACGTATCAAACTATTGCGCGCAAGAACCAGTCGAATGAATTGGGGCGCCCCCGCCAGTTTGAGCTGCAAGCAGTCGATGAGGGGAATCTCCGACAGGGCCATGTACGCCAGTCACCGGAGGCACCAGGATGTCATCTGCACTGTCTTTGCTCTGTCCAGCCCGAATCTTGATAATGCTCTTTGTTACAGCGCTGGCTACCACCGCGGTCACTGAAGCGGTGGCCGGACCGGAAGATCGAACCCGAACCTTCTGCGGTGTCGTCAAACGCGCCTGTGGTGGGCACCTGGAGCCCCAATGCACCAGTGGCTCCATCTGTGACGCCGGTTTCAACAGTTACGGCATCAACGTCAAAATCAACTGCCCCTGGCCCATTCCCGATCAAACCATCACGGCTGGTTGCTACGATAGGCGCCCGTCCTGTAACGACTGCAGCGCCTCCGGTCAGGTGCCCTGTCCTGTCGAAGCGGCTGCCTTCTGCCCGGTAGGTTGCGACAGCGGCCTCAAACTCAACAAGACAACGCAGCTATGCGGCACAGTGGGCCTGGCAGGCATTCCCCCGGGCAATCTCGGGGCCAGCTGTGCGCCGGGTTTCCCCTGTAAGGACGGGCTTACCTGTGATGAAAGCCGGCTCCAATGCGTCGGCAAAGCCAAAGCCGGTCAATCCTGCGTTAACCCCTTCGTGGGCTGCGAAGACGGCCTGTCCTGCACGGGTGCACTGGAATGCTCCAATTCACCCGCACGGCTCGGCCAGACCTGCGACGCGTTCAACCCCTGCGGCGACGGCCTGTTCTGTCAGCCGGGGCTGCCACAACGGTGTGTTGCCCGCAGGGTAGTAGGCGAGGGCTGTTCCGCTTTCAATCCCTGTGTCAGCGGCACCTCTTGCGAGGCCTGTTTTACGGAAGGCTGCAACGCGCCGTTCCAGTGTTTCCCCAACCCGAACGAGGGCGCGATTACCGCGCAGCAGTGCCAAGAGCTGTTCTCGCCGGCCATCCGGCGGCAGCTAATGAGTACCGACGAGTCTTTCCCCCTGACACAAACCTACGGATCGGGTAGCGCCATTGCGGCTGGCGAAGGTTTTTCACTGGAAGTTGGTACGGTGTACAGCCCGCTTGGGGAATACGGCTGCTACCGCACGCAGTGCAACACTGCCGGCCTTGATCTCGGTGCCAATGTCTATGGTGCCATCGGCTTTTACGACTTTTTCACCGACGTTGCTGGTGCGTCGTTCAATATCTTCCAGGGTGTGTCTGCGTTCGAAGTGGTGTCTTTCAATACCTCCCAGATTCTTGCGGGCACTCAGATACCCGACCCTACCGGTGGGGCAAAGGTGACGGTGTCGGTTGATTCACCGGCCAGGCTGATTGGCACGGCAGATGCGTTTGGCCTGGGCCTTCCCAGCCCTCTGCCCGTTGCCGGTGGTATCGCCATGTGTACTACAACGGTGGATGAGCTGGATGTGTCCGGCGCTGGTTCGGCAGCCGTTCTTATACCTCCGCCACAACCGGCGCCGGACCCGGCCACCGGCATACCAACAGGCAAGGGCGCGGTCTATTTTGATGGTGACAACGACCAGATTGCGTTGCGCGACCCAACCGCGCTGGCCGCACTGAGACAGACTGATGCGCTGACCGTTGCCGCCTGGATCAACCCCTCAGACAATGATGGCAACACCTCTTTCATCAGCAAGGAAGGTGAGTACCAACTGGCAATGATTGACGGCGAGCTTTCCTACACAATCGCCAACACCGATCCGGGCTGGAGTACCTGGATTCAGACCGGGTATTTCCCGAAACCTGACCAGTGGACCCACGTGGCGGTTACCTACCAGAACCAGTTTGGCCCGTCCGACAACCAGCGGGCCTACGTCAACGGCAGGCTTTTGCATGTACTGGATGGCGTTGGCCCTATCGGCGATTTCCACTCTACCCAGAATGATTTCCATATTGGCGGGCGTCAGCGGCTTTCCGGATCTACCACCTACAAGGGTCGCGTTGACGATGTTCAGGTCTGGTCGCGGTCCCTGACGCCAACGGAGATACAGCAGGTGTTGGATGGTGGCATTGCACCTTTGCCGGGGTTAGTTGCCCGTTGGCAGTTCGAGGAGCTCGATAACGGCGTGGCACTGGCCAATTCGGCTGAATTCGACATCCTGTTGAACAGCGTATCGACAACTGCCACGCCGGCGGTAGCGGACGGCAACCGACTGACCTCCGGGGCCATCCGCTTTGACGGTGATATGCATCTCGGCACTGATGACAACCTCCTTCTGGCAAGCCTGGACAACAGCGACACCTTCACCCTTGAGGCATGGATCTGGGTGGACCAGGGCGCACCTGCCGCTACGCTGGCCAGCAACAGTGGCGTGTTCTCCCTTGGCCTTTCCCCGGGCAACACACTGACCTACGAGCTCGCCACTGCCAACCCCGGCTGGGCCCTGATTGACAGCAGTGTGGAGGTGCCTACAGAGCAATGGAGCCATGTGGCCATGGCCTATGACGGCACAGGTGACGGAGTCACTCTTTATCTGAACGGCCAACCAGTCTTTCAGAATGCAGCCAGTGGAACCCTGGGAGACACAGACATTGAACGGGACGAGATTGTGCTGGGCAAAGATCTGATGGGCGCCCTTGATGACGTCCGCCTCTGGTCGACGGCCCGTACGTCAGGCGACATCGCGGATCACTTTGATGCACCGCTTACGCTCTTCCCATCGACCCTTCTGGGCTACTGGCGATTTGACGAGCGAGACACCATGCTCGCCGTCGACAGTTCCGCGAACAGCTATCACATGGCAATGGGGGTCGGGGTGGAGACCACCTCGCCCCTTCGCATCGGTGTGGGCGGCCTGCCGGGTTACCCCAGGGCGCTGCTTGTCGATCCCTGTATTGCCTCACCGGTGGCGGATGAGGATGCCGACGGTATCTGCGATCTGGTCGACAATTGCCCGCTCATTGCCAATCCAGGGCAGCAGGACAGCGACGCCGATGGGGTGGGCAATGCCTGCACTGACAGCTCTGGCCCGCCAAAAGTGTTGCTTGCAGCCGTCGACCAGAGCAATCAATCCAGCCGAAAAGGCAGCCAGAACGTCGTCGCGTTGCAATTCGCCATCGACAACAATTATGCCGGCAGCAGGCTGGAGGAAATCGTACTCAGAGCCAGGGGCAGCGGAAACGACGCCGCGGCTATCAGCGCTGTGCGTTTCTGGCACGACACCAACAACAACGGCGCCATTGATCCGGAGGATACACAGCTCGGCAATGGCCGCTTCAACCAGGACAACGGCGAACTGAACCTGAAATCACAGGAGCTTTTCCTGCTGCCGTTGGGAACCAGCCATTACCTCGTCGGATACGATTTCTAGGAGACGCCCATGGCAACATTCAGCACTCGAATAGCAACGAGCCTCAGTCGACAGAGCGTTGCGCTAGCCGTCCTCGTATTGCTGGGCGGCTGTGGCGGCGGTGGGTCGTCTGACGGTCCGGACACCAGCGCCGGGGCGCAGTTCAGCGTAGACCTGGCAGAGATCCGGGTAGTGCGCCTCGACAACGACGTGCCGGTGATCATTGAAGGCTCGGCTAACAATGGTTCCGTGATTACGTTGGGGGATTAGCCAGAGCCTTCTGAACGCCACGATTTGGCGTCAGGTTCCTTTACGCTTTTCAAAGATTATTGTCGATACAAAACGCTCAAAGTCATAAAAACAAGTCAAAAAATAATCATGGTCCTTTAATTGCTTCTTCTCTGAGACATATTCAAAAGGAGCGGAAACCATGAAGACCATGGGAACCTGGTTTGCAGCGATCACCTTAGTGGCGTTCAGCTCATTGGCGAACGCTGGCATTGTTACATTCAGTGCCTACGTGAATGACGGCGCATTCGCCGCCGCTTCCGGCGCCACGAGCCTGACCGGCGCACTCCCGAATCTGGGCGCCCAGGGTACGTCTGTTACTTTGGGCGGCGCAACGCTGACGGCAGGCAATACAATCTTCGTTGGCAGTGGCTGGTCCAGCCTCATGCCTGGTGGAAATGCGATCGCCATCAGCGGTAAGGAAAACCTGGGTATTTCAATTAACACCGGAGCGTCGACTGCGTTTGGTTTTTATTTCCACGAGCCCAGCCAAAGTTCTGCGCAGCTGGATGGCTGCAACGCGACTTGCGTGGACTCCATCTTCAATCTCGAGTTTTCACTGGGTGGAAGCTACGTCGACGACGTCAATTTAGTGGCAGCAAAGGACAAACTGAATTTCTTCGGCGCCATCCTTAACCAGACCTTCGATTCGGTCACCGTCACGGAAACCACCGGCGGCATTGATAATGAATTCTTTGGTGAGATGTTTGTTGCGCGTGTGCCGGAACCAGGCACCTTTATCTTGCTGCTCTCAGGCATTATCGGCCTTGCTCTGCGTCGCAGAGCTTAAGAGCCGATAAGTTCTTGGGCTGATATGGACAACCGGGGCTGAGCTTCATTGACTTACTCAGTCGGCGGGAACCGATCGAATACCGGCAGTTCGTGAACCCGCTCCATCCAGCTTATTCTCTCCGCGACCTGAATATGAATCCTCGCCGGGATCTCTCCCGGCGTATCGTAGGTACCGCTCTGAATATCGATCAGGCCGGGCAGCATCCTGGCATTGGAATAAAACAGACCGGTCCCACAATCCGGGCAGAACTGTCGCCTTCCGTGCTCAGACGATTCATAAACCTTTGGTGTTCCTTTGGTGATGCTCAGAGCCTCCTGGGGATACATGGTCCACCCAACCATTGGCGCGCCAGCATGACGCCGGCAATCCGAGCAATGACAGAGCGCATGAGTGTATGGCTCTCCCTCAACTTCGTAGCGGACACCGCCGCAATGACACCCACCTGCAAGCTTCATAATCTATTCCTCAAGTAAACGATCAAAACCCTGCCGCCGCAGCGCGGGTTCAATTGATGGGCGCCCCCGGAATGTTTTGCAGAAGCTCGGCATTGGTCGGGTACTTTTCAAGCAGCTCAACCAGCTTTGTTGTGCCCTCTAGCGGTTTGAGGCCGCCAAGCGCCCGGCGCAACGCTCTAATTTGATCTAAATCCTTCGGTTCCAGCAGCAGCTCTTCACGGCGTGTGCTGCTTTTGGAAATATCCAGGGCGGGGAAGATGCGCTGATTCGCGACCTCTCTGGACAACACCAGCTCCATGTTGCCCGTGCCCTTGAATTCCTCAAATATCACCTGGTCCATACGGCTGCCGGTATCCACCAGTACGGTGGCCAGAATGGTAAGCGAGCCGCCGTTCTCAAGGTTTCGTGCAGAGCCAAACAACCTCCGCGGGATCTCCATCGCCCGAGCATCAACCCCGCCCGACATAGTACGACCGCTGCTCTTTCGCTCGGCATTGTGCACACGCGCAAGCCTGGTAAGAGAATCAATCACAATCATGACGTTATGACCCTCGCCAGCCTGTTGGCGAGCGGTATCAAGAAGCTCATCGGCCACGCGGGCGTGATTGGCATAGCTTTCATCCGAAGAAGAAGCGTGTACCTCAGCCGGGACGCTGCGCTTGAAATCAGTGACCTCTTCGGGGCGCTCATCAATCAATAACGCGTAAAGCTTAATCTCGGGATACGCCTTTCCCACCGCCTGGCAGATATCTTTTAAAATGGTCGATTTTCCAGACCCCGGCGGTGCAACGATCAAACCGCGCTGCCCCACTCCAATCGGCGTGATCAAATCCATCGCGCGCACCGTGAGTTTGTCTGAACCAGACTCCAGGCGAATCCCCGGCGCGGGATTGATGGCCACACCGTTTAGAAAACGTTTTTGCGGATCAGTCTCAACTTCAACATCAACCGCAGCCCCGACTTCCTCAGACTCTGGTTTGGCGTTTTTGGCTGGTTTTCGGGTTAAGCCTAATGTCTTTCTTGTCATGGGTGTTGGGTAGCTCTTGGTTGATAGATTTTCCTGGGATGAGTGGATAGCGCTCAGAATACAGAAGCCTGAAGAGATTGCCGAAGCGCATTTTCGAGGAAGCCAGCGCAAGTTAAAGGCAGAGTGCCAGGTATTGTTAGCTGATAAACTCAGACATTGCCTGATCACTGGCAGAGCCATCTGCAAGGCCAGCCTTCACACCGGCTCTATTGCGCTCAGGGTGGTTCTGGCTTGCCTTGACCTGTCCTGTGAGCGTTTCAATTCTGATCTCGATACCGACAATGGCCTTAACCAGGCGACTGGTGAACTCGGAAGGTGCATCGTCTACAGACCAGGGATTTTTTCTACCGGACTCGTGAAGATCCGTTAACTGATGGAGATGCTCGGTAAGCCAGGCGTGTTCCTGAAAGATTAAACCCTTGCCTTGCGCATGGACAGCCAGATAGTTCCATGTTGGCACAACCCGACCCGTTTCGGCTTTGGTTTCATACCAGGACGGTGATACATAGGCATCCGGCCCCTGAAAAATGGCCAGAACCGAAGCGCCGTTCTCAATTCGCTGCCAAACAGGATTCACACGGGCGACATGGCATCTCAGCGTTCCAAGTGGCCGGTCTTCGTCGCAACTGAAATGGAAGGGCAGGTGATTTGCGTCGATACCATTGCCGTCCGCAACCACCAGCACACCAAAACTATAGTCCCTGATGTACTGCTGAAGTTGTTCCTGGTTTTCTTCTTTAAAATGGCTGGGGACTAGCATTTTTCTATCTCTCTGGGGTATCGATTCAGATAACGCCAGCAACAAACGGCGCCATGACAAGAGCGTCCGGTGGAGGCCGTAGGCTGGAAAGAATTTGATTGCCTCGTTGTATCTGGTTCTACCGATTAAAAATAGAAGCAGAATCCTCCGCTGTTCTCTCGACAGCTGCCATTACACATTGGTGCTCGCTGTAGGCCATCAGCAGACCGCTAGGGCGGTGGAAATTTGCGATGCGCTCTCCTGTCGCCACATCATAAACTCTGACTGTCGAGAAACCATTCAAAGTGCCCATTGTGCTATGGCTTGTGACCTTGCCCATGATTAGTAAGTCATAGTTCTGTCCGCGAGATACTTTCAGGGCGATTTCAACAGGAGCCAGATTGCCCCCCGAAATGATATCTGTCGATTCTTGCCTCAACACACTTCCTTGAACAACGCGATTATCTATAGAGCTCTCGAGTCGGGATACATAATAATCGGTACTTTCCTCAACGAAATTCGGGTTACCCTCAAATCTCGGGACAAAAATTACCGCCTCAGGTGGGATGTCCGAGACCATATGCTCACGAACATTTACAATTGACGGGTTTGCGCAGGCTTGTAGTAAAACCAAGGAAAGCAGCGGCAAAAACCTAAAAATCTTCATAAGACCCCTAATAGACAACGTTGAACGAAGCGGCGCGTCTCATGCGTCCGCCATACGTGACTGGTTAGTCGGTTCCAAAGGATTCTGCAATGTGAGAGCAAGTTCAATCGCCATTTGCAGATACCTGCGAGTCTGTTTACTCGTAGGCACAAAATGGGGAGCGTGAGCAGCTTCGTTGCGTAATCTTCTTAGATCCTCAAAAAACGGAAGCAATGTTTTCGCATAACCTCCGGTATTTATTAGCTCGAGTACAACCTTTCGAGCCGAAATCCTGCGAGAGTTTTGGATACCGTTTCTCTCTGCGGCTTCGGAAAGAGATGCCTCCACCTCAACCCATGCCTCGAGCAAAGCCGCGCGAGGCGACTCATCGGCGATGCGAAGCAAACGCTCATACCGCTCATCGTAGGGGGGAGGATAAACGGGTTCCTCGTCGGCAGGACATGACGGTTTCTCTTTCTGCGGTAACACCTTTCTTGCCTCTTCCTCTGCTGCAGCGAGCTCTTTTTCAAAGTTTGCTTCGACATCCTTGTATTTCAGAGATGTCACGCGGCCAAGTAGTTTTCGAAGATCCGAACGGAAGAGGTAGCCCAGCCAGATAACTGCGGCTGGCCAAGCTAATGCATTTATGATGTTTACGACATGCTCCATGTACTCTTCCAACTAACGCGAAGCGGCGGGGAAAATTGTCCGACAACAGCGACTTGTGCAAATCCATTAGAGGCGCCGCGCAATATCGCCTATCTCTGGGTCGATAAACGCTTTTGGCTCGTGGGCGACCTCAGCTCCTTGAGTTAGTGCAAACAATGTAGATGGTTTCCGCCTAATTTCATGGGTTTCCGTTGTTTGGAGAGTCGACATTTTCTCTTGCACGTGAGTAACTTCGCCTCTTCCTTTGACGACTTCGACCTGACCCAGGCTTTCATGCGTTTCCGGATCAAATATCTCATCACCGATTGCCAAAATCAGGAAACGCTGCCCTATTCGGACTCCATGCTCGCGGCCTTTGTTAAGAACGATCCGATGATCATCAATGATTTGAGCGATGCGACCCTCAAAAACAACATCATCGGCTTCAGTTTGCTTATTCGACATCTGCATTATCCTCTAGAAACCGGGACCGTATCTCTGGAACTACACTCATGCTTGCCCAACGAGACGGGTCTGACAAATAATCTTTTAGATATTCGTTAGTTAATGACCTCAGCACCACACATTGGGGGAACTTTTTGGTTGTAAACGTTTCGACTCTTAACAAGGCGATGGGTGTCTGAACGTCGTCTGTCGTTTGGAGAAGTACCAATATTTGCTCCGCATGAATCCAGTTTGATCGGTCAAGTATGAGAACCATCGACCCGAGGTAATGATGTTTGCCGTCCGCAATCTTTCGAACCGTCACCGGCGCTCTCACTTGAGCATAAATCTGATGGCACCTGTAGAGGAGCATCACCGCTGCCAATGCAGACGCTAGAGCTACAACGGCGAGGACTCGTTCACGATCACTGATACCTGAAGGAAGCCCAAGCCAGCTAGCTATTGACGCCAAGCCAGTTAACACAAGCCAGACCCAACCGAGGACTCCCCAAACTACTTCCCGAATGAAATTCATCAATTTCCTTTCTCAGAGCGCGACAGAAAAAGACTTTGAACGCCAGCGCACAACGGCGCTCTTGAAATGGAGGCGCAGCCGAAATGAAAAGGGCGTCCGGCGGCGACGGGCCGCGTATTGATGCGCCTTGTTAGGGGCTAGTCTCCCTTGCGTGCGACCCACTGTGTATGCTCCCTTGAAAATGCTGATTCACTATTGGTTACGAACTCGGACAGTTGCCCTTCATCATGCACCGACGTGGACTCACCTTTGATTATTACAATCTCATGGGCGGCTAATGCGTATGCAGAATTCAATTCATTGTGCTTCTTAGCCTGAAGCCAAGTTAGTACGGCACCAGCAGCGGTCGCTAATACTTCAACGGGAAGAGCCAAGGAAGGATCTTTGATTCTGTAAAGCAGCATAAGGATCGCGGCGGAGTGCAACACGACAGATACCCAGAACCACTGTTGAGCACGGCGCTTATTGAACCGCGATTTCATCCAATACCAGTTCGCTTGGTCGGTTACCCGATGGTTCACGTAGACAAGCAACCTATCCGCAACTGGGAGCTTTCTGACCTCTCGCATTTTTTCAGATATTGGGTCATTTAAGGCAATTCCTGCCTGAAGTGAATGAGAAAGACTTTTGTTCTGATCTAGTATCGTCTTGAGGTCACTTAGAAATGTTCGAGATACAATTTCGATGTTCTCATCGTCTTCGTATGGCTCGGCCCTCATCATCCAGCGCCAAGCGATAGTTTTGACCGATTCCGCAACCGCGCGACCGTTGTACCAAACGTCATCGGGTCTTTTAACCCGGATGAAAATGAGTATTCCGAGCGTAATCAGGAAGAGGCTTGCCGAAACTAATGCTCCCACAGCATCAGTTGGGCGCAAGTACGAAACGAATGCTGCAAGCACTAACAGAAAAAGGTACCACTTCAAACCGGTGTAGTAGACATTCTGCGAGCTAAGTGACGCCTGATTAGCTGATTGATATAGTCCAGGTAAATCTTCTGAGTCGATATCGATAGAGGCCATTACTTGTACAGCTCCCAGATCCCTCCAATTACGGATTTTTTTGCCCAGCCAACCGACATCGATGATGCATTAGCTACCACGCCCGAGGTGCGACGTTGACCTTGTGGGTTAACTGCTAAAATTGGCTTGCCGTAGTCGGTAGAACCTTGGATTTCTTTTGCGATCCATTTGCTATATCCGGTATACATCCCTGTCGGAATCACTATCACGTGACTCATAGCAATTTGTTTTAATATCGCTTGTTTGAGCTGCTTGTCGTTAGGTGCATTGTGAATTGGATTATCCTTTGGTACAGAATAATTCCGAAAGTCCAGGGACGCTTGACCCACACTCCAGTTTTCTTCGAAGATCCAACTTGCAAGTGTTTTGTAATGTCCTGAATATTTCCAGGCGTGACTGATGAAAACGTGGATCTGTCTTGTGCTCATTTCCTCTCCTTGTTCGAACCCAGCGTCTAACGCCCGCAGCATGCGCGGCTTTGGAATGGAGGCGAAGCCGCAATGGAAAAGCCGTCGCCGTGCCTGCGATGGTTAGGACAATCAACTATGCCCGAATTCATCAAGTCGTCGCACCTCAAGTCCGATCTCATCGGAAGATGACATTATGTTGCGAAGGATCTGCGGTGAGATTTCCACACCGTCCTCTTTGATAGCCAGCGAAAGGTTCAAGTTCTCTGACTGATCCAGCAAGCCCCTTACTAGAGCAAAAGTTTCTTCAGTCTCATTGTCAAAAATCTCACGCTCGAAAACAGGCGCCTCGGTTTCGAGGGCCCAGGTGACTTCAGCGATGCTTGCCTTAGTCAGACATCGGACTGCCTTCACGACAGCTCCCGATTTGGAGCCACCAAGAACTGTAATCGAAATCACCGACATACGTACCTCGAGCTCATGTCCTAACGCCAGTGGTAATGGGCGGCAACGGAGCGCAGCGTAGTTGGCGTCCCGTTGACCACCTTGTTATGAGTGGAACAAACTACCGACATATTGCCGAAATTCCCTACTGTTTGACGGCGTGTCAGCGAATTCCATAGCTCCCATATTGCCCCCAATTTCAGCAGCGGTTGCATGTATGTCGCAACCTCTAGATACAAGCAGCCGTGTTAACTCGGCGACGCCTCGCGTGCAGGATTTGAGAAAGGGCGTTTTATCCCAATCACCTCTTCCCTCGATGTTGGCACCTTGTTCCAGCAATAGCTCGACAAGCTGAACAGCTTTCTTTGGGTCTTGGTTGGCGCAGTCAATTGTTGAGAGCAGAGGAGTAAATCCAGTGCTGCCTCTTGAATTCACATCCGCTCCGGCCCTAATCAATTCACGGGCTAAATCCAGGTCTAGCGCCCGGCACACAGGCTCAAGGACAAATAGACCATCGTTATCCGGCTGGCCGGGATCAAAACCATGAGCCAGCAGCTCATCAATTGAGACGTATTCACTGCTCTCAATTAGCTCATCGTAAGCTTTGAACATCTGCACCACTCAGAACTCATAACATTTGTATAGCCGTCCTGTTGATCGCTTTCACGACTAACTTTCCAAATGGCAATCCTGTAAACCGAAAAAGAAAAGTCCTTCATTCAATACTTTAGCTTCAAGTATTAAACCGAATTGACCAGCAAAACCTGTCACCAAGACCCTTTTCCACAATATTCGGCGCTTTTCGATCGCAACGACCAAATCCATCGCCCCAAACAAAAAAGGCCCGAAGTTCGCACCCCGGGCCCGTTTTCTCACCTTGCTGTTTTCACCTTAGCCGCACTTACTGTCGCCGCAAGACAGACAAGTCGCACACCCGTCCATCACAATCACCGCCTTGGTGCTGCACTTGCCGCACATGGTGGCGTTGGGCGGGAATTCGCCGGCCTTGTCGTCGTTGGTGGCGGTGCTGTGGCTGGCTTCGAATTCGGCGCGTTTTTCGGCGAGGATGCGCTTGGTGGTTTCGCTCATTTCCTCGCTTTCCATCAGGCCGATGGCCTTCAGGTGCTTCTCGATTACGGCGCCGATTTCAGCCACCAGGGACGGCATAAATACGCCGCCTTTCTTGAAGTAGCCGCCGTTGGGGTCGTACACGCTGCGCAGCTCTTCCACCAGGAAGGTTACGTCGCCACCTTTGCGGAACACCGCAGAGATTACGCGGGTGAGGGCGATAACCCACTGGAAGTGTTCCATCGACTTGGAGTTGATGAACACTTCGTACGGCTGCCGGCTTTCGTGGTCGGTGCCTTCGTTCAGCAGGATGTCATTGATTGTAATGTACATCGCGTGCTCGGCGATCGGCGGCTTGATCTTGTAGGTGGTGCCCAGTAGGAAGTCCGGCCGTTCGATGTATTCGTTCATCTGAATCGGCTGCAGTTCCTTCGGCGCCGCCTGTTCCTGGGTCGCTTCGGGGTCGGCTTTCTTGACGCGGTAGCCGACGATTTTGTTGCTGATTTTAACTGTCATGATGTCTTGTCCTGTCTGTGTCGGTTATCGCAGATCAATACTTGCCGTAGGTGCCTTCTTTAAGCGCATCGAAGAGGTTCGCGGCGGAATGCAGTTCGCCGTCGTACTCGACTTCTTCGCTGCCTTTGAGAGTCACTTTGCTGCCGTCGTCCAGGGTGAATTCGTACAGGGTGTTTTCAAGGTCTTTCTGTTGCACCAGTACGCCCTGGAAGGCTTCCGGGTTGAAACGGAAGGTGGTGCAGCCTTTCAGGCCCTTGTCGTAGGCGTACATGTAGATGTCTTTGAAATCCTTGTACGCGAAGTCCTGGGGCACGTTGGCGGTTTTGGAGATGGACGAATCCACCCATACCTGCGCTGCGGCCTGGATATCCACGTGCTGGGCCGGCGTCACGTCTTCAGAGGTGGTGAAGTAGTGGGGCAGACGCTTGTCTTCTTCTTCGGAGAAGGGCATGGCACCGGCATTCACCATGTGGCGGTAGGCCAGTAGCTCAAAGGAGAACACGTCGACTTTTTCCTTGGTCTTGCGCCCTTCGCGGATAATGTTGCGCGCGTAGTGGTGCGAGAAGCTCGGCTCGATGCCGTTGCTGGCGTTGTTGGCCAGCGACAGGCTGATGGTGCCGGTGGGCGCGATAGAGGTGTGGTGCGTGAAGCGGCCACCTTTCTCGGCCAGTTGCTCAATCAGCTCTGGTTCCACGCTGCCAATCTGCTGCATGTACTTGCTGTACTTCGCGTGCAGTACCTTGCCCTTGAGCTTGTCGCCCAGTTTGTAGCCATCGGCAGACAGCTGCGGGCACTTGGTCAGCATCTTGGGCGTTACTTCGAACTCGTCGTTCATGATCGGCGCCGGGCCTTTCTCGTCGGCCAGGGCCAGGGACTGGCGCCAGCCTTCAACGGCCATTTCCCGCACAACGTCTTCGGTGAACTGTACGGATTCCGCAGAACCGTAAGGCATACGCAGCATGGCGAGGGTGGAACCCAGGCCTAGAATGCCCATGCCATGGCGGCGCTTGTAGGTAATCTCGTGGCGCTGTTCTTCCAGCGGCAGGCCGTTGATTTCCACCACGTTGTCCAGCATGCGGGTGAAGATGGCCACAACTTTGCGGTACTTCTCATAGTTGAAGCTGGCCTTTTCGGTGAACGGGTAGTCCACAAACATGGTCAGGTTCACAGAGCCCAGCAGGCAGCTGCCGTAAGGGGGCAGGGGCTGCTCGCCGCAGGGGTTGGTAGCGCGGATGTCTTCGCAGAACCAGTTGTTGTTCATCTGGTTGACCTTGTCGATCAGGATGAAACCCGGCTCGGCATAGTCATAGGTGCTGGTCATGATGGTGTCCCAGATGAACTGGGCTTTCAGGGTGCGGTAGATGCGGCACGCCACCTTGCCTTCATCGTTAACCACGTAGCCTTTCTGGATGGGGAAGTCGCGATAGACGAACTGGCTGGCGTCGTTCAGGTCCATGCCTTCATCGGCCACTTCTTTTTCAGTCACCGGGAAAGACAGGTGCCAGTCGGCATCGTTGCGCACGGCTTCGATAAAGTCTTCGGTGATCAGCAGCGACAGGTTGAACTGGCGCAGGCGGCCGTCTTCACGCTTGGCCTGAATAAAGTCGATGACGTCAGGGTGGTGAACGTCGAAAGTAGCCATCTGTGCGCCACGGCGGCCACCGGCGGAAGACACGGTGAAGCACATGCGGTCGAAGATATCCATGAACGACAGCGGGCCGGATGTGGTGGCACCGGCGCCGGCGACGTAGGCGCCTTTCGGGCGCAGGGTCGAGAATTCATAGCCGATACCGCAGCCTGCTTTGAGAGTCAGGCCGGCTTCGTGGTTCTTTTCCAGGATGTCGTTCATGGAATCCTGAACGGAACCGGACACGGTACAGTTAATCGTGGACGTGGCAGGCTTGTGAGCCTCAGCACCAGCGTTGGAGGTAATGCGGCCGGCAGGGATGGCGCCGTGGCGCAGGGCCCAGACGAAATCTTTCATGTGCTTTGCGCGGTCGGCTTTGTTTTCCACTTCGGCCAGGGCGGTGGCAACGCGTGTGTAGGTCGCCTCGATGTCCTTGTCGACGGGTTCGCCGGTTTTGGTTTTAAGCTGGTACTTGCTGTTCCAGATATCCAGCGAAGCTTCCTGCATGGGAATAGTCGTTACCACGGCCTGTGCTTTAGCGTTCATTGCCACCCTCTTTACTCGAATGTTGTTCAAATGTTCAGCTGTGTCGTTTTTTTAAAAACTATCTTGATTTTACGTTTGATCAACCACTAGATCTGGTAATGCTGCTGCCTGGCTTCTGCCGTCGGCCCGCTAATGCTGCCAGGCGGCTGGAAAAGCGTATTGCCCACTGCGCTTACCAAAACTGCGGTTGCCGGTTGTTGCGGGGTGGTTCCCCGAAACACCATATATGGGCGAATCTGCGAAGAGTATAACAGTATATAGTGTTCTGTGAATAAGAACGGAACTATGGATAGCGGTGGAAACTGCAAAGAAAATCAATGGCAGAAGCCTTGAAACTGCGGGAAAGCCTGTAAAATCCCGCTGTTGAGCCATTTACTTAGAAAGCACAACATGTAGTGGTCAGGAATTGTTCAGTAAATGACCGGGGAAAAAGATGCGTGCAAAATAAGTGACGTCTGCACGTAGTTTTATGCAACTGTCTGATAGAGTTTTAGATTGTTCATGCTTTGATGGTTTAGTATAAGTAGCTGTATCAGACTAAAGTCTAATACTCGATTTAAGTGCCTGAACGTCCGGTAGAGACGTTGCGCTAGCGTTGGCGCATAGAAGACTATAAAAGAGCCAGAAAACACTAAAAACAGAAAGCAAGGAAGGTCCATGGATACCACCAATAAACTGCCCCTCGATATGGTTTACCATTGGGAAAAAACCATTCCCGATTCCCTGTACATGACACAGCCCGTCGGCAACGGCCAGGTTGTGGAGTACACCTGGAAGCGTGCCGTTGATGAAGCACGGCGCATGGCGTCTTATCTGAAGTCACTGAATCTGCCTGAAAAGAGCAAGATTGGCCTTATTTCCAAGAACTGTGCCCAGTGGATTATGTCGGACTGGGCGATCTGGATGGCCGGCCACATTTCCGTGCCGCTTTACCCGACGCTGAACGCCGATACGGTGAGCTACATCCTGGACCACAGTGAGTGCGAGCTGCTGTTTGTAGGCAAGCTGGACGACTGGGACATGATGAAGCCCGGTGTACCCGAATCCATGCGTTGCGTGTCTTTCCCGCTGAGCCCGCCCACGGATTTCGATAGCTGGGACGACATTATTGCCAAGTATCCGCCGCTTGAGGAAAACGTACAGCGCGAGCCGGACGAGCTGGCCACCATCGTTTACACCTCCGGCAGCACCGGTCGCCCCAAGGGCGTAATGCTGAGCTTCAATAACATGGCGTTTGCCGCAGAGGGTGGTGCCGAAGTGCTTGGCGTAGGCCCGAATGACCGCATGCTGTCGTACCTGCCGCTGGCCCACGTATTCGAGCGCACCTTTGTGGAACTGGGCTCCATCTATAACGGGTTCCAGCTGTACTTCGCCGAGTCCCTGGATACTTTCGTGCAGGATCTGCAGCGGGCCCGGCCGACGCTGTTCCTTTCTGTGCCGCGCCTGTGGGTGAAATTCCAGCACGGCGTGCTGCAGAAGCTGCCGAAAGAGAAGCTCGACAAGCTGCTGAAGATCCCGCTGGTTAACAAACTGATCAAGAAGAAGGTTCTGAAGGGCCTGGGCCTGGATCAGGTGAAGCTGGCCGGCAGTGGTTCCGCGCCGCTATCCCACGATGTGCTGGACTGGTACCGCAACCTGGGCCTGGAGCTGCTTGAAGGCTACGGCATGTCTGAAAACTTCGCGTATTCCCACATGAACAAGCCGGGCCGCTCGCGCACTGGTTATGTGGGCGAGGCCGCACCGGGCGTTGAAGTGAAGATCAGCGACGCGGGCGAGGTTCTGGTGAAAAGCCCGGCGACGATGATGGGCTACTACAAGGATGAAGAGAAAACCAAAGAGACCTTCACCGAAGACGGTTTCCTGAAAACCGGCGACAAGGGCGAGATTGATGAAATGGGCCGCCTGAAGCTGACGGGCCGCATCAAGGAAATTTTCAAGACCAGCAAGGGCAAGTACATTGCCCCGGCACCGATTGAAAACCGCCTGATGTCTCACGAAGCCATCGAGATGGTGTGCGTGTCTGGTGCTAACCAGACCCAGCCCTGTGCGCTGGTGATGCTGAGTGAGGAGCTTCGTCCGAAGATTAGCGATGCATCGTTCCGTAAGGAAATTGAAGAAGGCTTCAAGCAGCTTATCACCGATGTAAACAAGACGGTCGACCCCCACGAACAGCTGGCGTTTATTGTGGTTGTCAGCGATGAGTGGTCCATCGAGAACAACTTCCTGACACCCACCCTGAAACTGAAGCGGAATGTGGTGGAAGACGCCTATCAGGACAAGGTGGATGCCTGGTACGCCAAGCGTCAGCCGGTGATCTGGGAGTAAGTAGGAATAACCGACATAAGTCGCATAGGGAAATAGACGCGCAGTGCATAAACTGGGGCAGATTTCAGGAGGAAATATGCCCCAGTTAGCTCGTTTTCAGAAACGTATTAACGAAATCATTCCGCTGTCTGAGGCTCTGGGCGTCCGCCTGGAGTCTTACGATGGTCACGCGCTACTGGTCAGCGCGCCCCTTGAACCCAACCGTAATCATCAGGGCACCGGTTTCGGCGGCAGCGTCTATTCTGTGGCCGTGATATCCGCC
The DNA here is from genome assembly GCF_008795985.1 of Marinobacter halotolerans. NCBI lineage: Bacteria > Pseudomonadati > Pseudomonadota > Gammaproteobacteria > Pseudomonadales > Marinobacteraceae > Marinobacter > Marinobacter halotolerans. The sequence continues at coordinate 1,160,051 of NZ_VMHP01000002.1, read as the reverse complement.
TGGGGACTGGTGGAGCTTGTGCTGGGGGACCTCGGACTGAAGGGCAATGTGGTGATTCAGGTGGGCGAAATCGAGCATCTGGAGCCTGTGACCACCGACTTTTATGCTCTGTGTCGCCTGCCTGGTGGGGAAGTGCCGGACCGCTTCCGCAAAAGCCTGGCCCGCCATGGGCGCGCACGCCTGTCGCTTATTGCTGAAATCTACTGTGGCAAACCCTCATTGGCGCCATCCGCGGAGCCGGCGGCGATCTTTCAGGGCCGGTTTGTGGTGCAGGAAATACATTCCCGCCTAACCAATTGACCGTGTCCGGGAAATTGACCGGCTCATCAGTATGATCGGAATAATACCCGCCAGCACAATCACCAGCGCCGGCAGGGCGCTGCGGGCCAGACGCTCGTCAGAGGCGTACTGGTACACATAGGTGGCCAGAGTATCGAAGTTGAAAGGGCGCAGGATCAGCGTCGCCGGCAGTTCCTTCATCACGTCCACGAATACCACCAGCGCCGCTGTGAGCAGTGTGCCCCGCAACATCGGCAGATGAACCCGCATCAGGGTTCGCCCCGGGGAGTGGCCCAGGGAACGGGAGGCCATATCCATACTGGGGGTGATTTTCTGCAGTCCGCTTTCCACGCTTCCGGCCGATACCGCCAGAAACCGTACTGTGTAGGCAAAGACAAGGGCGAAGGCCGAGCCGCTTAGAAGCAGGCCGGTACTGAAACCGAAGGCGCTGCGCGTAATGCTGTCCAGCCAGTTGTCAAAGCCCGCCAGGGGAATGATCACGCCAATAGCCAGCACCGCACCGGGCATGGCATATCCCAGGCTCGAAAGGCGCATCATCACGCGCATTCCATGGGTATCGTGCAGCCGTCGGCTGTAGGCCAGAATCACACCGATAACCAGCGTGGTCATCGCGGCCGCGCCGGACAGGAACAGGCTGTTGAAGGTGTTGGTAATAAACGTGTTGTTCCAGCTTTCGTCAAAGTATTCCCACGCAAACTGGCCCAGGGTGGCGGCAGGAATGACAAAGCCAAGAATCACCGGAACGGAGCAGATTACGACGCACAGGGCCTGGCGCGCCGGTGAAAGCCGGAAACGACGGATCGGGTCGCGGTTATCCCGGGCGGCGAATTGCTGCTGCTTGCGTCGGGAGTAGCGTTCCAGGGTGACCAGAATCACCACGAAGGCGAGCATGACCGTGGCGATCTGGGCCGCGCCGCCCAGGCTACCCAGGCCCATCCAGGTATCAAACAGCCCGGCGGTGAGGGTCTGTACGGCGAAGAAATCCACGGTGCCGAAATCGTTCAGGGTTTCCATCAGCACCAGCGACAGGCCAACGGCCACCGCTGGCCGGGCAATGGGTAGCACCACCCGGAAAAAGGTGCTGAGGGCCGAGTGCCCCAGGCTGCGGCTGACCGCAAATAGCGACGGCGACTGTTCCATAAAGGCCGCCCGGGCCAGCAGGTAAACGTAGGGGTAAAGCACCAGCCCGATCATCACTGTGGCGCCTTCCACTGTGCGGATCTCGGGGAACCAGTAGTCGGTGGCGTTCTGCCAGCCGAACCAGTCCCTCATAGCAGTCTGCACGGGGCCGGCATAATCCAGCAGTGTGGTGTAGACATAGGCAATCACATAGGCAGGCACGGCGAAGGGCAACAGCATCGCCCATTCGAAGAACCGGCGGCCGGGGAATTCACAGGTAGTCACCGCCCAGGCGGTGGAAAGCCCGATAAGCAGAGTCAGTATCGAGACTCCCAGCATTAACTGTAGGGTAGTAAAGACGTAGCGGGGAAGGGTGGTGCTGATCAGATGGGGCCAGACGTTCTGTTCGGGCGACAATGCCAGAAACAGGACCGACAATACCGGCAGTGCCACAATGGCCGTGGTTATCGCGGCGGTAATGACCCAGGGTTTCGAGGTTCGCTTTGACAGCAGGACCGAACCGGCTTCTTGCTGGCTGACGGTCTGGCTGGCAGTGCTCGCCTCGGACATGATCTTCCTTCGTAACAGCGTGAAAAAGGACGGTGGTCAAACGAAGGGCTGATTCTAGTGTGGTAGGCGCAAGCCCGCAATGTTCCGCGGGCTTTTGCCTGTCCGGATCAGTTGTTGTAATCGACCCGGTCGACCATCTTCACCGCTTCGTCGCGGAGGTCTGCAATCTTCTGCAGGGATAGGTCATCCGGGTTGATGTCGCCCCATTCGGCGACCATGCCGGACGGTTCTACCGCCGGATTGGCCGGATATTCGGTGTTGGCCTCGGCGTAGATGCGTTGGGCTTCCGGCGTGCTCAGGAACTCCATCAGGCGCACGGCGTTGTCGCGGTTCGGTGCGCTTTTGGTCAGGGCAATGCCGCTGATGTTGATGTGCGTGCCACGACCGTCGTTGTTGGGGAAGATCAGGCGCACGGACTCGGCGGCTTCACGCTGGTTTTCGTCCTGCAGCATGTTGCCGTAGTAGTAGCTGTTACCGATGGCAATATCACACTCACCGGCGTGGATGGCTTTGATCTGGTCACGGTCGCCGCCCTGGGGCTTGCGGGCCAGGTTGTCTTTCAGGCCTTCCAGCCACTGCTCGGCGTCTTCTCCTCCATGATGGGCAATCATGGAGGAGAAGAGGGCAATGTTATAGGGATGCTGGCCGCTGCGGGTGCAAATGCGATCATTCCATTTATTGTCTGCCAGTTCTTCATAGGTGGTGATTTCGCCGGGCTCTACACGCTCTTTGGATGCGTAGATCAGGCGACCGCGGGTGGTCAGGGCGAACCACTTGCCATCAGGGTGGCGCAGGTTCTGCGGGATGTTGTCTTCCAGCACCTTGTTGTCAACGGCCTGGACCAGGTCACGGTCAACCAGTTCGCTCAGGCGGGAGATGTCTACCGTCATTACCACGTCGGCGGGGCTGTTACGGCCTTCGCGCTCCAGACGCTCAGCCAGGCCTTTCTTGGCGAAGACCACATTGCTTTCAATGCCGGTTTCTTTTTCGAAGGCTTCAAGCAGTGGTTCGAGCAGGTAGGCCTGGCGATAGGAATAGATATTCACGTCGCCTTCGGCGCTGGCGGTCATCGGAAGGGTCAGTGCGGCAGCAGTGAAAATGCTAGCAAGCTTCATGCGGTTCATAGTCAGCCTTTGATCTGATGGTCAGGGTTCATGGCAATTACAGAACGAGTATTTCGCTCTGTAATTATATTATAAAACGCAACTATTCTCATTACTGTTGTATTCCGTGTCAAGCGCTTGCGGCAAACTTCTCTTTGAAATAGTGCTATGCTTCGGAAGACTATAAAAACTATGCAAAAAAGTGGTGAGCGCCGGCACTATGGCTGATAACGATCGACGTATACATACCCGCACTGCTATGAGTGCAAAAGTGAAAGTGACCCACGAAACCCTGGGCGAATTTGTATTCTCCACAAGGGACATTTCCGACGGCGGCGTTTTCATTGTGGTGGACACCGAGCCTTTTGAGCCGGCTATCGGCGACAAAATCCAGGTTCAGGTTCAGGGCTTGCCGATTCCGGCACCGGTTCTTGAGATGGTGGTTGTCCGCAAAACCGTCGACGGGTTCGGCCTTCAGTTTGCCGACGAATAACGGGGCCGCTCACAGCCCACGATCGATTGACTACTACCAAAATCTGCAGGCACAGCACGACAATGAACCCAGCTATTGCAAAAGGACTGATTGCAGTCATTCCCGTTCTGTTTTCCGGTTGCGCGTCTTATTACACCCATTACGCCATGTTTCCCGCCCAGAATTCCGCCGGCGAAGACCGGCAGTTCAAAATGACCTGGCAAACCGCCGACTACCCGGGCTGGTGGATCGCTGAAGACAAGTCCACGCCCATTACCTTGTCAGCCCAGTGCAGCGAGCGGGAATGGCGAATTGTGGACCGTACCCACTCCGGTGCTGCGGCAGAATCCTGTGCGCCCGGCATTCGCGCCTGCGGCACGAAAGGCATGGATGTGGTAGCCACTGAAGGCAGTACGGATTTTGACGAGCGGGCCTGTATCCGGGTCAATCCTTCTGATACTGACGCCCTCGTGACAGAACTTTCATCTTCCCTGGAACTGCTGGTGAACTGTCGTCCGGCTCAAACCGCCCGAAAGAGTGGAGGGGAGACCCAGAACATTGATTATCTGCGGGCCTCGCCGGTTCCCTATACGGTTTACAGTCGGAAAGGCCCGCGGGGCCGGCTGGCCAGCAAGCCGCCGGAGTTTGACGATTCGGTCTGTGACGAGGAATAACCAGCAACGGACCAGTTCTGTTTGTGCGGAGTGTCACAACACTACAATTTGTTGCCCGTTGATAGTTTTGGTTACTGATTGTGCCTTTCGGGTTACCAGGTACTACAGAAATGTAATGGACTCTGGCGGCGGTTGCGTCAGAATGGAACTGTCTCATAGTTGTGATTGAGAGGTGCCCCGTGGGAGTCCAACAGAAGAAAGTATTTGTGCATGATCTGGAGTTAGGCATGTTTGTGTCTGACCTGGATCGTCCGTGGCACCAGACCCCGTTTCCGATCCAGGGTTTTCACATTCGGTCCCAGGATGACATCCGTGCACTGATGAGCCATTGCAAGTGGGTGTCGGTGGATGTTGCAGAAACCCGCGACTCAATCGATAGCTCCGGTAACAGCAAGCTGGTTTTCGGGCGCTTCAAATCCTCTGAAGCCAAAAAACGCCAGGAGGTGAAACTGCCTCCGCTTAATATCCGTGAGCCGGTGAAGCACCCGAAAGTGTCTTCCCTGCGCAAGGAATTGAAGGTGTCCCGCAAGCTGATGCTCGACGCGGACGCTTCTCTTCACAGGGTTTTCCAGAGCATCCGCGATCATCAGGTGCCGGACTTTACGGAGGTCGCCCGGGTCACCCGCAGCATGGTGTCCAGCGTTGTTCGAAATCCGGACGCTGTATTGTGGCTGAGCCGTACCCGTCAACATGACGACTTCACCTACCAGCATGCCCTGAACACCGCCGTGTGGGCGCTGGTGTGTGGCCGCGAACTGGGCCTGAACGAAGGGCTGCTGAACCACCTGGGCATGGGCTGTCTGCTGTCACAGGTGGGCAAGCTGCTGCTTCCGCGCAAGCTGATTGAAAACGAGATGCGCCTGGACTCCGATGACTTTGCGCTCTACCGCTCCTATGTGGAGAAGGGCGTTCATAGCCTGGAAGATTCCGGTGTGTCCCGAGCAGTTGTCAGTGTTGTGCAGAATCATCGCGAGCGGCACAACGGTTCCGGCTTTCCCGAGGGTATCCGCGGCGACAGGATTCCGCTGCTGGGCAAGGTTGCCGGGCTAGCAGAGTATTTCGAGACGCTGGTCAGTCCGAGGGATTCGGCGGCGGCAATGACGCCCGCCCGCGCCGTAAGCCTGCTGTATGAGCTTCGGAATATTGAATTCCAGGAAGATCTGGTGGAAAAGTTCATCGCGGCGGTTGGGGTGTATCCGACCGGCAGCCTGGTGGAACTGAACGACGGCCAGCGCGGTGTTGTGGTGTCCCACTCTGCCGAACGGCGTCTGTGGCCGAAGGTGATGGTAATGACTGACCGTGCCAGAAAGCCGCTAAAGGCAGCGCGCATTATTGACCTGGCCCGGTATAACGAAGGCAAGATGCCTGAGGAAACGGTCTCGATTGCCGAATGCCTGCCCGCCGGAACAGAGGGGCTGCACCCGGAGCATTACGACGTAACCGGCGCAGAATCCCGCTGGGCGTTTTCCCGCCTGATCAGGGCGTGATGACAACCCGCAGGGATTTCTTCACCCAGCGGTAAGTGTCATCGGGTTTGAAATTGATCAGAAGTTCCGATTCGCCGGGTGCCTCGCCTGCCAGAAAGTATTCCACCGATGCGGACTGCCAGCCGAACGAGTGCACCTCCACATCGTCTGGCCGGGTACTTATCGCTTCAATATCCGCAAGCTCAGGCGTGCCGGCAATCTTTCTTACCCTGACGGTCTTGATGGATGTATCCGATTCAGGAAATTGCGCCACAAACTCTTTCAGATAGTAACGCTTGCCCAGTTCGGTGCTGATGATGTCCAGTTCCCGGGTGAGGTAACCTTCCGCCGTTTCCACATCTACGCTGTCGATGCTGCGGATTGACTTCAGAATCCGGTCCCGCTTTGCCTGCAGATCCTCGCTGTACTCGACCTCGGGGTCCCGGTCTTCCGGATCTTCCGGCCGGGGCGGCGCGTTCTCGATTCGTTCCAGTGTTGGTGGTTCCTCGCACAGCTCATCCCCCGGCGGATAGAAACAGATTTCCGCCAGCAGCTGGTTCGCAGGGGAAAGAGCGTCTTCCTCTTCAAAGGCAAACTCCCCTCTGGATACATTGAAATCGATAGGTTCCGGAAGCGTGGGCAGGGTAGCGTTCAACTGGTCGATGACACGTTGGCGTATCTCGACACCGTTACCGTCGGACACTCTCAGACGCCAGTTCAGGGCCAGAAGAAACCGGGTCAGGTTGATGACGGAATCGGATGTCTGGATCAGCTGCTGTTCAGTGATTCGATGGCTTTGCAGGCCTTCCTCTGTGGTACCTGCAATTTTCAGGGCGTCCCGCTCGGGTTCGAAGAATTCCAGGGGGGTGACGACGGGCTCTACCGGTACGCCGCTCACCAGGGACAGGTCGCCAACTAAAAGGGACAGTTCTTCTCCGGGGAAATAGCGGTATTGCCCTTCCTCGCCGGTGGTTCCACTGCGGCTGGCGGTCTGGTAGGTGAGGCCGGAAATGCCGGTAGGGGTGATCTGGCCGACTTTTGATCCATCACCTCTGCCGCCGTTTCCGTCGCCGCCCAGACAGCCTGCCAGCACAAACGTGGACATCAGCAGAAAATAGCCTGTTTTCAGGTGAACGGATCTCATGATTGCGCGTACATCCCTGCTTCGGATCCTGCGGTGAGCCTTGCAACAGGTGGCTGCAGAACCGTTTGTAAATTGTTGTAACCGGCATTATAGGGATGGTCGTTCGAGCATATCGGGAAACCTGTCGCAGTTTCAGCTTTTGGCTGGCGGGCGCGAATGTCCGGCTGTACTTGAAATTTCCCCGCTCGGCCGCCATCAAGTGGTTTTCCGATGTTCGGTTCCAGATGGAATGGCTATGACCAACGCACTTGAGATAGAGAACCTTGTAAAGACCTACGGGGATGGCTTTGAAGCCTTGAAAGGCATCAACATGAACGTGGCGGAAGGGGACTTCTTTGCCCTGCTGGGCCCCAACGGCGCCGGCAAATCCACCACCCTGGGCATTGTGTGCTCGCTGGTTAACAAGACCTCGGGCAAGGTCCGCGTGTTCGGGTCTGACATTGATACCCATCTTTCCGATGCCAAGCTGAACCTCGGGGTTGTGCCCCAGGAGTTCAATTTCAACCAGTTTGAAAAAGTGTTCGACATTGTCACCACCCAGGCGGGCTATTACGGCATACCGCTAAAAAAGGCGGCGGTGTCGGCAGAGAAGTACCTTCGCAAACTTGGCCTTTGGGACAAGCGGGATTCGCCCGCGCGGATGCTTTCCGGCGGCATGAAGCGACGACTGATGATTGCCCGCGCACTGGTGCATGAGCCCAAGTTGCTGATTCTGGACGAGCCCACGGCCGGTGTTGATATCGAACTGCGCCGCTCCATGTGGACCTTCCTGCAGGAAATGAACCGTCAGGGCACCACCATTATTCTGACCACTCATTACCTGGAAGAAGCCGAGGCCCTGTGCCGGAACATTGCCATCATCGACCATGGCAAGATCCTCAAGCACACCAGCAAGCGCGAGCTGCTTCAGCAGCTGAGCGTGGAAACCTTTGTGCTGGACACAGACAAGCCACTGACGGAAGCGCCCAAGCTCAAAAACTTCGACGGCCGGCTGGATTCCGAAGGCGCCTTGCTGGTGGAAGTCCAGAAAGGCCACAGCCTGAATGGCATGTTTATCGAACTGGAGTCCCAGGGCATTCGCGTGGTGAGCATGAGAACCAAGGCCAACCGCCTGGAAGAGCTGTTCCTGCGCATGGTTGAAGAGAACGCCAACGCCCGGCAGCCCAAACCGGCCCGGGAGGGTGTGGCATGAGAACAGACGCCATGTTTACCGCGTTCAACACCATTGTTCTGCGGGAAGTGCGACGCTTTACCCGGATCTGGCCGCAGACACTGCTGCCGCCGGCGGTCACCATGACCCTCTATTTTATTATCTTCGGCAACCTGATCGGTTCGCGCATTGGTGAGATGGGCGGCTTCAACTATATGGCGTTCATTGTTCCCGGGCTGATCATGATGGCCGTGATTACCAGCTCCTACGCCAACGTGGTGTCGTCTTTCTTCTCCATGAAGTTCCAGCGCAGCATTGAAGAACTGCTGGTGTCGCCCGTGCCCAACTGGATCATTCTGGCCGGCTACGTGGCCGGCGGTATGGCAAGAGGGCTGGGTATCGGTCTGATCGTCACCCTGGTGTCCCTGGCGTTTACCGATCTGTCGATTCACAACCTGCCTATGGTTATTCTGACGGTGTTTCTGACGTCGGCGCTGTTTGCAGTAGGCGGCTTTATCAATGCGATGCTGGCCACCAAATTCGACGATATCTCGATTGTGCCAACCTTCGTCTTGACGCCGCTGACCTATCTCGGCGGGGTGTTCTACTCCATCGATATGCTGCCGGCCTTCTGGCAGGGCGTGTCGATGATCAATCCGATCCTGTACATGGTGAACGCGTTTCGCTATGGCATTCTTGGGGTGTCTGACGTTAATCCCTATATTGCCCTGGGAATGATTCTGGTGTTTATTACGCTCTTTTCTGCGGTAGCGCTTCGCATGCTGGAGCGTGGCAAGGGCATCCGCAGCTAGTCTTTTACGGGCCGGGGGCCGCTTATGTCGTTAATCAATGCACCATTGGGCAAATCCAGCGAATACCCGGACAGCTACGACCCGGCGCTGCTGTTCCCTGTGGCCCGTGACGTCAACCGTCGCAAGATCGGGCTTGAGGATGGCCGCTGGCCCTGGTTCGGAGAGGACCTGTGGCAGGGTTGGGAGATTTCCTGGTTGCGTTCTGACGGAGTGCCGGCCGTGGCCTGGGCAGAAATCCTGGTGCCCGCGGCGTCACCGTCGATCATCGAATCCAAGTCCATGAAGCTTTATCTGAACTCGCTGAATCAGGCGGTATTTTCCTCTGCCGAGCGAGTGGGTGAGGTGATTGCCCAGGATCTGTCCAGCGCCAGTGGCGCAGCGGTTTCGGTGCGGCTTCACAGTGTCGACGAGGGGGTGCGACTGGCGGGCCGGCCGGAAGGTTTCGTGCTGATTGACAACGAATCTGTTGATGAAATTGGATACGAGTACGACCCGGGGGTGCTTGGCCAGGCCTCTGATGAGATCGTTACCGAACGGCTCTGTTCCCACTTGCTGAAAAGCAATTGCCCGGTTACCGGCCAGCCGGACTGGGCGACCTTGCTGGTGGAATACACTGGCCCGGCGATCGACCGGGCGTCATTGCTGCGGTACGTGGTGGGTTTCCGCCAGACGCAGGATTTTCACGAGCACTGTGTGGAAACGATTTTTACGGATCTGATGGCCAGGTTCCGGCCGGAGCACCTGACGGTATGCGCGCGTTACACCCGCCGGGGCGGGCTGGACATCAATCCGCTGCGGAGTACCGTACCGGATGCCAGCCCCGGTCCGCGGTTGATCCGGCAGTAATTATTCTTCCTCGCGACGCAGCCGGTCGGCGGCGTCTTCCAGGGCAAGAAGAATGGATTCCCGCTCTTTTTCGGTGATCTTGTCCGAATCCAGATACATGGCGAAGCCGCTGTGTTCGTGTTCCAGGAAGCTGCGGTGGGGCCCCATGTCGCGCCGGAAATCCACCACTTCATAGATGGGCACCGGGCGGCCAAAGCCCTTGACTGTTATTTCGCCCTTGTCGCGGCACATGATCCGGTCCTTGATCAGGGAGAAGGTCTCGTAGGAAATCAGGATCTCTCCGGGTTCGGCCAGGGATTCCAGCCGGCTGGCAAGGTTCACTTCCTTGCCGATGATGGTGTAATCCATCCGGTTTTCGGCGCCGAAGTTGCCAACGGTGGTGTAGCCGGTGCTGATGCCCATGCGGATCTCCAGAGGCGTTTTGATGCCCTGGCTTCTCCATTTCTGGCGCATGATCTTCATATGCTTGCGCATATCAATGGCCATGGACACGCAGGAAAGGGCGTCCTGTTTCTGGCCTTCACTGGTGGGGTCACCAAAGAAAATCATGATGGAATCACCCACGAACTTGTCGATGGTGCCGCCGTATTTGAGGGCTACTTCCGACATTTCGTTAAAGTAGTGGTTCAGCAGCTCGGTCAGGGCTTCCGGCTCCATTTCCTCGGAGAGTTCGGTAAAGCCCTTGATGTCGGAGAAAAAAACCGCCAATTTTTTACGCTGGGTTTCAAGACGGACATCCCGCTCGCCGGTAAAGATGGATTGCCAGACCTGGGGCGAAAGGTACTTTGACAGCTTGTGGGAAAGCGCAATCGATTGTTCCCGCTGGTTCTGGATCTGGGTCTTTGCCAGCATCAGCGCACGGGCCTGCTGATGGGAATAGAAGGCGGTCACGCAGATGTAGCACCCGGTGGCCAGAATCGCGATGATGCTGGTCAGCAAAGGCGACTGGGGTGAGGGTGCAAGCCCGACAACCGATACGGCCGCTCCGGCGGCGGCAATGGTGATCAGGCTGCCGAAGACCCATTGGCGCACACCACCGATGATCAGGCAGCTGAACATCAGCATCAGCAGAACGGATATAGACGGGATGACCACCAGACCGATGGTTCCTATAAACCCGCCGCCAATGGCACAGTCCACTAGCAGCATTTTCTGTCGGATGCGATTTGAATGGCGCAGAAAAGTACGACGGGTTAACTGGTGGGCAACGTGGGGCCAGATCAGGGCGGCAACCAGGGTCCATATCATCCAGCCGGCGAACAGCCCCTGGGCCAGGCCGGCTGCGATGACGCTTCCGGTGGCGGTATAGGCCAGAATTCTGCCGTTATAGTCCGGCATCGGCGGTATGGCCACCGGGTTGTTCTGAGAGTCCAGAACAGCGCTTTTGCTTGTATTGGAGCTGGCGCTCCGGAGCTCAACAGGTGCGTTCATCATTCAATGTCTGACATGGCCGAAAAACAGTCTTTTTATTAGAAGAAGTTTTCTCTTACTTCACTATTTATTAATAGACTACGACTAAAGACTAACAGTAAACAGTTTGTGTCACAATTCACATAATAAACCATGCTTTGCGATCAGGCAGGGCATAATAAACACTCTGGCAACGGCAATAGAGAGATCCTATGACGGCTGTAATAGATGCGCTTCTGAAACGCTCTTCCGAACCCAGGCTGGAAGCACCTGCACCCGACCCCGAAACTTTGAGCCAGGCCTTTGATTGTGCGGCCCGCGCGCCAGACCACGCTCTTCTTCGACCCTGGCGCTATCTGGTGGTAGAAGGTGAAGGCTTGAAGTCCCTGGGTGAGCTTTTTGCTTCAACCTGCGGGCCGGACGCAACAGAGAAAGAGCGGAACAAATTGTTGCAGTCTCCACTGCGCGCTCCGATGGTCATTGTCGGTATTGCCTGCCATCAGTCCCACCCGAAAGTGCCGGAGCTAGAGCAGACGATGTCTGCGGCGGTCGGCCTGGGCTATATGCTGCTGGCACTTCAGTCTGCCGGTTTCGGTGGCATGTGGCGGACCGGTGCCATGGCCTACCATCCGACCGTAACGGCTGGCCTTGGCCTGGGTAGTAACGAATTGATTACCGGCTTTCTGTATGTGGGAACCGTGGCCAGTGAAAAAGCCGCCGTGCCAAGGCCCGACCAGGCCAGCTTTGTGCAGCGCTGGCCGGGCTGATCTTGCCCCAGGCCACCCTGGGGAAATCTATTGCCGCTTCTGCCCGCTGGCTATCCTGCCAGCTTGCCGCCAAACCCCGTCTTGTTCTTATAAGTACGCCCTGAAACGCCCGTCCCGGGCGGCCCCGGATCAACAACCGGGGATAATCTCCAAACTGGCATCCTGCTTGCTTTGACCTCTTCAAAGCGGAAAACCGGCAACAACAACTCTGCCGGTATGCTCAGGATCTGGAGGAATTATGGCGATCTCCCTCGACAGCGCAATGGGAATTCACGAACAGGCACTGAATGCGCGGGTAAAGCGTGCTGAGGTGCTGGCCAACAATCTTGCAAACGCTGATACCCCGGGCTTCAAGGCGCGGGACATCGACTTCAGTTCGATGGTGGACCAGGCGAAGCATGCTATGGGCGGGGTTGGTATGGAAAAAACCCACGCGCGCCACATGGATACGTCATCTGGCTCCACGGGAATGCCCAGTGAACTGCTGTACCGCGTCCCGCATCAGCCATCAGTCGATGGCAATACCGTGGATGCCCAGCAGGAGCAGGCAAGGTTCATGCGCAACGCCATGGATTACCAGGCCAGTTTTGAGTTTCTCAACGGCAAAATTAACGGGCTGAAGAAGGCCATTTCCGGTCAGTAATCGGACCGCGATCTTTTGAATAGGGAGCATGACAATGTCTCTGGGTAACATTTTCGACATCGCGGGTTCCGGCATGACGGCCCAGTCACTGAGACTGAACACGACCGCATCCAACATCGCCAACGCGGAAACCGCAAGTTCCAGCACCGATGAGACCTATCGGGCTCGCAAGCCGGTTTTCTCCGCGATTCAGCAGTCCCTGATGAATCCGTCCCAACAGAATCTGGCCTTTGCCAGTGAGCGCGAAGGGCCGGGAGCCGGTGTCCAGGTTGACGGCATTGTGGAAAGCAACGCCGAACTGCAGATGCGCTACGAGCCCGACCATCCGGCGGCTAACGAGGACGGCTATGTTTTCTACCCCAACGTCAACGTGGTTGAGGAAATGGCAGACATGATGTCCTCGTCCCGTAGCTTCCAAATGAACGTGGATATCATGAACAGCGCCAAGACCATGATGCAGCGCATCCTGACCCTGGGTCAGCAATAATCGAGCGAGGATTTCCCTATGAGTGTCATTAACCCGACAGACGCCTCGGATGTGCTGAGCAAGTACCGGCTGGACCAGGACAAGGCCGGCGACAAGAATGCGCTTGGCAAGAACGAGTTCATGGAGCTGATGATTGCCCAGCTCAAGAATCAGAATCCGCTCAAGCCCCAGGATAACGGAGCATTTATTTCCCAGCTGGCGGAGTTCAGCTCTCTTGAAGAGATGCAGAAGCTTTCCGGCAGCGTTGATGACGTCGTCAGTCAGTTCCGGTCAACCCAGGCACTGCAGGCTTCAGCAATGGTTGGCAGAACGGTTCTGGCGCCATCGCAGATCGGCATTCTGGGCCCGGAGGGACAGATCTCCGGTAACGTCCAGGTGCCGGCCACTACGTCAGGGCTTCGGGTTTCCATCGAGAACAGCGCCGGTGAAAGAGTGCGACAGATGGATCTGGGAGCACAGCAGCCGGGGGTTGCCGGGTTCGACTGGGATGGCAAGGACGGTAACGGCAACAGTTTGCCGCCCGGGCCTTACCGGATTGTTGCCGAAGCCTCCTACCCGGATGGCCAGCAGCAGCTGGGCACCATGGTAAGTGCGAACGTTGACAGTGTGTCGCTGGGGCAGGGTGGCAGTGTCACGCTAAATCTGGCAGGCATGGGCTCGATCGCCCTGTCTGAAGTTCAACAGATTAACTAATACCGGAACAGATCAAGAGGTGAAGTATGGCTTTTAACACGGGTCTTAGTGGATTAAGGGCAGCGTCGGTTGATCTTGACGTTACCGGTAATAATATTGCGAACGCCAGTACCGTGGGGTTCAAGGGCAGCAAGGCCCAGTTTGGCGATCTCTACGCCAGCGGGTTTCTTAGCTCCGGCAACGCGAATATTGGCGATGGTGTGCGGGTGCAGGACGTCAAGCAATCGTTCAGTCAGGGCAACATCAGCTTCACTGATAGCGGCCTTGATATGGCTATCAACGGCGACGGCTTCTTTACGCTAAGCAACGGTGGCGAAGTTCGCTATTCCCGCGCTGGGCAGTTTGGCCTCGATAAAGAAGGGTTTATCACCAACAACCAGAACATGCGGCTCCAGGGTTTTACGGCAGATGAAGACGGCAACCTGTCCGGTGTTCGTGGTGACCTGCAGATTGAATCCGGCAACTTGGCGCCACGTCGCACCACTGAATTACAGTCCGATCTCAACCTAGATTCAAGAGAGACGGTCCTGGAGCGTCGCGTCGCAGACATGGGCGATTTCGGCGGTTTCACGGTACCAGCGACAACGCCGTCAACGGCGGGACTTCCTCAGGAAACGTTTGAGATCACCTATGATGACGGATCGACGGTAACGACCACCATTAATCCGGCCAACGTGGCGGACTACTCTGCGTCAGATGTTGTGGATGTACTCAACGGTGTGGACGGCTTGTCGGCTTCGGCTACCACCCAGTACGAAGGTATCAGCGAGGCTGATCTGAACACTGCGATTGGCTCGGGAAGCTTCTCGTTCGATCTGGCTGTCGGTAATGTGAACGTGCCCGTGGACACCGTGGGCGTGACCGACGCCCAGTCTCTGGTAAACGCTATCAACACCGCCCAGGCGCCGACCATTAACGCTTCCCTGGTAGGTGGCAACTTGCGTCTGGTGGATAATCGCGGCAACAACCTGACAGCAGGCTTCTCAAGCACCGGCCTGACTCAGGCGCCGGAAACTACCGTAGGCACTGTGCGTCCCCAGGCGGACCGCGAGATTACCAACATTGTCTCGACGGCCGGCAGTACCAACCTTGCTGATTCCTGGACAAGCCGCTCGATCAATATCACCAACCAGTTCAACCCGAACGATCAGCGCACCTATAACCACGCCACCACGACGACAATCTACGACAGTCTTGGCAACTCCCACGAGATCAGCCAGTTTTACGTGAAGCAGCCGGCACCCGGCAATGGAATAGGCGTCAGTGAGTGGTCGATTTACCTGCAGATTGACGGGGAATTCGTTGGTGGTACCGACACTAATCCGTATCAGGCGCGGTTTGACCAGGATGGTAATCTGCAGTCTATAAACGGAGATCCCAGTGGCGAAATCCTGATTGATGACTGGGTCCCGAAAAGCGCGGATGGAACCCCCAACGGGGCTGACGGCCCACCTGCGCCTGGCAACCCGATCACCACTCCGATTCCGGAGCCGCCAACCACATCCGCTTTCGTGCTGAACCTGTCAGAGACGACCCAGTACGGCAGTGAATTCGGGGTGACGGATCAGCAGCAGAACGGCTACACCACCGGTCGGCTGTCAGGCCTGGACGTTTCCGGTGAGGGCGTGCTGTTCGCCCGCTACACCAACGGACAGTCCACGTCCCTGGGACAGGTATCGCTGGCTTCGTTCAGCAACACCAACGGGTTGGCGCCGGTAGGGGATACCGCCTGGGTTGAAACCTTCGAGTCCGGTCAGCCGATTATCGGCGCGCCTGACACCGGCACCCTGGGTGCGATCAAGGCAAGCTCGGTGGAAGAATCCAACGTGGATCTGTCGGCGGAACTGGTTAACCTGATTATCGCCCAGCGAAACTATCAGGCGAATGCCAAGACCATCGAGACGTCCGATGCGGTGACCCAGACCATTATCAACCTCAGATAACACCTGAAACGAAATCTGGCACAACTCCTGCAGGAATAGGATAAAAGGACTGGAAACAGTCAATATTCCGGCAGGAGTTTTCCCATGGATAAAGCCCTCTATATTGGAATGTCCGGCGCCAAGCAGAACATGCTGTCCCAGCGCGCCCATGCCAACAACCTGGCTAACGTCAGCACCACCGGTTTCAAGCGGGACTTCGCCCAGGCCCGGAGTATGCCGGTGTTCGGCGAACATCATCCGACCCGCGCCTATGCCATGTCCGAACGCCCGGGTACCGATCTGTCAGCAGGTGCCCTTCAGGATACCGGCCGCAAGCTCGATATCGCGGTAGACGGTGAAGGCTGGCTGGCGGTTCAGAACCAGCAGGGTGAAGAGGTTTTTACCCGTACCGGCAGCTTGCAGGTAGATGTTAACGGCCTGGTGCGCCTTTCCAGCGGCGAAATGGTTCTCGGCAACGGTGGTCCGGTTGCACTCCCTCCCTTTGACAACGTCCAGATTGGCTCTGACGGCACCATCTCGGTTGTGCCAGTAGGCGGTCCGCCAGACCAGCTGGTGGAAGTGGATCGCCTGAAACTGGTGAATCCACCCCGCGAGGCTCTGGAAAAGGGACTGGAGGGCTTTATTCAGCGCAAACCCGACCAGGCGATTGATGGCCCGGAGCCAGCAGTGGGCGACCAGCGTGTGGTGTCTGGCTTTCTTGAAAGTTCCAACGTTAACGCGGTAGAGGAAATGATCTCCAACCTCCAGTTGTCACGGCAGTACGAAATGCAGGTGAAGGTTATGACCACGGCAAACGAGAATTCCGAGGCTTCGGCACGACTGTTGCAGAACCTCTGATAAACCGATCGAAACTCGGCCGGGCGGGCTGAAGCGGCAAATTCTGGCCGCTGTCTGAACGCCTCGGCAAGGAGAGAAGAACATGCATCCAGCACTTTGGGTCAGCAAGACCGGGCTTAGCGCCCAAGATACCAACATGGCCACCATTTCCAACAACCTGGCCAACGTAAACACCACGGGTTTCAAACGGGACCGGGCGGTATTCCAGGACTTGCTTTATCAGATCGACCGTCAACCGGGCGGCCTGAATACCCAGAATTCCGAACTGCCATCGGGGCTGCAATTGGGTACCGGTGTGCGCATCGTGGGAACGGCAAAGCAGTTTTCCCAGGGCAATCTGGAGGTGACAGAGCAGCCGCTGGACCTGGCGATTGATGGCCGGGGCTTTATGCAGGTGCTGCAGCCGGATGGGCAGATTGCCTATACCCGGGATGGTCAGTTTCAGCTGAACTCCGATGGCGACATTGTGAGTCCGTCCGGTTACCCCCTTGAGCCCAATATCAACGTCCCGGAGAACGCCTCCACGATCACCATCGGCAAGGATGGAACGGTAACGGCCATCACTGATGATCAGTCCGCGCCCCAGAACCTGGGCCAGATTACGCTGGTGGATTTCATTAATCCCCAGGGTTTGCAGGCCATTGGTAACAACCTTTACAAGGCCACCAACGCCAGCGGTGACCCCACCGAAGGCGAGCCAGGTCTTTCAGGCCTGGGTTCGCTCGAGCAGGGCATGGTTGAAGCCTCAAACGTCGAGGTTGTGGAAGAACTGGTCAACATGATTACCACGCAGCGGGCCTACGAGATGAACTCGAAGGTGGTGTCTGCCACTGACCAGATGCTTCAGTTCATCACGAATAATATCGGCTAGCACTGAGTGGCGGCCGGGGGACAGGTTATGACGTTCATCATATTCACATCCAGAAGCGATCGCCGGGTTGGCACCCTATTGCTGATCTGCGGCCTCGCGCTGCTGCAGGGCTGCACCGCGCTGAACCGTGAACGGCCGATGCCCAATGACCCGGCTTATGCGCCGGTGGTTGCGGACAACATGATGCAGCGCGACCCGGACTCCGGCGCGATCTACCAGCCTTCCCGCAATTTCAGCCTGTATGGCGATACGGTGGCTTTGAATGTGGGGGATATCCTGACGGTAGAGCTTCAGGAGTCCACCCAGGCCAGCAAGAATGCCGAAAGCAGTATTACCAAGGACAACGAGATTTCCCTGCCCAATCCTCAGATTCTGAACCGCTCCAATCTGGGCGTGGCAACAGAGGCGAATATGGAACGGGATTTTGAAGGCTCGGCGGAAGCGGATCAGAGCAACAGCCTGGACGGCAGTATCACTGTGACCGTTACCCAGGTTCTGCCCAACGGCGTACTTCGGGTTCGTGGCGAGAAATGGCTGTCGTTGACCAATGGTGATGAATACATTCGCCTGACAGGGCTTGTGCGCCCGCAGGATATTGAGCCAGACAATACGGTGGCTTCGAATCGCATAGCCGACGCCCGTATTGCCTACGGCGGTACCGGTGATTTCGACCAGGCCAATCAGATGGGCTGGCTGGCACGCTTCTTTAACAGCGAGTGGTTCCCGCTATGAAAACACTTCGGTTTTTTGTTGCCCTGATTATGTTGTCGGTGATTGCCGCGCCGGTGCTGGCGGACCGCCTGAAAGACCTGGCACGCATCAAGGGTGTGCGTAACAACCAGCTGGTCGGTTACGGCCTGGTGGTGGGCCTTGACGGCACAGGGGACTCCGCCCCGTTCACCAACCAGACCTTCCGCAACATGATGGACCAGTTCGGCATCACTTTGCCGCCTGGCGCCAGCCTGGGTCTGGCTAACGTGGCCGCGGTAACTGTGACGGCCAATCTGCCGCCTTTTGCCAAGCCCGGTCAGGAAATGGATATTACCGTGTCTTCCATCGGCAATGCTGACAGTCTTCGCGGCGGCACTTTGTTGATGACGCCGCTTAAAGGCGCGGACAACCAGGTCTATGCGATGGCGCAGGGCAACCTTCTGGTTGGCGGCTTCGGGGCTGGCGGTGCCGACGGTTCGCGTATCACCGTGAATATCCCCAGTGTCGGTCGTATTCCCAACGGTGCAACCATTGAACGTGAGGTCAACTCGGTGTTCGCTCAGGGCGACACCATCACTTTTAACCTGCTGCGCCCGGATTTCACCACGGCCCGGCGAGTGGTTGAGGCCATCAACGGCAACCTGGGGCCGGATATGGCCTACGCCCACGATGCCACGTCGGTATCTGTGAGGGCACCGCGGGATCCGTCGCAGCGGGTAAGCTTTCTATCGATTCTGGAAAACATGAACGTTGAGCCGGCCGAGGAAGCCGCGAAAGTCGTCATCAACAGCCGCACCGGCACCATTGTGGTGGGCAAGAATGTGCAGGTGACGGCCGCTGCGGTGACTCATGGCAATCTGACAGTGACCATCCAGGAAAACCCTGAAGTAGAACAGCCCAACCCGTTTACTGACGCCGACGCGGTGGTTGAACCCAATACCCAGATTGCCATTACCCAGGAGCCGGCCCGAATGTTCCAGTTCGGGCCCGCGGTTACCCTGAACCAGATCGTCCAGGCAGTGAACCAGGTGGGCGCGGCCCCGGGGGATGTGATGGCGGTACTGGAAGCACTCAAGCAGGCCGGCGCGCTTCGTGCCGAGCTGATTGTTATATAGGTGCGGCGATGCAGGACTTCAGCGTTCAGAAAGCACAGATCTATACCGAGTTTGAAGGCCTGAACCGGCTCAAAACCCAGGCGCGCACCGACAAGCAGGGCGCGCTGCGGGAAGTCGCGGAGCAGTTTGAAGGCCTGTTTCTCTCGGAAATGGTCAAGTCCATGCGTAAGGCAGGGGATGTGTTTGCTGAGGGCAATTACCTGAACAGCAGCCAGTCAAAATTCTATCAGGAAATGTTTGATAGCCAGCTGAGCCTGAGCATGTCCCAGAAGCAGGGCACGGGCCTTGCGGAAGCGCTGGTGCGCCAGCTCAGCCGGCAGATTCCCGGCATGGATGTCGAGGGCAGCCCGATGGCATCTCACAAAGCGGAACTGAGAGACTACGACCGGAGCCTGCCAGTGCTCACCAGGCGGTTGCCGGAGCAGGTAGACAAGGTGAACGCTGTGGCCGAGTCCGTCAGCTCTTCCTCGTTAAAAGACGAAGTGCCAGCGCTACCGGCGCGCTTCGATTCACCCGAGTCGTTTGTGCGTCATCTGTTGCCGATGGCCGAGCGTGCCGCAGCGTCCACCGGAATCAATCCCCGGGTGATGGTCGCCCAGGCCGCTCTGGAAACCGGGTGGGGCCGACACATGATTGAAGGGCAGTCCGGTTCCCCTAGCTTCAACCTGTTTGGCATCAAGGCCGATCAGCGCTGGTCCGGTGATTCGGTCAATATTGCCACCACGGAATTCCGCGAAGGCGTGCCCATGAGTGAGCGGGCGTCCTTCCGGTCCTATCCGGATTATGAATCCAGCTTCCGGGACTATGTGTCTTTCCTGGAATCGAACCCCCGTTACCGGGATGTGCTGGCGGCGGCGGATGACCCGGAGCTGTTCACCGACAGACTGCAGGAAGCCGGATATGCCACCGATCCGAACTATGGCGAGAAGATCCGCCGTATCCTGAATACCGACACCATGGACACGGTGTCCATGGGCCTGAGCGGCAACGGGGAGTAATGATATGGCAGGTTTGATCAATATTGGTCTGACGGGTGTGCTTGGGCATCAATCCGCGTTGAACACCACCGGCAACAACATCGCCAACGCCAATACCCCGGGCTATAGCCGTCAGGAAGTTCAGTTCGAGACCCAGCCCGGCCAGAATACGGGCGCCGGCTATATTGGTTCGGGTGTCCAGATAACCGACGTGCGCCGGCTGGCGAACGAATTCATGACCCAACAGATCCGGGAGGACAGCTCCCTGTTCGGTGAGCAGGACGCGTTGAACTCGGAATTCAACCGGTTGGATAACCTGCTGGGCGGCAACGCCACGGGGTTGAGCAATGCCCTGAACAATTTCTTTTCCAGTTTGCAGAATGCAGCGGAAGACCCGACATCGCTGCCACAACGCCAGCTGGTGCTTAGCGAAGCGCAACAGATTATTAACCGGTTTCAGGGTATTAACAGCGAGTTCACCCAGCAGCGGGAGTCCATCAAGACCCAGATGCGCCAGGGCGTCGATGACGCAAACACGCTGATCCAGAGTATTGCCGACCTTAACCGGGCGATCGCCCAGTCCCCTGGGCTGGCTCAGGGCAAGGAACCCAATGCGTTGCTGGACCAACGGGATGAAAAGCTCCGTGAACTTTCCGAGCTTGTGAGTATCCGCGTGGTGGCAGCCGAGGGAAGTCAGGTCAACGTGTCTCTACAGAACGGGCAGTCCCTTGTTCTGGAGTCCACGGCGGCCAAACTGGGGACCAGGGACAATGCTGAAGACCCGAACTATCTGGAATTCACCCTGACCAGTGGCGGTCGAACCCTCGGTGTTGATGAACAGATTAATGGTGGCAAGCTCGGCGGTTTGCGACGCTTTGCCGAGGAAGGCCTGCGCCCTGCAGCAGCTGAACTTGGGCGTATTGCGATTGCCCTTGCGGATACTGTCAACCACCAGCATGAGATCGGGATGGATCTCGAAGGAGACCTGGGCGGGCAGTTCTTTTCGGACATTAACAGCCTGGCAGCCGAGCGGGGACGTGTGGTGCCGAACGCCAATAACGCCGCGCCCGGAAACGCCCAGCTGGCGGTAGAGATTATTGACAGCTCCAAACTGCCGGGCGGAAGCTGGTCACTGCAGTTTGGCGGCGATGGCCGGGATTTCGAACTGATTGATCGCGCCTCTGGCAAAGTGGTGAACCAGGGTCGGTTGCCGGACCCGGTGCAGTCCGAGATCTCGATGCCCGGTTTCAATATCCGGATTGAGGGCGGCACATTCAACGCTGGCGACAGCTTCCTGATTGAACCCACCCGACAGGCTGCGGCCAATCTTGACCTGGCGATCAATCGCGAGGAAGACATCGCCTTTGCCAGCCCGGTGCGGGCCGAGGCAAGCAGCAGCAATGGTGGTGACGGGGTCATTACCCAGGGCAGCATGCTGAATGTTCGCGACCCGTTCACCAACTCTCTGCTACCGAACTTCCGGCAGGCAGGGCAGCTTTCGCCGCCTTTGCAGATTCAGTTCCGCGAAGATGGCGGCCAGCTGGTGTATGACGTGGTCAACGCCAGTTCCGGCGCGGTTCTGCAGGCAGGCGATGCCGCGGCGGTGCCGCCGGTCAACGTGTTCCAGCCGGGTACGTCGAACAAGTTGTTCACCGAAGATCCGCGCTCGCCCGATTATTATGGTTTCCAGTTTGAAATCTCCGGCAGGCCCAGCCCCGGCGATTCTTTCAACATCAGTTACAACACCAATGGCATTTCTGACAACCGTAATGCCGAAAAGCTGGCTGCGCTGGGCACGAAAAATACCCTCAACAACGGCAACCAGAGTTTTTCCGAGGGCTATTCCAGCCTGGTCGGCGAGATCGGTGTGAAAACCCGGCAGAGCCAGTTGGACAAGGATTCAGGGCAAACACTGCTGGAACAGTCAAAGAATCAAAGAGAATCGGTTTCCGGTGTGAATATGGACGAGGAGGCGGGCCGGCTGATCCAGTATCAGGCCGCCTATAACGCTTCGGCGCAGGTCATGAGCGTCGCCCAGGATTTGTTCAACACGTTGCTGCAGAGTTTCCGTTAAATGACGGTTGATACGAGAGGTGAACTGACATGATCAGGGTATCATCACAGCAGATTTTTTCAGGCGGTATTAACCGTTTGCAGGATCTTAACAGTAACCTGGCGCAGACCCAGGAGCAGATTTCAACGGGTAAGAGGGTGAACAGACCGTCTGACGACCCGGTGGCGGCTGCCCGCATCCTGAAGCTGGACCAGGAACTGCAGCGCATCGATACCTACCAGCGCAATGTGAGCCTTGCGGAGAACCGTCTGGAACAGGAGGAGGACGCTCTGGGACGATCCGTTGACGTTATCCAGCGGGTCCGCGAACTGACCGTACAGGCTGGTAGCGGGGCCCTGTCCCCGAACGACCGCAGGTCCATTTCTGCGGAACTGAAAGAACGGCTGGGACAGCTGGCGGATATTACCAACACCCGGGATGCGTCCGGAGAGTATATATTCAGTGGATTCCAGGGCGACACGCCGGCGTTTGCACAGAATGCCAGCGGGAGTTGGGTCTATCAGGGAGATGAGGGCCAGCGGTCACTGGAGATTGATGATGGGGTGACCGTGCCCATTAGTGATCACGGGAAAGGGATATTTTCAACGATATCGGCTGCCGTTTCCGGAGAGAACACTACCCCAACGGCACCGCTAACTGATGGGCGAATTAACAGTGTTGAAGTGATCGATCAGGAACTCTATTCCACAGTAGCTCCGGACGATATTGTGATTACCGTTGATGCGGGCCTTGGTTCGCTGACGGTGACCAACAGCCGCACCGGCAACCCGCTCCCGGGATCACCAGTGCCTTACACTAGTGGCGAACCATTTGAAATTGCAGGGGTTCGAGCAACCATCAGTGATGAAGCAGTTGGCGACCAGTTTACGATCGACACCGCTGGAAGACAGTCGGTTTTTGGTACAATCGAAAAGCTCATTGCCGGGCTCGACAGCATCAACAAAGGCACGCCAGCTGGCCAGGATGAATACAACGATCTGATTGCCAACAGCCTGGCCAACCTCGATAACGCTCAGGAAAGTGTGGTTTTGAAACAGACTGAACTGGGCGGCCGCCTGAATGCCGTGGAATCCACCAGGGGGTTTCTCGAGGATTCGTCGGTGTATAGCGAGGAAATACGTTCCGAACTCAGGGATGTTGATTACGCCGAAGCCATCAGCAATCTTAGCTTTCAGAGCTTTGTTCTGCAGGCTGCTCAACAATCTTTTGCCCGGGTCTCAGGGTTGTCCCTGTTTGATCAGTTGTAGTCGGCTGAGGATGGTTAACCGGTTGATGCGCCGGTTATTGCTTTCGCACTCCACGTCAGTATAATCGCCAGCACTCTAGAATTGGCGGAGTGATGAAATTGGTAGACATGAGGGATTCAAAATCCCTTGCTCGCAAGAGCGTGCCGGTTCGAGTCCGGCCTCCGCTACCACCAGAGAAAGCAGATTTTCCCCAGCCAGGTCTCCGGCCACCACGTTTCCAGCCAACATGCTTGTGCAACTGTGCCCATGAACGTCTCCGATTTTCATTTTGACCTGCCCGATGAACTTATCGCACGGTATCCTTTGGCGCAGCGCAGCGCCTCACGCCTGCTATCCCTCGATGGTAAAACCGGCGACCTCTGTCATCGCGTTTTTGCAGATATCCTTGAGCTTTTGAACCCCGGTGACCTGCTGGTGTTTAACGACACCCGGGTGATTCCAGCGCGCCTGTTCGGCCGCAAAGAAACCGGCGGCCAGGTCGAAGTGCTGATGGAGCGGCTGCTTGAAGACAGGTACGAGATGCTGGCCCATGTTAAAGCCTCAAAAGCATTGCGCCCGGGGCAGAAAATTGTTCTGGAAGATGGCTCTGTGCTTGAGATGCTGGGGCGTGAAGGCGCGCTTTTTCATCTTCGTCTGGCAGGAGCCGAGCCGCTTCTGTCACTGCTTGAGCGCGTCGGCCATATGCCTTTGCCACCCTATGTTGATCGTCCCGACGAGGCCACCGACCGGGAGCGCTATCAGACCGTCTATGCCCGGGAAGCCGGCGCTGTCGCAGCCCCGACCGCCGGCCTGCATTTTGATGACGAGCTGCTTGAGCAACTGAAAGCTCGAGGCATTGAGCAGGCCTTCGTGACACTTCACGTCGGCGCAGGCACATTTCAGCCGGTGAGGGTGGACAGGGTTGAAGATCACGTGATGCACAGTGAAGTGGCGCAGGTTCCGGAAAGCACTGTCCGCGCGGTTGAGTCGGCAAAAGCCCGTGGTGGGCGCGTGGTCGCCGTTGGTACCACGTCGGTTCGTTCACTGGAGTCTGCCAGTATTAGCGGCACGTTGATGCCGTTTCAGGGCGAGACCGATATTTTTATCCATCCCGGCTACCGGTTCCGAACGGTAGACGCTCTGATTACCAATTTCCACTTGCCCGAATCCACTCTGATTATGCTGGTCAGTGCCTTTGCCGGGTATCACCACACCATGAATGCCTATCGGGCGGCCGTAGCGGAGCGTTATCGATTCTTCAGTTACGGCGATGCCATGTTTATCACCGGAGCCGCTTAATGAACACATCCTGCTTTATGTCTTTTGAAAAGCTTGGCGAGGAGGGGCGCGCGCGTCGCGGCCGGCTTACCTTTCCCCGTGGTGTGGTGGAGACTCCGGCCTTCATGCCTGTTGGCACCTACGGCACCGTGAAGGGCATGCTGCCCCGGGATATCGAGGGCATTGGCGCTCAGATCATCCTGGGTAATACCTTTCATTTGATGCTCCGCCCGGGTACGGAAGTCGTTAAGGCTCACGGTGATCTACACGATTTTACCCAGTGGCAGGGTCCGATCCTCACGGACTCCGGGGGCTTTCAGGTATTCAGTCTGGGTGAGATGCGCAAGATCACAGAGCAGGGCGTCACCTTCCGCTCGCCCATCGACGGGTCGCCGGTGGAATTATCCCCGGAAATCGCCATGCAGGTTCAGCGGGACCTTGGCTCCGACATCGTCATGATCTTCGATGAGTGCACGCCTTATCCAGCCACGGAAACCGAGGCGAGGGAGTCCATGGAGCTGTCACTGCGCTGGGCTGAACGCAGCAAAAAAGCCCATGAGGGCAATCCGGCTGCGCTATTCGGTATTGTGCAGGGCGGTATGTATGAATCCCTGCGGGATCGGTCTTTGCAAGGTCTGACTGACATCGGTTTTGACGGCTATGCAATCGGTGGGCTGTCGGTGGGCGAGCCCAAAGAAGACATGATCCGGATACTCGATCACCTCCCGTCCCGAATGCCGGAGGACCGCCCCCGTTATCTGATGGGAGTGGGGCGCCCGGAAGATCTGGTGGAGGCGGTTCGCAGAGGTGTCGACATGTTTGATTGCGTGATGCCTACACGCAACGCCCGGAACGGATATCTGTTCACCTCAACCGGCATTGTCAAAATCCGCAATGCCCGGCATCGTCATGATACCCAGCCTCTTGATGACCTGTGTGACTGTTACACCTGTGAGAATTTTTCGAGAAGTTATCTGCATCATCTGGATAAGTGTGGGGAAATGCTGGGTTCACAGCTGAATACCATCCATAACCTGCGTTACTACCAGAACATCATGGCCGGATTGCGTGGGGCCATTGAAGCAGGTACATTGTCGGACTTTATAAGCGACTTCTACGCGCGCCGGGGCGAGACCGTACCGCCAATTGCGGACTGATATGGCCTCTGGCAGCCGGGTGTCTTAGCTATCCGAATCTAATGACCAACGGAGATGTAACCATGAAATCTATCAAGCTGCTTGTTGCCGCTTTTCTTGCCGTAATGCCGGCACTCGCCCTGGCTCAAAGCGCACCAGCCGGCCAGGGTATGGGCGTTATGGGGCAGGTGATTTTCTTTGCCGGCTTCATTCTGATTTTCTATTTCCTGATCTGGCGTCCCCAGTCCAAGCGCACCAAAGAACATAAAGCACTGATGGAAGGCCTGAACAAGGGTGACGAAGTGGTCACGTCTGGCGGCGTTGCCGGCAAAATCACCAAGGTTGCTGATGATTTCATCACTCTGGAAATCTCTGACAACGTTGAAGTGAAAGTTCAGAAAGTAGCTGTTGCAGCCGCTCTTCCTAAAGGCACCCTGAAAGACGTCTGAGAATAACATCTGATGGTTGGCCCAGGCGGGCCTGATCTTTCGTTGCCAAGCTGAGAAATACAGCCGGCCTCCCGGCCGGCTTAAAGGGACCCCATGCTGAACAAGTATCCGCTCTGGAAAAATCTGATCATCGTGTTTGCGTTGGTGATCGGGTTTATTTATGCCTTACCGAACCTGTTCCCCGATGACTACGCCGTACAGATCACCGGTGCCAGAAGCACCACGGTTGTTGATCAGCGCATTCTTGAGCGCGCGGTTGATGCACTTGAAGCCGAAGGTATAGAGGTCAAGAGCTCCAGTCTCCAGGAGCGGGACGCACTGATCCGTTTTACTACCGCTGAACAGCAACTTCGGGCGCGCCCCGTGGTTCAGCAGGCGCTCGGACGTGACTATCTGGTGGCTCTGAACATGGCGGCATCCACGCCAGACTGGCTGCGTGCCCTGGGCGCCGGCCCGATGAAGCTGGGCCTGGATCTTCGTGGTGGTGTTCACTTCCTGCTGGAAGTGGATATGGAAACCGCCCTCGAGCAGCGTCTCGAAGCCGTTGCCGGCCAGATCAAGCGCCAATTGCGTGATGAGCGCATCCGCTACCGTGGTGGTGAGGTCGAAGGCAGTCGTTCCATTGCCTTTACCTTCCGCGATGCTGAAGATCGGGCGGAGGCCCTCAGTCTGATCCGCGATGAATTCATTCAGTTCCAGATCGACGAGAACGAGACCGAAGAGGGTGGATTTGAGCTTGAACTGACCCTGTCCGAAGCCGAAGTCCAGTCAATCCAGGACTACGCTTTGCAACAGAACCTGACGACCATCCGCAACCGGGTCAACGAACTGGGTGTTGCCGAGCCGCTGGTCCAGCGTCAGGGTGCAGACAAGATCATTGTCGAGCTGCCGGGTGTTCAGGATACAGCCGCCGCGAAACGGGTACTTGGCGCGACGGCGAACCTGGAATTCCGCCTGGAAGCACGCCAGGATGCCGCTTCCAGCGAGGTCGAGGTGTTCCCGTTCCGCGATAACCCGAACCGGACCGCGCGCCTGGACGAGGAAGTGATCGTGACCGGCGATAACGTGTCAAACGCCCAGCAGGCCTTTGACGAGAACGGGCAGCCGCAGGTCAACATCACCATGGATTCCGTTGGCGGTGACCTGATGAACCGGGCGACCCGCAATGCCATTGGCCGCCGAATGGCCGTTCTCTTTATCGAATACCGCACCGAAACCGAAGAAGTCATGGTGGATGGCGAGTCACGCACCGTCGAGGAGCGGGTGGTCGAGAAGGGCATCATCAGTCTGGCGACCATTCAGTCGGCACTGGGCTCAAGTTTCCGGATTACCGGACTGGATTCAGTCACCGAAGCATCTGAGCTTGCGCTGCTGCTGAGGGCCGGTGCGCTTGCGGCACCCATGTACTTTGTACAGGAACGCACCATCGGACCGAGCCTTGGCCAGAAAAATATCGATGCTGGTTTGATGTCGGTCATTCTCGGCTTCGCCCTGGTGCTGGCTTATATGCTGGTCTACTACCGTGGCTTCGGTCTGATCGCCAGTGTCACGCTTACCCTTAACCTGATGTTGCTGATTGCCTGCATGTCCATCCTGTCGGCGACTCTGACGCTTCCGGGTATTGCCGGTATCGTTCTCACGGTAGGTATGGCGGTGGACGCCAACGTTCTGATATTCGAGCGGATAAAAGAGGAGCTGAAAACCGGCGTGCCGCCGCAATCGGCTATCAATGCGGGCTACTCCCGGGCCTTTGTCTCGATTGTCGATGCCAACATTACGACGCTTCTGGTTGCTGTGATTCTTTTCGCCATGGGCTCTGGCCCGGTGAAAGGGTTCGCCATTACTCTGTCCATCGGTATCCTTACGTCCATGTTCTCCGGGTTGATGGTCAGTAGAAGCATTGTCAATCTTGTGTACGGCGGTCGAACCATCAAGAAGCTCTCGATTGGAGGGAAGCAAGCCAATGTCTGAAGTTGACAAGAAACCCATTGATTTCATGGGCTTTCGGAAAATTGCTTCCGTTCTGTCCATTGCCCTGGTGGTCATTTCCATCGCTCTGCTCGCCGTACGGGGCTTGAACTATGGCCTGGACTTTACCGGTGGCACGTCCGTCGAGCTGGAGTACGAAGTTTCTCCGGAGCTGGACGATATCCGGGAAACCCTCAACGAGGCCGGCTACGAGCAGTTCGTGGTTCAGAACTTTGGCGCTGATACTACTGTGCTGGTCCGCATGGCAGAGGCATCTGATGACAAACTGGCTCCCCAGGTTGTCGAGGCGCTAAAGGCCGGAGGAGATCAGCTTGAGCTGGTGAGCTCCGAGTTCGTAGGCTCCCAGGTTGGCGATAAGCTGAAAGAGGACAGTGGCCTGGGGCTGCTCATAGCTCTGGCAGTGGTTCTGATCTACGTCGGTATGCGATTCCAGTTCAAATTCGGCATCGCGTCGGTCGTGCCGCTTGCCCACGATGTGATTATTGTTTTGGGCGTATTCTCGCTGTTCCAGTGGACCTTCGACCTGAGTGTGTTGGCAGCCTTGCTAGCGGTTATCGGTTACTCGCTCAACGACACCATCGTTGTAGCGGACCGTATCCGTGAAAACTTTCGTAAAATGCGCGAGGGTGATTCTTCACACGTTATCAACGAATCCATTCACCAGACCATTACCCGGACTCTTAATACGTCTGGTACCACGCTGGTTGTGCTTCTGGCTCTGTTCTTTCTGGGCGGCGAAGCGATCAACAACTTTTCCATCGCGCTGATTATCGGTGTTCTGGTAGGTACCTATTCCTCCATCTACGTATCGGCCAACCTGCTGGTTGCCATGGGCGTCGACAGGGAAGACCTGGTTGTTCCGCCGAAGGAAGGCCTGGCGGGAAGCGAGGAAGAGACTGAAGAGCCGCCGGAATGGCTGAACCGCATGTAAGGTTCGCCTGACGGGCACAAAAAAGCCGCTTCTGTTAAGGAAGCGGCTTTTTTATTGGTCGGCCATCTTTTCCGGGATCTTACCTGTCTTTACTGGGGGAGGCGGCCACGGAAGGGATGAAGTGTTTTCAGAACTTCGCGGAAGAGCTTCGGATTGGCCACCACCAGTTGTTTGGCTTTGTCGGTAAACGGGTTGCCGGAGAAATCGCCGGTCAGTGCACCGGATTCCATCGCCAGTGTGACGCCGATAGCCAGATCAGCCGGTTCCGGGCGGAAGATGACAGCGGCGTCAAGGTGGCCGGACGCCACTCGGGCGACATCCAGCGCAACACAGCCTGCGGTTCTGAACATGCTGCTGTCTTTTGCCAGCATCGACGCCATTTCACCCCAGATCAGCGGGTCATCGCCACGGCGGGTCTGGTCCAGCAGGTTGCTGACAATGGCAGCCCGGTCTGCGTGCTTGGTTTCACTGGTCCGAACCCGACGGCTGTTCAACGCCGCGCCATGTCCGCGACTGGCCGAGTATTCCTCGCCGGTGACCGGATTGATCAGCAACAGGTTTTCGGTGCGATTGTTCCGCTTCTGTACCAGGGCCAACGCAAAGTCGGGAATGCCTCGCAGAAAGTTTTGGCGACCCAGAACGGGGAAGATATGCCAGCTCTTCTCGCTCTGCCCGGCATCAGACTCGTTCAGAGCGGCAATGGTGTGGTCTTTATAGGCCTTCTCGAGCTGTTCGGAAAAGTTGTCGTAAACCGACTGTTCCACTCGCTCAAGCTGCTTTGCACGGTCATCACTGTCGCCATTGGGTTCCTGGCGTTCAAAATGTGCTTTGAGGTAATCGGAGCCCTGTCGTGCTACGCGGAGGGCCATTTTAATCGCTGGTTGCATCTGAGTGATCATTTCCCAGGTGTGTGAAGGGCGCATAGCATAACAAAAACCAAACCCCCTTGTATGGTTTTAACATGCGCGATAACACCGACTGCTGCGTGTCGGTGTTATCCCGGGGGACCGTGTAAAGGGCAAATCTGGTATGCTGGCCGCCTTTTCCAAACGCAAACAGAGATCGTCTTCACATGCACAAGTCTGCATTGCCTCAGGACAGCAACCGCGGGTTTACCGACCAGATTCGCATTGTTCTGGTTGAAACCTCTCATTCCGGCAACATTGGCGCAGTCGCCCGCGCAATGAAAAACATGGGGTTGGGTAATCTGTATCTGGTCAATCCGGCTTCCTTTCCGGATGAAGCCTCATATGCACGCTCTGCCGGCGCGTCTGATGTGCTGGACAACGCCCGTGTGTGTGAAAGCCTTGATGAGGCTATTTCAGACTGCGTCTGCGTGATGGGTACCAGCGCCCGGGGAAGAAAAGTGCCCTGGCCGGTCATTGCGCCCCCGGATGCCGCTGCAAAGGCATTTGAGCAGTCCGTTGCCGGGCCGGTTGCGCTGGTCTTCGGGCGGGAGAATCACGGGCTGAGCAATGACGAGCTACAGCGGTGCCATTTTCACATCCATATCCCTTCGAATCCGGACTACAGCTCGTTGAATCTGTCCATGGCTGTGCAGGTGGTGTGTTACGAATTACGAATGTATTTTCTTCGCGGCGTTGAAGGAGGGGAGCAGAGCCCCTATTTAAGGCCAATGGTAGCCCCGAGCGATCCGGGCTGGGATGTTTCTCCGGCGCCGGTTCAGGATGTCGAGAGCTTTTTCGAGCATCTGGAGCAGGTGTTGGTGGACGTGGAGTTCCATCGTCGTGAGAAACCCCGCCAGCTAATGACCCGTTTGCGCCGGCTTTTTCAGCGGGCTCAGATGGACCAGATGGAAATCAACATACTCCGGGGTATCCTGACGGCCGTTCAGAAATCCGCAGGCGGGCCCGGAAACGGCTCACGGGTGAAAACAATCCCAGGTGAACAGGAATAACATTATGTTTGAGCGCTTGAGGGAAGATGTGAGAAGCGTGTTTCATCGCGATCCGGCGGCCAGAAATACGTTTGAGGTGCTGACCAACTATCCCGGACTCCACGCGCTGCTGTGTCACCGGTTTTCGCACTGGCTCTGGGGCCTGGGGCTTAAATGGCTTGCCCGAACCTTTTCTACTCTTGCCCGCTGGATTACCGGCATCGAGATCCATCCTGGCGCTACCATCGGTCGACGCTTTTTCATTGATCACGGTATGGGCGTGGTTATTGGTGAAACCACGGTGATCGGCGACGATGTAACGCTTTACCAGGGCGTTACCCTGGGTGGAACCAGCTGGAACAAGGGCAAGCGCCATCCAACGCTGGGTAATGGTGTGGTGGTCGGAGCCGGTGCGAAAATCCTGGGCCCCTTTGAAGTGGGGGCCGGCGCGAAGATCGGTTCCAACTCGGTGGTGACCAAGGCGGTGCCGGAGGGCGCTACCGTTGTGGGCATCCCCGGCCGCATCGTGGCCAAGCGCAAGGGTGAAGACGATCAACGCCGTAAAGAGATGGAAGAGCGCATGGGCTTCGATGCCTATGGCGTCACCGAGGAGATGCCGGACCCGGTTGCCCGCGCCATGCGCAGCCTGCTGGATCATATGCACGTCGTGGACGATCGGATCGAGAACATGTGCAAGGCACTCAGGAAAGTGAACAGCGAGTACCAGAACGGCGCACTTCCACCGCTGGAAGAAGAGGACTTTGACTGTGTCCGGGATGATGAACCGCCCCAGCGGTGAATACTTGACTGAAATACTGGGTCAATTCATACTCGAACCTGTATTTTTGCGATAAAACCGGAGCGGTGCTGACTCTATGAGACTGACCACCAAAGGCCGCTATGCGGTAACAGCAATGCTTGATCTGGCTCTTCACGGAGACCAGGGTCCGGTCAGTCTTGCTGATATATCCCAGCGTCAGGGCATCTCGCTTTCGTACCTTGAGCAGCTCTTTTCAAGGCTAAGGCGAAAGCAGCTCGTGTCCAGTATCCGAGGCCCCGGCGGCGGTTATCAGTTAAGCCGTGGTGCCGATGCGGTGTTCATTGCCGAAGTTGTGGATGCGGTCAGCGAATCTCTGGACACAACCCGCTGCGGGAACAAAGGCGACTGCCAGAATGGTGAGAAATGTCTTACCCACCATCTCTGGTCGGATCTGAGTGACCAGATTCATCAGTTTCTGAGCGACATCAGCCTCGGAGACCTAATGAAGAAGCGTGAAATTCAGGTAGTGGCCGCCCGGCAGAATCTCCGCCAGGCCGAGCAGGATTCGCAGGCCATCAACACCGAGCGCCTTACCAACCAGGCTCCGGCCTGAATGCCCGAACCATTTCCGAGTATAGTTCTGACAACCTCATGAAGAATCCTGTCTACCTGGATTATGCGGCAACAACCCCCGTCGATCCGTCTGTTGCTGACGAAATGATCAAGTTCCTCACGTCGGACGGGGTCTATGGTAATCCGGCGTCCCGGTCCCACGGATTCGGCTGGCAGGCCGAGGCCGCCGTCGAGAAGAGCAGGCGCCAGGTGGCGAATCTCATTCACGCCGATCCGCGGGAAATTGTCTGGACTTCCGGTGCAACCGAATCCGACAACCTGGCGATCAAGGGAGTCGTCGAAGCCGCTGTTGAGCGCCCTGGTCAGGCCCACATAATCACGTCGCTGATCGAGCACAAGGCCGTGGTCGATACCTGTAAGTGGCTTGAAAAACAGGGCGTTGAGGTTACCTGGCTCGCCCCGTCTGCCGATGGCCGTATTTCCCCCAGGCAGGTCCAGGAGGCGCTGCGGGACAATACGATCCTGGTGAGCCTTATGCTGGTGAACAATGAGCTCGGCTGTGTGACGGATGTTGCAGCCATAGGCGACCTGTTGCGGGAACGCGACGTGTTGTTTCATGTGGATGCAGCCCAGGCAGCGGGCAAAATGGCGGTGGATGTTGGCCAGTTGAAGGTGGATCTGCTGTCGCTGTCTGGCCACAAGGTGTACGGTCCGAAAGGCGTCGGTGCGCTCTACGTCCGGCGGGCACCGGAGGTGCGGGTGGCGGCGCAGATTCATGGCGGCGGCCACGAGCGCGGTATGCGCTCGGGTACTTTGCCCACTCACCAGCTTGTGGGGATGGGAAAGGCCTTTGAGATTGCAGCCGGACTGATTGAAGAAGAACCTGTCCGCCTTGAATCCCTGCGAGAACGGCTCTTCGAGGGTCTTGGCGCGCTCGAAGGCGTATCAGTTAACGGCAGCACGGAATACCGTGTGCCAGGCATTATCAATCTGTCCTTTGATGGAGTCGATGCGGAATCTTTGATGCTTGGGCTGCGGGAATTGGCGGTGTCCTCCGGGTCCGCCTGTTCTTCCGCAGCGGTTGAGCCCTCCTATGTGCTTCGAGGCATAGGGCTTGATGAGCGCCATGCCCATCAGGCACTGCGCTTTTCCTTCGGACGTTACACGCAGCCGGAAGATGTTGAATTTGCTGTGTCCCGGATTGTTGACGTAGTGACGCGCCTGCGTGCTGTGCGGTAGGCAGTAGGCCCCGGACTGCGTATAATCCCAACCCTGAATTTTTATTGGAAACCAACCGGAGAAATATCATGGCAAATGAGCGCACGCTCTCGATTATCAAGCCCGATGCGGTAGCAAAAAACGTGATCGGTGAAATCTATTCCCGTTTTGAGAAAGCTGGCCTGAACATCGTTGCAGCAAAAATGATGCACCTGACCCAGGAGCAGGCTGAGGGCTTCTACGCAGAGCACAAAGAGCGTCCGTTCTTTAACGATCTGGTTGCTTTCATGACCTCCGGTCCGGTTGTCGTTCAGGTTCTGGAAGGCGAAGGCGCCATCCTGAAGAATCGTGATCTGATGGGTGCTACCAACCCGAAAGACGCCGATGCCGGCACCATCCGCGCTGATTTCGCGTCTTCCATTGACGCCAATGCGGTTCATGGTTCGGACTCTGCCGAGTCTGCAGAACGTGAAATTGCTTACTTTTTCAACGACAACGAAATCTGCCCGCGGGGCTGATTCGGTCGTATCGGACCAGGCGGTTGTCGCCTGGTCCGAATTGGTTATCTGATCGAGGTTATTACATGACGGATGTTGCGGAAAAAACCAACCTGCTGGGAATGCCCAAAGCAAAGCTTGAGGCGTTTTTTGATTCCCTGGGGGAAAAGCGTTTCCGCGCAACTCAGGTGCTTCAGTGGATTCACCAGCGTGGCGCCGATGACTTCGATCAAATGACCAATATGAGCAAGGCGCTACGCGAGAAGCTGAAAGCGGTTGCTGAAATTCGCGGACCGGACGTTGTCCTTGACGAGACGTCCAAAGATGGTACGCGGAAGTGGGTCATGCGGATGGACAACGGCAACAGCGTTGAAACAGTGCTCATTCCCGACGGAGAGCGCGGCACCCTGTGTGTGTCCTCCCAGATTGGTTGCAGCCTGGATTGCACTTTCTGTTCCACCGGGAAGCGTGGCTTTAACCGGAACCTGACCGCCGCCGAGATTATCGGCCAGGTGTGGGTTGCCCGGAAAGCCTTCATGCCGTTTGAGCCAGGCCCGGACCGACCCATCACCAATGTGGTGATGATGGGAATGGGTGAGCCGCTGCTGAATTTCGACAATGTAGTGGATGCCATGAACCTGATGATGGAGGACCTGGCTTACGGTATCTCCAAGCGTCGGGTGACGCTCAGCACATCGGGTGTGGTGCCGGCCATGGACCGCCTGGCAGAAGTTACCGATGTTTCACTGGCCATTTCACTGCATGCCCCGAATGATGAACTGCGTAACAAGCTGGTTCCATTGAATAAAAAGTACCCGATTGCGGAGCTGCTGGCCGCTACCAGGCGATACTTTGACCGTTTGCCGGAGAAGCGCAAGGCGACCATCGAGTACACCGTCATTGAAGGGATGAACGACCAGCCGGAGCATGCCCGGGAGTTGGCCGTGTTGTTGAAAGATCTGCCGTGCAAGATCAATCTGATTCCGTTCAACCCGTTCCCGGAAAGCGATTTCCGTCGGCCTAGCATGAATGCGACCCGCAGATTTCAGGACGTACTGAACAAAGCCGGTTACGTTGCGACCATTCGCACGACCCGCGGCGACGATATTGATGCGGCCTGTGGGCAATTGGTCGGGCGCGTGGAAGATCGTACCAAACGCAGCCAGCGGTATATTCAGGTTCAGCAGGTTGCTACTTGATTCATAGCAGACAATCTTTAGAGAGGTTTCCGGTGATAACAGCAGCGCGGCTGTCAGGTAAAGGTTCATGCTGGTTGGTCGCAGCCCTCGCTATTGCGCTGCTTGCAGGTTGTGTCACTACCACCGACAGCCGTTTTGCCCGTGAGGCTGACAAAATAAAGATCGTTGAAAACTATATTCAACTGGCAACGGCCTACATTGGTCAGAATAATCTCGATCGTGCCCGGTTTCACCTGGAAAGGGCCACGAAAATAGCACCGGAGAATCCTCAAGTGCTGGCCACCAGGGGCCTGGTTCTGCAGGCTGAGGGTGAAGCGGAACTGGCAGAGCGGTCCTACCGGGAAGCCATCGATAACGACGAGGGGTACACCCGTGGGCGGGTTTACTACGGTGCCTTTCTGTTTAGCCGGGGGCGATTCGAGGAAGCCCGCGTTCAGTTCGCCGCCGCGTCGCGGGATACGGAATACAAAGACCGGGCGTCGGTTTTTTACAATCTGGGGCGGACCTACGAAGAGCTCGAGAAGCCCGCCGAGGCTGCGACAGCCTACAAGCGGTCACTGGATCTGTCCCGTGGCAATACTGAAGCCATTCTGGCCCTGTCCCGTGCTCTGGCCAACAGCGGTGATTACGCGGAAGCGTCCCGTTATTACAGCTATCTTATGGATTTAATGGACAAAAACCCCAATCTCCGACATTCTCCCCAGAGCCTGATTACGGGAATCAGGATTGCGTATCACCTTGGCGACCAGAACCGGGTGTCCAGTCTTGGTCTGCTTTTGAAGAGCGATTTCCCTGACTCCTTAGAATACCAACAATACAAGGTGTTGATAGCCGATGGACAGTGACGATCCACAACAGCCTGCCGCAGGCGAGCCTGTCGGGCAACAGCTCAGGAAGGCCCGGGAGCAGCTTGGTCTGAGCCAGAAAGATGTCGCTGATGCCCAGCATTTGCGTGTTTCCATTATTCAGGCGATTGAAGATTGCGCGTACGAGCAGATCGACAGTGAACTCTTCCTGAAAGGGTATGTCCGAGGATATGCGAAGCAGGTAAAGGCCGATGCCAATGCGATGATTGAATCGCTGGACGTTGAGTTGGCGCCGTTGCGCGAGGAGAGAGCAAAACAGGAACAGGAAAATCCGCTGATTGATATTGAGCGTCGTCGTCGGAAGAAGCGTCAGGTGGCCAAGGCGCTATTGATCGTTGCGGTACTTTGCGGCATTGCGTTCGCCGCGTGGAAGATGGTTCTGGCACCAGGCCAGGACGTTCCTTCCCAGCCCGAAGCGACGATGCCTCAGCCTGAAACGCAACAGCCTCAGCCTGAAGAACAGTTGCCCGAGTCTGAAGAGCAGACTCCGGAGGTGGAATCCGAGCCACAGAGCCAATCTGCTCAGGAGTTGGCTGAAAGCGGTAGTGACGTTGCACCAGCGACCGAGGTTTCCGCCGAGGCGCCGGTGACCGAACAAACTTTGGCTGTCAACGAGTCCGAGGTGCCTGGGCAGAGCACTGATCTGACGGTCGAACCCGAGCCCGGAAATACTGCCCAATCGCCCTCAGATCCTACCGTTGTGGTGGGCGATGACGTCGAGACAGTGGTTGCCGGGGATGCTGAGGCAACCGAACCAGGGTTACCGAAAGCTGTCCTCACCATGTCGTTTATCGAAAACTGCTGGGTGCAGGTAACCGATGCCACAGGCACTCGTTTGGTTGCCTCTCTTCAGCGAGCTGGCGACCAGCTTAATGTGTCCGGCGAGGCGCCGCTTAAGGTTGTTATCGGTGCCGTAGATGCCGTCAGTAGCATGACCTTTGACGGCGAGCCGGTAAATGTAAGAAGGTCCCGGGTGACCAACAACCGTACTGAATTAACCCTTACGCTCTGACATTCTGAAAACCTATTCCGCGGTTAAAAGGCTATGAAACAGGAATCTCCAATCGTTAGACGCAAGTCCCGTCAGATCATGGTGGGTGATGTGCCCGTGGGCGGCGATGCTCCGATTGCAGTCCAAAGTATGACTAATACCGAAACCTGCGATGTGGACGCCACGGTCGCGCAGATAGAAGCCATTCAGGCTGCCGGTGCAGACATTGTCCGGGTTTCCGTGCCTTCCATGGATGCTGCAGAAGCTTTCGGAAAGATCCGCTCGCGGGTTTCTGTGCCACTGGTGGCGGATATCCATTTTGATCACAAGATTGCCCTGAGAGTCGCAGAGCTGGGTGTGGACTGCCTGCGCATCAATCCGGGCAATATCGGCCGCGACGACCGCGTGAGCGCAGTGATCAGTGCGGCCAAGGATCGCAATATCCCCATTCGCATCGGCGTGAACGCCGGCTCTCTGGAAAAGGCACTGCAGCGCAAGTATGGCGAGCCTAACGCAGACGCGCTGGTGGAATCGGCCATGCGACACATTGATATTCTGGACAAGCACGATTTCCAGGACTTCAAGGTCAGCCTCAAAGCCTCTGAAGTGTTCATGACGGTAGAGGCTTACCGCAAGATCGCCCGGCAGATTGAACAGCCCCTGCATCTTGGTATCACCGAGGCAGGTGGTCTGCGCTCGGGCACGGTCAAGTCATCCATTGGTCTGGGCATGCTGCTGATGGACGGTATCGGTGACACCATACGCGTTTCTCTTGCGGCGGACCCGGTCCAGGAAGTGAAAGTGGGTTTCGACATCCTCAAGAGTCTGCGCCTGCGCAGCCGGGGCATAAACTTTGTGGCCTGTCCGAGCTGTTCGCGCCAGAATTTCGATGTTATCCAGACCATGAACGATCTTGAAGCCAGGCTTGAGGACGTTAACACCTCCCTGGATGTGGCGATTATCGGCTGTATCGTTAACGGTCCAGGCGAAGCAAAGGTCGCCGATATGGGCCTGACCGGCGGCAGCCCGAAAAACCTCCTGTATATGTCTGGCAAGCCCAACCAGAAACTGGACAATGCCACCCTGACCGATGACCTTGAGCGGCTGATTCGCGAAGAGGTTGCTCGCAAACAGGAACGGGAAGAGTCGATCATTACCCGCTCGGTGGATTGACCTCCACTGCAGTGTGAAATGGCGTCGGGAATTTAATTAAGGGAAAGGTTTTACATTGGCAAAGATCCAGGCAATCCGCGGGATGAACGATATCCTGCCCGAGCAGTCGCCGGTTTGGCAGTATGTAGAAGATACGGTCCGAAAGGTCTTGTCCCAGTACGGGTACCAGGAGATCCGGATGCCGGTGGTCGAGCAGACCGAGCTGTTCAAACGTTCCATCGGCGAAGTGACGGATATTGTCGAAAAGGAAATGTACACCTTTGACGATCGTAATGGCGACAGCCTGACCCTTCGCCCGGAAGGCACAGCTGGCTGCGTGCGTGCGGCCGAGCAGCATGGCCTGCTGTTTAACCAGACGCGAAGGCTGTGGTACACCGGCCCGATGTTCCGCCATGAGCGCCCGCAGAAAGGTCGGTATCGCCAGTTCCACCAGATTGGTGTGGAATGCTTCGGCATGGCCGGTCCGGACATTGATGCGGAGCTTCTGATTCTGACAGCCCGGCTCTGGCAGGCCCTGGGTCTGGCTGAGCATACTCGTCTGGAAATTAATTCCATCGGTACGGCCGAGGCGCGTCGGAGCTTTCGCTCGGCACTGGTTGAATACCTTTCCGATTTTGTGGACGAGCTGGACGACGACAGCAAGCGCCGTCTCGAATCCAACCCGCTGCGCATCCTGGACAGCAAAAACGCCCGCACCCAGGAAATTCTGCAGCAGGCCCCGGCGCTCGATGACTATCTGGATGACGAATCAAAGGAGCATTTCCAAACCCTGCGGTCGCTTCTTGAAGCCGCGGGAGTTCAGTACACGGTGAATCCTCGGCTGGTTCGGGGGCTGGATTATTACGGCAAGACCGTTTTCGAATGGATTACCGACAGTCTGGGGGCCCAGGGCACCGTCTGTGCCGGTGGCCGTTATGACGGTCTGGTTGAGCAGCTTGGCGGCAAGCCCACTGTAGCCGTTGGTTTTGCCATGGGGCTCGAACGGCTGATTCTGCTTCTGGAAACACTGGACCTGATTCCGGAGTCGGTTAATGGCGATGCCGATGTTTACGTTACTGCGATGGGCGAAAGCACAATGGCAACAGCGTTCTCGGTGGCGGAATCACTGCGAAGCGCGTTGCACGGTCGGGTCGTGATCAGCCATTGCGGCGGCGGCAGTTTCAAGAGCCAGATGAAGAAGGCTGACAAAAGCGGCGCACGCTATGCAGTCATACTCGGCGAAAACGAGGTCGCGTCGGGAACCGTGGGGCTCAAGCCCCTGCGGTCGAACGAAGATCAGCGGGATATCGGTATGACCGAGCTGGCTTCGGTGCTCAAGGGTATGCTGGCCTGAAGCTGAGGCCGCCGACAGATTACAAACAAAACAGGGTATTAGACGGGAGTCATCATGGCAGAAATACGCACTGACGAAGAGCAGGTCGAAGCCATCAAACAATGGTGGAAAAAGAACGGCAGCTCATTGCTGATCGGTATCGCTGCGGCGCTGGCGATCGTTTTCGGTTGGCAGGCATGGCAGAACCAGCAGATGCAGCACCGCACCGAAGCCGCGTCGGAGTTTGCGAACCTGATTAACGCGTATGGCGATGCATCGCAGGAAGACAGCGCCGAGACTGTGGCGTTTGTTGCCGAGACCCTCCGTGAGGATTATTCCGACAGTGCCTATGCGATCTACGGCAGCCTGATTCTGGCCAAGCAGCAGTTGATGGACCAGGGCGATGCTGAAGCCGCCATCGCGACTCTGGAATGGGCTAATAGCAAAGCGGACCCGAGCGGCCCGCTTTCTCTGGTTATCCGTAGCCGGCTGGCTCGCGCACAGTTCGACGCGCAGCAGTATGACGCGGCGTTGAGTACTATCGAATCTGCTCAGGAAGCCGGCAGCTTTGACGCGATTTTCTCCGAGCTTCGTGGGGATATTCTGCTGGCCCAGGGCAATACTGACGAGGCCCGGAAGGCTTACGTGAGCGCCCGTGAGCAGAGCAGTGCTCAGCGCAGTGGTGTGCTGGAACTTAAACTTGCGGATCTTGGTGTCGGGGGTGGGGCTTGATGCCGGTGCAGCTCCTGAAAGCGCAAGCGCTGAAGGCAATGAACCTGCAGACTCTGAAATCTTTGGCTGCGGTAGGGCTGATTACCCTGCTTGCAGCCTGCAGCTCTACTGACACCTTTGAACAGCCGGCACCGGTGCCGGAAGTAGTGTCGAAGGTCGTATTGAAAGAAGTCTGGAATATCCAGGTAGGAGACGGGCACGATGGCAGTTTTCTGTACCTGGAGCCGCTATACACCGGCGACATGGTCTATGCCGCGTCAGCTGACGGTGAAGTCTACGCGGTGAACCCGGAAAACGGTAAGGTTGTCTGGGAAAAGGACATGGACCGTCAGCTGATGGCCGGGGTTGGCGGCGACGGCTCACGAATCTATCTGGTGACCCGCGACGCCGAGTTGCTTGCGCTGTCCCGAGAGAACGGCGAGCAGATCTGGAGTGCTACATTGCCTAACGAGGCGCTGGCAGCGCCGCGGTCCAACGGCGCAATGGTGGTGGCTCAGAGCATCGATGGCAAGGTACATGCGTTCAATGCCGGTAGCGGAGAAAAACTCTGGCAGTACGACAGCGCCGTACCGGCCCTCTCCCTGAGGGCTGCGGCTTCTCCTCTAGTCGGCGCGGATCTTGTGCTGGCAGCCCTGGCTAACGGCCGGCTGATGGCCCTGAGCACGGAAACAGGACAGCCGGTCTGGCAATATCAGGTAGCCGAGCCAACCGGGCGCACCGAACTCGAGCGGCTTGTGGACGTTGCCGGTGAACCTCTGATTATTGATAGCGCCGCCATGGTGGTTGGTTACCAGGGCAAACTGGCCCTGATCGACATTCAGTCCGGCCGGGAAATCTGGAGCCGTGGCGCGTCCAGTCTGCATTCGCCGATGATCGGTAACGGTAATATCTTTCTTGCCGCGTCCAACGGCGACATCATCAAACTGAGGGGTTCAGATCGCCGCGAGCTCTGGCGGCAGGAAAAACTGGCCTGGCGACAGCCGACCCAGCCTATTGTCCTCGGCGATCATCTGTTTGTTGGTGACTTCGAGGGATACATCCACATCCTGTCGCTGGAGGATGGGTCCTTGCTGGGGCAACTCGAGTTTGATGATGAAGGCCTACGGGTACCGATCAAACTGATGTCGGGTGAGCGTCTGCTTGTCTATGGCAACAGTGGCGAGATGAGTGCGTTCACCATTAAAAAGCGCGGCGAAACTAAATGACACCGGTAATTGCTCTGGTCGGAAGGCCCAATGTTGGCAAGTCGACGCTGTTCAACCAGATGACCCGTTCGCGGGATGCGCTGGTTGCGGATTTCCCTGGCCTCACCCGTGATCGCAAGTACGGCGAAGGCAATTACGAGGGACAGCGTTTTATCGCCATTGATACCGGTGGTCTGACAGGCGATGAAGAAGGCCTGGATGCGGAAATGGCCCGGCAGTCCATGCTGGCCGTTGAAGAGGCCGATATTGTGCTGTTCCTGGTGGATGGCAAGGCGGGCCTGAACGGCGGCGATGAAGTCATCGCAAGCCATCTGCGAAAGACCGGCAAGCGCGCTCACCTGGTGGTGAACAAGACCGACGGCCAGGACCCGGACATTGCGGCCTCTGATTTTTACGGTCTGGGTTTTGAGTCCACTTTCCTGATTGCCGCCTCCCACAATCGGGGCATTCGTTCCATGCTTGAGGTTCTGCT
This sequence comes from Marinobacter halotolerans, assembly GCF_008795985.1. Classification (NCBI taxonomy): domain Bacteria; kingdom Pseudomonadati; phylum Pseudomonadota; class Gammaproteobacteria; order Pseudomonadales; family Marinobacteraceae; genus Marinobacter; species Marinobacter halotolerans. Next base: position 1,117,963 of record NZ_VMHP01000002.1, on the reverse strand, counting down.
ACCGGCCCTTGAAGATGGCGCCGAGCAGGACCGTGCCGATCAGTATCCGGGAATCCGTATAGGTATTGTCGGGCGCCCGAACGTTGGCAAGTCCACGCTGGTCAACCGCATGCTGGGCGAAGAGCGGGTCATTGTGTTTGATATGCCCGGCACCACCCGTGACAGCGTTTATGTGCCTTATGAAAGGCACGACAAGCAATATACGTTGATTGATACAGCCGGTGTTCGTCGTCGCAAGAACGTCAGCGAGGTGGTGGAGAAGTTCTCGATCATCAAGACCCTGAAAGCCATCGAAGACGCCCACGTGGTCATCCTGGTGATTGATGCCCGGGAAGGGCTGGTGGATCAGGATCTGCATCTTATCGGTTTTGTTCTGGACGCTGGCCGCTCACTGGTTATTGCGGTGAACAAGTGGGACGGCATGGACCCGGACGACCGGGCAAAAGTGAAAGAACAGGTCGCCCGCCGCCTCGATTTTCTGGATTACGCCGACAAGCACTACATTTCGGCGCTGCACGGCTCCGGTGTTGGTGTCATGTATGAATCGGTGGAGGCCTGTTACGAATCGGCCATGGCCAAGTGGCCGACCAACCGGCTGACAGCCATTCTGCAGGATGCAACCGCCCAGCATCAGCCCCCACTGGTTCAGGGCCGCCGTATCAAATTGCGCTACGCCCACCAGGGTGGCTCCAATCCTCCGGTGATTGTGGTTCACGGCAACCAGGTGGACTCCCTTCCGGGCGCCTACAAGCGTTACCTTGAGAATACCTTCCGCAAGGTGCTGAAGGTGAGTGGTTCACCCATCCGCTTCGAGTTCAAATCCGGCGAGAACCCCTACGCCAAGAAGGTCGATCGTCTGACACCGCGTCAGAAGGTGAAAAAGGATAACGACCAGAAGCAAGGGCCAGCCCCCAAGAAAAAGCGCCAGAAGAGTCTCAAGCGCTAGCTCTTGCTCAGCCCCGCATCTTCAACCTGTTTGGCCTGTACAGCGGTCAGCGCAATGGTAAAGACAATGTCTTCCACCAACGCGCCCCGTGACAGGTCGTTTACTGGTTTTCGAAGCCCCTGCAGCATCGGGCCGATGCTGACCACGTTGGCGCTGCGCTGGACTGCCTTATAGGTGGTGTTGCCGGTATTCAGATCCGGGAACACAAACACCGTTGCCTTGCCGGCAACCTTGCTGTCCGGGGCCTTGCTCTTGGCAACGCTTTCGATAGCGGCGGCGTCGTACTGCAGAGGACCGTCGATCAGCAGGTCCGGGCGTCGCTCCCGGGCAATGCGGGTTGCTTCCCGGACCTTATCCACATCCTGCCCACTTCCTGATTCTCCCGTGCTGTAGCTGATCATCGCGACCACGGGATCAATACCGAAGGCCTCAGCGGATTCGGCACTCTGGATTGCGATATCCGCCAGTTCCTCCGCGTTCGGGTCCGGATTGATGGCGCAGTCGCCGTACACCACCACCTGCTGAGGTAAGAGCATGAAGAAAACGGATGACACCACTTTGGCGTGGTCGTGGGTCTTGATCAGCTGCAGGGCAGGGCGCACCGTGTTGGCGGTGGTGTGAATAGCGCCGGACACCAGCCCGTCAGCTTCGTCCAAAGCGACCATCATGGTGCCGAGCACCACATTGTCTTCCAGCATGGCTTCCGCCATATCCGGTGCCAGGCCTTTGTTCTTTCTGAGCTTCACCATTGGATCGATATAACGCTGGCGAACCTCGGCGGGGTCGATAATTTCGATGTCCTCAGGTAGTTCCAGATCCTGGGAATCTGCCACCCGGCGGATTTCAGCCGGATTGCCGATCAACGCGCACCGGGCAAGCTTGTGTTTGTGACTGATAATCGCAGCCTGAACGGTTCTGGGTTCGCTTCCCTCCGGCAGTACGATTCGCTTGTTGGCCGCCCTTGCACGCTCGGAAAGTTGATAGCGGAAGGCCGGAGGCGAAAGGCGGCTCTGACGCTCCACCTTGAGGTGGGCCTGCAGCCAGTCTGTATCAACCCGCGTTGCTACGGCCTCCATCACCTTTTCAATGCGTTCCGGATCGTCAATGGGCGTGGCTGACGATAGGTTTGCCAGCATATGAGCGGTTTCATAGGTGTTGGTATCGGAGCCAAGTACCGGCAGCCCGGTATCCAGCGCGCGATGGCAAAGATCAATTACCCGCTGGTCAGGCATCAGCCCCCCGGTGAGCATCAGGCCCGCGAGGGGTACACCATTCAGAGCCGCCAGAGCGGTGGTCACGATGATATCTTCCCGGTCTCCGGGCGTGACCATCAGGGTGCCGGGCCGCAGGGTGTCGGTCATGTTGCGGATACTGCGGGCGCAAACGGATACCTTATGTACCCGCCGGGAATGCATCTGGCCTTCACTGAGAACGGGCAGTTCCAGCTCCCGGGCAATGTCAGATACCCGTGGGGCCAGAAGCTCCGGTTGCCAGGGGATTTCCGCCAGAAGGCGGAAACGGCCTTCACTGAAAACCTTGCAGCGCCCTCGAAAATCCATTGCTGGCAGTACAGGCCGGGCGGCGGTCGATCGAGGTTCGAGCCCGGATCTTTCGGGTTCTCCAATCTTGTTCAGCACGACTCCGATCACATCAGGGTCGTTGGCGCCGGCGAAAAGACGAGCAGAGAAATCAAGCTCCTCGTCGAGCTCGGGCGCATCAAGCGCTTTCGGCGTGCTGACCAGAATCACATCCGAACCCAGATTGCGGGCTACTTCCACATTCAGGCGGGCGATATAAGCTTCGTTCTGATCCGGGACCAGGCCTTCAATAATCACCACGTCGAAATGACTGGCGACTTTGTGATACTCACCCACCACCGTTTCCAGCAAGTAATCGGATTTACCACGATTCAGCTGCTGCTGTGCTTCCTTGAGCGGAATGGGGTCCGGGGGGTTAAGATGGCTGCTTGACCGGACGAAGGCGACTGATGAATCCTGGCCATCGTTATGCACGGATTCCGCGCGGTGTACCGACTGGCTGAAAGGCTTGTAGAAGCCCACGCTTACACCGACCCGCTCCAGAGCCCGCAGCATACCCAGGCAGACGGATGTCAGCCCGGAATCCATAGACGTTGGCGAGAAAAAGAGACTCTTTGCCATGATCCTGTCCCTGATGATGGGAAATGGTTAGGTTTTGTTCCGCGCGCTGGCCAGTCGGGAGGCCTCCCGGGCAATAACCAGTTCTTCGTTGGTGGGTATCACCAGAACCGGGAAGCGGGAATTGGCGCTTTCTATGTGGCCGCTGCTGCTTTTACCGTGGCTGTCATTCCGGTTGGCGTCCAGATGAAAACCGAGAAGCTGCAGATGGGCGATGGTTCTTTCCCTCACGCGGGCACTGTTCTCACCGATACCGCCGGTGAATACCAGCGCGTCCAGCCGATCCAGCGAGGCCATCATTGCGCCCACGTACCGTGCCAGACGGAAACAGAAAACCTCAATAGCGGTCCGGGAGGGTGCATGGCCCTGATCGGCCGACTCGCAGAGCGTCCGCATATCGTTGGTCTTTTCGGAGAGCCCTAGCAGCCCGCTTTGCTGGTTCAGGGAGCGATGGACTTCCTCGGCCTCAATGCCTTTGCTGCGAAGAAAATCAAACAGGCCGGGGTCCACGTCGCCGCTGCGGGTGCCCATCGCCAGGCCCTCAAGTGGTGTCAGCCCCATACTGGTGTCAACACTGCAGCCATCGCGGATGGCGGTGATGCTGCAACCATTCCCCAGATGTGCGGAAATGATCGAGGTTTGTTCCGGTGGTCTGTCAAGAATCCGGGCGGCTTCGGTCGCCATGAATGAATGGCTGGTGCCGTGGAAGCCATAGCGACGAACCCCCCATTCGCGATACCACTTGCCTGGAACGGCATACAGGTACGCATGTTCAGGGAGTGTCTGGTGAAATGCAGTATCGAAAACCGCGGCCTGTGGAACTCCGGGAAATTGCTCAAGGGTTGCGCGGATGCCCGCAAGGTTGACCGGGTTGTGCAGTGGGGCAAGCCCGGCACATTCGTCGATAGCCGATAGTACGTCATCGTCGATCAGGGCCGCTTCGCGGAAGGTTTCGCCGCCATGAACAACGCGATGGCCAATAGCAGTCGGGTCGGAAGCCATCAGATTCCGTTCTCTTAATGCCGCCACCAGGACCTCAAGGGCGCGTTCGTGGGAGGCATCGGGCCCGAGATGAATTGCCTGTTTGTCGCCTTCAATCCGGGCAAACGCGTCTGACTGATTCAGACGTTCGGCCAGGGCCGAGGCCAGTTTCCGTTGCTGACCGTCAAACAGGGCAAGTTTCAGTGATGAGCTGCCGCAGTTTACGACAAGTAGCGTTTCTTCCATGGCGGAGACATTCCTGCAGTTCTGACTTGGTACTTATACGCGGTGATTGATGGCCAGCCAGGCCTCGAAATCTGTCGCTGGCAGCGGGCGACTGTAGTAGTAGCCCTGGGAGAAGTCACAGCCTTCCTTTTCGAGGAAGTGAGTCTGGGCCTCTTCTTCCACGCCTTCCGCAATGACACGTAAGCCGAGGCTGTGAGCCATATTGATAATGGCCTTGACCAGCGACGCATCGTCGTTTTCTTTCATGACATCCTGAACAAAGGATTTGTCGATCTTCAGTGTATCGAACGGGTAGCTCTTCAGGTAACTGAGTGCGGAATATCCGGTACCAAAATCATCCACTGAAAGCCGGATTCCTGATTGGTCGAGTTCACGGAGGATATCGGCGGTTTCGATGGTATTGTCGAGGATCAGCCGTTCAGTAATTTCCAGTTCCAGTTGATCCGGCTCCAGGCCGCTCTGCTCAAGCGCCTGCATGACGGTCTGGACGAATGACGGGTCCCGGAACTGACGGGGCGAAACGTTGACCGCAATCCCGATCTTCATACCCGTCTGCTCGCGCCAGCGCATGGCGGCCAGGCAACTCTCCTTCAGTACCCATTCGCCAATGGGCGTAATCAGGCCGGTTTCTTCGGCCAGGGGTATGAAACGGTCCGGCATTACCATGCCCAGGCTGGGGTTATTCCAACGCAACAGCGCTTCGGCGGATGACAACTGACCACTGCCCGTGGAAACAATGGGCTGGAAATAGAGTTCGAATTCCTGTTGCTCCAGTGCCCGGCGCATCAGGGATTCCATTTGCAGGCGCTCGTGGGACACTTCGGTCATTTCCGGTGCGAACACCGCGTAGGCGCTCTTGCCCTTGTTCTTGGCCTGGTACATGGCCGCATCGGCATGTTGCAGCAACATGCCGCTGTTGTCCGAGTCATGGGGGAAGATCGATATGCCAATGCTGGTGGTCACAAAGACCTCCTGCCCATTGAGCAGGTAGGGCGGTTCGAACGTCGACAGAATCCGCTGCGCCACCTGGGTGGTCGCGTCGACATTGGTCAGCCCGGGAAGCACCACCAGAAACTCGTCACCGCCAAGCCGGGCCACCGTGCTGGTGCCGCGGAGGCAGCTGGAAATTCGCCTCGCGGCCTCGATCAGCAGATTATCGCCGGCATCGTGGCCCAGGGTGTCGTTAATGTGTTTGAAGTTGTCCAGGTCCAGAAACATGACTCCCACCAGGGAATTTTCCCTGCGGGCCTGGGCGAGCGCCAGCTTCAGACGGTCCAGCGCCAGCATGCGGTTGGGCAGGCCGGTGAGAATGTCGTAGTTGGCCTGTCTGAGCAGTTGCTGTTCATACCGCTTCCTTATACTGATGTCTTCACCCAGGATCAGGTAACCGGTGGCATCGCCGTCACGATCCCTTATGGGCGTGACGATCAATTGCTCCCAGAAGCGTTCGCCGTTCTTGCGGGCGCTGTTTACTTCTCCCTGCCAGACGCCGACCCTTTGGACCTGAAGCCGGATGGATTGCCATAGATGCTGGCCTTCCTTGTGGGTATTGATGTCGTCGCTCAGGGTGCCCGGATGCTTTCCGGCGATGGATTGCAGGTCGTAGCCGGTTAGTTGGGTGAATTTCTGGTTGGCGTATTCAATCCGCCATTTACGATCACAGATCAGAACAGAAGAGGGGCTCTGCTCTATGGCTTTGGAGAATTTGCGGATCTCCTGGGCATCCCGTTCCTGACGCTCGACGTCCTCGGCCAGGCGCTTGCGCATCTGGTTGATGGCCTCTGTCACCTGAGCCAGCTCGTCGCTTCGGTTCAAGCCGGTATCCGGTCTGTCGAGCTTCAGGGGCTCGGTCAGATTGTTCAGCGAGAATTCGCGGGCGTAGTTGGCCATGGACGTGAGGTGTCGGGCCACAAAATGCTGGAAAATCCATACGATCAGAATGGAGATGAAGAACGTCTTCAGAAACTGCGTCGCAAGGATGACCAGAAGCTTGTCTTTCATGTCGGAATAGACCCGACGAAGATCGGCGGTGATGGTCAGTTCCCCAAGCTTGAACATTTCATCGCCCTGGTGGATCAGGTCAAAGCTGTGACGGGTCAGTTCCGTGTCTCTGGGAATGGATCCCAGAACCAGCTCCGAATCCGGTTCGATTTTCAGGCGCAGATGAACAATGTCCGGAAGGCTCAGAATACCTTCGAGCTGGGTCTGAAGAAGTTTCTGGTCCAGTGCCCATAGGCTGCGTGCCAGGCTCGACGCGTAACCTGTCTCCACAACGTGCATGCGACGGTCGATCTGGGAGATGTCCTGACGGAAATCGGAGTAAAGCTGAATGGCCGAGCTGACAAGTGTGAACGCCGAACTGAACAGCAGGATATAGGCCAGAAGCCTGAAGGACAGGGGAGATCCGGATTTAAAACGCTTCAGACGAGTCAGAAGTTTTGGCATGCTCTAACTTTTCAGGCCAGATCGGATTATTGGAAGACTTCCCGACTATAGCAGCAGTCTTTGGAAAATGCCTCGCAAATGCCCGAAAAATCAGAAAATTGTTTACTGGTGGCGGAGAAAAACGTTGCGGGATGTTGCGGGATAAGGAACCTGCGCAGAGCGCAGTGGAGCAGATGGGCGTTTAAGCGATAATGGCGTCCCCTAGGGGGTTCGAACCCCTGTTGCCGCCGTGAAAGGGCGGAGTCCTAGGCCACTAGACGAAGGGGACGCATCGCTTCTTGCCTTGCCTCGTCGAGGTGGCGCGTATATTAAGAAAGGCGATGGGCGCTGTCAAACAGTTTTTTATCAGAATCGGGTTGCGTCTTTCAGCGCCGTTTCCGGATCGAAATACTTGAAGCTGAAGCCTTCATCGGTCAGTTTCTTCGGGAAAGCCTGCTGTCCCGTTAACAACAGGCGCGCCATTTCCCCCAGTGCCACCTCAAGAACCTTCGCCGGAACGGGAAATATAGCCGGCCTGTTGAGGACTTTTGCCAGGGTAGCCGTGAACTGACGGTTGGTGACCGGTTTGGGACTGACCACGTTGTAAGGCCCGCTGGCGTCCGGCGTCTCCAGCATCCAGACCAGCGCAGAGACCACATCGTCTCTGTGAACCCACGGCATATACTGATGACCACTGCCAATGCGGCCACCCAGTCCAAGCTTGAATGGCAAGAGCATGCGTTTGAGGAAACCGCCGCCGGGACCAACCACGATGCCGGTCCGGGACAGGCAAACTCGGGTCTGCTCGCTTTCCAGTGCCAGTGCTTCTTTTTCCCAGTCACGGCACATCCGATGGGTAAACTCATTCTCCGGCGCCGTGTCTTCCGTGACGGGGTTGCTGCCCTGGTCGCCGTAGAATCCGACTGCAGAGCCCGAGACAACCACCTCTGGCGCTTTCTTCCAGGTTTCAATCACCTCGGCGAGGGTGCGGGTGAGCGCGATGCGGCTGTCCAGAAGTTCCCGTTTGCGGCTATCCGACCAGCGTTTGTCGGCGATTCCCTCGCCAGCAAGGTTAATCACCGCATCAAAGCCGGCATGGTTTTTCAGAAGCCGGAGATCGCTTAGCGCTTCAACCCGCCCACAGACAGCGTGAACGTCGCCCTCGGGCTGCCGGCTGAGCACAGTCAGCGCGTATCCTTTCGAAATCAGAAGCGGGCAGAGCGCCTGGCCGATAAAGCCGGTGCCGCCTGTTACGAGGATTTTCTTATCCATACCAACTGACTCCCTTCCTGTTGAATTTGCGCCGAATTCAGCTGTGCCGTGCCAGTTCCTGCCTGACCACATCACAGATGGCGTCACCGAGCTGCGGGTTTTCCCCAATCGGTGCAGCCAGTGAGATAGTAACACCGTGGGTTTTTTCCAGTTCGGTGATCATGCCGGGTACATCCTTGCGTAAATGACGTCCAGCGGCGAGAAACAGGGGCACAATCGTGAAATCTCGTTTGCCGTCGGCTACGCCTTCTGACACCACGGCCTCGATGGAGGGTTCGGCCAGCTCCATATAGGCTATGCGGGAGCCGGGCACGGAGTGAAGTGTCGGGCCGGCAAGCTTTTCAAAAGTCTCGCACCAGCGTGGGTCGCTGCTACCATGGGCTAGAAGAATAATGGCCGGATCGCCGCTCATGCCTGCTCCTTTGACTTTGTCAGTTAATAGTAAGGATAACGTATATGTTCGATTGGAAGGAGATTCTGGATTTCTGGTTCGGCGAGCTGGATGAGCATGGGCTGCCTGACAGCTTCCATCGCAATCGATGGTTTCGGGCAACGCGGGCGTTTGACCAGGAGATCCGTCGTCGTTTTCTCTCGATGGTATTATTTGCCTCCGAGGACGGCCTCAGCCACTGGCGTTCAGAGCCCGGCGGAGCACTTGCGGAAATACTGTTGCTGGATCAGTTCACCCGTCAGATTTACCGTGGGTCGGCCATGGCGTTCGATAATGACTCCCAGGCCATCAGGCTATGCAAAGAGGCTATGAGACGGGGGCATGATATGGCATTGCCGGCCGTTCAGAGGGGCTTTCTTTACATGCCGCTGCAGCACTCCGAGAATCGGGATGACCAGGCGTTGTCGGTGGAATGCTACGAACAGCTGGCGGCTGCAACGAATGGCATTGCGGGGGATTTCATGAACAGTTTTTTGCAATCTGCGAAGGATCATCGGGAGATTATCGAAACCTTTGGCCGATTTCCCCATCGCAATGCGGCCCTGAAGCGTCGCTCAACATCGGAGGAAAGACTCTACCTGGAAACCGGTAAGCGATTTGGCCAGTAGCGCAAAAAAAAAGTTGACGGCAGGGGTTCAATCCGTAGAATACGCGTCCGTTGATCAGGCGGGAATAGCTCAGTGGTAGAGCACAACCTTGCCAAGGTTGGGGTCGCGAGTTCGAATCTCGTTTCCCGCTCCAGAATTTGAAAACCCGGCAGCCATGCCGGGTTTTTTCGTTTTATACTTCAGGGCTTGTTGAACCTTCCACAGACCTGGGGTCGCCATGAACGTCCACGCTTTGTATCTCTATCCCGTCAAATCTCTCGCTGGCATTGCTGTAGAGTCCTTTGAACTGGACGACTTCGGCCCGGTAGGGGATCGGCGCTGGATGATAGTCGATGATAAAGACCGGTTTGTAACCCAGCGCGCTCACCCCGAACTGGCGCTCGTGGGCACCAGGTTTGACGGCAACCAGGTTGTCGTCACAATTCCCGAAGAAGGAGAATTCCGGTTGGTGCCGGATGGCCAGGTTCGCGAGGTAGGCGTGTGGAAAGACGACGTCAATGCGGTACCGGGGAATACCGGGGCCTCGGAAGCGCTATCACGATATTGCGGGAGGCCGGTAACGTTCGTGTACATGGCTGATGACGCCTTCCGCCGCGTTGATCCGGAAAGGGTTCCCGCGTATCGTCGGGTCAGTTTTGCGGACGGCTACCCCTTGCTGGTGACCAACGAAGCATCCCTGGACGAGCTGAACTCCCGGCTTTCGGAGCCGGTGGAAATGCGGCGTTTCCGCCCCAATATTGTGATTTCCGGCGCAGAGCCCTGGGAAGAGGATAGCTGGGAAACACTGAATATCCGTAATATCTCGCTCAGCCTCGTTAAACCCTGTTCGCGATGTATAGTCACGACGGTTGATCCGGACACGGGGGTCCGTTCCCCAGATGGGCAGCCGTTAAAAACGCTTACAGGTTACCGCCGAACGCCCGATGGCGTCATTTTCGGCGTCAACGGGGTTCATAACGCCCAGGGAAGCCTGTCCGTGGGTGACCCGGTTTCACTTTCATAACAGGAGCTGTTCACCGTGCCATTGCTTACCCTGGATGCCGTTTCACTTGCGTTCGGCATGCAACCCCTTCTTGACCAGGCCACGCTAACGGTTGAGCAGGGCGAGCGCATCTGTCTGTTGGGCCGCAATGGAGAGGGCAAATCCACCCTGTTGCGTATTGTCAGCGGGGAAATTCAGCCGGATGGCGGCACTGTCCGCCTGGACGATGGCGCAATTCTGTCTGTTTTGCCGCAGAACCTACCCGTTGACGACCCCCGTACCGCCTATGAAGTGGTGGCGTCTGCGTTTCCCGAGACAGGAAAGCTGTTGGCTGAGTTTCACAAGCTGACCCAGTCCGCAGATGAGCAAAGCCTGAACCGGATGATGAAAGTGCAGGAAAGGCTGGAAGCCCTGGATGGCTGGCGCCTTGACCAGAAAGTCAGTGATATTCTGGCTCAGTACTCGATTAACCCGGATCAGACTCTGAATACGCTGTCTGGCGGCTGGCAGCGGCGGGTTCTGCTGGCCAAAGCACTGGTAACAGAGCCCAGTATCCTGTTGCTGGATGAGCCCACCAACCACCTTGATGTGCCTGCCATCGCCTGGCTGGAAGAGGCTCTGAGCCAGTTCAGGGGCGCCATTCTGTTCGTCAGTCACGACCGGGCGTTCATCCGCCGCATGGCAACCCGGATTGTCGAGCTCGACCGGGGCCACCTGGTGAGTTTCGCGGCCACTTACGATCGTTATCTTGATCTCAAGGAAAAGGCCCTGGAAGACGAGGAGCGGCAGAACGCGCTGTTCGACAAGCGCCTGAAGCAGGAAGAGGCCTGGATCCGTCAGGGTGTAAAGGCCCGTCGTACCCGCAATATGGGACGGGTAAGGGCGCTCAAGGCCATGCGGGAAGAGCGTCGTCAGCGGCGTGAGCGCGGTGGTACGGCTTCGTTTGCGGTGGAGGATGCTGCCAGGTCCGGCAAGCTGGTGGTCGAGGCCCGCGAGGCAGGGTTTGCCTATGACCCCGCTAAGCCTCTGATTACATCCATGAATATGACCGTCATTCGAGGGGACAAGATAGGCCTCGTTGGCGAAAACGGCACCGGAAAGACCACGCTGGTTCGCCTGATGTTGGGCGACCTGGCGCCCACAGAAGGGCAGATCCGCCTTGGCACCAACCTTCAGGTGGCCTATTTCGATCAGCTCCGCGGGGCACTGGATCTGGACCGGAACGCTCTGGACAACCTGGCGGAAGGTCGGGAATTCATCGAGATCAACGGGCAGAGCAAACACGTTCTTGGCTATCTGCAGGAATTTCTGTTCAGTCCGGAACGTGCCCGGTCCCCCGTGCGTGTGTTCTCAGGGGGAGAAAGGGCGAGACTGTTGCTGGCCAAGCTGTTTAGCAAACCGGCCAATGTCCTGGTTCTGGACGAACCGACCAACGACCTGGACGTGGAAACCCTTGAATTGCTCGAGGCTAGGCTGGTGGAGTTTGCCGGAACCGTCATTGTGATCAGTCACGACCGGGAATTTCTCGATAATGTGGTAACAGACACTGTCTTTCTCGATGGTTCCGGTAAGGTGCGCGAGTTTGTCGGTGGTTATTCGGACTGGCGTCGTCAGGGCGGGCGTTTCCCGGCTGAAGCCAGCGAGCGGTCCTCCAGAAGCAGCAAGACGCCGGCACCGGCGGCTCCGCCCGCTTCGAAACCACGCACGCCGAAGCTGAGTTATAAGCTGAAGCTTGAGCTGGAAGAGTTACCGGCAAAGATTGAGACTCTGGAGACTCGGCTTGAGCGGCTTCAAGGCAAGGTGGGCGACCCGGAATTCTATTCCGGCGCGGCAGAGGTGGTATCAGAAACCCTCGAAGAGATGTCGGAAACCCAACGCCAGCTTGATTCACTGATGGAACGCTGGATGGAACTGGAAGAACAGGCAAATCAATGAACGTTACCTATCGATTCGAATTTCAGGACCGGGCGCCTGCTGAATTCAAGGTTACTGACCAGCCGGCGAATACTGATCAGGCCAATCTGCCGGCCTGGACGAAACTGGAACACTGCCAGTGCGCGAATTGTCCGCTGAAAACAGCCGAATCGCCCCGTTGCCCGGCGGCGGTGGAGATACTGCCTGTTGTGTCGGAGTTCCAGGCGGAAGATGCCTACCAGAAGGTGTCGGTTGTGGTTCAGGATGAGCGCCGGACCTATTCCAAATCAACAACTCTGGAAGAGGCCCTGCGCTCTCTGCTGGGGCTGAAGATGGCCACCAGTGGTTGCCCGGTGCTATCAGAACTCAAGCCAATGGCGATTCACCATCTGCCGTTTGCCAGTAGTGATGAGTTCATCATGCGCAGTGTGTCCCACTATCTGCTGCAGCAATACCTTGCCAAGCGGAACAAAGAGGAGCCGGACTGGGATCTGAAGGGCCTGGTTGCTCGCAATCAGCGTTTGCAACTGGTTAATCAGGCGCTGTGGCAGCGCATTCATTCGGTCTGTCAGGGAGACAGCAACCTGAAAGCGTTGCTTAACTTCTTTTCCATGGCTTCCAGCGTGAGCTTTTCACTGGAGAGTCAGCTGCGCAAGCTGGAAGCCCGCATGAAAGGAGACGGTGTTCTCTAGCGGGGCGGTTGGTTAATTCTCGATTCGTACCGCCAGAACATCACAGACCGCTCCGTGAAGCACACCGTTAGCCGTAGAGCCAAGCAGCAGCTGCAGACCTTTACGGCCGTGACTGCCGACGACGATCAGGTCAGTACCGTACTCCTTGGCCAGTCGGTGAATTTCGGATTCGGGCCGGCCCACCAGAACGACCTGATTGTCGGCCGGGATTCCATATTTCTCACCGTACTTCTGCAGTTGTTCCCTGGCGGCTTTATCAAGCTGGTCCTGCAGTTCCGTCAGATCCATTGGAATATCACCGCCATAGGCGTAGCCGACAGGTTCCACGACGTGAACCAGCGTAATCTGCGCGCCATGGGCCTTGCTGATTTCCGCGGCTTTGTCCAGAACCACCGGCGCTTCTTCGGTGAGGTCGATTGCGACGAGCATTTTTTGATAAACGGCCATCAGTTCACTCCTTGAAAGCCCGGGCGGAATAGCACCGGGCTGTTGCGTGTATCAGGCGTTGCTTTTCAAAAGATCTATCGTGGTTTCGAGGCCCTGAAGGATACCTTTGGAATAGCGGTCAATAACGAAAGCCACGTTATTGTCATTATAGTTAATATACGACCCCCTGATGAACTGCCACTTCGACGTCAGGTTCTCAAGCGCCGCCTTGAGCTCTCCGCTGGCTTCGCCCTTGCGGAGGTTGGCAAGCATCTGATCAAACACCTTCGCCTGTTCATCCAGCGGAACTTCGGAGGATGAGCCCTGGAATGTCTGTGCTACCTGGGAATTGGTACGGGCCGAGTACTTCGCCATCATCTGCGCGATTGTTACCGCGGCAGAGCGGGCCGCCTCGATGCGTTCGTTCACAACGGTACCGGTGCTTTCCTTGGCGACCTCGTACAGCTCGGTTGCGGTCTGGTTCATCGTCAGGGCGTGGTTGGCCATATCGGAGACCATTCTCAGATCGGGATAGCCGGTTTTGCGCACATCATTAATATTAGTTCTCATCAGGGTTTTGAACTTGTCGAACTCCTGATTCAGTCTTTCTGTCTGCTCAGCTGAGAGAATACCTTTCTCGCTATCAGCAACGACATTCATTGCCTCATTGGCTGCATTGATGTTCGAGACGATCTCGTTCAGGGTTTCGGTGTCACCAACGGCACTGAACCGGTAGTAAGCATCCAGGGATTTGTAGTTACTCACCCGGAACTGGTGAAGGTTGGATAGAAAGTCGTTGTCCGTTTCCTGAGCGGTGGCACCAAGCGAGGTGACAAGCAGAAGAATAAGGGCGGTGACCAGGGAGCGGACTCGCAACTGAGCGTCTTTCATCGGATGAGTCTCCGTTTAGTACCATGTTATTATTGTAGACTAAAGTCTGATGCCGAAGTTAAAGTAACCGGGCCCTCCAATCAAGCGGTTTCAAGCCGGTTATGGAGAGCAAATGTCAATCGTTATGAAATCATTGACTCAGATTACTTCATTTTATGAATAATGCGTGATAGCTGTTTGAAATACAACAAGTCCATTCGGTGGGCTCAGGAATTTCCAGGCCAGCCGGGTCTATCCGGATTCCTGATTCCTCCAGAAACAAATTGACAAATGGCCGGTTTTTTTCCAAGGTGTCAGCCCACGATTCAAACGACTGTATGAATTTTGGATCGCTTGATCGGGTAGTGACCGAAAATGCTGCATCGGCGGTCGCCTCGCGAAACGCTCGTGCGGCTGTTTCAGCAGTTCCAAACACAGACTGGAGATCAGTTGATGATTTACGAAGGTAAAGCCATCACGGTTAAAGAGATCGAAGGCGGGATCGCTCAGTTGAACTTTGACTTGCAAGGCGAGTCGGTAAACAAGTTCAACCGTCTGACGATAGAAGAGCTCCGCGCCGCGACTGACAAACTGGAAGCACAGAAAGGGCTGAAAGGCCTGGTGGTAACCAGTTCCAAGGACAGCTTTATTGTTGGCGCCGATATCAACGAATTTACCGAGCTGTTTGCCGGCTCGGAAGAAGATCTGGTAGCGAACAACCTGAAGGCCAACGAAGTTTTCAGCGCCATCGAGGATCTGCCTTTCCCCACCGTGACTGCCATTAATGGCATGGCGCTGGGCGGCGGTTTCGAGATGTGCCTGGCGACCGACTATCGGGTAATCGACCCGAAAGCGAAAGTTGGTCTCCCCGAAGTCAAGCTGGGCATCTTCCCCGGTTTCGGCGGAACCGTTCGCCTGTCACGCCTGGTGGGTGTGGATTATGCCGTTGAGTGGATTTGTGGCGGCACCGAGAACCGCGCAGACAAGGCGTTGAAGGTCGGTGCTGTGGACGCGGTGATTGAGAGCGACAAGCTGGTTGAAGGCGCTATCGCCATCATTAACCAGTGCAACGAAGGCAAGCTGGATTATCAGGCCCGTCGTGAAGAGAAGAAGGGCAAGATCAAGCTGAACGCCATGGAAAGCATGATGGCCTTCGAGATCTCCAAGGGTTACGTTGCCGGCCAGGCTGGCCCGAATTACCCGGCGCCGGTTGAAGCGATCAAGGTGATGCAGAAGCACGCCGGTCTGACCCGCGACAAGGCGATCGAAGTAGAAGCGAAAGGCTTCGCAAAGATGGCCAAGACCAACGTGGCGGCCTGCCTGGTTGGCCTGTTCCTGAACGATCAGGAGCTGAAGAAGAAAGCGAAAGCCTGGGAAAAAGAAGCCAATGAAGTGAAGCTGGCAGCTGTTCTTGGTGCCGGCATCATGGGTGGCGGTGTTGCCTATCAGTCTGCACTGAAGGGCACCCCGATCATCATGAAAGACATCGCCCAGGAAGGCATTGCGCTGGGTCTGAAAGAAGCCAAGAAGCTGCTTTCCAAGCGCGTGGACAAGGGCAAGATGGATGCCGGCAAGATGGCCGACGTTCTGAACAGCATTACGCCGACCCTGAACTATGGCGATTTCAAGAGCGTGGATCTGGTGGTAGAAGCCGTTGTCGAGAACCCGAAGGTAAAAGACGCGGTTCTGCGTGAGACCGAGGACAACGTTCGCGAAGACGCGATCCTGACCACCAACACGTCTACCATTTCCATCGACCTTCTGGCCAAGAACCTGAAGCGTCCGGAAAACTTCTGCGGCATGCACTTCTTTAACCCGGTGCACATGATGCCGCTGGTTGAAGTTATCCGTGGCAAGAAGACCAGCGACAAGGCCATTGCCACCACCGTGGCTTACGCCAAGGCTATGGGCAAGACCCCGATCGTGGTGAATGACTGCCCCGGCTTCCTGGTTAACCGCGTTCTGTTCCCCTACTTTGGCGGCTTTGTGAACCTGGTCCGTGACGGCGCTGACTTCCAGCACGTCGACAAGGTCATGGAAAAGTTCGGCTGGCCGATGGGCCCGGCCTATCTGCTGGACGTTGTGGGCATGGACACCGGCAAGCACGCCGGCGAAGTGATGGCCGACGGCTTCCCGGATCGCATGAAGCACGAGGGTACGACTGCCATCGACGTGATGTTCGACAACAACCGTTATGGACAGAAGAACGATAAGGGCTTCTATAAATATGAACTGGACCGCAAGGGCAAGCAGAAGAAGATTGTAGACGAAGAAACCTACAAGCTGCTTGAACCGGTTGTTCAGGGCAAGAACGACTTCAGCGACGAGGACATCATCGCCCGTATGATGCTGCCCCTGTGTCTGGAAACCGTTCGCTGCCTGGAAGACGGCATTGTTGAAGACCCGGCAGACGCCGATATGGGCCTGATCTTCGGTATCGGCTTCCCGCCGTTCCGCGGTGGTGCCCTGCGCTATATCGACGATATGGGTGTCGACAAGTTCGTCGAACTGGCAGACAAGTTTGCAGATCTCGGTCCTCTATACCACCCGACCGAGAAACTGCGTGAGATGGCCAAAACTGGCGAAAAGTTCTTTGGCTAACCCTGAACGAGATTTCCGAACGGAGAACGATCTATGAGCCTTAATCCGAGAGACGTTGTCGTCGTCGATTGCGTGCGGACTCCGATGGGGCGTGCCAAAAACGGTTGTTTCCGCAATGTGCGCGCGGAAACCCTGTCGGCAGCGCTGATCGAAGCATTGTTTGAGCGTAATCCCAAGCTCGACCCGAAAGAAGTTGAAGATGTGATCTGGGGCTGTGTGAATCAGACCAAGGAGCAGGGCTTCAACGTGGCGCGTCAGATCTCACTGCTGACCCGCATTCCCCATGAATCCGCGGCGCAGACCGTCAACCGTCTGTGTGGTTCCGCCATGAGCGCGATCCACACAGCTACCCAGGCGATCCAGACCGGAAACGGCGATGTGTTTGTCGTGGGTGGTGTAGAGCACATGGGCCACATTCCCATGACCGACGGCTTTGACCATAACCCGGCCGCGTCCAAGTATTCCGCCAAAGCGTCCAACATGATGGGCCTGACCGCGGAAATGCTGGCGAAAATGCACGGCATTACCCGTCAGCAGCAGGACGAATTCGGCGCGAGGTCTCACCGCCTCGCCCAGGAAGCGACCGATGAGGGCCGTTTCAAGAACGAAATCGTTCCGATCGAAGGTCATGACGAGAATGGCTTCAAGAAGCTGATTGAAGAGGACGAAACCATCCGTCCGGAGACCACCGTCGAATCCCTCGGGCAGCTGAAACCGGCGTTTGATCCGAAAAACGGTACCGTTACTGCGGGTACGTCTTCCCAGCTCACCGATGGCGCTTCTGCCATGGTGCTGATGTCTGCCGAGCGTGCTGAAGCTATGGGCCTGAAGCCGATTGCCAAGGTTCGCGCCATGGCGGTTGCCGGTGTCGATCCGGCCATTATGGGTTACGGGCCGGTTCCGGCTACCAAGAAGGCACTCAAGCGCGCAGGCCTGAAAGTTGAAGATATCGACTTCTGGGAACTGAACGAAGCCTTCGCGGGTCAGTCGCTGCCGGTTCTGAAGGACCTGAAGCTGCTGGGCGTGATGGAAGAGAAAGTGAACCTGAACGGTGGTGCGATTGCCCTCGGGCATCCACTGGGCTGCTCCGGTGCGCGCATCTCCACAACCCTGCTGAACGTTATGCAGGCCAAAGGCGGTAAGCTTGGTGTATCCACCATGTGTATCGGCCTGGGTCAGGGCATTGCAACGGTATGGGAGCGTCTCTGATTCGCTGATTTGAATCAGTAACGCGTTCACAGAAGGCCCGGCAAATGCCGGGCTTTCTTGTCTGTGGGTGCCCTGAAAGCGGTCGGCATTTTTTACGAATGGGTTGTCTTGCTTTTCCCGACCCTGTAAAACAATGCACTTATACAAATATGGCGGCTATTGAGACTTTTCTAGCCGACTGATTTTACAGCGAGTTTCCGGTTTGCTGAATTTTTAACCGATCATCGCAAAGGATATAGAACTCCGATATGGGTAAAAGCCTCGTTATTGTCGAGTCGCCAGCGAAAGCGAAGACCATCAACAAATACCTCGGTCCTGACTTTATTGTTAAGTCCAGTGTCGGTCATATTCGTGACCTTCCGGTCAGTGGCTCCGGGTCCACCAGCGATCCGAAAGAGCGGGCGCGGCAGGCGGCAATCACCCGCAAGATGAGCCCCGACGAAAAAGCCATCCACAAACAGAAGAAGGCCCGTGAGCAACTGGTTGCCCGCATGGGTGTGGATCCGGACCGTGACTGGGATGCGCGCTACGAAATTTTGCCGGGCAAAGAAAAGGTCGTCAGTGAGCTCAAGCGTTTGGCGAAATCCGCTGACAATATCTATCTCGCGACGGACCTTGACCGTGAAGGGGAGGCCATCGCCTGGCACCTGCAGCAAACCATCGGTGGTGAGCCCGAGAAATACCGCCGGGTGGTGTTTAATGAAATTACCAAGCGTGCCATCCAGGAAGCCTTCAATGATCCGGGCAGTCTCGACAATGATCGGGTAAATGCGCAGCAGGCCCGCCGCTTTCTGGATCGGGTTGTTGGTTATATGGTGTCGCCGCTGCTCTGGGCGAAAATCGCACGTGGTCTGTCCGCGGGCCGGGTTCAGTCGGTTGCCGTCCGGCTGATCGTTGAGCGGGAGCGGGAAATCCGCAAATTTGTGCCGGAGGAATTCTGGCAACTGCACGCGGATCTGACCCGCAGCGAAAAAGACAGCGCAATCCGTTTTGAGGTCACCCGGTACGATGAAAAGGCCTACCGGCCCGCGACGGAGCAGCAGAGCAACGAGCATGTCGAGCGGCTCAAGGCCGGCAGCTTCAAGGTCGCCAAGCGCGAGGACAAGCCCACACGGTCGCGTCCGTCTGCACCATTTATTACGTCAACTCTGCAGCAGGCTGCCAGTAACCGGATGGGTTTCAGCGTCAAGAAAACCATGATGCTGGCCCAGCGTCTGTACGAGGCAGGTTTCATTACCTACATGCGTACCGACTCCACCAACCTGAGCCAGGATGCGGTGGCCAGTTGCCGGGAATACGTCAAAAATCAGTTTGGCGACAAGTTCCTGCCTGAGAAGCCGAGGGTGTACGGCAGCAAAGAGGGCGCTCAGGAGGCCCACGAGGCCATCAGGCCAACCGATGTGGACCGTCGCCCTGCGAGTATCCAGGGCCTGGAAAAAGACGCTGAGAAGCTCTATGAACTGATCTGGCGCCAGTTTATCGCCTGCCAGATGGCCGATGCCGAGTTCCTGAGTACGTCCATCATGGTTGCCAATGGTGATTATGAGCTGAGAACCCGTGGCAGAATTATAAAATTCGAAGGCTTCCTGAAAGCGGCCCCGCAGACTTCCAAAAAAGACGAAGACATCGCTTTGCCGGACATCAAAGAGGGCGAGACCCTGGGTCTTGAGAAACTTGACCCGACTCAGCACTTCACCAAGCCTGCTCCCCGTTATACCGAGGCAAGCCTGGTAAAAGAGCTGGAAAAACAGGGTATCGGTCGGCCTTCAACCTATGCCTCCATCATCTCCACCATTCAGGACAGGGGCTATGTGCGGCTGCAGAACCGTCGTTTTTACGCCGAGAAGATGGGCGAAATCGTCACCGAGCGGTTGTCAGAGTCTTTTCCGAACCTGATGGACTTCGACTTCACTGCCCGAATGGAAGACGAGCTGGATGAAATTGCGTCCGGTGATGTTCAGTGGAAAAAGGTTCTGAACGACTTTTACAGTCGCTTCCGGAAACAGTTGGAAGAGGCGGAAAGTGGTGACGAGGGTGGAATGCGGGCGAACACGCCTACGGAAACTGACATTCCTTGTCCTACCTGCGCCCGTCCGATGCAGATTCGGGTGGCGAGCACCGGCGTTTTTCTGGGTTGCTCGGGCTACTCGCTGCCCCCGAAAGAACGTTGTAAAACCACCATTAACCTGGTCTCCGGGGATGAGGTGGTCAGTGCGGACGAGGACGTAGAAGGCGAGGGCGAAACACGCCTGCTGCGCAAGAAACGTCGGTGCCCTAAATGTGGCACTGCGATGGACAGTTACCTTGTGGATGAAGGCCGCAAGCTGCACGTCTGTGGTAACAACCCGGATTGCTCGGGCTTTGAAGTGGAGAAGGGCACGTTTCGCATCAAGGGCTACGAGGGCCCGACGCTTGAATGCGACAAGTGCGGCTCGGAAATGCAGCTGAAAACCGGAAGATTTGGTAAGTACTTCGGCTGTACCAATGACCAGTGCAAGAACACCCGGAAACTTCTGAAAAGCGGCGAGCCGGCACCCCCCAAGATGGATCCCGTGCCGATGCCAGAGCTTCCCTGTCAGAAGGTGGATGACACCTACGTTCTGCGTGATGGCGCGTCAGGTCTTTTCCTGGCTGCGAGCAAGTTCCCGAAAAACCGGGAAACCCGGCCGCCCCTGGTGATGGAAATCAAACCGCACCGCAAGGAAATCGACCCGAAATACGATTACCTGATGGATGCGCCGGAGAAAGACCCGGAGGGCAACCCGACGGTAATTCGCTACAGCCGCAAGTCAAAAGAGCAGTACGTCATGTCCGAGAAGGATGGCAAGGCCACTGGCTGGTCTGCCTGGTACCAGAACGGACGCTGGGTGCCTCAGGACAAAAAGAAGTAGATCACTATTTCTTCCGCAGTCGCTGGATCAGCGATGAGGTGTCCCAGCGGGCGCCGCCCATATCCTGAACATCTCCGTAAAACTGGTCGACTAGCGCTGCCACGGGCAGTCTGGCGCCGTTTTTGCGGGCTTCTTCCAGGCAAATAGCCAGGTCTTTGCGCATCCAGTTCACCGCGAATCCGTGCTCGAACTCCCCGGCGATCATTGTGGTTGAGCGATTTTCCATCTGCCAGGACTGGGCGGCGCCCTTGGAAATAACGTCAACGACCTTCTGAACGTCAAGGTCTGCCTGTTCGGCAAAGTGCAATGCTTCGGATAGTCCCTGAACCAGGCCTGCGATGGCAATCTGGTTGACCATCTTGGTGCGCTGGCCGGCGCCGACAGGGCCCATCAGGTTCAGAGCCTTGGAGTAGTGCTCCATCAGCGGCTGAGCCTGGGAAAAAGCCTGAGCCTTGCCACCACACATAATTGTGAGCTGACCCTTTTCGGCTCCTTGCTGCCCCCCGGACACCGGTGCGTCAACAAACGCCAGTTGCTTCTGTGCCGCCAACTCAGCCAGATGCTCCGCAACGCCGGCTGACGCGGTCGTGTGATCAACCAACACCGCGCCGGGCTTGGCGTTTTCAATGATACCCCCCGGACCCTCAAATATCTCCTGCAGGTCAATGTCAGCGCCCACGCAGGTAAAGACGAAGTCGGCCTGGGCTACCGCGGATGCGATGGTGTCGCAGGCAGTGCCTGAATAATCGGAGGCCCATTGCTCGGCTTTTGCGGCGGTGCGGTTCCATACGCTGACCGAAATGCCGGCTTTGGCCAGATGTCCGGCCATTGGGTAGCCCATAACGCCCAGTCCCAGAAAGGCAGCAGTAATGCTCATTGGTTATTCTCCGAAGTCATGTTGTTTTTGGAAGAGGATCATCATTACAGAATGTCCGGGCACAAAAAAGGCCGCTGTGTCGGCGGCCTTTCCTATTTTAACCCTGCGTTGAGTCGGGCTGTCTGTTTATCGGGTTATTTTTTCGGGTATTTGCGGACATCCGAGCCGGTGTAGAGCTGGCGTGGACGGCCAATCCGGTAATTGCCACTGACCATCTCGTTCCAGTGGGAGAACCAGCCAATGGTACGGGACAGGGCGAATATCACGGTGAACATGGAGGTCGGGATGCCAATCGCCTTCAGAATCAGGCCGGAGTAGAAATCCACGTTCGGGTAGAGCTTACGCTCAACAAAGTACTCGTCTTCCAGTGCGATTTTCTCGAGGCGTTGGGCGATCTTCAGCAGAGGGTCGTTTTCCAGTCCAAGTTCTGTCAGTACTTCGTGGGCAGTCTCTGCCATTACCTTGGCCCGCGGGTCAAAGTTCTTGTAGACCCGGTGTCCAAAGCCCATCAGGCGGAACGGGTCGTTCTTGTCCTTGGCCTTGGCAATGTACTTCTCGATGTTCGCTTCGTCGCCAATTTCAGCCAGCATATCCAGTACGGCCTCGTTTGCGCCGCCATGAGCCGGGCCCCAGAGCGCTGCAATGCCGGAAGCGATGCATGCGTAGGGGTTGGCGCCGGTTGAGCCCGCAAGCCGCACCGTCGAGGTTGAGGCGTTCTGTTCGTGGTCTGCATGCAGGATAAAGATCTTGTCCATGGCCTTGGCCAGGACCGGGTTCGGAACATATTCCTCGCAGGGCACGCCGAACATCATTTGCAGGAAGTTCTCTGCATAGGACAGGTCGTTGCGCGGATACATGAACGGCTGGCCGATGCTGTACTTGTAGCTCCAGGCTGCGATAGTCGGCATCTTGGCGATCAGGCGGTGAGCGGTAATCTCCCGCTCGTGCTCGTTCGTTACGTCCATCTGGTCGTGATAGAACGCTGACAGTGCGCCAACCACGCCGCACATAATGGCCATGGGATGGGCATCGCGGCGGAAGCCCTGGTAGAAGTTGCGCATCTGATCATGAAGCATGGTGTGGTTCTTGATCGTCTGATGGAACTGCGTATTTTCCTCGGCGGTTGGCAGCTCACCGTTAAGCAGCAGATAGCAGACTTCCAGATAGTCGGAATTCTCGGCCAGCTCTTCAATGGGGTAACCACGGTGCAGGAGAACGCCGTTTGCGCCGTCGATGAACGTGATTTCGGATTCACAGGCTGCTGTGGAAACGAAACCGGGGTCGTAGGTGAAAACGCCTTCCTGGACCAGGCTGCGTACATCAATGACGTCGGGGCCGACAGTGCCGGAATACATCGGTAGCTCTATGGACTTGTCACCCACCGAAAGCGTGGCTTTCTTATCGGTCATGGTGCTCTCCTATTTATCAACGTTTGGATGCTGGGTCAGCGTTTGGGAGTATTAGAAGGCGCGTATTATCGCAAAACTGGCGGCAAAATATAGGGTGTTGGCTTTTTTTGTCAATGAACCAGGCCGCAAAAGCCGGCCACAGGCCGCGGCGGCCCTGATTCGGCATAAAGTCCGAACCCCTGATTTTACGGGGTTTTGCCAGCTTTCGCGTTTGTAATCAGAAGGCCTACTCCTTATAATCTCTAGCCCGTAATTGGGAACTAACCGTGTACAGCGCCGAATTCATAAGAGCGTGGGCCCGGTTTCCCTCCTGAGCCAATCGGGTGACGGTTCCTGACCGCACCATGATCCTTACATACCAACCCTCTGCAGTCGGAGAACACCCCTTCTGTGGAATCAAAAGAGAGTGTGAGAGCGCTGTGAATAGTAAACGACCAGTAAATCTCGATCTCAGCAAGTTTCATTTTCCGCTGCCGGCCATTACGTCCATTCTGCATCGCATCAGTGGCATCCTTATATTTATTGGTGTTGCGTTCATGCTGTATGGGCTCCAGCTCTCCCTCAGTGGAGAAGCAGGCTTCAGCCAGGTGAATGACTTGCTGGACAGCTTCCTCGCGAAGCT
Source organism: Marinobacter halotolerans (assembly GCF_008795985.1). NCBI lineage: Bacteria > Pseudomonadati > Pseudomonadota > Gammaproteobacteria > Pseudomonadales > Marinobacteraceae > Marinobacter > Marinobacter halotolerans. The sequence goes on along the minus strand of NZ_VMHP01000002.1, from coordinate 1,094,386 downwards.
GATCACCTGGGGCATTCTGTCTGCTCTGCTTTATCACCTGGTTGCCGGCATCAAGCACCTGTTAATGGATATGGGTATCGGCGAAGAACTCGAAAGCGGTCGTATCGCCGCCAAGGCGACAATCGCAGTGTCGGTCATTCTCATCATTCTGGCAGGAGTCTGGGTATGGTAAACAGCGTAACGAACCTCGGCCGCAGCGGTGTTTTTGACTGGATGGTCCAGCGTGTCACCGCCTACGTACTTGCTCTGTACACGTTATTTCTATTTGGATTCATCCTCACGACGAACGTGGACTACGAAACCTGGTCAGGGCTTTTCAGCCAGACCTGGTTCCGCATTTTCACTCTACTGGCACTGATATCTATTGGAGCCCATGCCTGGGTTGGCCTTTGGACAGTTTCAACGGACTACATCAAGGCAGCGGCGCCGCGGTTTCTGTTCCAGGCTGCGTGTGGACTGATTATGTTCGTGTATTTCGTTTGGGGCATTCAGATTCTGTGGGGGCTTTAATTAATGGCTAACATCAAGACCATGTCTTACGACGCAATTGTGATCGGTGGGGGCGGTTCCGGCATGCGTGCCGCACTGCAGCTCACAGAATCCGGCGTCAACACTGCCTGTATCACCAAGGTTTTTCCGACCCGGTCGCATACTGTGTCGGCCCAGGGCGGTATCACCTGTGCCATTGCGAGCGCCGATCCCAATGACGACTGGCGCTGGCACATGTATGACACGGTCAAGGGCTCCGACTATATTGCGGACCAGGATGCTGTGGAATACATGTGTTCAGTTGGCCCGCAGGCGGTGTTCGAACTTGAGCACATGGGGCTACCGTTCTCCCGGACCGAGCAGGGCCGTATCTACCAGCGTCCGTTCGGTGGCCAGTCCAAAGGGCCGGATAATCCCACACAGGCGGCTCGAACCTGTGCCGCTGCTGACCGTACCGGTCACGCGCTGCTGCACACGCTCTATCAGGCGAATCTCAAGGGCGGTACCACCTTTCTCAATGAGTGGTACGCCGTAGATCTGGTCAAAAACAGCAAGAACGAAGTGGTTGGTGTTGTTGCCATCGAGATCGAAACTGGCGAAGTGGCCTACATCAAATCCAAAGCGACCGTCCTGGCCACCGGTGGTGCAGGGCGTATCTACGCGTCAACCACTAATGCCCTGATCAATACCGGTGACGGTATCGGTATGGCGTTGCGCGCCGGCTTCCCGATGCAAGACATGGAAATGTGGCAGTTCCACCCGACCGGCATCTATGGCGCCGGTACACTGGTAACTGAAGGTTGCCGGGGTGAGGGCGGTTATCTGATCAACGCCGAGGGTGAGCGCTTCATGGAGCGCTACGCACCGAACGCCAAAGACCTTGCCGGCCGTGACGTCGTGGCCCGGGCCATGGTGATCGAAATCCTTGAAGGCCGTGGCTGTGGCCCGGACAAGGATCACGTGCTTCTGAAGCTGGATCACCTGGGTGAGGAAACGTTGAACCTGCGACTGCCGGGTATCTGTGAGCTTTCACGCACCTTTGCCCATGTCGATCCGGTCAAGGAACCGGTGCCGGTAGTGCCTACCTGCCATTACATGATGGGTGGCATCCCCACCACCGTCGGTGGTCAGGCTCTGTCTCAGGATAAAGACGGTAAAGATCAGCCGATTCCGGGGCTGTTTGCCTGTGGCGAAGCTGCGTGTGTTTCCGTACATGGCGCCAACCGTCTTGGTGGTAACTCACTGCTTGACCTGGTTGTGTTTGGTCGTTCTGCGGGTATCTATATCGAAGAGCAGCTACGTGGTGGCTTCGAAGCAGACAGCGCCAGCGAGGAAGATATCAAGGCAGCAATGGCCCGTCTGGATCGCCTGAATTCGGCTTCTGAAGGCGAGAGCGTTGCTGACGTTCGCAAGGATCTGCAAAGCTGTATGCAGCTTTACTTTGGCGTATTCCGCGACGGCGATGCCATGGAAGAGGGGCTGCGAAAGCTTGAGGCCATTGGCGAGCGGGTCAGGAACACCAAGCTTTCTGATACCAGTAATGCCTTTAACACCGCGCGAATCGAAGCGCTCGAGCTGGACAACCTCTATGAGGTTGCGCTGGCGACGGCCGTTTCCGCTTTCGAGCGTAAGGAAAGCCGTGGTGCTCACGCCCGCAACGACTATACCGAGCGTGACGACGACAACTGGCTGAAGCATTCCCTGTACTTCCCGCTTGAGAAGCGGCTGGGCAAGCGGGATGTCAATTTCACGCCGAAGACTGTTCCGACCTTCGAACCGAAGATCCGGACCTATTAAAAGGGGGATGTAACAATGTTGGTAAGCGTCTATCGTTACAACCCGGAGACAGACAACGCGCCCTACATGCAGGACGTGGAAGTCGAGATTCCGGAAGGTAAAGACCTGATGGTTCTGGACGTCCTGAACCTGATTAAGGAGCGGGATACGTCCATGGCGTACCGTCGTTCCTGCCGTGAGGGTGTCTGTGGGTCAGATGGCATGAACATGAACGGCAAGAACGGTCTTGCCTGCATTACGCCTTTGTCGGATGTGGTGAAAAAGAACAAGCTGGTACTTCGCCCCCTGCCAGGCCTGCCGGTCATCCGGGACCTGGTGGTGGATATGAGCCTGTTCTATCAACAGTACGAGAAGGTAATGCCGTATCTGGTTAATGATAATCCACCTCCGGCTATTGAGCGTTATCAGTCGCCGGAAGAGCGGGAAAAGCTGGACGGTCTGTACGAGTGTATTCTGTGCGCCTGCTGCTCCACTGCGTGTCCCTCCTTCTGGTGGAATCCGGAGAAGTTTATCGGCCCGGCCGGACTGCTTCAGGCCTACCGTTTCCTGGCGGACAGCCGTGACGATGCACAGGAAGAGCGTCTCGCCAATCTTGATGATCCATTCAGCGTGTTCCGCTGCAGGGGTATCATGAACTGTGTGAGTGTCTGCCCGAAAGGTCTGAACCCCACGAGGGCGATCGGCCACATCCGCGATCTGCTCCTGCAAAGGGCGACCTGAGCAGAATCTGACAGAACCGCTATACTGTGCTGTTAAGGCACGCACCCGGAAGGGCTCGCAACGAGGCGGGCCCTTCAACCAAAGGCTTATGGTCATAAGTACTCTGGGGGTGCAGACTACGCGAGCCGTGGTTGGGGCTGAAAAGTCCTGCCACGGCTTTTGCAGAGTTAAACTACCGGGGAATGGAAAACATCCATGCTGGATGTGGTTGCCAAAGTCGATCCCGTAATAACCCGTATTGACTGCGAATTACCCCTGGCAGACCATATGCAACTCCCCCGCACCAGCCCAAGGTGAGCTATTCAAGATGCACGAAAGCATAATGGAGCAGTTGTGGCAGACTTCCCACTTACAAGGTGGAAATCTGGCCTACGTCGAGCAGCTTTTCGAGACCTACCTGACTGATCCCAACGCCGTTCCCGAAGAGTGGCGTAGTTACTTCGACAGACTTCCCAGTGTTGACGGATACAAAGGACGCGACGTCAGTCATGCGTCTATCCGGCAACAGTTCGAACACATCTCCCGCAATCAGCGTTTTCTTGCCACCGGTGGCGTTCCGGCCAGTGCAACCGTTGATGCCGACAAAAAGCAGATCCGTGTTCTTCAGCTTATTAACGCCTTCCGCTTCCGCGGCCATCAGGAAGCGAAGCTGGACCCTCTCGGCGTCTGGAACCGGCCGTCTGTAGAAGATCTGGATCCGGCGTTCCATGAACTCACCGAAGCCGACAATGACCTTGAGTTTCAGACCGGTTCACTGTGTTTCGGCGGCGAAACCATGCGGTTGCGGGACATCGTAGAGGGTCTGCGCCAGACTTACTGTGAGAGCATCGGCGCTGAATACATGCATGTCGTGGATACCCGCATCAAGCGCTGGTTTCAGCAGCGCATGGAGCCGGTGAAATCCCGTCCAAATTTTGAAGTGCCCACCCGCAAACACCTGTTGGAACGTTTGACCGCAGCGGAAGGTCTCGAGAAATACCTTGGCTCCCGTTACCCCGGCGTGAAGCGTTTCGGCCTTGAAGGTGCTGAAAGCCTGATTCCATGCCTGGACGAGCTTATTCAGCGTGCCGGCAGTTATGGCGCCAAGGAAATTGTCCTTGGCATGGCCCACCGGGGCCGTCTTAACGTTCTGGTGAATACCCTGGGCAAGAATCCCAAGGAACTGTTTGACGAGTTCGAGGGCAAACGGCTTGCCGATTCCGGCTCCGGCGATGTGAAGTACCACCAGGGTTTCTCGTCCAACGTCATGACCGACGGTGGCGAAATCCACCTGGCGCTGGCCTTCAACCCGTCGCACCTGGAAATTGTGTCTCCAGTGGTTGAAGGTTCTGTCAGAGCCCGCCAGACCCGCCGCAACGACACCGACGGCGCCCAGTGTGTTCCGATTATCATGCACGGTGATGCTGCGTTTGCAGGTCAGGGCGTGGTGATGGAAACTCTGCAGATGTCCCAGACCCGGGGCTACGGCATTGGCGGTACCATCCACATTGTGATTAACAACCAGGTTGGCTTTACCACCAGCAAGCAGGAAGACGCCCGCTCCACGGAATACTGTACCGATGTGGCGAAGATGATCCAGGCGCCAATCCTGCACGTGAACGCAGACGATCCGGAAGCGGTTTTCTTTGTAACCCAGATGGCGATGGACTATCGCCACGAGTTCAAGGAAGACGTGGTGATTGACCTTGTCTGCTACCGTCGTCGTGGTCACAACGAAGCCGATGAGCCGGCGGCCACCCAGCCGGTCATGTACGAGAAGATCCGCAAGCTGAAGACCACTCGCGGAATCTATGCCGAACAGCTGATTGCTGACGGCGTCATTACCGAGGACGAGTCCAAGCAGATCGAGCTGGAATACAGGGATGCCCTGGACAAGGGTGATCACGTAGTGAAGTCGCTGGTGAAAGAGCCCAACAAGGATCTTTACGTCGACTGGACACCGTATCTCGGCCATGAGTGGACCGCCAAGTGCAAGTCCAGCGTGGCTCTGAAAACCATTCAGAAACTGGGCAAGAAGCTGACGGCACTGCCGGAAGGTTTCAGTATTCAGCGTCAGGTTTCGAAGATTGTCAGCGACCGGGAAAAAATGACCGCCGGTGCGCTGCCTATCAACTGGGGTTATGGCGAGATCATGGCCTATGCCACCTTGTTGGACGAGGGTCACCCGATCCGGATTACCGGTCAGGACGTGGGGCGGGGAACCTTTTCCCACCGTCACGCGGTTCTGCATAACCAGAAAGACGGCTCAACCCATATTGCACTTGAGCATATTGCTGAAGATCAGCCGAAATTCGAGATTTATGATTCGCTGCTTTCCGAAGAAGCGGTCATGGCGTTCGAATACGGTTACTCGACCACCTCTCCAAAAGGTCTGGTGGTCTGGGAAGCCCAGTTCGGCGACTTCGCCAATGGCGCCCAGGTGGTTATCGACCAGTTCCTGTCCAGTGGCGAGCACAAGTGGGGCCGCCTGTGCGGTCTGACACTGCTGTTGCCACATGGCTATGAAGGGCAGGGGCCAGAGCATAGCTCTGCGAGGCTTGAGCGCTTCCTGCAGCTTTCAGCACAGCATAATATCCAGGTTTGCGTGCCGACTACGCCATCTCAGGTTTTTCATATGCTGCGTCGCCAGGTCAAGCGCCCGCTGCGCAAGCCGCTGGTGGCTATTACGCCGAAGAGTCTGCTGCGACACAAGGAAGCGACCTCTGATCTTGAGGATCTGACGTCGGGCACCTTCAAGACGGTACTGCCGGAAAAAGAGCCGTCAGACCCGAAAAAAGTCACCCGACTGATTCTTTGCAGCGGTAAGGTGTATTTTGACCTTCTCGAACGCAAGAAGAATGATGAGCGTGACGATGTCGCCATTTTGCGCATCGAGCAACTGTATCCGTTCCCCGGTGAGGATCTGGATGAGCTGCTCAGCCAGTACACGAAGCTCAAGCATGTAGCATGGTGTCAGGAAGAGCCCATGAACCAGGGTGCCTGGTACTGTAGTCAGCACCATATGCGCAATGCACTCTACCGGCATAACCCGAAGCTTTATCTGCAGTATGCCGGTCGTGATGCCTCTGCGGCACCTGCTTGTGGTCATATGTCTGTTCATGTGGAAGAGCAGAAAAAACTCGTAAACGACGCTTTTGAAATCTGACGAGCTACCGAACTAAGGATCCGAGATGTCAACTGAAATAAAAGCCCCCGTATTTCCAGAGTCGGTCGCAGAAGGCACCATTGCGACCTGGCACAAGCAGCCAGGCGAAGCCTGTTCACGTGATGAGCTGATCGTCGATATCGAGACCGACAAGGTTGTACTGGAAGTTGTTGCCCCTGCCGATGGCGTGATTGAAGAAGCAATCAAGGGCGAGGGCGATACTGTCGAAAGCGGCGAAGTAATCGGCAAGTTCAAAGAAGGCGCCGCCGGAGAGTCCAAGCCGGCAGAAAAAGAGACCGGTAGTGCTGACAAGGGTAGTGAGAAGAAAGAGACGGAAGAGAAAGAGTCCGCCAAGAGTGCTGATGATTCCGCCTCAAAATCTTCTGGTGAGGCAATTCTCAGCCCTGCAGCCCGCAAGCTGGCCGAAGAAAACAATGTCAATCCTGACAGCATCAAGGGCACCGGCAAAGATGGTCGAGTGACCAAAGAAGACGTTCAGAATCATGTAGATACTGGAAAGCCTTCAGGTGGTGGTTCAACTACTGCGGCGCCAGCAGGCGACATGCCTGAAGTGAACGTGCAGCAGGGTGAGCGCCCGGAAAAGCGTGTTCCCATGACACGCCTGCGCGCCAGCATTGCCAAGCGCCTGGTCAATGCCCAGCAGACGGCAGCCATGCTGACAACCTTCAACGAGGTCAACATGGGCCCGGTGATGGAGCTGCGCAAGCAATACAAAGAGAGCTTCGAGAAGCGTCATGGCATCAAGCTTGGCTTCATGTCGTTCTTTGCCAAGGCCGCCACCGAGGCACTGAAGCGCTTCCCGGCAGTCAACGCGTCTATCGACGGCAACGACATGGTTTACCATGGCTACCAGGATATTGGTGTTGCCGTGTCCACCGAGCGCGGTCTGGTTGTGCCGGTTGTGCGCGACGTTGATGGCCTCGGACTGGCGGATATCGAAAAGAAAATTGTCGAATATGGCACCAAGGCCAAAGACGGTAAGCTGGGCATTGAAGATATGACCGGCGGTACTTTTACCATCACCAATGGCGGCATTTTCGGGTCGTTGATCTCGACGCCGATCCTTAATCCGCCGCAGACTGCGATTCTTGGCATGCACAAGATCCAGGAACGGCCGATGGCAGTGAATGGTAAGGTCGAGATTCAGCCCATGATGTATCTGGCGCTGTCCTACGACCACCGCATGATCGATGGTAAAGAGGCGGTGCAGTTCCTCGTAGCGATCAAGGAAATGCTTGAAGACCCGGCCCGCATTCTGCTGGATGTCTAAGCGTTCACTTAACGAATCAGGAAACAGGGTTAACTATGTCTGATAAGTACGACGTCATTGTCATTGGTGCAGGTCCCGGTGGCTATGTCGCTGCCATCAAGGCAGCACAGTTGGGGCTGAAAACGGCCTGCGTGGAATCCTGGACGTCTGAGGACGGTAAGAGCCAGGTACTGGGCGGCACCTGTCTGAACGTGGGCTGTATTCCGTCAAAGGCGCTGCTGGAGATTTCTCACAAGTTCGAGGAAGCCAGCCACGATTTCGATATGCAGGGCATCATCGCCAAGGATGTGAAAATCGACCTTGGGAAGATGATGGAACGCAAAATGGGGATCGTGAAGCAGCTTACCGGGGGTATCGGAGGGCTGTTCAAGGCCAACGGCGTTACCTCAATCCATGGTCATGGCAAGCTGCTGGCCAACCGCAAGGTCGAAGTCACCGACAAGGATGGCAAGGCCACCACTTACGAGGCCGATAACGTCATTCTGGCCAGTGGTTCCAAGCCGATCCAGATTCCACCTGCGCCGTTCGATGGTGAATACATTGTTGACTCCGAGGGCGCCCTGGAATTCGATGAAGTGCCCAAACGGCTTGGCGTGATCGGTGCCGGTGTAATTGGTCTGGAGTTGGGTAGCGTCTGGGCACGCCTTGGCTCTGAAGTGACCATGCTGGAAGCGCTGGACACTTTCCTGCCGGCAGTAGACCAGCAGGTAGCCAAGGACACGCTGAAGCAATTCCAGAAAAAAGGCCTCAACATCCACTTGGGTGCCCGCGCTACCAGTGCTGAGGTCAAGCGCAAGCTGGTCAACGTGACTTATGAAGATGCCAAGGGCAAGCATGAGCAGAAATTCGACAAGCTGATTGTCTGTGTTGGCCGCCGGCCCTATACCGACAACCTGCTGGCCGAAGATTCCGGCGTGCAGATGGATGAGCGTGGTTTCATCTACGTGGATGATACCTGCAAGACCGAAGTGCCGGGCGTCTGGGCAGTTGGCGACGTGGTTCGCGGGCCGATGCTGGCGCACAAGGCGTCCGAAGAAGGCGTTATGGTTGCAGAGCGTATTGCCGGGCACAAGCCCCAGGTCAACTATGACTGCATCCCCAATGTTATCTACACCTTCCCGGAAGTTGCCTGGGTCGGAAAGACCGAGGAAGAGCTCAAGTCCGAGGGTGAAGCCTACAAAACCGGTGTGTTCCCGTTTGCAGCAAATGGTCGCGCCATGGCCGCGAACTCGGCGGCGGGCATGGTCAAGATCATTGCAGACGAAAAGACAGACCGGATCCTTGGCTTCCATGTGGTTGGTCCACAGGCCTCAGAAATTGTGGCCCAGGGCGTGATTGCAATGGAGTTTGGCTCCAGCGCAGAAGATCTGGCGTTGACCTGCTTTGCGCACCCAACGTTGTCTGAGTCCGTCCATGAAGCGGCACTGGCCGTCGACAACGGGGCGATCCACGTCGCCAACCGCCGCAAAAAGAAGTAACGCGAATCGGAAAAACAGGGGGCGCCAACGACGGCGCCCCCCTGCTATCCTCCACCAAATAGCGGGACATAAACTATGAATTTGCATGAATATCAGGGCAAACAGCTATTCGCTGAATATGGCCTGCCGGTATCCAAGGGCATCGCCTGTGATACGCCAAAGGAAGCGGTTGCGGCCGCTGACGAGATCGGGGGTGATGCCTGGGTTGTGAAGGCTCAGGTACACGCCGGTGGCCGCGGTAAAGCCGGCGGTGTAAAGCTGGTCAAGAGCAAAGACGAAATCCGTGCCTTTGCCGAGCAGTGGCTTGGCAAAAACCTGGTGACCTACCAGACGGACGAGCACGGCCAGCCGGTCAGCAAGATTCTGGTTGAATCCCTCACGGATATTGATCAGGAACTCTACCTGGGTGCCGTTGTCGACCGTGGCAGCCGCCGTATTGTTTTCATGGCGTCTACCGAAGGCGGCGTTGAGATCGAGAAGGTGGCTGAAGAAACGCCCGAAAAGATCCTCCGGGCCGAGATTGACCCGCTGGTAGGTGCACAGCCTTACCAGGGTCGGGAACTGGCCTTCAAGCTGGGCCTTGAAGGCAAGCAGATCGGTCAGTTTACCAAGATCTTCCTGGGCCTGGCCAAGCTTTTTGAAGAGCGCGACCTGGCACTGCTGGAAATCAACCCACTGGTGATCACACCTGCTGGTGACCTGCACTGCCTGGACGCCAAGATTGGCGTGGATGGCAATGCGCTATACCGCCAGAAAAAAGTCCATGAGATGCACGACCCGTCACAGGAAGATTCCCGTGAGGCCGAGGCGGCCAAGTGGGAGCTTAACTACGTGTCGCTTGAAGGCAATATCGGGTGCATGGTGAACGGTGCTGGGCTGGCCATGGGTACCATGGACATTATCAAGCTCTCCGGCGGCCAGCCTGCCAACTTCCTGGACGTTGGCGGCGGCGCGACCAAAGAACGCGTTTCCGAAGCGTTCAAGATCATCCTGTCCGACTCGAACGTTAAGGCGGTTCTGGTGAACATTTTCGGTGGCATCGTGCGCTGCGACATGATTGCCGAAGGCATCATCGGTGCGGTGAAGGAAGTGGGCGTGAAGGTTCCTGTTGTGGTTCGCCTTGAAGGCAACAACGCTGAGAAGGGTACCCAGGTACTCGCCGACAGCGGCCTGAACATCATTGCCGCTACCAGTCTGTCGAATGCGGCAGAGCAAGTCGTTAAAGCCGCAGGGGGTAAATAATGAGCATCCTGATTAACAAAGACACCAAGGTTATCTGTCAGGGCTTTACCGGCGCACAGGGTACCTTCCATTCAGAGCAGGCCATTGAGTACGGCACCAAGATGGTCGGTGGCGTTAGCCCCGGCAAGGGCGGTACCGAGCATCTGGGCCTGCCGGTATTCAATACCGTGCGTGAAGCGGTGGAGAAAACCGGTGCTGAAGCCACGGTTATCTACGTTCCGGCCCCTTTCTGTAAAGATGCCATCATTGAGGCCGCTGATGCAGGTATCGAGCTGATCGTCTGCATTACCGAGGGGATCCCTACCATCGACATGCTTTACGCCAAGGAATATGTGGACCGTAAAGGTGTTCGCATGATCGGGCCGAACTGCCCGGGTGTGATCACTCCGGATCAGAGCAAGATCGGTATCATGCCTGGCCACATCCACCAGCCTGGCAAAGTGGGCATCGTGTCCCGCTCCGGTACCCTGACCTATGAAGCGGTCAAGCAGACCACCGACTTCGGTTACGGCCAGTCGACCTGTGTGGGCATTGGTGGCGACCCGATTCCGGGCTCAAACTTCATCGACATCCTGCAACTGCTGCAGGACGATCCGCAAACCGAAGCGATCGTGATGATCGGTGAAATTGGTGGCACCGCTGAAGAGGAGGCTGCTGCCTTTATCAAGGCGAACGTCACCAAGCCTGTGGTTGCCTATATTGCCGGTGTAACCGCACCTCCTGGCAAGCGTATGGGCCATGCTGGCGCCATTATTTCCGGTGGCAAGGGCACGGCGGATGAGAAATTCGCGGCACTGAACGATGCCGGCGTCAAAACCGTCCGTAGCCTGGCCGAGATCGGTAAAGCACTGAAGGAAGTCACTGGCTGGTAAACCGGTCAGTTTACATGAAGCCCCCGGGTCTGCCTGTCGGACTTCCGGGGGCTTTTTGTTTATCGCAGGACCCTCATAAGACTATAATGCCCCGTCCGCCTCTAAAAGAAGGCGGATTACCTCTATAAAAAGGAGTTCTTGCTTTGAGTTCTGTAGATTCCCAGCAGCGGATACTGTCCGGAATGCGTCCCACCGGAAAGTTGCACCTTGGCCATTATCACGGTGTCCTGAAAAACTGGGTCAAGCTTCAGCATGAATTCGAATGTTTCTTTTTCGTGGCCGACTGGCATGCGTTAACCACAAATTATGACGACCCCAGCGGTATTGAACACAGCGTTTGGGATATGGTGATCGATTGGCTGGCTGCCGGTGTCAATCCCGGTTCATCCACCATGTTTATCCAGTCCAAGGTGCCTGAACACGCGGAATTGCACCTGCTGCTGTCGATGATTACTCCTCTGGGCTGGCTCGAGCGGATCCCCACCTACAAGGATCAGCAGGAAAAACTGCGCGAGAAAGATCTGGCCACCTACGGCTTTCTGGGGTACCCGTTGCTGCAGAGCGCCGATATCCTGACGTACCGGGCAGGGCGCGTGCCGGTGGGCGCTGACCAGGTATCCCACGTGGAAATTACCCGGGAGATTGCCCGCCGCTTTAACCACATTTACGGTCGGGAGCCGGGCTTTGAAGAGCAGGCGGAAGGCGCCATCGTCAAGATGGGCAAGAAGAACGCGAAGCTCTATCGCAATCTGAAAAAGCGGTATCAGGAAGAGGGCGACATGGACGCGCTGGAGACTGCCCGCGCGCTGCTGAAAGAACAACAGAACATCTCCCTGGGCGATCGTGAGCGGTTGTACGGGTATATTGAAGGCGGCGGCAAAGTCATTCTTCCCGAGCCTCAGCCGCTGCTGACGCCGGAATCGAAAATGCCCGGCCTGGACGGACAGAAAATGTCCAAGTCCTACAATAATTACATAGGTCTGCGCGAGGACCCGGACAGCGTTGCCAAAAAGATCCGTACCATGCAGACCGACCCCCAACGGGTTCGCCGGAGCGATCCGGGCGAGCCGGAGAAGTGTCCGGTCTGGGGTCTACATAAAGTGTACTCCGACGATAAGACGCAGGAGTGGGTTCAGACCGGCTGCCGTTCGGCAGGCATTGGCTGTCTTGACTGCAAGAAGCCTCTGATTGATGCCATCGTGGAAGAGCAGAAACCACTGCACGAACGGGCCGCAGAATACGAAAACAACCCGGATCTTGTACGGGCGATTATTGAAGAAGGCAATGAGCATGCCCGGGATGCCGCCCGGGATACGCTCGATGAAGTCAGGGCTGCCATGGGCCTGAACTACCGCTAGACGGAGTTAAGGGACATTTGCCCCGGGAGATTTCATGACAGAAGAGACCACAGGAAGCCCGCCCTTCGAAGAGCCGGTTGCTGCGGCGGAAGACAAATCGCCACGTGCACGCGTCTCAGGCAAGCCTGTGGTGGATTTTCCCAATGATCTGTACATACCGCCCGATGCCCTTGCGGTTTTTCTGGAGGCGTTCGAAGGCCCCCTGGATTTGCTCCTCTATCTGATTCGCCGGCAGAACATGGACATCCTGGACATCGATGTCAGCGAGATTACCCGGCAGTACATGGACTACATCGGCGCGGTTGAAGCCATGCGCTTTGAACTCGCCGCCGAGTATCTGGTGATGGCGGCGACCCTGGCGGAGATCAAATCCCGCATGCTGTTGCCGCGCCAGGAATCCGAAGACGAGGAAGAAATCGATCCCCGTGCCGAGCTGATAAGACGCCTGCAGCAGTATGAGCGGTTCAAACAGGCAGCCGAGGATATTGATCAGTTGCCTAGGCTGGAACGTGATTCCTTTGCCGCGTCGGCTGCTCTGCCCCAACTCCCATCAAGCCAGACCCATCCGGATGTGGATTTACGGGAAATGCTTTTGGCGTTACGGGGTGTTCTGGCCCGGGCGGATCTGTTTACCAGTCACCATGTAGAACGGGAGCGGCTGTCCACAAGGGAGCGAATGTCCGCGATCCTTGCAATGTTGAATGACGACCAGTTCGTGACCTTCGAAAGCCTGTTCACCGCCGAGGAAGGCAAACTCGGCGTCGTTGTCAGCTTTCTTGCGACACTTGAACTGGTGAAAGAACAGCTCATTGAAGTGGTTCAGGCGGAAGTACTCGGTCCGATTCATGTCCGGGCGAGAGCCGCACGTTAAACCAGGAGCCATCAGCTGGATTTTTAGAGCCTATGAACGAAGAGAATCTCCGGAAAATACAGGCCATCACAGAAGCGGCGTTGCTGGCTGCGGGCCGACCCATGTCCCTGGATCAGCTGCGGGATCTGTTTGACGAGCATGAACGCCCCGCGCGTCAGGTCATGGAGCACGTAATGGTTTTGCTGGACAGTGCCTGCGAGGGGCGCGGGTTCGAGCTGAAAAAGGTGGCCAGCGGCTACCGGTTGCAGGTGCGCGAGGCCTTCGCGCCCTGGGTCGGTCGACTGTTCGAGGAAAAACCCCAGCGCTATTCCCGGGCGCTGCTGGAAACCCTGGCCCTGATTGCCTATCGTCAGCCTATAACCCGAAGCGAAATCGAGGATGTTCGTGGCGTGACCGTCAGCAGCAACATCATTCGCACCCTGCAGGAGCGGGAGTGGGTAAGAGTGGTCGGACATCGGGATGTGCCCGGTCGTCCCGCCATGTATGCCACCACACGTCAGTTTCTGGATTACTTTAACCTCCAGGGCCTGGACCAGCTGCCACCGCTGTCAGAGATCCGCGATCTGGAAGAGATCGGCCGGGAGATCGAAAAGAACATGCAGGCTGAAATTGAGTTCGATGCAGGCTCGAACTCAGACGAGAGCCGGGAGCCCACCGAAGATCCGGGCTCCGAGTCCAACCAAACACTTCACTGACATTGCCACTTCGGCATTCTAAAGGATTTATTCATGGCGGCTGATCGCCCCGGAAAACCGGAATCAAACGCGTCAAAAACCGCAAGCTCTGACGAGCCCGAGCGCATCCAGAAGCTTCTGGCCCGGGCCGGCGTCGGCTCCCGGCGTGAAGTGGAGAGCTGGATCGAAGCCGGACGGTTGCAGATCAATGGCGAGCCCGTCACTCCCGGGCAGAAGGCCTCCATCCGGGATCGGATCGAGCTGGACGGAAAGCGCCTGGATATTGCGGCCGGTGCCGAAGTGCTTCGGCGGGTACTGATCTATAACAAGCCGGAAGGCGAGGTGACCACCCGTCGTGATCCCGAAGGTCGGCCGACGGTCTTCGATCGGCTGCCAAGGTTGCCGGATCACCGCTGGATCGCGATCGGGCGACTTGATATCAACACTACCGGGCTGGTTCTGTTCACCACCGACGGGGAGCTTGCCAATCGCCTGATGCACCCCTCGCGCCAGGTCGATCGGGAGTACGCGGTGCGGGTCTTCGGGGAAGTTGACGATGCCATGATCAAGCGGCTGTCCGAAGGGGTTTTGCTGGAGGATGGCATTGCCCGTTTTACCGACATTTCCGAGGCCGGTGGCAAAGGCATCAATCAGTGGTTTCACGTCACCCTGATGGAAGGCCGCAACAGGGAAGTCAGACGTCTTTGGGAATCCCAGGGCGTGAGGGTGAGCCGTCTCAAGCGGGTGCGCTACGGGTCGGTTTTCCTGCCGAGCAGGCTGACCATGGGAAAATGGGAAGAACTGGACCAGAAAGCGGTTGACGCACTCAGCCGGTCGGTCGACCTTGCACCGGTGGATATCCCATCAAAGACGCCGTCAGAACAGAAAGCGGATGATCGCAAACGTCGAAAGCAGGGCGGACCTGCAAGGCGTAAGCCGGGGACACCGCGTTGGCAGGTAACCGGATCCTCGAATGAGGAACCGAAGTCAGGAAGGAAGGGCACTCCAACGACCCGGCGGGGATAGCCAACCGGGTTCAGTTGCTGGCAATGGCCGCAGACACGCGGGTGCAATTGCGCCCGCCGGCCTTGGCGCGGTATAGCGCTTCGTCAGCCCGCGCCAGCCATTGGCCTGCGTCCTCATCCTGAAGCCGCATCGCAACACCGCAACTGGTGGTCACGTGGATATTCGATTCGCCACAGTTAACCACAATGGTGCTCATGAAATGGCGGATTCTGTCCGCGACTGCCCTGGAGTCACTCTCATTGGTCTGGGGCAGCAGAATGGCAAACTCCTCACCACCAAACCGGTATACCTCGTCCGACGTGCGGATCGCTTTTTGCAGTTCCTTGGCGGCAAGCTGCAGCACATGGTCGCCGACAACATGTCCGTGTTGGTCGTTGATGGCTTTGAATCTGTCCAGGTCACAAAGAATCAGCGAATGTTCCTGGCCGTGCCGGTTCCCGAGAGAGGTGGCTCTTTCCAAAGCATCGTCCATGGCCCGTTTGTTGGGGACCCCAGTCAGCGAATCGGTTAACGCAGCCTGCTCAACGGTGATGTACATGCAGGCATTGCGAATCGGGCAGATAGCGGCGCTGAGAATCAGTTCGATACCTTCAAGCTCTTTCTCGGTGAAGCGCTTCTTGCGGCTGAACGTCAGGGAACCGTAGAACTGACCTTCAAGATTCAGCCGGTAGTCACAGCGGTGTGGCCCGCCCATGCCTGTGGCGTAGACAAAATCCCGCGATGCAATGTTGTGGCGGTAGGTCATGCAGTCAAAGGGAATCACCGAAGCCATTTCTTCCGCGAGCACGCCCATCTGAATCTCAAGACTCAGGGTCGTTGAAAGCCTGCGGGTCAGGCGAGTCAGCACGTCCGGAGATTCGCTCCAGTGCTTGTGCGTTTGCAGCAGCGTCGCGAGCTTGTGGGTATTCTGGGCGGATCTTGGAATGGTCGGAATCTGCTTCACGGTTCTCGGCCTGGTCAGTATTTTCAGTACACGAAGCACAGGCCTTGCCAATATTTAAAACCTGTTTTAAAACAATGTTCTGAACCGGACTTCCAGAGACTACTTGAATGATATCGACCGGGCTGGAACAGCCACTGCCAAAAATCTGGCAAATTCGTTCCGCTGTTAGGTGGCACCGGAAATTCCCGGTAAAAGGATTGGGCTCGACGGTGCCTGTGATAAACTCCCGTGTTTTACGTTCAGGCGTCCATGGAAAGGGATAATTCGCAGCTATGAGGTTTCAGGCCCCCGAAAGTCTGTCGGAACAGATTGCCCAGCACCTTGGCCAGCGGATCGTAACCGGCGATCTGCCGCCAGGTTCCAGGATCCAGGAGCTGAGGGTGGCCGGAGAACTGAACGTAAGCCGCGGATCGGTACGTGAGGCCCTGTTGGTTCTGCAGCGCAGGCATCTGGTGGAAATCTTTCCGCGCCGCGGCGCAGTAGTTTCCCGGCTGACACCGGAACTGGTTAATAGCCTTTATGATATTTATATCAACCTGCTGTGCATGCTTGGCCGCAAAGTGCTCGAACGCTGGTCTGGCAAGGAGTTGACTGGTGTAATGGGGCAGGTCAGGGAATTACAGGCGGTTATCGATGCGCTGAATTCCTCCGACAGTGACGCGGCGGAGAAAGTGATTGAGTCGGGTTTCGGGGTGATGCGATATGCCTATGATCTGGTCGAAAATCCGTTTCTCGAGGAAACCCTTGAGAACTTCAAGCCGGCAATCAGCCGCACCTATTTTGTTGCTCTGGAGAACTTCCGTGACGAACTGGAAGCAACGGCCCGGTTTTTCAGGCAACTTGCGGACGCCGCAACGGCCGATGACCCGGAAAGGCTTGAGCAAGTGATCCGCGAATTCGGCGAACATCAGCGCCATCAGGTACTCAGCATTCTCCAGACAGGGGTGAACGCCTGACATGAGACTCAAGTCCATCAAACTTGCCGGGTTCAAATCATTTGTTGATCCCACCACAGTGCCTTTCCCTACCAATATGACGTCGGTCGTTGGACCCAATGGCTGCGGTAAATCGAACATTATCGACGCGGTTCGCTGGGTCATGGGGGAAAGCTCCGCCAAGTATCTGCGCGGCGAATCCATGACCGACGTCATCTTTAACGGTTCCAGCGCCCGCAAACCGGTCAGCCAGGCCTCCATTGAACTGGTGTTCGACAACAGTGATGGCTCGGCACCCGGTGAATTTGTCCGTTTCAACGAGATATCCGTGCGTCGGCGGGTGTCCAGGGAAGGGCAGTCCGAATACTTCCTCAATGGGTCAAAATGTCGTCGCCGGGACATCACCGATCTTTTCCTGGGCACCGGTCTGGGCCCCCGCAGCTACGCTATCATCGAGCAGGGCATGATCTCTCGCCTGATCGAAGCCAAGCCGGAAGAGTTGCGAGTGTATATCGAGGAAGCTGCGGGTATATCCAAGTATAAGGAGCGCCGCAAGGAAACGGAAAGCCGGATCCGCCGCACCCAGGAAAACCTGGAACGTCTGACCGACTTGCGGGATGAGCTGGGCCGCCAGCTTCAGCACCTTGAGCGCCAGGCCGAGGCCGCCGAGAAATACAAGGCTTACAAGCAGGAAGAACGACGGAAGAAAGCCGAACTGACGGTCCTGCGCTGGCAATCCCTGGACCAGGAGCTACAAAGCTCCCGTACCCGCATTCGCGATACCGAACTGGAACTGGAAAAACACCTGACCGAGCGTGTAAGTCTGGAAACATCTCTTGAGTCACTGCGGGAAGGCCACCAGGAGCGCAACGAACACTTCAATCGGGCACAGGCGAAATACTATGAAGCCGGTGCCGACATCGCGCGGATTGAACAGAGCCTGGAACACCAGAAGGAACGCAGCCGGCAGACTGCGGCAGAACTTGACCAGGCCATGGCGAACCAGCGTGAACTGGCCCGGGAGCTTGAGCAGGACGAGCAGAAACTGACGTCCATCCAGGAAGAACTGGATGAGCTGGAGCCGGAGCAGGAGTCCCTGAGTCTTACGTCTGAGAATTCCGGAGAAAAGCTGCAGCAGGCGGAAGAAGCCATGAGCGAATGGCAGCACCAGTGGGAAGATTTCAGCGCCCGGGCGTCGGATTCCAGGCGTCAGGCAGAGCTCTCCCAGTCCCGCATTCAATCGCTGGAGGCGGCGATAGAGCAGCTTCGTAACCGTCAGCAGCGCATGGGAGATGAACGGGCGCTGCTCGATGGACAGATCGATCGCGACGAACTGGATGACATGCTGGAGCAGCAGGAAACACTGATGCTTCGTCGTGAGGAGGTTGCCGAACGCATTACCGGTTTGCAGGACGATCTTCAGGATGCTCGCTACCAGCAACGGGAAGCGGAGAATGGGGCTACTGAAGCGCGACAGGCGGTTCAGAATTTGCGGGCGAGCCTTGACTCACAGCAGGGCTTGCTTGATGAACAGCTTGGAGGCGAGAACGAATCCCTGAAAACCTGGTTATCCGGTCAAAATCTCAATGACACGGACCGTCTGGCCAAACGACTTCAGATCGACAATGGCTGGGAATATGCCGTCGAACAGGTCATCGGCCGGTTCAGTCAGGGCATGAGCGTGCCCGGTTTCGACCAGTTTCAGGGCGCGCTTTCCGAGGCGCCACGGGGGTTGGCCATCGTCAGTGAGCAGGAAAATTCTTCGGCCACAGGCGACAGCGGCCTCGCCGCGAAGGTGAGAGGCGCCGGCGGCCTTACGTCTGTGCTGGCGCTGGTGGACACCGCTGAAACCCTCGACGATGCGCTTGGACGCCGCAAATCATTGGAGCCTGGCCAAAGCATCATTACCCGCGATGGCGCCTGGTTGTCGAGAGACTGGATACTGATGCCGGACTCCGAGTCATCTCATGTGGGCGTGATTGAGCGTCAGAAAAAGGTCACGGAACTGACCGAACAGCTTGAGGAAGCCGAGGCCCGCCTGGAATCGGCCGAAGCTAAGCTTGAACAGATCCAGGAAAAGGCCGAAAAAGCAGAGGCTGCCCGGGAAACGGCCCAGGCGGACCAGGCGGATATCGACCGGGAACTTTCCTCGCTGTCGTCCCGAATCAGTGGGATACGGGCACGAGCCGAACAGATTGAAGACCGGTTGCAGCGCATTGGCGAAGACATGAGCGATTTGGCCCTGCAACTGGAAGAACAACAGGAGCAACTGCTGGAAGCGAGGGAAGAGTGGCAGCAGGCCCTGGCGCAGACCGAGACCAGCGATGAAGAGAAAGAACAACTGCTGGAGCGCCGTGACAGCCTGCGGGAAACCCTGGACCGACTGCGGCAGGAAGCCCGCCATGATCGTGATCGAGCCCACCAGTTACAGCTCCAGTTGCAATCATTACACAGCCAGCGTGATGGCCTGAAGCAGACCCTGGACCGGATGCAGTTACAGAAGGAGCGGCTGGAGGAAAGGCTGGACTTCCTGCGGGAAAGCCGGGAAACCGCCGAGGAGCCCATCGAAGACCTGCAAATGCAGCTTGAAGGACTACTGGACCGCCGTCTTGCCGAAGAGCAGAAGCTGTCAGTGGCCAGGGACGCCCTGGAAGATATTGACCGGGAAGTGCGGGAGCGGGAACAGGGCCGCAGCCGCGTGGAGCATTTGATCCAGGACGTGCGTGCCCGTCTCGAGAAAGTGAAGATGGAATCCCAGGCCACGGAGATTCGGGCGACCCAGCATCTGGAGCAGCTCAACGAGTTGGACGTGCAGCTGCGGGATGTGATCGACTCCCTGCCGGAGGATGCCTCGGAGCAAAGCTGGTCGGAAGAGCTGGAGAAGATCGGCGCGCGGATTCAGCGCCTGGGCGCCATCAACCTGGCGGCCATTGAGGAGTATCAGGTTCAGAGCGAGCGGAAACAGTACCTCGACAGCCAGAACGAGGACCTGATGGAAGCACTGGAAACCCTGGACACCGCCATCCGCAAAATAGATCGGGAAACCCGTCAGCGATTCAAGGAGACCTTCGACAAGGTAAACGGCGGCCTACAGGCGCTGTTTCCAAAGGTTTTCGGGGGTGGCAATGCCTACCTCGAGCTGACCGGGGAAGATCTGCTGGAGACCGGCGTGGCGATCATGGCTCGACCGCCTGGCAAGAAAAACAGCACCATTCATCTGCTATCCGGTGGCGAAAAGGCGTTGACTGCCATTGCCCTGGTTTTCTCGATTTTCCAGCTCAATCCGGCGCCTTTCTGTATGCTGGACGAGGTAGATGCGCCCCTGGACGACGCCAACGTGGGCCGTTATGCCAATATGGTTAAAGAAATGTCCAAACAGGTGCAGTTCATCTTCATTACCCACAACAAAATTGCCATGGAAATGGCGGATCAATTGATGGGGGTAACCATGCACGAGCCCGGGTGTTCGCGTCTGGTGTCTGTTGATGTGGACGAGGCGGCGGCCCTGGCGGAAGCCTGATTCGATAATGGCTTCGCCATCGCCTGATTACAGATGACAAAACGGCCATCTCGGCCCGGTAAGCGTTGTATTCAACTGAGCCTTTTCATAGAGTAACAGCGTTGTCGATATCGCAAACAGGACAGTAAGACTATGTCTCTAAGGGAATGGTTAATCGCCATTGGCTCCCTCGTGGTCATCGGGGTTGTTATAGATGGCATCCGGCGTATGCGTCGGGCGCGCAAGGAATCTGTGGCTATCTCGTCCGGGATGGGCGCCGACGACCTGGATGAATCACCGCTGGATGATGAATTTAATCCGGAGCTGCCCAACGGCGGCGCCCGAACCATCTCCAGGGACACCCTTGAAGATCGTGGCTACGTAAAGCCTCAAAAACCCCGTTTCGGTAACCCGACCCCCAAACCGACCCGCCCGGTAAAAGACACCAGACCGACGCCTGAACCCGAGCCTGACTCTGAGCCTCAGAGTCAGCCGGAAACAGAGTCAGAGTCAGCGAACGGGTATGAGGAAAGCTTTTCCGCCACCGACGACGATACAGACCTCGAAATCGAGGCCGGCTGGGCTACAAAGCCTGCTGAGAAGGCGGAGCCACCGACCGTGACTACCGAGGTGGAAGAAGATACCGCAAGGCGCAAGCAGGCCAGTAAGGCCTCGGATCAGCCGCTGGCCGGTGCCAATCGCCCGGAAGCGCGGGAAGTTGTGGTTATCAACGTACTTGCCAAAACCGGTGAGAATTTCAGTGGCGAAAAGCTCAGGGATCTGTTTGAAGCCTGTGGCCTGCAACATGGTGATCTGGACATCTACCATCGCCACGAGCAGGCAGACACTCATAGCCCGGTCCAGTTCAGTGTGGCGAGTGCTGTCGAACCCGGCACTTTCCGGCCAGAGGACATACCGACACTCTCCACGCCGGGAATCAGCTTTTTCATGAGTATGCCGGGGCCGTCCAATTCCCTTCAGGCTTTCGAATTCATGCTGGAAACCGCCCAGTGCGTGGTGCGGAATCTTGGCGGTGAGCTTAAAGACGAGCGTCGGAGCGTGATGACGCCACAAACCATAGAGCACTGCCGTCAACGTATTCGCGAATTCGAGCGTAAGAAACGATCCCCGGGACAATGACAGACCAACCTGATAAAGACGCTTCCCAGCGAGCCGAGGAGCTGCGCCAGCAGCTGACCGAACACAACTATCAGTACTATGTGCTTGATAATCCAGCGATTCCGGATGCCGAGTACGACCGACTGTTTCGTGAGCTTCAATCACTGGAACACCGGTATCCATCCCTTCGCACCGCTGACTCACCGACCCACCGGGTGGGCAGTTCCGTGGAAACGTCTTTTGAGTCAGTAACCCATCGCATTCCCATGTTGTCGCTGGACAACGCTTTCTCCGATGACGAACTTAAAGAGTTTGATCGCCGTGTAAGAGACCGCCTCAAAACAGACGACGACATCGAATACGTGGGCGAACCCAAGCTTGATGGCCTTGCCGTTAGCCTGCATTACGAGAATGGCGTTTTGACTCGCGCAGCAACCAGGGGTGACGGCTACACCGGAGAGGATATAACTGAAAATATCCGCACCATTCCGTCGGTCCCACTGAAGCTTCGCGGCGATTCCATTCCAGCCCTGGTTGAGGTTCGCGGCGAGGTTTATATGCCGAAAGCCGGCTTCGAGGAATTGAACCGCGTTCTGGGGCAGAAAGGCGAGAAGACCTTTGTGAACCCGCGCAATGCGGCCGCCGGCAGCCTTAGGCAGAAGAAACCAACGGTAACCGCCCGTCGACCGCTGGAAGTGTGCGCCTACAGCGTGGCGCTTGAGGATGAGAGCGAGATGCCGTCCACCCACTGGGACAGCCTGCAGTGGGTAAAGACCTGGGGCTTTCGCACCAACCCGGAAATGCGGCTGGTGATCGGTGTCGATGAGTGTCTTGAAGCCTATCGAAGCCTGCTGGATAAACGAAACGAGCTGGCTTACGAAATCGACGGTATTGTATTCAAGGTCAACAGTCTGGCGCTGCAACAGAAGCTGGGCTTTGTGTCCAGAGCACCGCGCTGGGCGATCGCCCAGAAATTTCCGGCCCAGGAAGAACTCACGGTCATCGAGGATGTGGAGTTTCAGGTGGGGCGCACTGGGGCCATCACCCCGGTTGCCCGGCTGAAACCGGTGTTTGTCGGTGGCGTGACGGTCAGCAACGCAACACTGCACAACATGGACGAAATACGCCGGCTGGACGCCCACATTGGCGACACGGTATTTGTTCGCCGGGCGGGGGACGTGATCCCCCAGGTCGTGAAGGTATTGCCGGAGCGGCGACCGGAAAACGCGTCCGTGGTCAGTCTGCCGCCGACATGCCCGGTCTGTGGTTCGGACATTGTGCAGATCGAGGGCGAAGTTGTCGCCCGTTGCTCCGGCGGCCTTTTCTGCCCCGCCCAACGCAAGGAAGCTATCAGGCATTATGCGTCCCGCAAGGCGCTGGATATCGAGGGGCTGGGTGACAAGTGGATTGATATCCTGGTTGACCGGGAACTGGTTAATACCGTTGCAGACCTGTATCTGCTGAAGAAATCCGATCTGACGGGGTTAGAGCGGATGGGGGACAAGTCCGCCAACAACCTGATCAATGCCATTGACCAGTCCAGAAAGCCGGTGCTCTGGAAGTTTCTTTACGCTCTGGGTATCCGGGAAGTCGGTGAAGCGACCGCCAAGGCGATTGCCAGCCATTTTGGCACGCTGGAAGCGATCAGCCGCGCTGATGAGGAATCGCTTCAGGCTGTTCCGGACGTTGGCCCTGTGGTCGCCGGCCATATCCGCAGCTTTTTCGATCAGAAGCACAATATCGATACACTCGATGCGCTTCGCAAAGCCGGTGTCCAATGGCAGGAAGAGGAAATCACCGCCGGTGAAAAACCCCTTAGCGGCGAAACCTGGGTACTGACAGGAACCCTGTCCACCATGACTCGTGATGAAGCAAAGGCCTGCCTGGAAAGCCTGGGCGCAAAAGTGGCCGGCAGTGTCTCGGCCAAGACATCCTGTGTTGTCGCCGGAGAGGCCGCCGGGTCCAAGCTTGCCAAAGCCGAAAAGCTCGGTGTGCAGGTGCTGGATGATTCAGCGTTTATCGACTTTTTGTCCCGCCACGACCTGCCCTGAAGGGCCACTGGACGCTCGTGGGCTGAATCTGAGAACTCGCGCAGATCCCGGCCCGACTAAATTGATTACCATAAGTCCGTTCTGTAACGGTGTGTAAAGCA
This sequence comes from Marinobacter halotolerans, assembly GCF_008795985.1. Classification (NCBI taxonomy): domain Bacteria; kingdom Pseudomonadati; phylum Pseudomonadota; class Gammaproteobacteria; order Pseudomonadales; family Marinobacteraceae; genus Marinobacter; species Marinobacter halotolerans. The sequence continues at coordinate 1,070,775 of NZ_VMHP01000002.1, read as the reverse complement.
CCCATAAAAACAAAGCTCTGAAACGGACTTTTTATGCGCGCCGATTCCTTTTTCCGGATTCTTATTCCTGCCCAGGGTTCCATGATGCGTCTGGCGACCTGTGCCATGCTGGCGCTGGTTGTCGCGGGTTGCAAAACGGAGAGGGACTCCGAAGACCCCGTCATACTGGGTGTTCCACCGGAAGATGCCTATCTTGGGGTTGAATATTCCTATAACTTTGGCGCCGTGGACGAGGACGACATCCTCAACTATTCCCTGACGAACGCCCCGTCCTGGCTCGCCCTGGAAGACATCACCAACAATGCGCGCCAGGGTATTATCATGCGCGGTGTGCCCGGCATCACCGGCGGACAGCGCGGCCGGGCAGATCTTGGCGTGACCAGCAGAATCAATCTCGTCGGTAATGACCAAGCGACTGCTGGCGCACAGCCTTTCAGCATTGATGTGCAGGAAAACCAGTTGAGTGTTGTCAGCCGTGATTACTCGGAATCCGCTCCCGAGCCGGAAGAAAATCCGGAAAGCGGTCAGGGCGAGGACGACGAGATTCCCGATTTCCAGTGTGCCAAACCCGTCACCGAGCCCATGGGCGAGCATACCTACTCGATCAACCTTTACGATGAGTCGGGTAATGTGACCGGTAGTGAAGAGAAAACCTCCACCACCCGTCCGATTCTTGTGCAGGTGAATCTTGACCAGCCTTCCGTAACCCGAATCCGCGTTTCTTTTGAGCTGCGTTCCGGTTTCAATCCGAACCGGTGCGACCAGGGATTTACACCTGATCACCAGCGTTGTGATACCGGCCTGGCAAACTCCGACGAAGCCATTATTGGGCGGGACATTGTCGGACTTGGCAGCGGGAGTGGCGGCGTTCTGCCAACACCGGACTATGTACAATACCAGTCGGATGAAGACGGCAATCTTACCAGAGGCGTCCTGACTCTTGAGCCGGGGATTACCGAGTGTTATGTGCGTCTGGAAGTGATTGATGATCTTGAACCGGAAAAGCTTGAAGCGTTCAGCTTTGCATTAACCGAAGTCCGTTCTGGCATTGCAGGCCTTGGATCATCCAATACCGGGGTCAGTGAACCGTTGCGGATTGAGGATGATGAGCCCACGGTCAGCCTACAGACCAGACTCGGTGGCAAGCGCGATGTAGTCAATCTGGGTGCCCAGACTGAATATGTGGCAAAGCTTGAGGGCGACCGGGAAGAAGAGGTCTATTTCGCGAAGATCGGGCCACAGGATGGGTCCGATGCCATACAGGGAACGGATTTTGAGCTCCAGCTGGAAACCACCCCTGGCGCCGGAGACTGGGTCAATGCCGACCTGATCACTTTCCCTGTTGGAACCGACGAGGTAGCTTTCCGGGTCAGCACCAGCCCGGCCAGTTCCTATAACAACCCTGCGGATAACGACCGGTTCGTGCTGCTGGGCCTGGATTCGAACTATCAGTCCGGCAGAAGCAACTACGCTGCATCGAAGCGGGATGACGAACTGCGTGTAAGCATCAATGAACTGGCCATTTTGCCCGAGGTCGGTTCCGAAAGTGGATTTGTGCCCACAGACATGACCATGGGCCAGAACGGGCGGGTTTTTATTGCCGGCTATGATTCGGCGGACGACAACAGACCGATGGTGCGGGTCATTGACCAGAAGGGGAGTCAGGTATCCGAAAAAAGCCTGTACCCGCGGGCAGTCAGCCTGGACGCGCCGCCAGTCATTGCTTTTGCTGCCCGGGACGTGGAATCCGGCGACGAGGACGTGCTGCGTTACGAGTTCGCAGTGTCTTTCGGGGTGGAAGAGGATGACGCCGGAAACCCAACACCGGGTAACGTCAATATAGTGACCCAGCGCTGGTTCTACGACAGCGCCCTGGCACCGGCGGACTACGCCCGGGACTGGCAGTTCGTCAATGGCACGGATGAAGATGACTTTCCGCGTTGGGTCGGCATTACATCAACTTCGGGAGAGGTTCTGGTCACCGGGGTGACCCGCGGCGTTTTCGACACCGAAGATACCCCTGGCGGCCGCCTTGCCAGCTTTGTTCAGCGAATTGATACCGAACCGGACGGTCCGCTTTTGGTACCGGAACTGGCCTGGGCGCGCCAGGTTGAATCTGTCAGCCATGACGAGCGCGTGGTTGGCGGTGGCATCCAGAATACCATCCCCATAGTGATTGGTGACTCGTCCGGATCCGTTGGAGGTGAGTCACAGTTTGGTGGCAAAGACGGATTCTTCTATACCCTTCAGGTCATCGGTGAGGAAATCGATGTGCAGCAGGTGGGAACCGACGCTGACGAAAGCCTGGTGGACGGCTTCTTCGCTGCAGGAACTGTCTGGCTTATTGGCAACGGCAACAACAATTACCGGGTAGTGACGGAGGCGGGCGTCAAAGTGCTTCGCCGGACCGCAACGGAGAGCGAGGCCGGGTTTCTTTTAGGTTATACGCCCGCTGGTTCCGCGATGGAAACCTACCTGGCAAATGATGAAGAGGACGTTTCCACCGAGACACTGCGAACTGCCATGATCTTCAATGATGACCTGGTTGCCGCTGGCTCCACGGATGGCGTGTTGACTGACGATCCGGCGGTTCAGACCAATACGCTGAAGGACCCGGCGCTGTTCCGTCGAAACCGGCAGCCCCGATTCGAGGAAGATGAAGACGACGATGCCGACAATGATGACGTCAGCGACAAAACGCCGATTATCGAACCCTCCCAGCAATGGAACCGGCAGATAGCCATTGCTGACCCGGGCATCGGCATCGTTGAGGCTTTAACGAACTATCGGAATGACGAAATCACCGCTCTTATCAAACGGGATGTGACCGGAGGCACGGTCTGGACACTGAACCTGTTCAACCCAGAGGGTAAGCCGCTGAACGAACCCGCCGGCCCCTGATCAGACCTCGCCCTCATGGCGGCCAGCATCGGCGTAAAGCCTCAGGTAATCGGTGCTGGTCACAATGCCCTTTGGGCGGCCATCGGGATTGATAATCAATGCAGCATTCAACTGGTGAGCAAGCATCAGACGGGCAAGTTGGTGGGCGTCCGTCTCTGGGGACGCCGTCAGGAAGGCGGGCAGTTCGATATTGATCAGGCTGGAATCTGCCGACGCTTCCTGGTTTTCGTATAGCCAGCCCAGCAGCCACCGTAATTCCACCAGTCCTGCAACTACATCTTCTGAGGTGATGACCAGATGGCTGACGCCGCGCTCATCCATCACAGTCAGTGCTTCATCTACCGAGGCGCTTGCGGCGAGCGAGACGATGGCGGGTGTACAGATACGGGATACCGGGAGATAGGGTCTTTGCTCCTTGGGCTCGCCTGCTGCTGCCGCGCCGTACTCCTCAAGAGCCTTATGGCGCCCGAAATTGGCGGCTTGCTGAAACTCTGCGTCGGTAGCTTCGCTGTGCCGGGTATTGATGTCCTGGAGCTCTTCCAGTTCAGTCACATCTCCCACACGGCGCCCCCGGAATATTTCCGGCAGCCGGGTGCCTACCGGGCGCCCGGGTTCACTGACATGAATAGACATTGGATTCTGCTCCCTGTGGCAAGGCCCTTTTATTCCTTAACGGCCGACAGCCCGGTTTCCTCAGCCGCACAATCAGTTTTCTGTTTTTCCCGGCCGATGACACCGTTGTGTTTCTACCCGCCTCATCAGATTTCGGGGAAGGCAGGGGGGTTGCCCGGATAACAGGTCTGCCAGATATTCCGCCAGAAGTGGCGAGTAGGTCAGGCCTTTGCTTCCCAGGCCCGTGAATAACCACAGCCCCTCAAGGGCGCTGCCATCCCGGTTTTTCATCGGCCCCGCTATTGGCTGATAATCGTGGGTTGTGCATCGAAAGGCAACCCGGCCTGAGCTCTGGTCCGCAATGGTCGCTATATCGGCTGATTTCAAGGCCTCTGGCAGAAAGTCGGAGAGCATTCGAAGGTTTTCGCGGTTGCTCTCGGCAGTCACTGCCGGTGAGGAATCATGCAGGTCGAAGGTCGCGCCCACCAGTGCGCTGCCCTTATGGACCGGATTGAGATACCCGGGGCCGCAGACAACCAGTGCCGGTGGATTGACGTTTCCCGCCGGGACCTCGGTAATCTGTCCCCGGATCCGTTTGATGCGGTATTGGCCATCCAGCGGAATCAACCCTGGGGTATCCGCCCCTGCACAGAGCACGATCTGGTCGAAAACTAGAGACTCCCCCTCGCTTGACCTCAGCGTCCAGTTCTCGCCATTTTTTGCCAGGGTCTTTGTGTCGAAACCCGGTCGATAGGTAACGCCGGGTGTGTCCGACAGGCTCCGGCACAGTGCCGCCGGTTCAAGCCAGCCGCTGCGTGGAAACCACAGCCCGGCATGGGGGACCGGAATACCGGCAAGACGGCTTGCCTGGTCCGCGCTGACTGGCTCCAGAATCTCGTTGGGGAACTGGTTTCTGGCAAGAAATCTTGCCTGGCGGTCCGCTTCGGTAGCGCTGTAGGCCAATTGCAGCAGGCCGGTGGGATGCCATCCGTAACCCTTGAACTGTTGGTAGAATCGCTGGCTGAACAGCAGAGAGGAAAGGGCGAGCCGGGTCTGGTCGTTATAATCAACGCCGAGTTTGACGTATAGAGCGCCCTGGCGATTCCCGGAAGCTTCTGACGCTACGGAGTCGGCGCGATCGATCAGTGTCACCTGAAAGCCGCGCCCGGCAAGGTTGGCGGCCAGCAGTGTGCCGGCAATACCAGCACCAACGATGCCAATCTTCCCGGGCAGAGATTGGTTTATGCCGCCGGCAAGCGCCTGGCTGCTGTGCCTATGAATAAGCTCTTGATCCCGACCATGGCTCAAATCCTCAAAAAACCAGGCGTCGGCGCGAAAATCAAGATCCGTCAGGGCACTGGTAAGCTCACCAAAATAGAGTGTCAGTCTTACCCGACCCTCATCCAGAACAAGCCGTTGTGGGCCGGCGATGGCGGGCGGAAACTGCAGAAGCAGTTCCTCAGCCAGACGTGAGTGTCCGCGCGCGGCAGCTTTTACGTCCTCCGGCGCCGGGGGGCGATCGACAACGGTTATAAAGTGAAGACAGGCCTGGCTGCTGGCTGCTGATTCCCGCCATAGCTGCCAGGTGGCCAGAAAGCGATGACCATCGCCAAAGCCGGTTTCTGCAATCACAAAGTGCTCGCCGGCCTTCAGGGCGGAGAATCGCTCCGCCAGTCGATCCTGCCGGAGAAACGCATGGTCTGGTTGTTCAGGCAGGGTCACGGCAGTAGCGAAATGTTCGTGATGACAATGGGCTGGTCAGGAACATCCGCCATACCACCCTGTCTCCCGGTCGGTTTCGAGGCGATAGCATCGACCACACCCATGCCATCGGTCACTTTGCCAAACACGGTATAGCCAGCACCGCGAACCCCGGCATCCAGAAACCCGTTGTCAGCCAGATTAATGAAAAACTGGGAGGTGGCAGAGTCAGGATCGTTGGTTCTTGCCATCGCAACGGTCCCGCGAAGATTCTTGGCGGTGGATTTGGCTTCGTTCACTACCGGGTCACGAGTCGGCTGTCGCTCCAGATCACGGTTGAAACCGCCGCCCTGAATCATGAATCCGGGGATCACACGATGGAATATGGTGCCGTCATAGAAATCATCCGCCACATACTGTTTGAAATTGTTAACGGTTTTGGGTGCCAGGTCCGGGCGAAGCGTGACCTCGAACGAGCCCATATTCGTCTCTACCAGCACTTTTGGAAGGGGCTCTGCGGCAGTCACGTGGCCTGAGGCCAGAAGTGTCGTTACACAGAACAGGAGAGGGATCACACAACGAAACGGTTTTACCAGATTTGTCATTCTATACTCGTCCTCATGGTTGGCTGTGCGCAGGATCTTGCGATACTGCAATGGCAGTCGGGGTTTGCAAAGAATGCTACCAGAAATAGGTCAGGATGGCGTCCGCAACCAGTGGGCATCCTGGATCAACAATTGGGGGATACAAGCCGTGAAAAACCGTCCGGGCATTGAGGAAAAATCTCGATTAGGTCGATTGCTGGTTAATCGCGGCTATCTGTCGGAAACCCAACTGGACGACGGCCTCCGGTTGCAACGCGATTCCGGCAAGCGCCTGGGCGAAGTTCTGGTTGAGGCCGGATGGCTCACCGAGCGCGACCTTCACCGCGTTCTGCGCCATCAGAGCCGTTACCGCAACGCCGCAGCACTGGTTACCATGGCAGTTCTACCGTTCCAGCCAATGATCAGCTTTGCCGCCAATAGCCAGAGTGGAAGCGAGCTCAGCCCGGCGGATGCAGGGCAGATGATGGGTGAGGGCAAGTTCCAGCCTCTCAGCGAAGCAGAAATGGCCGGTGTGGCCGGTCAGGGCGGCCAGGCTGGTCTTTTTCAGCATGTCAGCGAGATCAGCGCAATGCCTGCGGATGCTCAGCAGGCCGAAAATTCCGGCGAGAAAGGGCCCGATGCCCTCAAGGCGCTCGAGTTCGCGGCCAATGTGTTCGTGCCCGTGCTGAATTTTCTGGAATCCGACCTGTCGGTTACCGGTGTTCACTACAGGGAAGGGGCGCCGAAGTTTGCCATCCGCAATGACGGTGCCCTGGAGCTGGCGATGCCAGAGCGGATCGAGCAGATTCGCATGGATAAGATACGGGTGATGGGCTCAGCCGGCGCGTCAATGGGCAACATCATCATCAGTGACGTTCAGTTTCATGCCGGCTCCAGCATGACGATCCGCACCCGCTAACCGTTTACCGGCCTTGACGGCCTCCGATCAGGCGCTCGCCAGTATACTGCTGTGCGAGACGGCCTCTTCGTGGCCTTTTGCGCCGTATAGCTTTTCCTGTCCGGTGGCACCCCGGAATATTTCCGTCAGTCTGGACAGACGCTTCTGCAGATGGGAAATGATGCGGCCGTTGGTCTGGTTGAGCGCCTGACACTGCTTGAGAGCCTCGGAAGCCTGTTCCCACATAGAAACGGCGTCATCCAGACCGGCACTTCTCAGAAAGCGTGAGGGTTCGCCCAGATCTGGCCGAAAACCCATGGCAACGAGAACCCGGATTTTTACCTTTGCACGCTCACGAATCTGATTCAGATGATGATCTTTCTGCTTGGTCACGGATGTCAGTGCTTTGACATCCGAGCTGGAGAGAAGGGTCTTTTCCTGGGCCAGAATGTCTTTCAGTGTGGCTAACTGCTGGATATCCTGGCCCAGAAGGTCTTTCAGTTCATCAATGTTCGACATGGCTCACTCACCCGAAAATGCTTTCATCCATCTCAAGCATTTTCTGGGCCAGCTTCTGCGCATCTACCTTGTAGGAACCATCTTCGAGTGCCGCTCGAATCTGTTCGATGCGCTCGTCGTCCATTTCCGGAAAGTCGGCGAGTTTCTGTTCGAGCTGCTTCAGATTCTTTGCCTGGCTGCTCAGATTAACATTCTCACCACGGGCACTATTGGAGGCCTGGGACTTGGCTTGCTCTGTTCCAGCCTGGTTGGGGGCTTGGGAGCCGGACGCCTTGTCCGCTGATGGCCGCTGAGTGTTGACCTGGCCGGGGCCAATTCCATTAAAGTCAACTGACATAATCATACCTGCTTCGCTGTCTGGCCATCGGAATGGCCCTAAAAGTTTATATCTTTTTAACGGCAGATCCCGAAAGACCTTTAGTACAATCTTTCAGAATGTAACACATTCGGGATTAACACTCTGAATAGCGGCAGAAACTTGCCGGTTCCGGCAAACCACTGCCTGAGGTTACATGTGTATTTTAACCTGCCCGGGGGCAATAATTCTTGCCCGTACGGTGCGTGCGCTGGAAAGATTCTCCACCATCACCTGCTCACCGATGCTGCCACTGCCGAGGGCCTTGCCACGGGATCTGACGGAAAAGCCTCCCGATTCCGCAGAGATAACGACATGATCTCCCCGGGAAACGGCTTCCGGAGCCTCAAGCAGGCTGGCGGTGAACACGGTTCCACTATTTACACCGCGGCGCATTTCCATGCCAATCAGTTGTTTTGCGTCCCGTATCGGGTCTCGCAGGGTTGAGTTCAGCTCAATCGACCGGGTAGTTATTGCAGCTTCGGTAATTCTTTCGCCACGGGCCAGGGGCCTGGCTGCAACCAGTCCCTCGCCGCGAATAGTCAGCGTGACCGGCAAAAACATTCTCCAGGGACGTGCGCCTTCGCAGGAAACCAGCAGGGAAGGGTGTGTTGTGTCCCAGGGGTCGCCACTGAACGATACGGCCGGTGATGTCTTGCAGGTCGCCAGGGAAAGCCGCGAATCCAATTTTCCAATACTGTGGTTAACGGTATAGCCTTCGGCGGCCTGTTCTTTAGCAAAGGCTTCAAGGAAACGCTTTGCCGACGTGTGTATCTGTTGCGCGGATGAGGTCGAAGCGCTGGCGAGCGTCGCGGTTAACAAATAGACAAAGAAAATGATGATGCGCATATGCTTCGGTTTGTCCTATGCTGTCACTAATACGGTAAAGCCCTTGGTTGGCCGCCATTTATCTGGCGCCGCTTTGCCTCTGGCAGGCCTTTAAACAGAATTTGAGCAAGATGTATGCCGCCCCCGGCACATATGCGAAGGAGAACAAGAATGGCAGGGGTTCTAGACAGTGTTAATCAGCGTACCCAACTGGTCGGTCAGAACCGGCTCGAGCTGCTGCTGTTCCGGTTAAAGGGGCAGCAGGTATACGGTATCAACGTATTCAAGGTTAAGGAGGTACTGCAGTGCCCGAAGCTGTCTTCGATACCGAATAGTCGAGCCATGGTTAAAGGGGTGGCGCATATTCGTGGCGAGACCATTCCGATCATCGATCTTGCCATGTCGATCCGCCTTCCCGGCATTTCCCAGCAGGATCTGAGCACCAGCTTTGTGATCATTACTGAATACAACCGCAAGACCCAGGGGTTCCTGGTGGCCGGCGTCGACCGGATCGTGAACATGAACTGGGAAGACATACTCCCGCCGCCCAAGGGTGCGGGAAGGGACGTTTATCTCACAGCTGTGACCCGCATTGATGAGAAGCTTGTAGAGATCATAGACGTTGAGAAGATTCTCTCGGAAGTGGCGCCCCTTGAAGCAGACGTTACCGATGAACTCCGGACCCGAAGTGAAAGCCGTGCACCCGGCCTGCTGCCAGTCCTGGTGGTCGACGATTCATCAGTTGCACGGAGACAGATTGAACGGTGCCTGACCGCTATTGGCATGGAAGTGATCACCAAGAACGATGGTAAGCAAGCGCTTGATTTTCTCAAGGAGATCACGGCGGACGGCTCCAAAGCGACAGACCATTTATCGCTGATTATCTCCGATGTCGAAATGCCGGAGATGGATGGGTACACTCTCGTCACGCGCTGCAAAAGTGATGATGCAATCAAGGGCGTGTACATCATGCTGCATACGTCCCTGAGTGGCGTGTTCAACAAGGCGATGGTGACCAAAGTCGGGGCCGATGATTTCATGGCCAAGTTCAGCCCTGATGAGCTCGCTGAGCGGGTGATGGAAATCGTCGACGGCCAGCAGTGAGCCTGACGTCAAATTCTGACTCATCCACAATCGGGTTTCGATGAAAGCTGAAATAACGCCACAGGAATACGAATCCTTTAAATCGTTTCTGCAGGAGGCATGCGGCATCCTGCTAGGCGAAAACAAACAGTATCTGGTGAAAAGCCGATTGCGCCGGATCATGGAGGAGCATGAACTGTCGACCCTGGGCGAGCTTCTGGAGCGCATCAAACGCTCGGGGCGAAGCAACCTGAGGGAAGTGGTCATCGATGCGATGACCACCAATGAGACGCTCTGGTTCCGGGATAATCACCCGTTCCGGATACTGCAGGAAAAACTGCTACCCGAGTTTGCCGACAAAAAGTCGAGCCAGTCTCTACGGATATGGTCCGCAGCAGCATCCACAGGTCAGGAACCCTATTCGGTGGCCATGATCATTGAGGAATTCCGTCGCCAGCGTCCCGGAAAGCTCCGTGACGTCAAAATTACGGCAACGGACATTTCTAAAAGCGTGCTGGAAGTGGCTCGAAGTGGTGAATACGAGATGATCGCCATCGGCCGCGGACTGTCTCCTGAGCGGCAGAAGCAGTTTTTCACCCCCTCATTGAGCGGAAGCTGGCAGATCAAGTCCAATATCAAGAGCATGGTGGAGTTTCGGGAGCTCAACCTGCTTGAGCGGTACATGCTGGGCAAGTTCGACATTGTGATGTGCCGGAACGTACTGATCTATTTTTCAGCCGAGCTGAAGAAGGACATCCTCACGCGGATCCATGCCACGCTGAACCCGGGTGGCTACCTGATTCTGGGTGCGTCTGAATCTCTCAGCGGGCTGCCGCATCTTTATGAAATGGTGCATTGCAGCCCGGGAATCATCTACCGGAAGAAGTGACCTATGAAACTGTTACGCCTGGGCGTTCTGCTGTCTATGGTTCTGTTGGCAGGTTGCACCGGTCTGCCGGATGGCATTGAGCCGGTCTCGGAGCTTGATCTGGAGCGGTACAAGGGCACCTGGTACGAAATTGTCCGGCTCGACCATTCCTTTGAGCAGGGCCTTTCCAATGTCACGGCCGAATACTCTTTGAACCCGGACGGCAGTATTGCCGTTATCAACCGTGGTTATTCCTCGGAAGAGGGCGCCTGGCAGGAGGCAGATGGCCATGCGGTGCCTGTTGAGGATTCGGCAGCAGGTCACCTGAAAGTCTCTTTCTTCGGTCCGTTTTACGCCTCCTACGTCGTGTTCAGGCTGAACGAGGACTATCAGACCGCTTACATCACCGGCTACAATCGGGATTACCTCTGGCTACTGGCCCGCAGCCCCCACGTGGATGATGAAACCATTGAGGATTTCAAAGCAGTAGCCAAAGCGAAAGGCTTTGATCTCAGCGAGCTTATTCTGGTGGACCAAAGCCGCAACATCGGCAAAGGCCCGGCCGCCGACTGATACTTCGTGCCTTCCATTCAGAAGGGAAGATGCCCGGTTTTCACCCATATGACGGTTTCCTCGTCTACAAACGGGTGGTGCTGGCTCAGATGGGGGCTGCGGATCCAGGTGCCTGCGGGATAGCGCCCGTGTTCATCGCAGAATTCGCCAGACAGCACCAGAATTTCCTCCCCTCCAAAGTGTCTGTGAGGCTGGAACCGTTCCCTGGCTGGCCATTTCACCAGCGCAACGTGCTCCTGCTCGAATTCATGCAACGGCATCACCTCCAGGCCTCCCTGACCGGGCAGCCAGGAGGTAGCCTGGGTGTTCAGCCGCACGGTATTGAAGTCGTTGGGGTTGAACTGATGAAGCTTCACGAACAGCAGGCAGCCTTCAACGCTGAAAGGCGAATGACCGCTGCCGGGAGGGTTGCGCAGATAGGTACCGGGCCCGTAGTCACCGGTTTCATCTGAAAATACCCCCTCCAGAACCATAATTTCCTCGCCCAGAGGGTGCTCATGCCGCGAGAAGCGGGCGCCGGGTTCGTAGCGCACAATGCTGGTTGCATGACCGCGCTCGGCTTCCTCCCGCGCCAGAGGTTTGCGTAGAACCCCGCCCGCCGGGCTCGGCGTCCAGTCCATTTCCTGGCTACGCACAACGACCTTCTTTGTGAAATCCATATTGAGCAATTCAAAGCCCTCCACCTGGCTGACTGCTTTGGATGTTTATCTCAAAGTGTATACGCAGACAACCGTGAAACCATGCCAATGAAATTGAAGGTTGCTAAAAGGCCGTAAAACGATTAGAGTTTGCGACCTCAAATGAGCGACAAGTGTGCTGATTTGAAACAGTTTAAAGGAGAGGTGGCCGAGTGGCTGAAGGCGCACGCCTGGAAAGTGTGTAAACGTTAATAGCGTTTCGAGGGTTCGAATCCCTCCCTCTCCGCCAACACAGAACCCCAGCAATCGCTGGGGTTTTTTTATTGGCTGAAGTAAACGCGGCGTTCTTTTTTGACGGCGTACATTGCCCTGTCTGCACGGGCGATCAGCCCTGCGGGATCTCTTTCGCCTGGTGCCGTGGTCACTACACCAACGCTCGGGCCAGTGTAATCGATACCAGTCAAGCCGATAGAGAAATTGCCACGGGTGAGCCTCTCGAGTCTTTTTTTTATCGCCAGGCGACTGCCCTCCAGATCCTCTGAATGGGCATGCCCGAAAACCACGAATTCGTCGCCGCCAATACGGGCAACGTAATCTCCCTCCCGGACACCAAATTTGAGCGCCTTGGCAATTTCGATCAGAAAGCGGTCGCCCGCATCATGGCCATACTCATCGTTAATCCCCTTGAAGCCGTCCAGATCAATAAAGGCCAGATGCAGCGCCTGTTTCGCCCGGTCCGCGTTGGCCAGCGCGCGCTTCAGTTCATTTTCAAGCGCTCTCCGGTTGGCCACACCTGTCAGCGGGTCGGCGAGGGCGTACTGACGCAGGGTGATCTGTTCCCGTCTAAGGGTCTGAAGCAGTTGGTCCCGCTCAATCTGCCGCGCGATCAGGCTGGCAAACATGGACAACAGCCGGCGTGCCTCGTCCGAAACCAGAACTTTCTGCCGGCTGGCGCCACAGAGCGTTCCGAAAAGCTCATTGTCACCAATGCGAATTACCTCACTGACGTAGGTGGTCAGGCCAAGTTTTCTTGCCGCGCTTGAATCGCCCCATTGAATTGCCACGTCGGTTGTGTAGGTGTTGCCTTCGTCCATTGCGCGTTTGCAAAGGGTGTCGCCCCAAGGGACCGTGAGGCCTTCCGGTATCTGCAGTGTCTTGCTGTTTCGAGCAAACAGAATAGTCTGAATACCGGATTCGGTATCAATACTTGTCAGATAGGTGGACTCCAGGCCGGTCACAGCCTCAAGCAACTCGAGCAAAGAGCGCACAAGCGCCTCCAGATCACCGTCTTCGGTAACCACAGTAGCAAGCTTGTGTAAAACTTTATCCATTTCTTACGGGGTCCCCCTTGTAATACCGGGCTCGCGCCCAGAGGTTTTCGTCTTAATAGAGTTCTAATAACAACATTGTAACGCCCATGAGCCAATGATGCATTTGCGAGGCATGAATGACTGTAAGGCTTGAAATCAAGGTCGGCGCTGAAATCCACCCCTATATCGAGAATCTGGCTCATCTGAGAATCGAGGTGTTTCGAAGTTTTCCATACCTCTATGACGGTGATATGGCCTACGAGGTTCGCTACCTGGAGACCTACTCGCAGTCACCGCGCAGCCTGTTTGTGCTGGCCATCGACGGAGATCAGGTGGTGGGGGCCGCAACGGGCATTCCCATGGCCGATGAAACCAATGCTTTCAAAAAGCCGTTTATAGACCAGGGCTACGACCCGGAGAAAATATTCTATTTCGGTGAATCCGTGCTGATGCCGGAGTACCGGGGGCAGGGTATCGGGGTGGCCTTTTTTGATCGGCGGGAAGCCTATGCGCAGGAGCTGGGCGGTTTCTCGCATTGCTGCTTCTGCGCGGTCGAACGACCTTCCGACCATCCGATGCGCCCGGCTGACTACCAGCCTCTGGACGAGTTTTGGCACAAGCGGGGTTATCGCAAAGAGCCGGAGCTAAGTACCGAGTATCACTGGAAAGATGTGGGCAACAGCGAGGAAACCGCGAAACCGATGACGTTCTGGTTGAAGCCCCTTTAGGCCACGCCTGCGGAACGCAACAGGAAAACCCCGGCCGTCACGGTGATGCTGGCCATAAGGGTGGTCAGGGCGACAATGTTAGCAGCGAGACGATCGTTACCATTCAGCGCTTTGACCATAACAAAGCTCGCCGCCGCCGTCGGGCTGGCGAAAAACAGAAACATCAGGCCCAGCTCTCTTCCTTCAAATCCGGCCAACCAGGCAGCGAGGGTGCACAATGCCGGCAGCGTGATCATTTTGAGGATACTGGCGCTGGTGGCGATTCTGCGGTCACTGCGCACGGCGCTCAGGGATAGCGTGCCGCCGATGCACATCAGTGCCAGGGGCAGCGTCAGAGATGCGAAGTAGTTGCCAGTGGTCATCAGCCAGACCGGCAGGCGGAGACCGGACCAGGCAAAGGGCAGGGCCAGGATCACAGCCAGAATCAGAGGATTTCTTAAAATATCTCTGAAGATCCTGTCCCAACCAGCTGTTTTACCCGGTAAATAGGTGGTCAGAACGATGACGGAAAGCACGTTGTAGGTAACGATTACAACGCCCAGCAGCAGGCCGCCGGCGGACAGGCCGAAATCACCGTAAAGACTGGCTGCCAGGGCCAGGCCAACAATGCCGCAGTTGCCCCTGAACGCACCCTGGACATAAACACCGCGATCGGCCACCGGAACAGCTCTCAGCGCCCAGAGCCAACTAAACAGAAAACTCGCCAGCGTGGCGGCAGCGAAAAAACCCAGTAACACCGGGTTCAGCGCGATGTCCAGGTCTGCGCGTACGATACTGAGAAACACAAGCGTTGGCAGCGTGGCCCGGAAAACCAGGGCCGACGCTGTGTTAATGAAGGTCGTGTCTATCCAGCCGAGACGCCTGAGTCCAAGGCCGATAAACACCATGGCGAAGACCGGCAGGGTGGTTTCAAGGGTGTGGGCAAACGTGTCTAGAAGCGTCATTCAGTCGGTGATTACCAGACTCCAAAGTCATTGAACTCACCGGTTGCGGCAGTTTCGGATGAGTCGATGTTTTCCACGACCGCGGCAGGTGGCCCGTCTTCACACCATTGCCTGAGGGAATCAAGCGATTCCGGCGCCCCCTCGGCAACCACTTCAACACGCCCATCCGGCAGGTTGCGAGCATAACCGGTCAGGCCAAGGCTTGTGGCCTTGTCGGCAGCAGTGGCTCGGTAGCTCACGCCCTGAACCTTGCCACTTATGAGTAGAGTCCGTCTTTGATAGGTCATAGTCCGGCTCCTCCTTTGATCGACCGACGGTTGCTTAGTCCTAGGTTATCGCGTCCCGAGGGCCGGGTAAAAGCCTGATTCGGCCTTCTACATAGGTCCCAAACCCATTACCATTGCCTGATTGGGCGGAGTTGAAAATGAATGATGAAACAGGCCAGCAGGCGCAGCCGGACCCACGTGAAGAGAAATTCGTGGTGGAAACGGAGTTGCTTACGAAAGACCAGCTCGACGGCCTGATTGATGAATATTGCACCCGCTATCACGGGCTGAATGACACCGAGAACCCCATGGAAGAGCGGGAGAGAGTCAGGGCGGCGGTAAAACGGGGCGATCTGGTGGTATGGTTTGATCCCGTCGAGAACAGCGCGGGTCTTAGCCCGCCGCGCTAGTGTTTTTGTGTTTGTGTACTCATTGTGCAGCTATCGAATGCGCGGCTTAACCGGTACAATCCGGATCGTTTCAGTACATGCCGCATGTGAGGTGAAGTTTGATCAGGGTATTGGTTGTAGACGACCATGATTTGGTCCGGTCCGGGATCACCCGGATGCTGGCCGACAACCCGGACCTCGAGGTCATCGGCGAGTCGTCCTCCGGAGAGGAAGCCATTGACGCCGTCCGTCGGGACCGGCCCGACATCGTGTTAATGGATATCCGCATGCCCGGAATTGGCGGCCTGGAAGCCACACGGCGCATTCTGCGCATTGACGATTCCATCCGCGTTATCGTGGTGACGGCCTGTGCCGACGACCCCTATCCCACGCGGGTGATGCAGGCGGGCGCCACCGCTTATATCACCAAGGGCGCGGACATCAAGGAGATGGTACGTGCCATACGCATGGCCCACTCCGGCCAGCGTTACATCAGCCCGGAAATCGCCCAGAAAATGGCGCTCAAGCAGTTGGGGGGCGATGTAAGGGACGAGGACGGCCAGTTACAGCTATTTGACAGGCTTTCCGAGCGCGAGATGCAGATCGCCATGATGGTGGTCGACTGCCAGAAGGTACAGGATATTTCGGACAAACTCTGTTTGAGCCCCAAAACGGTAAACAGCTACCGCTACCGGATTTTCGAGAAGCTGGAAATCTCCAGCGATGTGGAATTGGCGCTCATGGCAGTCAGGCTTGGGTTACTTGATGCGGACCAGGTCTGAAGAACCGGCTGACGAATCGACGGACAAGTCATCCGGCGAATCCTTTGATGTAAAGCACTTCCTCAAGCGGCTGACCGAGCGGCCCGGGGTTTACCGCATGTATGACGCCTCTGGCGGCGTTCTGTATGTGGGAAAAGCCCGCAATCTCAAAAAGCGCGTTAGCAGCTACTTCAGAAAATCCGGCCTGGCGCCGAAAACCGAAGCGCTGGTATCGCGTATCGAGTCCATCGAAGTCACCATTACCGGCAGTGAAACAGAGGCTCTTCTGCTTGAGCAGAACCTCATCAAGTCGCTGCGTCCGCCCTATAATATTCTCCTTCGGGACGACAAATCCTACCCCTATATCTATCGTTCCGCACACGATGACTACCCATCACTGACGTTCAGGAGAGGGCGAACCAAAAAGGGCGGCGGCACCTGGTACGGGCCTTTTCCAAGTTCCGGCGCGGTCAAGGAAAGTCTTAATATTCTACAAAAGATATTCCGTATAAGAGACTGTAGCGAAAGCTTTTTCCGGAATAGAACCAGGCCCTGTCTGCAGTACCAGATCAATCGCTGCACGGCGCCCTGTGTTGGCTTTATTGCTCCAGAGGACTATCTGGCGGATGTGCGTCGGGCGACCATGTTTCTGGAAGGAAAAAACCCGGCGATTCTCCAGGACCTGATGGCGGCAATGGAAGAAGCCTCAAAATCACTCGAATTCGAGAAAGCCGCGGCCTACCGTGACCAACTTAATTATCTGCGCCATGTGCAGGAGCAGCAGAGTGTCGACGGCGGAGGTGGTGATGCTGATGTGGTGGCCATTGCCCAGGACGCGGGTGTGGTCTGTATCGTGGTAATTATTGTCCGCGGTGGCCGCGTGCTGGGCACCAAGGACTATTTCCCGCGCTACAGTATTGAACAGTCCGAGGGCGAGCTGCTCAGTGCCTTTCTGGGCCAGTACTATTTCGGCGGAAGCACCCGCCGGGAAATCCCGCCGGATATTCTGGTGCCGCTGGATGTCGACGGACAGGAGCTTCTATCCCAGGCGCTGACGGAAACAGCGGGGCGCGATACCCGTATCCGCAAGAACGTTCGCGGGGAAAGACGGCGTTGGGTGGAGCTGGCAATGACCAACGCCCGGCAGACGCTTTTGACACACCTGGCCAGCAAGGAAACCGTGTATCGCAGGCTGCTGGCACTGAGGGATTTGCTGGAATTGCCGGAAACCCCGTCGCGAATGGAATGTTTCGATATCAGCCACAGTCAAGGGGAAAACACGGTCGCATCCTGCGTGGTTTTCGACGAGAATGGACCCCTGAAAAGTGACTACCGGCTCTACAATATTGAAGGGGTAACGCCGGGGGACGACTACGCGGCCATGCAACAGGTGCTGACCCGCCGATACAAACGCGTGGTTGCTGGCGAGGGAAAACGGCCGGACCTGGTGTTTATTGATGGTGGCAAAGGACAGTTGGGTATCGCCAAGGCGGTCTTTGATGAGCTGGGATTGCTGGACATACCGCTGATCGGCGTTGCCAAGGGCATCACCCGTCGTGCCGGCATGGAGCAGTTGATTGATGCCATGACCGACACCGTGTTCAGGGTGCCCGCCGATTCACCGGCCCTGCATCTGATTCAGCACATTCGGGACGAATCCCACAGATTCGCCATCACCGGTCACAGGGCACGGCGAGACAAGAAACGCCGCAGCTCGACCCTTGAAGGAATCGAAGGGGTAGGGCCGAAGCGCCGGCGGGATCTGATCCGCTATTTCGGCGGCATCCAGGACTTGAAAAAGGCCAGCATTGAAGAAATGAGCAAAGTCCAGGGCATCAGCCGAAACCTGGCGGAAACCATCTACGCAGCGCTCCATGGCGAGTAGGAACCCGATGAATTTACCGAATATACTGACCCTCTCGCGAATCATCATGATCCCGGTGTTCGTGATCATTTTCTATTTGCCGGGGGAGTGGGGTTACTTTGTCAGCGCCGCCATTTTTGCACTCGCTGCGGCAACTGACTGGTTGGATGGTTATCTTGCTCGCCGTCTTGACCAGAGCACGCCTTTCGGAGCGTTCCTGGACCCAGTTGCCGACAAGTTGATGGTAGCGGTGGCGCTGACTGTGTTGGTTGAAGCCCATGCCAGCTTTATTCTTACCATTCCCGCCACGGTGATCATCGGGCGCGAAATCGTGATTTCAGCGTTGCGTGAATGGATGGCGGAGATCGGAAGCCGTGCCAGTGTGGCGGTGTCCTACATCGGCAAAATCAAAACTACGGCACAGATGACGTCGATTACGCTCCTGCTGGCGTTTCCCGTGGGCCAGACCTGGACCTACGCGGGTCTGGCACTGCTCTACGTCGCTGCAGGCCTCACTCTCTGGTCAATGATCCTGTACCTGAAGGCGGCCTGGCCGGATCTGTTTCCCCGTAAAAGTCACGACTGACCGAGTGCAGCCAGTTGACCATGTCCCGGGTGACACGCTCACTGGCAACGGCGAAGCCGGCAATCACGGCTTCCACAGGCTGATCCTCCACCGGCTGTCGTGACTGAAAACGCCGGGCTGCCAGCACCCGCCGCGAGTCGGTCGCCAACACCTGTGCATCCACCTGTACCATCACAGCCGGTTCTCCCTGGTTGTAGACAAGCTGAAATCGCATCAGATCACTGGTCAGGGACAGCTCACTGCCGGCACTGCTGGCGTCGCTGATGACGGCCTTCAGATTACCGTTTTGTCGAAAGCTGTCTATCCAGTAGTCGCGCAGCAGTAACGGTGGAGGATTGCTCCACCGGGCGCCGCTGTAAGCCTGTACTTCCAGTCCGCGGGGATTGACCAGAATGCGTGTGCTGTTCAATGGAGGCGTGGCCGCTGGTGTCAGCACGCGCAGCGTCATGGGTACAGTCGCCTCATCCGCAGTCGGCATCTGCGGATCCGGCAACCGAAAGGTACTGATGGCTGCGCGCTCTGGCAGAAGGGTGCAACCGGCAAGCAGGGTGGCCGCGAGCAGAGCAGCAATACCTGTTTTCAGTGGTGGATTCATGTCTGGACGTTTCATCATGGCATTGTTCACGGTTGAAATTCGGGCAGGGGTTCGTTCCCCAGCAACAGGCCGGCAGGATCTTCCTCGAGGCGATTGATCAGCCCGTCCAGGTTTTTAAGGGTCGACCTCATGTCCCGCAGGGCGGGGCCCAGTTCACTGACTCCCTGCACTCCCTGATTCAGGGCCTGTTCATTCTCCGCAAGTAGCCGGTCAATCCGGCTCGCTGACTGTTTCAGGGTTGCGGTGGCGGTTCGGGCTGAATCAACAAACGTTTTAACCTCGTTATCCAGAAGTGAATCCGCTTTGGTTCCAACCTGCTGGAAGGTGTCGAGTGTGGCCCGGGTTTCGACGGTAATCTGCTTCAGGCGAGTAAACACGTCGTTCACCTCGTCCCGTCTGTCCATCAAGCCAGAGGATAGCGCCTGAAGATTGGCCAGGCTGCGGGTCAGGTTCTGGATATTCTCCTCGGACATCGCCTGATTGGAATTAGTCAGCAGGCGGTCCAGCTTCGCCAGCAAATTCTCGCCGGTGTCCATTAACGAATTCAAAGCCGACGGCTCGGCATATATCTGGGGAGGTTCGCTTCGGGACCCCTGCAGAATTTGCTTGTCCGGGGTTCCGCCCTTCAACTCGATGCTCATACTGCCGGTGATGTTGGTTAGTGCAAGTGAGGCCGTCGTGTTCTCCCGAATCGGAACGTAGCTGTAGATTCTGACCATGGCCCTGACCTTGCGGGGGTCCTGCGGATCCAATCTCAGCCTGTCAACGTTGCCAACCCGAATACCGCTGTATTTGACCGGGCTGCCCTCTGATAAGCCACTTACGCCCTGGTCAAAAACGATTTCATACCAGGAATAGTCCCGGTCGCCCTCGGAGTTATTCATCCACAGCGCAAAAAACAGCCCGCTGGCGACCGCCGCCAGGGCAAACAGGCCGATCAGTACGTGATGCGCCCTTGGTTCCATAATCAGGCTTCCTTTCTGACAGTGTCGGTTGCGTTGCCGGCTTCTCTGGAAGCTTTGGCCTGCCGCCCCCGGGGTCCATGGAAATAGGCTTTGACCCAGTCATTGTCCATGGCTTCCACATTGGACAGGGTGTCGGTTATCAGGACGCGCTGGTCCGCCAGGACGGAGACCCGGTCACAACTGGCGTAAAGTGTATCCAAGTCGTGAGTCACCAGAAAGACGGTAAACCCCAGGGCATTGCGCAGGGTCACAATCAGACGGTCGAATGCGGCCGCCCCGATCGGGTCGAGGCCGGCGGTAGGCTCGTCAAGAAACAGAATTTCCGGATCCAGCACAAGGGCCCGGGCCAGAGCGGCGCGCTTGACCATCCCGCCTGACAGCATGGCCGGGTATTTGTCCGCAGCGTGTAGCGGCAGGCCCACCAGCGAAAGTTTAGTAAGGGCCAGGTGCTCTGCGTCCGCTCGACTCAGTTGCAGGTGTTCAATTAAAGGCAGCGCGACATTCTCAAGAAGGGTCAACGACGTAAATAAAGCGCCGCTCTGAAACAGAACCCCCAGCCGCCGTTCGAGCCCCGACCTGCGCTTACCACTAAGCTTGTGCAACTGCTGGCCGAAGATCTCGACTGTTCCCTCGTCCGGAGCATGCAGACCCACCAACGTGCGCAGGAGCACGGATTTACCGGTGCCGGACCCGCCGACCACGCCCAGAATCTCGCGGCGGAAAAGGTCAAGATCGAGATTGTTATGGACTACCTGGTTGCCAAACCGGTTGCTCAGTCCCTTGACCCTGATCACCGCCTGGGGGGTGTCCGGGGGATTGGTCACCATCCCATCTCCATGTAAAAGATTGCCGCGATTGAATCCAGCAGTATCACCATAAAGATGGACTGTACCACGGCCGACGTGGTGTGCTCACCGACAGACTGTGCGCTACCGCTGGTTTTAAATCCTTCAAGGCAGCCAATGATAGCAATCACAAAGGCAAAGGCCGGGGCCTTGCTCATGCCCACGTAAAAATGAATGACCGGAATTTTTTCTTCCAGGATGTTAAGAATCTGGGGCAGGGCGATATCCAGCACGAATATGCACACCAGTGAGCCGCCGATAATCCCACTAATAATCCCAACGAGCGCCAGGATAGGCAGGGATACAACCATGGCCAGCACTCGCGGAATAACCAGCAACTCCATGGGGCTAAGGCCCAGGGCTTTAAGGGCATCGATTTCTTCATTGGCCTTCATGGACCCCAACTGTGCCGTATAGGCGCTGGCTGTCCGGCCGGCGACAAGAATGGCGGCCAGCATCACCCCGAATTCCCTCAGGAAAGAGAAAGCGACCAGGTTCACCGTGTAAATGGTGGCCCCGAAATCATCCAGGATGGTGGCGCCAAGAAAGGCAACCACCGCACCCACCAGGAACGACAGTAACGCCACAATGGGCAGAGCATTGAGCCCGGTCTGGTGGACATGGGTGACGAAAGAGGTGACTCGCCAACGGGAGGGCCGGGGTAGAATGGCCAAAGCCGTGACAATCAGCTGGCCGCCAAACCCGACAAGTAATCGAAACTGAAGACCTGCGTCGATGACGCGTTTTCCAACTGTGGCAAGCCACTCCCGAACACCTGCGACCTCTTTGGCAGCGGGCTTATCGGTGGTGGCCACCGACTGCAGTACGATATCAATCAGGGCCCTCCGTTCCTCGCTCAGACGGTCATCATCCCGGATCAACCGTTTCAGCTGTTCAACTCCGAACAGCTCGGCTAGCAGCGAAGCGCCAGCGGTATCCAATGCATCAATGGCGTTCAGGTTGGCGGTTTTCAGGACGGTTGATTGAATGGGGCCTGTGTGTTCAATCCTGGCTTTCAGATCCGCATAGTGGGGAAGCGTCCAGTTGCCTCCCAGAATCATGCGTTCGTTTTCTAAAACAAGCTGGTCCTGTGGGGGCATGTCGTTAACACCTGAAGTAAAACAAAATTTTCAAAAAGAGGTTGACGCAATCGGGCGAATCCGTAGAATACGCCCACGTTGATCAAGCGGGAATAGCTCAGTGGTAGAGCACAACCTTGCCAAGGTTGGGGTCGCGAGTTCGAATCTCGTTTCCCGCTCCAATTAACACAGTCTCTCAATGCCCACCTGAGAGCAAAAAGTTACGAATCCCCTTCGGACTTTTCCCGGCGCGGTGGCAGAGTGGTTATGCAGCGGACTGCAACTCCGTTAACGCCGGTTCGATTCCGACCCGCGCCTCCATTTTTCGCACTACCCATCAGATTTAACCACCCGAGCAATGGTTGACCTTGATGCACCGGTTTTTTTGCACACATCTGACCAGCTAAAACCTTCATCAAGCAGGGCGCGAATACGCTGGTGTTTTCCCTGATCAATGGGACGGCCCTTGTATCTGCCCTGCGACTTCGCTCGGGCGATGCCTTCCAGCTGGCGGGCGCGGTGGTGCTGCTTTTCACTGGCACCCAGAGCGTCAACCATATCCATGATCGTTGCCGTCAGTTGTTTTGCCAGCGGGGCCATGGCACTTTCACTGCTGACCATCATCCAGGATGCTTCCACATCCATTGAGACAATCCGGATCTTCCGGTTTCTGATCTGCTGACGGAAGCTCTGCCATTGCTTGTGGCTCAGTGAACCGAACAGGCCGATGCGCTGAATCAGCAACACGTCTCCCGGGCGGGCCTGCTTCAAAAGCCGGAACAGTTCGTCGGTGGCATCCAGGCGGGGCTGCGTTTCCCGGCGGCCCGGTGATGCAATTGCGAGTCCTTTATCCCGCAGGAGTCGGATCAGACTGCTGCGGGTTTCTGGAAGATCCTGCTCATTATAGAAGGCTGAAATACCATGCCCCTTGCGCCGGGCAAAGGTTTCAAATAGGTCCCTGATCTCAGGCAGGCTCTGGTTTGAGCCCTTGGCATCAAGGAAAGCGTGGATTCGCAAGTTAGCTGCCCCGGTTCTGAATGACTGGTTTCATATTAGTCGAGGCGGCTGGTTATTCAAGAAATTGCGACGCTAAAGTGCCGTTTCTGGCGTCAGTTCGTTTTGGGTGGTTCTTAATTGAACCAGATCGTCACGCGTCCTCGTTGGCAAGTGCCTTTAGGTCGTCCTGCAGGGCTTCAATGGTCTGATCCGGGCGAACCAGCAGCCGGGCTTCGCCCTGACGGTCAAAGACATACACCGCATTACTGTGGGAAACAGCGTAGTTGCCGTTTTCATTCGGATCTTCGTAGCCAAAGGTGGTGCGATAGCGTTTGCTGAGCTCTCTCAGGTTTTCCTCAGGTCCGGTCAGGCCAACAATCTGGTCGCTGAAAAACTCGACATAGCTTTTAATCCGTTCAGGAGTGTCCCGGTTCGGGTCCACACTGACGAAAAGAATCCGAACGTCCTTTTGCATGGGTTCAGGCAGCCCATTGACCGCTTTGGACAGCTTTTGGAGCGTGGTCGGGCAAATATCCGGACAGGAGGTGAATCCGAAGAACATCAGTCTTATGTTCCCGCCCGTGTCCTGGGCCGAGACCGATTCCCCGGACGTGTCCACAAGCTGGTAAGCCAGCTCGGGCATCAGTCCACTGATGTCTTTTGCGTTCCAGTTCTGGTCGCTGTTGGAGCAGCCGGCCAGCAGGGCCAGGGCAAAGACCGCCAGAAAAAGCGCTATAAGGGAGCGACCGAAAGAGTGGATTCTTGACATTAGTTTGCCTCAGTTAGCTATCAGTTATTTCTTAGCCGGTTACGCAGTTGCTCCAGGCGTTGCCGGATTTCCTCCCGCCTGGCGTCGCTGGTAGGGTTGTTGTCCGGGCCTGGGAAGCTGGCAGGCCTTGCCTGCTGTTCGACGTATTCCGGCTCACCCTGATCTTCATTAGTCGCCAGCTCCATTCCGGAGCGATCTTCATTCTCAGGGAAAAACAGACTTTCAAGGGCGCCAGCCCGCTCAATAATGATCCGATCTGGCCGCACCGCTCTGAGGGTGGCGTTGCCAGGTAGCTCATCGCCGACTACATAGGCTTCGGTCTGGTTTTTGCTATCTTCAACCAGGGCACTGCCCGGAAAATCACCTGAGGCTGCCATTACCCCTCTCAACACAAGCCGCAGATTGGTCTCCGGAAGATCTTCGATATCTTGCTCGGGGCGCGCAACGGTCTGATCCTCACTACCAAACAGTGAAATCGACGCCAGGTCGATATCAGGAACCTTGGCTTCGGTTTGCGGTCTCTCTGCCATCCCGTATCGGCCCGTAGCGGTTGATGCGTCTATCTCGGGCTGCCAGAAAGCATAACCCTGCCAGGCGGTGATGAAAACCATTGCCAACGCTGCTGCGAGCGCCAGTAGCAGTGGTAACCTTGGACTTATCTGGGGCATGTGCGGTCCTGAAATGCGATAGCAGGTGTCAAGCAGACGTGAAAAAGTCCACAAGTTATCAGACTGTAAAGTTTAATTGGCAGTATAGTGTACCGGGTTATTCAGCGGTTCCAATTCCTGTGATAGCCTTCAGAATTATTTGAATTATAAGGATTCCACCGATAGTGGATATAGACACAGAATTACAGGCGCAGGATGCTCCGCTAGGGCGACTTCCGTTTATGTTCGCCAAGCGTAACGGTGTCATTCTGACGCGGGACGACGACGGCGATCCAGTGATCCTTGTTAAACCCGGTGCGGGCCACTCGGCGTTGGCCGAGGCGAACCGCATGAGTGGGGGAAATGCCCGCTTTGCCACTATCGACCCCAGCCAGTTTGATTCCGCCCTGAACGCGGCCTACCAGAGCGATTCCGCCGAAGCCATGCAAATGGTGGAGGGCATTGGCGATGAAATGGATCTGGCGTCACTTGCGGATTCTGTACCTGAAACCGAGGACCTCCTTGAGCAGGAAGACGACGCGCCGATCATCCGGCTGATTAACGCCATTCTTACGGAAGCCGTCAAGACCGGTGCATCGGATGTCCACATTGAGACCTACGAAACGCGCCTGGTTGTGAGATTCCGGGTTGATGGGGTGCTTCGCGAGGTGGTTCAACCGAAGCGCGCGCTGGCGCCTTTGCTGGTCTCGCGGATCAAGGTTATGGCCAAACTCGACATTGCTGAAAAGCGCGTTCCCCAGGACGGCCGGATTGCACTTCGTGTCGGCGGGCGCGAGATCGACCTGCGAGTGTCCACCATGCCATCGTCCAGCGGCGAGCGGGTGGTACTGCGACTGCTGGATAAACAGGCCGGCGCCATCCGCCTGGAATCCCTGGGTATGGCCCCATGGGATCTGAAAGTCCTGCGGCGACTGATTCAGCGTCCCTATGGCATTCTGCTGGTCACCGGCCCGACCGGTTCAGGTAAATCCACGTCTCTTTACGCGGGGCTGCAGGAAATCAACGACCGCACTCGCAACATCCTGACGGTGGAAGACCCCATTGAATACAATCTGCCCGGAATCGGGCAGACCCAGGTCAATACCAAAGTGGACATGACCTTTGCCCGGGGGCTGCGGGCGATTCTGCGTCAGGACCCGGACGTGGTGATGATCGGCGAAATCCGCGACATCGAAACCGCAGAAATTGCCGTTCAGGCGAGTCTGACCGGCCACCTGGTGTTCTCGACCCTGCACACCAATACCGCCGTCGGTGCGATCACCCGATTGATGGACATGGGTATCGAACCGTTTCTGATCTCTTCCAGCCTGGTGGGTCTGGTGGCCCAGCGACTGGTTCGTGTGTTGTGCCCGGAATGCCGGGAGCCCTACACGCCGACAGAAGAACACTGCGAGTTCATTCAGAAAGATCCTGCCAATCCTCCCACACTCTATCGCGCCACCGGTTGTGACGCCTGCAACCAGCTGGGCTACAAAGGCCGTATTGGTATCTATGAAGTGGTCGAGGTCAACGAGGAAATCAGCGCCCTGATTCACAAGCGCGCCGGTGAACTGGATCTTGAGCACGAAGCCCGACGTCACGGCCCCAGCATCCATGCCGATGGCGTGCAGAAGATCCTGGATGGGGTGACAACGGTGGAAGAAGTCCTGCGCGTTACCCACCGGAGCCGATAGCCAGATGCCCGCATTTGAGTACAAAGCGCTTGATAGTCGAGGCAAGCAGAAAAAGGGGGTAATGGAAGCCGACGCGGCCAGAGCCGTGCGTCAGCTTTTGCGGGAACGCGGCATGACGCCCCTGGAAGTGGAGCATGCCACGGAAAAAACGCAGAAGGGCGGCAGTCCGCTGGCTGGCCGCGGTTCGATCAGTGTTCCTGATCTGGCATTGATTACCCGCCAGCTTGCCACATTGATCCAGTCCGGCATTCCGATCGAGCAGGCTCTGTCGGCGACGTCCCGCCAATCTGATAAACCCCGCATTCGCAGTATGCTGATTGCCATCCGCGCCAAAGTAATGGAAGGCTACAGCCTTGCGGATAGTCTGGGTGAGTTTCCCAAAGCCTTCCCGCGGCTCTACCGGTCAACCGTGGCAGCGGGGGAACACGCGGGGCATCTGGATCTGGTGCTGAACCGCCTGGCGGACTACACCCAGACCCGGCAGGAGTCGCGCCAGAAGATCCAGTTGGCGGCGATTTATCCGATTATTCTGAGCGTGGTCGCTATCGCCATCGTGGTGTTCCTGCTGACCTATGTGGTGCCGGACATTATCGAAGTGTTCGTGAACCAGGGGCAGGATCTGCCCGCGCTGACCGGGGCATTGCTGTCGGTATCCGGCTTTATTGCCAATTACGGTCTCTACGTTTTTCTGCTGATTGTGGCGGGCATTGCTGGGTTCCGGGTTGCCCTCCGTAAGCCGGGATTCCGAATGCGGTTCCACCAGAGCCTGCTGAACGTGCCGCTTTTCTCGGATATGGTCAGGGGGGTGAGTACAGCGCAGTACGCCAGCACACTGAGTATCCTTACCACCAGCGGTGTTCCCCTGGTGGACGCCATGAGAATTGCCGGCGAAGTACTGGGAAATGACCACCTGCGGTTGGTTCTGAAAGATGCGGCCCGCAAGGTCAGCGAGGGTGGCTCGTTGCACCGTGCGCTGGACCAGACGGGCTATTTTCCACCGATGATGCTGCACATGATCGCCAGTGGTGAAGCCAGTGGCGAGCTGGATAACATGCTTGAACGGACGGCCAGCATGCAGGAGAACGCACTGCAGGCGAAAATCGCGACGATGGTCGGCCTGTTCGAGCCCCTGATGCTGCTTTTCATGGGCGGGGTCGTGCTGATCATCGTTTTGGGCATCATGTTACCGATACTGAATATGAGCAACCTGATCGCCTGAGCCGTCCCGGCGACCCGATCAATTTATGGAGTAAGAGGCAGTTGAAAATGAAAAACAGACGACTTGTAACCCACCCGTCGCAGCGCGGTTTCACTCTGATCGAAATCATGGTGGTGCTGGTTATTCTTGGCCTGCTGATCGCCATCGTTGCGCCAAACATCATCGGCCGTGGTGACCAGGCCCGGGTAACCGCCGCCGAGGCCCAGATGCGCCAGATTGCCAACGCCCTGGACCTGTATCGTCTGGATAACAGTCACTATCCGTCGACGCAGCAGGGTCTTGAAGCGCTGGTGTCAAAGCCCAGCGGCAGCCCGGAGCCCCGTAACTGGAACCCCGACGGCTATATGAAAGCCGTTCCGGTAGACCCCTGGGGAACGGAGTATCAGTACATCAGCCCGGGTACCGAGGGGCCCTACGATCTCTATTCCTTTGGCGCCGACGGCGTACAGGGTGGCGAGGGAGACAACGCCGACATCAGCGTCTGGCAGGTTAAGGAGTAAGTGATTAAACGGTCACCGCAGAACGCAGCCGGCTTCACCCTGATAGAAATCATGGTGGTGCTGGTTGTGGTGGGCATGTTGGTGGCGCTTGCCACTTTCACCATGGGTGGCAACTCACTGCGGCGGGACCTGGATAACGAGGCGCAGAAGCTGTTTTTGCTGATGCAGACCGTATCCGAACAGGCAGTGCTCAATAACACCGAATTCGGGTTGGTTATTGACGAAGAACAGTACCGGTTTCTGGCCTACGATGAGCAGAGTGGGACCTGGAAACCACCTCAGGAACGCCTTTTCCGCATGCGCAGTCTGCCGGAATGGCTGGTGGTGACAAAGTACATTGAGAGCGACGCACCGCGCCTTGCCAGAGGTAATGACGATGGCGAGGAACGCGTAACGCCGGATGTCGTTCTGTTTTCCAGTGGCGAAACCACGCCCTTCGAACTTGAGCTTACCATTGGCTCGGAAACCCTGACTGACAGCGACTACGCACACAGCCTTTTGTCCGACGGTGTTTCGGGCATCGTCTGGGATAATCCCGGCAAGGAAGAGGCGCCAGTGGAATGAGGGCTTCCCGGGGTTTTACATTGATCGAGGTGCTGGTGGCGTTGCTGGTTTTCAGCATTATTGCCACCATCGCCGCGCAGATGAGCAGCCAGTATATTGCTACCTATGAGCGGGTTCGCGACAAGACCCTGGCTGGCTGGGTCGCGGATAACCGCATCAACGAGCTCCGCCTGCAGGCAAAGCTGCCCCCGGTGTCCGAAACCAGCAGAAACCTCGAATATGGCCCGTTCCGCTGGCAGATAGAAACCGCGATCATTAATACCCAGGACCCGACCATACGCCGTGTCGAAGTGTCGGTAGCAAAGTTCCGTGGTGATGGATCCGAGCCGGTACAGCTTCATTCCCTTGCTGCCTTTATCGGGGCCAACTAATGCGGTCTCAACGCGGGTTCACGTTGCTCGAGGTGCTGATTGCCATCGGCATTACCGCGGTGATCGGCCTGGGGGTTTGGCAGGTGCTGTCGGGTATAGTGCAGTCCCGGGATCGGGTTGATGAACTGGCCACTCAGTTTGAAGCACTTCAGCGCACGATGCTGCTGCTGGAAAGAGACATTACCCAGGTGGTCAATCGTCCGGCGCGAAATATCTATGGGGATTACGAACTGGCACTGACCAGCCGCGAAACCGATTATGCCCTGATGCTAACGCGCCAGGGTTGGCGCAACCCCCTGGGCCTGCGCCGCAGCAGCCTTCAGCGGGTGGCCTGGGAGTATACTGGCGACGAAGTCCGGCGCAGGTACTGGGTCTCGGTGGATCAGGGACAGGAAGACGAAAGCACGGATACACTCATGCTGGAGAGGGTCACCAATTTCAGCATCCGGTTTATGGACCAGCAGCGAAACTGGCGCGACGACTGGCCGACGGACGAGAGCCTGGCCAGCCAGGCACTGGGAGCAAAGCCGGAAGTGCCTTTGCCAACCGGCATCGAAGTCACGATCAATCATGAACGGTTCGGGACATTGACCCGCACCTTCCCGTTACCGGATTTCGATCCGGAGGCGGCGCTGAATCAGGCCAACGAAGAGGCGGACCCTGCCGAGGGTGAAACCGGGGCGGGCAACACCGGTGAGCCGGCCGGGGGCAGTGGTGGTTGATCGGTCGATAAGAACAGTCGGTTGCACAAAGCAATCCGGCGTGGCGCTGATCATGGTGCTCCTGGCGATGGCACTGGTCACGCTGGTTGCGGCCGGTATGGTCCCCAAGCAGGAACTGCGCATTTTCAGTGCCGGCCACTATCTGGCACAGCAGCAGGGTTATAGCATTGCGTTGGGCGCTGAAGCCTTTGCCCAGCGGATTCTGGTACGGGACTATGAGGACGACAAGGAAGATAATGCCCTGGTGGACAATCTGGAAGAGGTCTGGGCGGCCAATTCCGCTGTACTTCCGGTAGAAAGCACCAACGAAGGCACGCCAAGGGTTATCGCCGTGGCCGAGGTACAGATCGACGGCCTGGGTGGCCGCATCAACCTTAACGATCTTGTTCGCGGTGGAGAAGCCGTGGAGCCGGTCACCAAAGAGCGGGTAGCCAATTTACTGGCAGTTCTGGAGATTACCGGCTTCCGGGTCGACGCCCTTATCGACTGGATTGACGCCAACGATCAGACGGTCACGGCCTACGGTGCCGAGGATGGCGCGTACCTGCTGGCAGAGCCTGCCTACCGTGCTGCCAATCAGCTCTTCACCAGTGTTTCCGAGTTGCGACTGATCGAAGGGATGACCGAAGAAGCCTATCGTGCGCTTTTGCCGCATGTTGCCGCCTTGCCCGTTTCCGGAGCCGGTATTAATGTGAATACGGCGACAGCGGAGGTGATCGCGTCGTTGCATAATGAGCTGACACTGGCGCAGGCCGAGGCCGTGATCGAAAAGCGCGCGGAAGAGCCGTTCGAGACAGTGCAGGAGTTTCTGGCGCTTCCTGAGTTTGCGGGCCTTGGCCTGAAAGCATCGGGATTACAGGTCAGAACCGCTTTTTTTGAGGTTGTGTCACGGATTACTTACGATAACCGGGTCGTTAACCTGGTTAGCCTTGTTTACCGGAACCCGGAAGGTGAAGTACAGACCGTTCGCCGGGATACCGGTCAGAAAAATCGAATAACCAAGGAACCGGTCAGTGTTCCCGATTAGCATCAAGGATCTGGATTAAGTATGTCTTATCGCCTTTATGTCAGGCCTATAGCACCGTTCCCCGCGCCAGGGGCGGAGCCTGTCGAACAGCTTTACAATTGGGCTCTGCTGGATGCCAGTGGCGACAGCCAGGCCCATGGGGGCGGTGACACCCGGGATGCAATTGAGCAGACTCTGGCACAGAACGATCTTGAAGGGGTGCGGCTGATCGGCCTGATTCCCGGCGAGGATGCCCTGTTCTGTGTCGCGGATATTCCCGCTAAACAGAGCCGCTTTATCCAGCAGGCCCTGCCTTTCGCGGTAGAAGAACAGATTGCCCAGGACATTGAATCAGTTCATCTCGCTATTGGTTCCCACTCAGCCGCCGGCTACCGGGTGGCCGCGATTGATCACCAGCAGATGGGCCAATGGCTACGCCTGTTCAGCGACTGGGAGTCCGCGCGGCTCGAGGCTATCTATCCGGACGCAGCGCTTTTGCCGGTGACAGACGGCGGATGGTCAATCTGCCTCGATGGCGATAATGTCATGTTGGCCAGCGATCAGGGCGAGTGGCTGAGTGTCCAGTCCCGCAACCTGGCCATGTTTGCCCAGACACTGGCCGCGCCTCCCTCAGAGGATGTAGTCGCGGAGGTTCCGGTGACCCTGTTTGGAACCGATGCCGAGTTCGAACATCTTCAGTCGGACATCAGCGTCCTCAAAGCATCGCCCAGGCTTGCGGTGGCGGAGAAGACACTGGAACTGATACCACTGGAGCTTCTGGCCCACGCTCACCACCATCATCTTTGCCACCCGATCAACCTGTGCCAGGGTACTTACTCCCTGAAACGCGAGTCCTCCGGCCTGTTCGGGGTCTGGAAACCGCTGATCGCTGTGGCCAGCCTCTGGTTTGTCATTCAGGTTGCAGTGGAAGTCGGTTTTGGCTATTACCACACTCAGCAGGCTGAGCAGGCGCGGGCACAGGCTATGGAAATCTATCGCAATGCCTTCCCCGGCGACACCAGAACCCACGCTGGCAATGTAAGACGGGTTGTTCAGGGCCAATTGAACCAGTTACAAGAGAGCGGCACGGACGCGGGGTTCATCGCCCTTATGAAATACACGGGAAGTGAGTATTCGAACCTGTCCGGTGCCGGCTCCGTTGTCTTTAACTCCGTTAATTACAGCCAGAGCAGGGGAGAGCTGGTGGTGGATGTGCGAGCCGACAGCTACGACAAATTGAGCGCGCTGCGTACCGGTTTGTCCGGGAAAGGTCTTGAGGCCCAAATCGGATCTGTGGTGAATGAGCCCGATGGCGCTCGTGGTCGATTGACGGTCTCCGGGGGATAACATGATGAATCGATTGAAAGAGCATCCTCTGGTGGGCAAACTCACCGCCCAGTATGATCAGCTACCCCGGCGTGATCAGCAAGCGCTGTTTGTGCTGGCTATCGCAGTTTTTCTGGGCATCCTGTATTTTGCCATCTGGCGGCCTGCGGTGTCCTATCATGATAGTGCGCTGAACAGTCGCGAGAACGCGGAAGAGCTACAGGCCTGGTTGGGCGCGAACCGTGAATTGCTACAGCGGCTGTCCAGCGGGGCCTCTGCCGGCGCATCGGGCAGCCCCGACAAACCTGCCGATGGCCGCGCCCTGATGGCTGTTGTGACGCGCACGGCCGGCGCCTCCGGTCTGTCCCTCCAGCGCTTCGAACCCAGTGGCGACGATGCCATCCGGGTCTGGCTTGAGCAGGTACCTTTCAGCCAGGTCGCAGGCTGGCTTGAGAGATTGAACACCGAATATGGCGTCGAGATCGAGCAGGCCTCAATGGATCGACAGGATGAGCCGGGAATGGTGTCCGTCAGGCTGACACTGACTATCTAGATAACCGGTCCAGACGAAGCCAGATGAAGGCAGACGAAGAAAGTATCGCCAATAACAATAGAAGAGACCGATTATGAGCGCTGGCACAGCCACCCAGAACAAACCCGCAGAACCAACGATTGTGCGCCTTGATGCCAGTGCGCGAAACGAGGCAATCTCGATTCTGGTCCATGCCTATCGGGACGAACCGACCTTTCGTTATCTGTTTGACCACCGCAAGCCCGGCTATCAGCAGCGGGTGCGAGCGACCGTACGCGAACTGATCGACCTGTATTTTGAACTGGACCAGGAAGCCATCGGAATCCTGGTTAACGATTCCCTTGTTGCAGTCGCGTTTATCGGCGAGCCAGAGTTGCGTCTTAACCTGAGTGATCAGATAAGCTGGCGCATCCGTATGACCCTGACCGCCGGATTCGCCAGCACCCGGCGTTACATGGATTATCATGAGCGGATCAAGGCGCTTTTGCCCCAACCCCAGGCTCATCAATTGCCGCTGATGGGGGTCAATCCGGCCTATCAGAACAAGGGCTACGGCCGCATGCTTCTGAAAACCGTCGAAACTCTGTGCGCGGAAAATCCGCGGGGCAGTGGCCTGGTTCTGGACACCGGAAGCAGCGCCTACCTGCCGTTCTACGAATCCGAAGGCTTCCGTAGTATTGGAACCGTTAAGCTGGGCGATTTTGAAGATCATATTCTCTTCCGTGAAGTCTGGCCGACCGGGGCCGGCGAAACGTCCGTCGATTAATTATTTCCGGCAATGACAGGAGACATCGTGGCTGACCATCAGGACTTTGATCTGATCGTAATTGGAGCCGGCTCCGGCGGCGTGAGGTTGGCGCGGATGTCAGCTGCCAAAGGCGCCAGGGTAGCAGTGGTTGAATCCCGCTATCTGGGTGGCACCTGTGTCAACGTGGGATGTGTTCCCAAAAAGCTCTTTGTTTACGGTTCCCATGCCGGTGAGGATATTGAAGACTCCGCGGGCTATGGCTGGAGCGTTCCAGGAGACCAGGTAAAGTTCGACTGGGCTCGGTTGGTGGCCAACAAGAATGCTGAAATTGACCGGCTGAACGGTATCTACGCGCGAATGCTCGACAATGCCGGGGTCACCGTGATCAATGGCACCGCCACGCTGGCAGATCCTAATACCGTGGTGGTGGGGGATCAACGCTATTCCACTAAACATATCACCGTTGCGACCGGCAGCTGGCCATCGATTCCCGACGTGCCGGGCAGCGAATACATGCTGTCTTCCAATGAAATGTTCTTTCTGCCGCAACTACCCCGTCAGGCCGTGGTCTGGGGTGGTGGCTATATCGCGGTGGAATTTGCCGGGATTCTGGCGGGACTGGGTGTGGAAACCACCTTGCTGTATCGCGGCGATCTCTTCCTTCGGGGCTTTGACGGCGATATCCGACGTTTCATGGCCCAGGAAATGGTGAAAAAGGGCGTTGATCTCCGTTTTGGCGTCAATATTGAGCGAGTTGAAAGTGAGGGTGGCCAGTACCAGGTGCATCTGACGGACGGCAGCAAATTGAGCACCGGCCTGGTCATGGCGGCCACCGGTCGGCGAGCACTGGTGGAAGGTCTCGGGCTGGAAGCCCTGGGCGTGAACATGACCGATTCGGGCCATGTTGCGGTCGACAAGCATTTCCAGACCGCCGTGCCGTCCATTACCGCGCTTGGTGATGTCATTGGCACTCCTCAGCTCACGCCTGTGGCGCTGGGGCAGGGCATGGTGCTCTCGCGTCGGTTGTTCGGGGATGGTCAGGGCGAGATGGATTACAGCAGCATCCCCACCGCAGTGTTCTGTCAACCCAACATCGGTACGGTGGGTCTGACCGAAGAAGAAGCGCAAGAGGCGGGCTACACGCTGCGAATCTACCGTTCAGAGTTCAAACCGATGAAACATACCCTCACGGGCCGGGATGAACGGGCGTTGATGAAACTTGTGGTTGATGACGAAACCGATCGGGTGCTGGGCGCCCATATGGTGGGCCCGGAGGCGGGCGAAATCACCCAGGGTCTGGCGGTAGCCATTAAGGCTGGTGCCACCAAGGCTCAGTTCGACAGCACCCTTGGCATTCATCCGACCTCTGCCGAAGAGTTTGTCACCATGCGCGAGCCGGTGCTCTGATACCGCCGGCTTTGCCACCCCTAGAGTAATATCCAGCGGCTCAATACTTCGCGCAGGTTCTCCTTGCGCACGGGTTTGGCCAGATAGTCATTCATGCCACACCCCAGGCAGGTTTTCTCGGTACCTGGCAGCACGTCGGCGGTCAAAGCGATGATCGGAGTGCCGGATTGCCCGTTGCTCTGTTCCCACTCACGAATATTTCGCGTCGCCTCGTAACCGTCCATCACCGGCATCTGGCAGTCCATAAGAATCACATCGTAACCTTTGTGATTGGTCCTGACCTTCTGCACAGCCTCATCGCCGTTATTGGCTGAATCCGTCATGAAACCCAGCCGGTCCAGCATTGCGGTCGCCACACGCTGATTCACCGGGTTGTCCTCCACCACCAACGCATAGCGAGTGTCATTCACCGGTTCCCGGGCGGGAATGACTTTCTGGACAGGGTCAGAGCTCGTCTTTGCCAGTTCAAGGGGCAGTTCAAACCGGAAAGATGAACCTTTCCCCAGGTCCGTTTCTACCTGGATGTGCCCGCCCATAAGCTCAACCAGCCGCTGAACCAAAGACAGTCCCAGCCCTGTGCCCCCATGGGCGCGACTATTGCTGCCATCAAGCTGTTCAAAGGAGTTGAAAATATCACTCAGACGTTCCGTGGGGATGCCGGAGCCGGAATCACTGACTGAACAATTGAACCGAACGCAGTCGCCCTCCAGATCGAAACAGCCGGCCTGAATATTGATAAAGCCGTCATTGGTAAACTTGATAGCGTTGTCAATCAGACCGGCCAGCAGCTGCCTTAGGCGGGCAGGGTCGCCATTGACCACCGGTGAATCCGGCCAGTCGCCGTAGAACTTGAGGTTGAGCGCCAGCCCCTGTTGCTCCGCAACATGCCGGTAGGTGGCAGAGCAGTTGGAGACCAGCTGTTTCAGGTCAAAGGCCTGGTTTTCCAGGCTCAGGGTGCCGCTGTCGAGTCGGGAATAATCCAGGATGTCGTCGATTACCGTCAGCAGATCTTCTGTGGATTGACGCGCCGTGTTCAGGTAATCCCGCTGGCGATGGGTCAATGGGTCGTCCTGAATCAGTTCCACCATACCCAGAACACCGTTCAGCGGGGTGCGAAGTTCGTGGCTCATGGTCGCGAGAAATTCGGATTTCGCGTGATTCGCCATCTCTGCCTTTTCGCGGGCATTTTCGGACGCCGCCAGTGTATTGTCCCGCGCGTGCTTGAGGCTGGAAAGGTGGGCCGCAAGCTGGTTCAGCTGCTCTTCGATGGCCACCACTTCCTGCGAGCTTCGGTGGGTATTAAGCGGTGCCTCTTCATAGTCGCCGGCGGTCAGTCTGCCGATCCGACCGGCCAGATCCCGGATCGGCGCGAGAATGGCACCGAGGAAATGGCTTATGATCAGCATCGTGAACAACAATAACGCCACGCCTACGGCAGTAGAGGTCCAGATGATATCTTGCCGACGGCTTGCCAACTCGTCTACGTCTACGCCGACCTCCACTGTGCCAACCCGCAATGAACCGGAACCAAGGCCATAATCCGGCTCGAACCATTCGGCGGAACGATCCGAACCCACCTCCAGCGGCTGCTGGAGAATTTCCGCCTCATAAACCCTGAATCGATCCAGGTTCTCTGGCAGGTTGACCGGGTTGTGGGACACAAATCCGACTTGCTCTCCCATCACATCGGTTACCCGTACCCAGTCTGCACGGCTGCGGCGCAGCGACTGGGAAAGTATCTGATCAAGCGCACTGGTATTGCCCGCTACAACTGCGTATTCAAGCGCTGGCGCCAGGCTGTCGGCCAGCATCTGGCTGCTATTGGAAAGATCCCGTCGGGCATCCTCCAGGCGAGCCGAAGTGAAAAACACCATCAGCACCACAAACATGACAACGGCCGGTAGCGCGCCAAGCAGCAGAAGCTTACGGGACAGGGGACGTTGCTGTCTGATCAGATTACTCATCGGATGCCTCCCCATCGGCGTGAAGCTGCTCATTGACCCAGTTGATGATCTCCTCCCGGTCAGGCATTGGAATATTCAGCGAACGGGCAACCTGCCTGTTTGTTTCAACCTGGTATTGTTCCGGATAGGCTGGCGGCGGCAGCTTTCCTGTTTCGAGGTAGGTCTTCGTAAATTCACTTGCCAGCTGCACCATCTCTGAAAAGGGCGCATAAGCGGAAGCCAGGGACCCTGCTTTTACATAAGCCTGGGTGGGGCCGATCAGGATTTTATTCCGGCGATAAGCGGTCAGCAGGATATGTTTAATGGTACGCGGATTATAAATGGCGCTGTCCGGTGCGGCCAGCAGGAAGTCACCGTAATCCAGTGCCCTTATCAGTGTAGGGATAAGGCGATCTCTGCTTTCTACCAGGAAAGCTTTGGCGGATAGACCATAGGCTGGCAGCTTATCGATCAGCGGCTCGTAAAGGGCCAGGGATTCCGGCGTGGCCAGCAGAGCAATCCGTGTGGCATGTGGAAGAATGGCCTTGCCGGTCAGCGCTTGCTGTACCAGTGGGACATCGAAAAAAACACCGGAGACCTGGCCCGGGGCTCTCTGAGCGTAGTCCTGCAGGAACTCGCGCTCTGTCAGCATCGCAACAATCGCGGCATTGCGGTTGGCCTGCCGAACCTTTGAAAAGGTGCCTGGGCCAATGGTAATCACTACTGAATCGCGGATGGCTGTTAACTGATCACTCCCGATCACTTCCAGCGAGATCTGCTCTGGCAGAGTTTCTCTGAACAGGCTGGTAATGTGCTGGTCCAGCTCGGCGTTACCGGACCCGACAAAGTAGACGGTCCTGGGGATAGTTTCACTGGCGGATAGCGGAGTGGAGAAAGGAAGCGTCAACGCCAGCGTAAACAGCACAGCGGCGAGCCAGGCGTTGGAAAGCCTGGCTACCCTGGAGATCAGCGATGCAAACCGATACCTGTGTTCTGTCATACCATCCCGGGTCTGGAACCGTCCATGACTGGTCTTAGAAGCGGACGCCCGCTTCTATGAAAAACTGGTTCTGGTGTTTGATGTTGTTATCCGCACTGAGATCTGGCTGTTCATTCACCCAATGCTGCATAGTAAGCGCAATCTCGGCCGTGTAATTGGGCTGAAAGATCTTTTTCGCCAACCGCAGATCGAGCCTTTCAGAATGCGTACCTCGTTCGAACTCGTCAGCCCAGTAGAAAGCAGCAGATCCCAGAAATCCGGCAGTCAGGTCCTGTATCAGTGCAACGCTTCCCGAATGTCGAACTGACAGGCGTCCCAGCAAATCAACGTTGTACTGCTTTTCACCGGCATCAACGTTGCCGTCGTCGTCGAAAATCTGGGGACCATTGTACGAGCC
This sequence comes from Marinobacter halotolerans, assembly GCF_008795985.1. NCBI lineage: Bacteria > Pseudomonadati > Pseudomonadota > Gammaproteobacteria > Pseudomonadales > Marinobacteraceae > Marinobacter > Marinobacter halotolerans. The sequence goes on along the minus strand of NZ_VMHP01000002.1, from coordinate 1,033,042 downwards.
ATCCTGATCAAGATAGCCGTAACTCGTACGCAGGGTTGTACCCGGGTACTCCATCGACGCCTCGACTTCAAAGCCCTTCTGATTGAGGTCGACGTTGTTATCAATGGTCCAGTCATCGAACTGGATTATCCCACTGATCATGTCCCGCAACTGATCCCTGAATGCTCGCACTTCCAATGTGAAAAGTGCAGCCCCGGCGGGAAACTGGCCGAAGTAGCTTATTTCCTTCGAGGTTATCCGTTCTTCTTCTAGTTCCCGGCCAAGGGTAACCAGCGAGGGGTTGTCCCAGACATCGGTGTTCTCCACCCGATAACCCTCGAAATCTGAATACTGGGCGGGCTCCACGTTCCTGAGCGTGAATCCGTAGTCGGGATTCTGTTCAAATCCATCTGGTGTTCGCACTGCCTTTGAATAGACAAAGCGTAGCGCATGATTGGGGGTGAACACGAAGTTCGCTGCGACTCTCGGGGAAAAGTAGCTTTCGTCGGTGGTGGTTGTCCGTTCCCAGTTACCGCCGCCATTGAGGGTCAGCCAGCGGACGGGTGTGTATTCCACATTGCCGAACACACGGGATTGGTAGTTGCTTCCGCGACCGTTGAAATAGGTTTCCGAGCGGTAGATGTCCTGCCGATAGCCGGCGCCGGTCACAAGCTTCAGGTCCCTGTTGAAAATGATGGTGTCCTGGAGCTCGAATTCCAGGCGTGAATCCTCTGAATGCGCATTGACATCTGCGGTCAGCGGTGTCGCCCCAGGAGCTGGTTCGGCAAAGCATACATCCCGATTTTCCCGCCAGAATACGAGGGTTCCATTGCGTAGACAGTTAACCGCCGATTCCGGGATCGAAATTGGCCAGCTCTGGCGACGTTTAAAATTTTCGAAACTGAATTGCAGATGGTAAAAATGCTGCTCTGAAGGGGTAAAGTTCAGTCGGGTCTGAAGGTAATAGTCCCGCACATCAATATCGGGATTTGCAGTTGCACCAAGTTCACCGCTTTTGTTGACGTCTTCTTCATTCTCACCATCAACTACACCAGCACGGAATTCCGCATTGAACGCCGGGCTGACTGTCAGCCGGGAATCGTAATTGAGGACATTGATATCGTGACCATCATTGAAAGGAACTCTGATGATCTCGTCGGTGACGGGGTCATCTACCAACTGGTAATCAAAACCCTCGAACTGACGTTTTTCAAAGGCCAGCCGCCAGTCGTAATCCTGGCTTGCATCACCAATGGATGCAAAGGTGCGAATATATTGTCGGGAACCCCGGACCGCTCGTACTTCGGCCCCGACCGTATCCGCCGGATCCCGGGTAATGATATTGATAGTTCCCAGGAAGGCGTTGATGCCGTAGGCGGCAGAGTTGGGGCCTCGGCTGACTTCAATCCGCTCAATCAGCTCTAGCGGTACTGGCATGGTCTGCCAGTCCATGTCCGAGAGCGTTGCACGATGTGCAGTTCGCCCGTCTACAAGGACCTGCATTCGTCTCTGTTCGTAGTGTACGGTGCCGTGGTAAGTCGTTACCGGCGTACTGCTACCGACATGGCCAACCACCATACCGGGAACCAAACGAAACACCTCCACCAGATGCATGATGCCCAAATCCCGGATCATGTCGCCTTCGATAACGGTGGTGGAACCGGGAACGCGGGTTTTTGGCTGACGAAGGCGGGTGGTAGTCAGCACTTCCGGTAGCGAATCGCTAAAGCCGTAAAAGCCTCCATCACTGTCTGTGTTACCGGGTTCAGCACCGTAAGCCGGCACTGCAGCCAGTGTCAGGCCAGCGGCAAATGCAAAAAGGCGCGGGGACAATGGAAGCGGCGGTCGGATGGGGTATGTTTTCTGTGTTTTGGCGCGTCGGTCGGTCGTAAAGGCCATGGTTGTCGTTCTATAATCTGCCGAGTGGAAGACGTGTAAGTCTGTTTATTATATTTACAGGCTATCGTAGGGGACTGCGGGCTTTTTGTCTCTCAAAAATGTAATGAATCTCAGGCCGGGGAGTGGCAGCTGTATGAATTGTTGGGAAATCCTTGGAATTGAACCTACGGATGATCGCCGCCGTATCCAGGATGCTTATGAGCAGCAGCTGCGGTTTGCTTCCGGAGAAGAGACTCGTCGCCTTGAAGAGGCGTACCGTGAAGCAGTGGGGGACAATTCAGCGCCTTTGGTTGAAGAGGCGAGCGAGTCGAAACAGATAACAGAAGGGGAAGACCGCGCCCTGGATGGCAATGAAAGCCAGGTGGTGCGGGAAGTGGTCATTCAGATCAAGGCCCTGCTGAACGATTCATCCCGGGCCCGTGACCTGGGCATCTGGAAGGCTATTCTTAACGAGCCGCCTGCAGACCAGCCACCGCTTCGTCGCGAGATTGGCCGGCAGCTTGAACCGCAGCTGCGGCCGATGGCTGAAAACGGCAACTTCCCGGCACCAGTCGCCGAATACCTGGGGAACTGGTTTGGCTGGTTCAGCTCTGAGCAGGTTCAGGATCTGCAGGATGACCCTCAGCAGCGGGAGGGAGGCAGAGCGGAAGCGTCGGACGATCAGCAACCACAGATGGTAAATTTCTGGCCTGCGGTGGTGGGCTGGATTGTGGCACTGGCTGTCCTCGCGACCCTGTTCAGTGGCATGGGTGGTGGCGGTTAGCAGCGCTGACCCATTAGCCAGTGGGCCGGAAGAAATCAAAATCTTCCGGATCCACGCTGGCAGTCTCTCGGCGATAGGTAAAGGTGAACCCCGGCCAGTTAATGGTGTTTTTGCCGTTCTTGTTCAGATACCAGGAATGGCAGCCTGATTCCCAGACACTGTTGGTCAGTCGTTCCTGTATGTGCGAGGCAAACCGTTCCAGTCGCTCGGGTTTTACGTCCATTGCCAGTCCCGGAGTCTCCTGCAATCGGGTGATACAGCTCATCACATAGCGTACCTGGGATTCCAGCATGAAAACGATGCTGTTATGGGCCAGGTTAGTGTTGGGGCCATAGAGCATAAAAAAGTTCGGGAAGCCGGATATGGTAATACCTTTATAAGCTTCGGCACCATTGCGCCAGGCCTCGTTCAGGCTTTTGCCATCACGCCCGGCAATGGTCATGGGTGTCAGAAACTGTGATGCGGCAAATCCGGTTCCAAGAATGAGTGTATCGGCCTTGTGCAGCGCGCCATCGGTGGTCACCACACCGTCACGAACAACACGCTCGATGTCAGTGGTAACCAGGTCAACGTGCTCCTGGTCCACAGCCTGATACCAATCGTTGGATATCAGTATGCGTTTGCAGCCAATCTGGTAATCAGGGATCAGATCCCTGCGTTTCTGGCGGTTGCGAACCTGGCTACGGGCGAAGCGTTTGGCCTGCCAGGCGAAAATATTCAGCAGGCTGTTAAACCGTGTGAAGGCCAGTGCACGGCTTTCGTTCTTCCAATAGATCAGGAACCGATAAAGCCTGTCCCAGGCTGGAATCTTCTGAAACAGCGTCTGCTCCCATTTCCTGAAAGGGCGATCCGGTTTCGGCAGAACCCAGGCCGCAGATCGCTGGAACAGGCTCAGGGATTTCACTTTCGGAACAATTTCCGGCACAAACTGGATGGCGCTGGCACCGGTGCCGATCACGGCAACATTGCGCCCCTCAAGCGGGTAATCGTGGTCCCAGCGGGCGGAATGGAAAAGCTTCCCCTTAAACGAATCCAGGCCCGGAATATTCGGCCAGGCTGGCTGATTGAGCTGACCCGTCGCGGTAATCACAATGTCGGCGATGTAAGCGTCACCCCCAGAGGTTTCCACCCGCCATTGGTTGGTGGACTCATTGAAACTGGCCGAAAGCACTTCCTGGTTGAGCCGGATGTGTTCTGCCAGGCCGTATTTATCCACGCAGGACTTCATATAGCCCAGGATTTCCTGCTGCAGCCCGAATTTCCTGGACCAATCGTGTTTCGGCTCGAAAGAAAACGAATAAAAATGGGACTGCACGTCGCAGGCTGCCCCGGGATAGGTGTTATCCCGCCAGGTGCCGCCAACCTCAGACGCCTTTTCCAGCAACGTGAACTGGCTGAATCCGGCCTCTTTGAGCTGGATCGCCATGCAGAGGCCGCCAAACCCGGTTCCGATAATCAGAATCGACGGATCTCTTTGATTGCTCTGGTGATTCATCGGCATGGCTGTCCTCAGGGTGGTGGATCTTATCTCCGACGGTAGTATAAGGGGAGTGATTCAATAGTGAGATGACTTTTCACAACAGCCCGGCTAGTCAGAATGATCACCGGCCGGCCAGTTCAGGAAGCTGTCGGCTGGCTGGGCGAGTAGCTCCCGCAGGGCCGGTGTCTCGAACTGCCGCCGGATACTGATGGCATAGAATTCCTCGAAAACGCCGGGCAGGGCGCCATAATCTGCCAGTGCACCGGATTTCAGTTCATCCCGCACCACAACCGGTGGCAGAATGGCGAAATGGCCAGTATCACGGGTAAGCAGGCGCATCATCGCCATGTCATCTACCTCGGCAGCGATGCTTGGGCGAAGCAGGTGGTACTCGCAAAGCTGATCAAAGGCCTGGCGAATATTGTTGTTCTGACCGGGAACGATAAGGCTTTGCCCCCGCAGCATCCCCACAAAATCGCCGGTAAACGTTACTCCAGGCGGTCCAATAATGCTTACGGGTTGTTTCGCAATCAGTCGGGACCGCCAAGGGTTCTGTTCATCTCCCTGAACGGCCTGATTGGAGAGAATCAGATCCAACCGGTGAGCCGATAGCCGCCTCAGTAGTTCATCGATATGGCTGCTCTGCAGGCTCAGCTCGAGGTCTTCCCGGTTCAGCAACGGCTGAAGAAACCCCTCCTGAAAATTTCGCGACAGAGTCGCCACCGCACCGATCCGCAGGATTTCCCGGTTCGGCTGCGCACCGTTGGCGAACAGCGCAGACAGCTCTTCTCCCTGACGGAAAATCTCTTCTGCGTAGGAAAACGCCATGCGACCCGCTTCGGACAATTTAAGTCGGCGGCCTTCCCGGATAAACAGGTCGTGGCCGAGGCTCTCCTCCAGCTTCCGGATCTGGCCGGACAGGGCAGACTGGGAGATATGGAGGGATTCAGCCGCCTTTGTGAGATGGCCAGTGCGGGCCACCTTCCAGAAATAGTAAAGATGATGATAATTGAGCTTCATCGAATAACGTTCTTTAAAAACGAATGAAGCGTTCATTATAAACCATTTTTTATATGATTCTAGCTGGGGCAGAGTAGCGGAATCCTTCGAACGTAACGGAAAACAGGAAGTTTGCCCCATGAATCCGCTCGCTGAATTTACAACGTTGCTGGGCCTGACACTCTGGCTGATGGTGCCGGTTGCACTCTTTTTTCTTGCCGGGTTGAGTAGCTGGCTCAAAAACCCGCTCAAAATTGATCACTGCTGGCGTATCGCCGGTGGCCTCTTGTTGGGTTCCATGGCTGCCTCACTGATCGTTGCGCTGCTTCTCGTTATCCAGCCGTCGGCCGGTTCGGGTAACACGACTCTTGCCACGCTTGGTAACAGGATCGGCCTGTATCCCGATGGCATCGCAGTCTGGATGGCATTGATGGTTGCCTTTGTTGGCTGGGTAATCCTGCGGTACGCCGATACCTACCTTAGCCAGGATCCGGGGCGTGACCGGTTTCTTCCCTGGTTCCTGGTCACCATTGCGTCGGTTCTGGTGCTTGTGTTTACCAATCATCTGCTGGTCATGACCGGCGCCTGGATCGGCGTCAGCCTGGCGTTACACCATCTGCTGACGCTCTACCAGGAGCGGCCCCAGGCGCGAATGGCCGCGGTCCAGAAATTTATCGTCAGCCGCATCGGCGACCTGATGGTGGTTGCCGGTGTTATCTTCCTGTATCTGCATTACGGAACCTTCTACCTGCCCGAGATGATCGCTAACGAGTCGGCAAGGGCAGGTGGCTCAGAGCATTTGACCATGGCTTCTGTCGTTCTGGCACTGGCGGCGGCACTCAAATGCGCCCAGATACCCTTTCATGGCTGGCTTATCCGTGTGATGGAGGCGCCGACGCCGGTTTCAGCTCTGCTGCATGCTGGAGTGATCAACCTTGGTGGCTTCCTGTGGCTGCGTCTTTTCCCCGTATTTGACGGCTTTACCCTCGGCCATCTGATACTGCTGACCGTTGGTGGATTTACCGCGCTGGTGGCGGTGCTTACCATGATGACCCAACACTCGGTAAAGCACGCTCTTGCCTGGTCTACCTGCGCCCAAATGGGGTTCATGCTTTTTGAGATCGGCATGGGCGCTTACACCCTGGCGCTTCTTCATCTTTTGGCCCATTCCCTTTACAAGGCCCACTCCTTTCTCGCTGCCGGTCGGACGGTCGCTGTTTCTGCCAGTGGAGGTTTCCCCCAGGCACCAATTGCCAGGCGTCTGTTCCTGGCGGGTTCAACTGGCCTGGTAGCGGCCCTGATACTGGTTCAGGCTCCCTGGATTGTGGAAGAAAACGCGATTCTCGGTTCACTGCTAGTGTTTGCCGTTACCGCCTCGGCTCTTGGCATACCCGCAGGAGCCGGGCCAGCACTCCGCTTCCGACTGGCCCTGATGGCGCTATTGCTCGTGCCGGTCTATTCGCTCCTTCATCTGCTGGTGGGACCTGCGGTTGGTGCCCACGACTCGCCAATACAGATACCCGCAGTCGCTTATGTGCTTGGCACCATGATGGTGGGATTGCTGGCCACTCTTTCACTGCTCATTCAGCTTGGTAGCCGTTACCGTTTTGCCCGGCGGCTTTGCGGACATTTCCGTCATGGCTTGTATCTTGAGTTGCCGTTCGACCGGCTAACGGGCCGGCTTGCGACGAAAGCCCTGGAAGTACCTTCCATGGTTCGCCGGGTTCCTCATCATCCCTTCACACTGGAGAAAAGGTCATGATCGGTCTGGAAAACTGGCGGGACTCTTTTAGCAAAGCTTGCGATCTTGTGGCTCCAGTCTGGCCCCTGGATCAATGGATTGCCGTGAACCCGTTCTGGGGGCTGAGACACCTGCCAGCGTCACGGGTTGACGGGCTGCTGCAGGAAAGAGCGGGTATCAGTACGCTTATGCCCCGGGATTTCTATCGTGAGGCCTGGGAGGGCGGGCGGATCCAGCAACAGGATCTGCAAGCGAGCATTGAGGAGATTGGACAGGACGGGCGGGTTGCCGCTGATTATCTTGCCTTGATTAAACGCCCTGCTGCGTCCACAGAACCCGGCCAATTCTCGATACTGGACAGAAACCTGGCGCAGACCGCCCGGGATAAGGTGTCCAAAGCATGTGGAGCCTTCTTTGACCAGAGGCAGGGCCGCTGGTCCACAGGTAAATGCGGCTCTGAGACTGATCTTTTTGCCTTCTGGCTGGAGTCTGTACGTGAGGACCGGTCCCTGGATTTCAGCACCGGCCTTACTGGCGCCCGGGCGTTCTTCAAATCCGTACCGGATACCATGGATGATGCGATTGCCAACGCCGTCAAAGCGATCGGCGTCTCCGGTCGAGATCTCGAAGCGCTTAGTCACAGCCTGCTTCTCGGAATCAATGGCTGGGCCTCGTGGTGCCGCGGAGTGGATTGGCGTGCCGGGCTTGAGGGAAAATCCTCCTACCGCTGCGGCGAATTGCTGGCCATCATGCTGGTCTGGGAATCCCTGGGCTTTCATTTTGCGTCTACCAGCCAGAAGGCCGATTGGCAAAAGCGCAAAACCCATCTCCATCGAGGCGGCAATCATTCCGACCGTGCCGCACTATGGGTCTGGCAGCGAGCCCTGGAGATTGGCTATCAGCGCAGTCTGTGGCACGCACTGGACTCGTCTGGTTCGAAGGAAAAGCCACCGTCACTGCCGGAGCCGGCGGCACCTGAAGCCCAGGCGGTGTTCTGTATCGATGTGCGCTCTGAAGTGATTCGCCGGCACCTCGAGCAGGCCTACCCGGGTGTGCAGACGATCGGCTTTGCCGGCTTCTTTGGCATGCCCATCGAACACCACCAGCACGGGCCATTCGAACCCAAACGACGCCTTCCCGGGTTGCTGCCTTCCTCCTGCCGCCTGGTCGATACCAAAGGTAGTCTTAAAGAGGACATGGCGGAGAACAGAGCCAGAGACCAGAAGGAGATCACACGGGAGTCAGTCCGGGAGGCCAAGTACGGCAGCCTGTCCACCTTCACTCTGGTGGAGACCACTGGCCTGGCCTGGGCCTGGAAACTGCTCAGGGACAGCCTCAAAATTGGCCCGAGCAGCAGTTCTCAGCAAACTGTCGAAGGGCGGCTGGTACACGGCTACAGCGGCGACCCGCTGTCCGACAAAGAGAAAGCAACAATGGTCGCCAACATGCTTCGCGGTATGTCATTAACCAGCGGATTTGCGCCGCTGCTGACATTTGTCGGGCATGGCAGCCATACCAATAACAACCCGAATCATGCCGGGCTGGAATGCGGTGCCTGTGGCGGCCAGAGCGGTGGCGTGAACGCCCGTCTTGCAGCCAGTCTGGTGAACGATCCTCAGGTGCGGGCCGGGCTGGCAGAGCAGGGCATCCGGATTCCCGATTACACCTGGGCGATTGCTGCCGAACACTGCACGGTCACCGATACCGTGTCCATTGCCGATCGCCATCAGGTGCCTGATTCCCATATCCAGAGACTGGCCGACCTGGAGAACGCATTTGCAGAAGCAGGTCTGGCGGTTCGCCGGGAACGCGCCACCGCGCTGAAGCTGAACGGTTTGGGCGACCAGGATCTGAAAGACGCCATGGAGATGAGAACCCGTGACTGGTCCGAAGTTCGGCCGGAATGGGGCCTGGCGAATAACGCGGCCATCATTTTCGCCAAACGCAGCCGAACCCGCGGCAGGAATCTGGGCGGACGGGTATTCCTGCACGACTATGACCCCACGCAGGATGAGGACGGTAGCCTGCTGGAAGGCCTGTTGGCCGCTCCGATGGTCGTCGCCAACTGGATCAACCTTCAGTACTTTGCGTCGGTGACCGGTCCCGATACCTACGGATCGGGGAACAAGCTGCTTCATTCTGTCGTCGGGGGAAATCTGGGGGTTGTGGAGGGCAATAGCAGCGAGCTCAGAATCGGCCTACCGATTCAATCGGTACATGATGGCAAGCACTGGCGCCATGAGCCATTGCGCCTGACGGTATTGATCGATGCACCCGCTGAACGGATCGAATCGGTGATTCAGCGCCAGCCGGATGTCGCCGCACTGGTCGATAACCAGTGGGTATGCCTGCACCGGTTGGCGGCTAACGGCGCCGAGCGTTACGACAATGGCCTGTGGGTAAGCGTGGCGTGAGAATCAGTATCTCAGCAGTGCCGAGCCCCAGGTAAAGCCGCCCCCGAAGGCTTCCAGCAAAACAACTTCGTTGCGCCGGATTCTGCCGTCGCGAACGGCAACGTCCAGCGCCAGGGGAATGGAGGCGGCGGAGGTGTTGCCGTGTTTATTCACGGTAACCACCACCTGGTCCATGGACATATTAAGCTTTCGGGCCGTTGCAGAAATGATACGCAGGTTGGCTTGGTGAGGCACCAGCCAGTCTACATCGGACTTCTGCATCTGATTGGCTTCCAGGGTTTCATCCACAATCTTGCCCAGGGTATTGACGGCAATCTTGAACACCTCGTTGCCTTTCATGTGAACATGGCCCTTGCCAGCACGTACCTGGTCAAAACCGTCACCAATCCCGTAGGGCACGTGAAGCAGGTTTTGGTATTGGCCATCGGCGTGAATGTGGGTCGACAGAATGCCGGTTTCCTCACTGGTCTCCAGGATTACGGCGCCGGCGCCGTCCCCGAACAGAACACAGGTGCCGCGGTCTTCCCAGTCGAGAATCCGGGAGAACAGCTCAGACCCCACAACCAGAACTTTCTTGCTGCTGCCGGTTTTGATGAATTTGTCCGCCACCGATAGGGCGTAGACGAAACCGCTGCAGACAGCCTGGATATCAAACGCCGGACAGCCGTGAATGCCCAGTCGGGCCTGAAGAATGCACGCCGAACTGGGGAAGATCTTGTCCGGGGTAGAGGTGGCGAATACGATCAGATCAATGTCTGACGGATTAATGCCAGCCGCTTCGATTGCCCGCCGCGACGCCTGCTCGGCAAGATCGACCGTGGTCTGACCTTCAATCGCTATGTGGCGCTGCTCAATGCCGGTGCGTTCACGAATCCACTCGTCACTGGTGTCAACAAGCTTCTCCATCTCCCGGTTGGTCATGACATTGTCGGGAAGATAGGAACCCGTCCCGGCAATTCGCGCATAGGTCATGCAGTTTTCCTTCAGGTCCACGGATGGTTTCGGATTAAGTCTGCAACCATCCTATACCCCCGAAACCTCCCGCAGCTATTAGCGATTTGTCAAAGGCTTAATAGGTGTATCCAAGTATGGGGGCGGCTGGGCAGATTCCATACAATAGCAACCTATTCAGATAAACCTCCGGCAATGCCGGATTGATCACTCAGAGGACAGAAAAGAAATGAAGAAGGCGGTATCAGTATTCAAAGGTTGGCGTAAAAAGCGGGACTTCATTAACCTGGTGCTGACTAAAGACGCAAGACTACTCAACGACGTGGGTTATCGGCCCGAAATCATTGAGCAGCGTCTCAAAACACCATTCTGGAAATTTGTCTGAACCTGCGGAAACGCGGCTCAGACCATCCATCCGAACAGAAAATCGAACATCTTCGTCAGGAAGTTACCACTGCTTTCTGATGACGCGGGGCGCTCCGGGGAACTGCTTTCCAGGGGCCGCTCCGCAGCTTGTTGAACGCCTTGCGTCGCTTCCATGCTCGCCACATCGTTTACATCGTCACCGGCCACTTCAACGCTTTTATCCCCGGCATCCTCAGCGTCCGCCTGTTTGGCCTCAGGCTTGTTTTTGTCAATCGGCTGGTTGTCAGATCGAGTGATTGATGCAATTTGTATGGGTTCCGACGTCGGCTCCGACTCAGGCTGCTTCTGAACAGGAGTCTGTGCATTGGCTTCAGGTTTGGCAGGCTCAGGCGGTGCAGTGACGACTTGTGGTTCAGGCTCGGGCTCTGAACGGGTTTCTGGAGCTTTCTTCACCACCGGCGCCGCTTTTTCCACGACCACGGGTTCCGGTGCTGGCTTCGGCTCGGGTTCAGGTACCGGTGCACTCACAGCCGCGACCACAGGCTCTGGCTCTGGCTGAGGTTCAGGCCTCGAACGGGGCTGCGGTTCCGGGGCGGTTCGGGGCGCCGGCTTGGCCAGGGAAGCGGCAACAAGCCCCAGTTCTTTCCGCGCTGCCTCTCGGCTTGCCACGACATTGCCACCCATCAACTCGGACGACTGCCCGGAAATACCCAGCGCATTCAGCGTGTCAGAATCCAGTTCACCGGTGGCTGCGAGCCCCGGCCGGTCTGCCTGGAATTTGCGGAGTGCCTGGCGAAAGCTGTCATCGATCCAGCCATCCGCCTGACCGATGCTGTATCCAGCGCCATAAAGTGCGTTTTCCGCGGAAAATACCGCTTGTACCGATGCGGCCTGGGCAATGGAGCAGGCTGTCAGCGCGGCGGACAAACAGGCGCCTTTCAAAACAGGGGCAACAGCCAGTCGACGTCTCATGAGGTCATCCTCCATGGAAGACTTACGGTGCTTTTTTATTGAGTTTTCAAAGTATCAGTAAACGCCGCACCAACCCATGACGCAGTTAACAATTGCAGAAAAGTAATGAAGTGTTTCAAAAGGTAGCTTTAAGGCGGTTCAGTGGCAGTGGTAGTTTATTTCGGTTGATAATAGGCCGAGTAAACCGGCAACCTTTCCGAGGAGTTATTGTGCGTTTAAAGGCGTTTGCCATTCTGATCCTGAGTCATGCCTTTTTATTCACTTCACCGGCCAGGGCGACGGACGGGTCATCATCCATTGAGGTTGTCTTCCTGTCTCCGGACACTTCGCGTTTCTGGCAGTTGGTTGGCGGATTCATGGAAGCCGTTGCCGACGATCTTGAAATCGATCTCACCATCTATACGGACCAGAGCAAGAACCGTTACAGTTATCGCGAACTACTGGAAACCGTACTTTCCCGCCCAGACCGGCCCGATTACATTATTCTGATGTGTAAAGAAAAGGTGACACACGAGATGCTCACCATGATCGGTGAAGCCGGGGTCGAGGCGTTCACTTTCAATACAGCAGTTCCGGACGAAGAAATTCGCCTGACCGGGCAACCGAGGGAAAAGCTCGCCCACTGGATCGGCCACGTTTCTCCTGACAATTTTACGGCCGGTTACACCCTGGCCAATGAACTCTATCAGCGACACTGGCACCTGAACGGGGCAGCACCCCAGGCGCTGATCGGCCTTACCGGTACACGAGACTCCTCGGCGGCCGTTGACCGAAACCAGGGCCTGTACACTGCGCTTTCGGAATATTCGCCTCTGGTTAGCCAAGTAGTTTTCGCCAACTGGGAGAGCCAGGAAGCGGCTGAAAAGGTGGGGCGGCTGATCGATCGATACCCGCAACTGGATCTGGTCTGGAGCGCCAGTGACGGTATGGCGCTTGGGGCGATTGCCGCCCTCGAAAACAAAGGACTCGTCCCGGGACAGGATGCGTTTGTGGGCGGTATAGACTGGGAACCCCGGGCACTTGATGAGATTGCAGAAGGCCGGCTGGAACTCAGCCTGGGGCGACACTTCATGGGGGGCGGCCTGGCCCTGTTGCTGATTCGCGATTTTCACTCCGGATACGATTTTGCTGATCAGGGTAACGTGTCCATGAATTATCGGTTCACCGTGGCGGACCAGAGTAACCTGCCTGCCGTCCGCCAGGTGATGGACCCGCTAAACTGGGAGTTGGCAGATTTCAGGCGCTTCAGCCGTTATTACAACGAACGTATTCGTTCAGAACCGGTCACAGCATCCGGGCTGCTGGACCAATTCATGGGCGCCCTGAGCCCCGGTTTTCGCTGACACAGATGGAAACACTATGAAACTGCCAATCGCTCTGCTTGTTCTCGGCCTGCCGTTTTCAGCCCAGGCAAAGGTAACATCCGCCACGCTATTTCCATCCCATGCGCAGGTTGTGTGGGAGGAAACCGCATCCCTCAAAGAAGGCGGCGGCGAGATAACCGTTCGTGGGCTGCCTGTTTCCATGCAGGACCAGACCCTGATGGCAGAGTTACAGGGTGTTACCGGCGTTCAGATACAACGGGTCGGGATTCGGCAGGTGGAGCAGGCGGAAGTTGTCGCTGAATCCACCCGGCAATTGCAACTCGCGCTGGAAAAGGTAGAACAGGCGATCGGTACCCGGGAAGACGAGATCCAGGCCTGGAATCAACAGGTGACGCTGATGGCCAAAGCGGCCGCTACCCCGGGGGAAGTCACCGCATCGGAGCTGGTATCACTGGCAAATACGGTACAGGAGAGCACCCGCAAGGCTCTGGCCAGAATTCGCGAGATCAGACAGGCCATGGCCAACGACATCGCTGAACGGGACCGGATCAAGCGAGAGCTCGCCGCCACATCCCAGAATGCCAGGGCCACCAAGAACGTAACCATCGTCTATCAGGCACCAAGAGCAGGGCAGGCAACCATTGAACTTCAGTACCAGACCCCGGATGCGGGCTGGCACAGCCAGTACAATGCGAGGCTTGCAACGGAGCAGAGTGGCACCGACGGAAGCCTGAAGCTGGAGCATCTGGCATCCATCCGCCAGGCCACGGGAATAGACTGGACGGATATCCGGCTTTCCCTTTCCACTGCAAACACCAACCTGGGAACCGACATTCCGCCTCTTAACCCCTGGGTGGTATCGCCCGGCGTGAACTCGCTGTATCGGGCAAAAGGTGCGCCTGCGTCCATGGACATGATCCAGTCAGAGGCCATGAGTGCTCCCCGGAGCGCCAGCGTTCAGAACGAAGGCGCGTTCACCCAAAGCTACCGACTGGAAGCACCGGTAACACTGGCCAGTGGAAATCAGGAACAGTTCGTTGCCGTTGCCACCTACAAGATGCCGGTTTCCATAGAGACACGCTTCTTTCCCGCGATGGACACCAACGGGTTCATTCATGCCACCGGCACCTACGATGGTGAGGTATCGCTGCAGTCAGGCCCGGTTACCCTCTATCGTGACGGGCAGTCGGTAGGTCGCGTCTTTATTGAAAAGCTTTCAGCGGGAAGTGAGCTGTCCATGGGCTTCGGAGTTAACGACCGCGTGGTTGCAGAGGTGGTTAATGTCCAGAACCAGCAGGGGCAGCGGGGCATCTTCAATGGCAAAAAATACGTCCGCCATATCAATCGTTACGAAATCACCAACAACCACCCGAAATCGGTGGCCGTTCGGGTGTTTGACAGGCTTCCGGTCTCCCGACAGGACAGCCTGACCGTGGAGCCCCTGGAAATAACTGAACCGGTTTCCCGCAATGCCCGGGACATCAAGGGAATACTTGCATGGCAGCGGACGATCGAACCCGGTGCAACGCTGACACTGCAGTCAGGTTTTGAACTGCGTGTACCGGAAGAGGCTGAACTGCCGCCTGAATTCCAGACCGGCCCTACAAACTGATCAACTGAACGGATGACCATGCAAAGCCTGGATTATCGGGTTATCGAACAGGCCGTCGAATGGTTGGCCAGCGACAGAACGGTATGGCTGTGCACCGTGCTGTCCACTTTTGGCTCGTCACCCCGGGAGCCGGGTTCAATGATGGTTGCCGCATCCGACGGAGAGCATCTGGGATCGCTGTCCGGTGGCTGTGTCGAAGACGATTTTCTGGAACGGGTGACGAACGGCGAATATTTACTACCAACGGTTGTTGTGCGTTATGGCGACCCTGCTGATGGTCAGGAAAATTCCCGCATCAGCCTACCTTGTGGCGGCATTCTTGACGTATTAGTGGAGCGGTTATCACCCCAACCGGAAAGCATTGACCACCTGGAACTGGTAAAAGCAGCGCTTGCCGGCAAAGGAGACCAGACCCGGCATGTTCGACTGGCTGATGGTACCCACTGGCTGGAAAAGGGTGCCCCCATCGGCCCCAGGGTTGTCAGAGATAACGCTGAAGACCGTGTCGAAATTCGTGTTGGCCCTGTGGCCAGACTGATTCTTGCCGGGTACTCAACGGTTGCGGAAGCCTGCGCCACGTTTGCGGTCAGTCTGGGCTACGAAGTGGTGCTCTGTGACCCAAGGGAAGAGGTGACCCGAGGGCTTGCGATGCCGGAGGGCGTTGAGTTCGTGCCATTGCTTCCTTCCCTGTATATTGCCTCGGACGGTGCCTGTGGTGCTTCGACCGCGGTGGTTGCCGTAACCCATGATCCCCGGATTGACGACCTGGCGATGATGGCAGCGGTCAAGACCGGCGCCAGCTATATCGGTGTGATGGGCTCAATGCGCACCAGCGGTGCGCGGGCAGAGCGTCTGCGGCGCACCGGGGGGCTGAGTGAGGCCGAGATCGCCCGCATTCACATGCCGATCGGACTGGACATCGGCAGCAAGACACCGGCCGAAATAGCGTTGTCCATCATGGCGGATATCGTGCGGGTCAGGCGTGGGAAACACCATGTCCGGATTGACACCGATACCCTTCAACCATAAGACTTTGTTGTTTAAATTCAGAAAAATGCACACTGACGGGCAGATTCTATGAACGTAATCATCATCGGCGCAGGGATCATGGGTACCACCTTTGCGACACTGGCAAAGGAAATGGCACCGGATCTAGACATCACCATTCTGGAAAGGCTCGGGGGACCCGGCGAGGGCAACTCCTCGGCTTTCTGGAACGCCGGCACAGGGCATGAGGCCAACTGTGAGCTGAACTACACTCCGGTGGATGAAGAGGTTATTTCAGTCGAAAAGGCGCTGAAGATTCACGCCCAGTTCAACGTGGCCAAACAGTTCTGGGCCCACCTGGTCGAGAAGGGCGCCATCAAGGACCCGCAGAGCTTCATTAACCAGACCAAGCACTGCACCATCGTTCCGGAGCCGGCAATAGAGGAGCTGCGGTTACGCTATAAAGAAATGTCCGCCCACCATTTCTTCGAGAACATGCGCTATTCCGAGGACTTCGACCAGATCAAGGAGTGGATTCCCTACACAATGGAAGGGCGCCCACGCCATGAAAAAATGGCAGCGACCGTTATTGAAACCGGCACAGACGTCAATTTTGGCGCCCTGACCCGCCAGATGGCTTCTCACGCGGTGAATGACCTGGGCGTAAAAATTGAATACGGCACTCACGTAAAGCGCGTCCATAAAAGCCCCACCGGACGCTGGGTGATTGAGGCCGAGCAGGAAGGGCGGCCGGTTCAGCATAAAGCAGACGTTCTGTTTGTCGGTGCCGGCGGCGGCGCATTCCCCTTGCTGAAAAAGAGCCACCTGCCGTTCCGCAACCGGTTCACCGGCTTCCCGGTGGGCGGGCGGTTCCTCCAGGCGCCTCTTACTGAAGAACAGGCGAAAGACTACCGTGCAAAAACCTACGGTAAAGCCAAGGTTGGTGCGCCTCCCATGTCGGTTCCGCATCTGGATCTGCGGGTCGTGGACGGCAAGCATTATCTGCTGTTCGGTCCGTTTGCATCCTTCAAACCGGTGCTTGAGCGGGGCCGCGGATTTTTTGATTACCTCAAATCGATTCGCCTGCACGATATTCCGGGCCTGCTGAATGTCTGCCTTGAGCACTTCCCGCTGGTGAAATACCTGGTGTCCGAAACCTTCAAGGGCAGAAAGAGCATGATGGAGGAACTCGAGTCCTTTGCCCCCGGTCTTAGCAAGAAGTTCGACTGGGAACCGATCGAAGCCGGTCAGCGGGTGCAGATCATCAAGGACGGAGATCTGCAGATGGGTACAGAGATTCTGGTGTCCAGAGACAAGACCTACGGCACCCTGCTCGGGGCATCGCCCGGGGCTTCGGTATCGCCCGAGGTTATGTTGAGGGCTCTGCAACAATTGCTGCCAGCGGTCTATGAGAAAGACGAGGTCAAAGAAAAGATCAAGAAAATCTTCCCGGAAGACAATCTTGAACGATTGGCCAATGATGCTGATCGGTACCGGGAAATACGTGATGCGGTGAACCAGCGTCTGGGCATCAACAAGTCCGAGGCGTAATCGCCCTCAGAAACAGGGCTGCCCGATGCAGGCAGCCCTGATCATTCATTTAACGGTATTGCCTTCAATCAACATACCATTGCCTTTAATGTCACCGTCCTGGCGCAGGACCATGGATGGCCCGTCAATGCTGACACCATAACAGGTGGGAGCTTCCCCATAGGCGAAACACATTTCGCCGTCTTTGGTGGTCCACTTGCCTTTATAGCCCTTCCCATGAATTGTACCGTCCGGCGCGTAATATTCGTTGAAGCCGGAGTTAGCTTCACTCATGCTGCCCTGGTAGGAATGATTGCTGACCGCGTTGGCGATCGCGTCAGCGCTGGGCGCATCTGCCGCGCCGGCCATTGCGGGCACCAAAAGCGCGGCAAACGCGAAAGACTTGGCCAGAGTGGTAGGCACACGGTTTTCTGGACTGGACAGGTTCATAGATCGGATCCTTTCAATTTGTTCTAAATTGGTTTGAACCTCTTTGAGTACGCGGTTCAGGTCCTCCGGGATCATTGCCCGTAATAGTGCCGAACAGGATTCCGACAGGGTGAAATCCAGAAATAAAATCAGATTCCTGTTCAGAACCCCGACAACAGGTCGTTAAGTGAAGGATGGGAGCCTTACTCCCGACAGAACAGCGTTTTTACGCTGAAGGGTAGTCGTCGCCTGGATGGGACCTGCAAAAGGAAGATGTTGGTTATGTCGATTCGCGTAAAGCTGTTCCTGGTCGTTATTGGAGTTATTGCCACAGTAGGCATTGCAGCCATTCTTTTCAGCGTATTTGCCACCTCCCAAAGCCTTGAGAGGGAAGCGAAAACTGCCAAGCAAAGCGCTATCAATGACGTATCCCGGGCGCTGACAATCAGTGACGAGCTTATGTCTGCGCGAGTCCAGGCTAGTATGAAGCAGCTGATCGAGGACGGCCTTCGCCTCGGCCAACCCCGCCTGGGCAATGAAGAGGTGAGGGTGGGCGACCGCACCGTGCCGCAACTGTATCTGGGCGATTCTCCGCAGGCTCTGGATTACGAGCTGGTGGACCAGCTGACCGCAAAAATGGGCGGCACGGCAACCCTTTTTGTGAAATCCGGTGAAGACTTTGTTCGCGTGGCCACCAATGTCAAAAAAGGCGACGCCCGTGCAACCGGCACCATTCTTACACCCGGCGGCGCGGTCTATCAGAAGATCCAGAACAAACAATCCTATTTCGGCCAGATCGATATCCTTAATTCACCCTATCTGACGGGATACGTCCCCATGCTGAATGCAAGGGGTGAGGTTATCGGCATCTGGTATGTGGGCTACAGCGCCGATCTTACGTTTATCGAAGACATTATTTCCAAGCTGCATGTACTGGATCGCGGATTCGTGGTCCTGGTCGATGACAAGGACCGCGTTCGCACCGTTAGCAGCAATCTTGAAGGTGGCGTGGAGGCGGCACAAAAGATCATTGAAGCGGGAACCAATGACGAGTGGGACATTGAAGTTGCTCAGTTTGAGCCATGGGATTACCAGGTGGTTGCCGTTGCTTCTCGTAACGAGGTGTCTTCCCGGATTCTTTCTGAGTCAATGAGTACCGCAGGGTTTATTGGGCTGGCGGCACTGATTATTCTTGCCAGCCTGGGTGTCGCCATCAAACTCATCGTTGAGCGGCCACTGAGCGCACTTAGAGAGGTAGTAAGCAACCTTTCAAGCGGCGAGGGCGATCTGACCGTGCGCTTCAATTCGAAGCGCCGAGATGAATTTGGCGAGCTGGCGAATGGTTTTGATTCGGTCCTGGAGAAATTCCAGTCCACGATGAAAACCGTCAACGGGTTGGGGCACGAACTTGCTGACGTCTCCGGACATCTTTCGGACATGGCAAAAGCCACGCTTGAGTCCAGTGAGCGTCAGGGCGAGGACCTGGGCACGGCGTCGACTTCCGTTCACGAAATGAGCGCAACCGCCACCTCCGTCGCCGAGAGCGCTGTACACGCCCAGGATGTCGCCAGAGAAGGATCCCGGGAAGCAAAAGACGGTGAAGAGCAGCTGGAAGCAACTGTTCAGAGCATCAAAAAACAGCTGGACGCAGTGTCCAGATGCCATTCGTCCGTGAATGAACTTCGGGGTCAGTCAGATGGCATCGGGGAAGTGCTGGACATGATCAACTCCATTGCAGAGCAGACCAACCTGCTGGCCCTGAATGCAGCCATTGAAGCCGCACGTGCCGGCGAACACGGACGGGGCTTCTCGGTGGTTGCGGACGAAGTACGAAACCTTGCAAAGCGTACCCAGGATGCCGTGGAAGATATCCGGTCACGCATTGACGGGCTTCAAAGCAGCTCGAAATCCATGTCCGACAATATCAACAGCGCGCGAGAGCATTCAGAAACCCTTAACGAACTGGCAGCCCGTTGCCTATCGGCAATGGCCAAAATCAACAGCGCCATGTCGATGATCGGTGAGCGCAATACCGATATCGCCAGTGCCGCTGAAGAACAGAGCCAGGTGTCTGCCCAGATCAGCGAAACCCTCGACCATATTTCCCAGGCCGCCAAGAGCAATACCGAATCTGCAAAGGACACCACATCTCAAAGTCAGAGAGTGGCGAACATGACGAAGCAGTTAAGAGAGGAAATGGGGCGCTACCGGATCGAGTGACTGCTACATTTACCAGGTACCTATACCGAGTAACCATAACGTCGGCCCGGAGGATAGCCAAAAGATGAAGCGATCACAGTTTCTACAGGATTTAATCAAGCAGCTCTCGCCAACCCTGGATTCGACCACCTACGTCTACTGTACGGTGGCTCGCGCAAAGTATGGTGAGCTCGAAAAGCTCAAACCCATTGTCAGCATTGCCGAACTGGAAGGCCTCACCCTGGTCATTCCTCTGGAACAGGCCAAAGCCGAAGGCCTGGACTACTACCGAGTGTTCCGCCGTATCACACTTGAGGGGCACTCAAGCCTTGAAGCCCTCGGGCTTACCTCCGTGGTAACCAGCCTGCTCGCCGAGCGAGGCATTACCACCAATGTCATCGCCGGGTTCTATCATGACCACATGTTTGTACCCAGCGATCGAATCGACGAAGCCATGGAAGCACTGAAAGAGCTGGCCAGCCATCCCGAGGGATAGCGAGCAAGGCTTTCCCCGGGGGGTTGGGTGAATATGTCGACTTAGATCACATATCCGATCTGCATAAAAGTCATATACTTAGCCAAACTTTCGAAAGGGAATCAGGATGACAAACAGGACTCAGAGAGAGCGGCGGCGCGACCGGCGATTAGGTATACGTTTGCCGGTCAATCTCAATTACGCAGAAGCGACGATTGAAACCAGTTCGCTGAACATGTCCGCCGGCGGACTACGGTTAAAGCGGCCTAGCGGGCTATTTATCCAGCCCGGAAAAACGATTGATATCTCCTTCCGGGGCGCCAGCCTGGAACCAATGCCGGCCCTGGTGGCCAATATGGGCAAATCCCATATCGGCATTCAGTTTGACGAGAAACGCTTCTCGGATTTCGAGCTCAGGGAGCTCTATGACCTGGCCCCCGCCTGGCAGCGGCTGCTGGTTAATAGCAAGCGTCGGCTCTGGAGAGACAGCCGCCGGTTTGCGGTTTTCTTTGCGAACACCTTCTTTCGTTCGCTGATCATCCGGCTTACCAAACCGGATTTCGTGTTTGCGGTTTATGGCAACAGACGGGACGCTGACACCTATTTTTCGCCCGAACTGGCAAAACGAATGCCGCCAAATCTGGTGTTGGGCTTTATCCGGAACCAGAATGCGCGAGGGCTTCTGGTGGCCTCGCAAACCCTTGAGCACGAGTTGCAGGCGGATTCGGACAAAGTCCGTGAGTATATGGGCCAGCTCCAACGGGATTTTCCGGATGTGAAGCGGATTGCGCTGGTAGGTCGACTGCCCAACTTCGTCAAGAAGGCCGGCATCGACATTTCAGATCCTCTTGTCGAGGGCAGTCTGGGCACGCGTTATATGATCTGGGATGTGGCCAAGCAGATGAAAGCGCGTCCGGAATATTCACAAGAGACCAGTATTGTCGTGCTAGGCGGAGCAGGGCGCATTGGCAATGCGGTCTGTGACGATCTGAGCGGGCTTTATGAAAAAGTGATCGCTTACGACCCGCGCTACGAACAAGATGAAGAGATAACGACAGATCAGGGAACTGTGTTGCGCACATCCAACGTCGCCCGACTGCATGATCAAAAACTCTACATCGGGCTAATGTCCCACGGTGATGTTGTCCTGGATATGTTTCAACATATGCCCAAGGGGTCGCTAATAGCAGACGACACTCACCCATGCATCAGCTTGAATGTTCGGGAAAAATTGCTTGAAAGGGAGATTACCGTCGAGAAAGTGGTACTCTCGCATTCGGAGTTTCTAATGTGGCCGCGCATGCCATCCTGGAACCGCCGTGACATCCCGGGCTGCCTTGTAGAGGCTCTGGTGTTGCTACAACGACCCGAACTTGAGGGGGGTGAATTTCTTTCCTTCTGTCAACAGGCCGAGGGAATGGGATTTACTGGTCGGCTGATCAAGCCCCTGGCGGAATAGGGGTGAGACAGGGATGAATTATGATTGGAAGAATGTGGTCGAGCTTGATGATCCTGGCTCTGGCAGTGGCCATTTGTCCCGCCCTGGCGGCGGAAGTAGTCGTTCAGGACGAAACTGATCATTACTCACTGAACGAGGGGTTGGTCTATTCAGTCGACCCCACCGGCCAGGCGACCCTGCAGGAAGTAATGGAGCAGGGCGAGTGGCTTGAGAAGTCTGAGCGTGTACTGAACCTGGGCTTCACGATTGCGCCTGTGTGGGTCAAAGCGTCGATCCGTATCCCAGAAGCGACCGATGAACAGTGGTACGTGGTGATTCCTTATCCTTTGCTGGAAGAGGCAGAACTGCACGTACTTCAGGACGGTCGTTTACCGGCCATTTACCAGATCACTCGCGAACAGGTTCTGCAAGGACCCAAACACTCCGATGGCTATTCCGTCAGCCTGCCTTTCCCCGAGGGGCTGAGCGGAAATCTTGATCTGGTACTTCGCGCGGATTCCTCCACATCGCTGCAAGTTCCTCTCGAATTCTGGCGCGAGGACTACCTGATTGATCAATATTCGGAGCAAAGCTTTTACTGGGGCGGCTACTTCGGAATTCTTGTAGCCCTTGTGGTTTACAACCTGTTTCTGTTCCTGTCGATTCGTGACCCGGCCTATGGCTACTACGTGCTTTACCTGGGCGCACTGAGTTTTGTCATGCTTAGCATTTCGGGGGTGGGCACAACGTTTGTTTGGCCTCATAACCCTCTGTTTACACGCTATGCATTGCCGATAGGTACCGGGTTTTTATCGTTGTGGGCCTTGTTCTTCGCGCGGCAATTCCTGAAGTGGCCCGGGTTTTCCCCGAAACTGAACCGCAGCATGACAGTAGCCGCCGGCCTGGCTGGGGTGCTGATTGTTTACACGCTGTTTGATCCAATCAGTGGCGCAAGGCTGGCAGGGCTCCTCGGCGCGCTTGTGGTGGCACTTCTGAT
The DNA here is from genome assembly GCF_008795985.1 of Marinobacter halotolerans. Classification (NCBI taxonomy): domain Bacteria; kingdom Pseudomonadati; phylum Pseudomonadota; class Gammaproteobacteria; order Pseudomonadales; family Marinobacteraceae; genus Marinobacter; species Marinobacter halotolerans. The sequence continues at coordinate 1,010,486 of NZ_VMHP01000002.1, read as the reverse complement.
CACTGCAGGCGTTGGCGGTTTGCGTGCGGGAGTAGCGATCGCCCGCTATTTCGTGCTCGCCTGGACGGCCTTTGCCGTTGGCGCCTTCACCTACCTGTTGAATATTTTCGACGTATTGCCAGTTAATACCATTACCAGCAACGCGCTGGCAGCAGGCTCCGCCGCCGAAGTGCTGCTGTTATCCTTTGCGTTGGCCCATCGAATCAAAGAGGAACGGGCTCACAAGATCTCTGCGCTTCAGCTGCAACAGGACGCTGAACGACAGGTCAGAACACTGCACTTGAAGTCCCTTGACGAGGCCTCGCATGACTCGGTGACCAAGATGCCGAACACCTCACTGCTCAACCGTCGGTTGCAGGAAACGGCCCAAAAGGGCGAAAGGGTAGCGTTGGTGCTGGTTCACTATCCCCAGGTGAAAGAGATTGCCTCCAGCATGGGCCGTAGCCTGGCCGAGGAAATGTTCCGCCAGTTGGTGCGTAACTTCAATCACGCCCTTGCCGGCCCGGGTTGTATTATCTGCCTTGAAAATACCGGACCAGCGTACCTGGCAACCCCCGAGTTTGGCTCCATTGCCTTTCTGATGGATCTCGATGGGTGGGACGCCCGACTGGAGCCCTTTATTGAACAGGTAGTCGGTTATCACGAGGTGTCGGTTAACTCCATACGGCTGCCACTGTTTATGAACCTTCACTGCGGTGTGGCAATCTACCCGGAGCATGGTGAAAAAGCCGAAGTGCTCTTTCAGAATGCCTCTGCCGCCCGGGACAGTAGTGCCCGGGAAACCGTGCCTGTACGGGTGTATAACGAGGATATTTCGTCCTTTGCAAGACGCCGCCTGGCGTTGATGGGAGCTTTGCCGCCCGCCATTGAAGCAGGCGAGTTGGAGCTGTATCTGCAGCCCCAGATGAACGAGTCGGGGCAAAGACTGGTAGGCGTTGAGCTTCTGATACGCTGGAACAGCTCACGCTTCGGTCCCGTCCCTGCCGGTGAGTTGATCGATATTGCGGAAAATGCCGGATTGATGGATTTGCTGTCCCGTTTCGTCATCAGCGAGGCCTGGGCAACTATCAAGGCTTTGCAATCGCATAATCTGAACATCACCTGCAGCATTAATCTGTCTGTGCAGAACCTGACCAACAGCGGCTTTGTGTCCTACCTGCTGAGCGATGCGAAAGAGCACGCCATCCCTATGGATCTTCTGATTTTCGAGGTGACTGAAACCTCGATGATGCACAACATAGACGCCGTAGTCGGCTCACTGCTTCTGATTTCGGACGCTGGCTGCAAGGTGGCTCTGGATGACTTTGGCACCGGGTATTCATCCCTCGCTTATCTCAGCCGCCTTCCCATAAACGAGCTGAAAATCGACCGCTGTTTTGTCAGCCAGATGTGTTCCAGCCGCCATGACCTTTCCATTGTCGAAAATACCCTGAAACTGGCACAGACCCTCAACCTGGAAACGGTGGCCGAGGGCGTTGAGGATGCCGACACCCTGGCAATGTTGCACAAGCTGGGGTGCGATCGCGTACAGGGATATCACTTCGCCAAACCCATGCCAATTGACGAATTCTGTGATTGGGCGAGGCGCCAACAAGCCACCTGACAAGCGCATTTCGCGACGCTTGGAATGCTGTTTTAAACCCGTATCTGAACCATGCCATCTCGCACGCGAACCTCCAGTACCTGCAAAGGCCGAGTTGCCGGCGCCGCGACGGGCTTTCCGTCCCGAACGTCAAAGGCGCCCTGGTGCAACGGGCATTCAATCACATGATCGTCAAAATAGCCGTCGCACAGATCCGCCCCAGCATGAGTACAAAGTGCCAGCGAGGCATAGATACCGTTGGGCGTATCATAGACAGCGATGGTTTTCCGCCCGACCTCGACCCGAGTAACCCAGTTAGTTTCCAGCTCGTTCACCGCGATCACATCGCGCCATGGTTTGTCGGTCATGCCCGTGCCTCGTGGATCTTCCCCAGGATGTCCCTATGCGCGCCGAGATAGCCGCCGGGCTCTATGTGAATATGGTCACGCAGCTTTTCATGGAGGAGAGGCAGGGTGTGGTAGGGCACCAGGGGCACATAGTGATGTTCCGCGTGATAATTCATGTTCCAGCACAGAAACCGCCAGGGCGCCGAGACCAGGTTGGTGCGGGTGTTTTCAGTCATCTTCGTCACGGTCGGGCGACCCACGTGTTCCGTCATCCGGATGAAACGCATGACCGGTTCGCCAAGAAACAACGGGATGAGCCAGTACCAGACCAGTCCCCACCAGTCGGTGACTGCCATGCCCGCAAAGATCAGCGCATAAATTCCCAGCATGATCCGCGCTTCGCGGTATATCGACCCATGCTCCTCTTTCGGAACGAACCGTTTTTCAGCATCCGACAGCCGCCCCAGGGCGTGGCTTGTTATCTCGCTGAACTTTGTCTTCCAGTAGGGAATTGCAGAGAGGTAAAGCAGGTATTCACCATAGGTTTCCGGCATCGGAATCAGCTCTGGATCCTCGCCGTCAAGTTGCGTGTAGGTATGGTGATCGCAATGCTCATAGCGGAAGAAACGGTGTGGCAGCATTATAATGAGCCCGCAGATCTGCCCAGCGATATTGTTAAATTCGCGGGTGCGGAACACGGTGTAATGCACGCATTCATGCTGAAGCGAGAAATGATGCACCAGCACGATGCCATGCAGGAACATGGCGGGCCAGATCAGCCAGCTGTTCCAGGCCAGCGTGATTAGCGTCGTCGTGCCGGCCAGAACCAGCACCCAGACGGCCAGATGTCGAAACGCCGGGCCGTCCGAGCGCTGCATCAGGGATTTCAACTCGTCACGGGTCAACTTGCCTTCTGCCAGCGCCTGGCTCACCGGTGTCACGATGCCATCTGTCATCGTTGATAATCCTTGAGTCTTGCCTGTGCATTAGTCGATCAGAGTCAGCTAAACCCAATGGGTTTAGTTTGGCATGAGCCAGTCACCCGACTGCAGCAGCTTATTTTTCTGCTCGTCGGTCAACAGATCGCGGATGTCCTGCTGGGCTTCCACCTGCAGTTCCGTGATTTCCTTGATGACGTCAAAAACCTTTTGCTGTTGATCGACAATGTCGCCGGCATCCAGCTCTTCCGCGGCGTAGAGTTCCTCAAGCTTGAGCGATGCTTCGTACCTTTCAACTTTCAGGTCCGTTAGATCTGAGCGAAGTTCCCGCTGAATCTCAGCAATGTCTTCTAGCTGATCAGCATCAAGATCCAATTCTATGGTGGGGGCCGTCTGCATCCCGCCATGACCGCTCTTGCCGTGATGACCGGAGTATCCGTTCTTGCCGTGGTGTCCATTATGGTCATCGCCGTAAGAGTGATGGCGATTCATGCCAGCCGCTTTGTCGCCGCCGGCCTGACCCGCGTCTGGGCCTGAAGGAGATCCCGTCGACGTTTCATGTGCGTTGGCCAAGGATGCAGTGCAGAGGAGCCCCAGGCAAAGAGCAAGAGAAGGTCCTATACGCGATTTGTTTTGCAGTTTCATTTGTTGTCCTTATGTGCTGTCGATAAAAAGAACGTTGCATTTCACGCTATGAGACTTACTCATACGCGCTAAGTTCAAGATTGGCTGCAATCAGCCTACTGAACGCAGTCGTAGACGCAAATAATGTACACTCAAACTGTTACCCATAATCAAACCAATGTATGAGGAGCCCCTATGGTAACGCGACGTCACCGGGAAATACCCAAAACTGTCGCGACCCTCGACGATCTCGCACCGTTGGCAGACTATTCATTCATGGACACGCTCAACTGCGATCCGGAAGGGAGGGCAAGCGGAGCCGACCATGCGCCAAGACAGGTTTTCTCGGGCCACTATGTTCCAGTCAAGCCCACGCCCATCGAAAGCCCAGAATACGTCGCCCATAGCGAAAATCTGTTTCAGCAGCTGGGTCTTGCCAATAGTCTGGCGCAGTCAGATGACTTCGTGCGCATGTTCTCGGGTGACTTGTCCCGGGCTCCGGAGCCTTTGCGCAAGGTCGGGTGGGCCTGTGGCTACGCGCTTTCTATCTATGGCAACGAATTCTACCAGCAGTGTCCGTTCCAGACCGGCAATGGCTACGGCGACGGTCGCGCTATTTCGGTGCTCGAGGCTGTCATCAACGGGCAGCGCTGGGAAATGCAATTGAAAGGGGCAGGGCGCACGCCATACTGCCGCGGCGGCGACGGCCGGGCCGTTTTGCGGTCCAGTGTGCGGGAATTCCTGGCACAGGAGCACATGCATGCGCTCGGTGTGCCCACCTCGCGGTCTTTAAGCCTGTACGTGTCGAAAACCGAGACTGTCAGGCGTCCCTGGTATTCGGAGGGCTCACACTCACTTGATCCGGATGTGCTTATCTCCGAGCCGGTTGCCATCTCCACGCGGGTTGCACCGTCCTTTATTAGGGTAGGGCAGCTAGAGCTCTTTGGTCGTCGTGCCCGCAAGCAGGAACATCCGAACGCGATTCAGGAGCTTGAGCAAATCGTCCTGCACGTGATTGAACGTGAATACCGTGACCTGAGCAAACAAACAATGGGTACCGCCGAAAAAGTGGTTTTGCTTGCACGTGAGTTTCGCGGCAGGCTGACCTCGCTGATTGCGAACTGGATCCGTGTTGGCTACTGCCAGGGCAACTTCAACAGCGACAACTGTGCGGTGGGCGGATTCACGCTCGACTATGGCCCCTTTGGGTTCTGCGATGCATTCAATCCTCAGTTCCAACCATGGACCGGGGGCGGCCAACACTTTGCGTTCCTCAACCAGCCAGCAGCGGCGGAACGCAACTTCCAATCGTTCTGTTCGGCGGTTCGGCCGTTATTGACAGGGCATCCAGACTACTTGCAGCAACTGGAGGAGATTCAAGGTGATTTTCCCAAGGTGATGCAAGAGCAGATGGAGAAGATGTGGGCTGACAAGCTCGGACTCAACGCATTTGACTCGGCGTTGTTTCGCGAACTGGCCACGTTGATGATGCAAACGCCCGTGGACTACACGCTATTTTTCCGGGAACTCTCATCGTTGCCGGAAGACATTGAGCCGCTCAAGAAGAGCTTTTACAAAGGCCGAGCTTATGACGCAGACCCCGATGGGATGGACAAACGCTGGTCAGCGTGGCTGACAGATTGGCAATCGCGCCTAAGCCCCGGCAAACGTGAAGAGCTTTCCCGTCAGATGAAGCTCGTGAACCCGAAGTATAGTCTGAAAGAGTGGTTCGTCGCGCCTGCCTATGAGCGAGCAGCAGCGGGGGATTACACTTTGCTTCGAGAGCTGCAGGACGTGATGACGCAGCCATACGCCGAGCAATCGGAGGGTATAGAGACGAAATACTACAGGCTGAAGCCACCCGAGTTCTTTGATGTTGGTGGATTGTCACACTATAGCTGCTCGTCGTGACTACCCATTGCAGGCCCGAGCTATTGGCCGTTTTTTTGGGATAGGGGAGATATCAATCTCCCCTTTGAATCAATGCCCCAGTACATCCTTTTCGTTTTTCTTTGCGTTTTTCTCTTTCTTCTTTTCCTTGGCGGTTAAGAGCGGTTTCTTTTTCGTGTCTTTCTTTCTGTCCTGGCCTTTACTCATGCTGTCCACCTTTGTCTGATGCCCATACTTCCAATATCCAGTATGAACCCAATTTTCAATGACTGATAGCATTTGGAATGTGGCCCATGTAGTAACAATCCCTCATCCGTGATTGGTTTGTTTCGTTTCTGCATACCCCTGCGATCATCAATCTTTCCAGAAAGCCTTACTCGCTTCCTGTTCAGCGTCAATTCGTGACACACCGATGTCTTTAAGCATGGCGTCGGGAAGCCTTGCCAATTGCCGACGGGTTCGATAGTTGATGTACCAACGGTTAAGCCGCTGAATCATGTTCTCTTTCGAATTATTTTCCCGGGGGCCAGCCTTCCCCTGAAGCAGGAAGCTATGGCCATGCTCGACAAAATCCCTGTTGCCATCAAAGAATTCCAGCGCAAGGAAGCCCGAGCTCCCAGGGAAGAGGGCATCATGGAAAAAGCGCAGACTGCCGCCAAGGAAATTGAAGCTTCCGCCAAACCGAATGAGCAAAAGCCCTTTCTGCTGTCGGTGGGTTCGCTCTACAGACGCAAGGTGATTAAAATCTCCGGGCCTTCTTTTGCACGGATACGTAAGGCGGCCAGAATTCTGGAAAACGTGGATTTCACCATACCGGAAAAGACTACTCCGGTAGCGAAATAAACTCGTTTTCATCGCCGGGGACGAGTGGAAAGCGCCCCGTTTTCCAGTCTGATTTTGCCTGCTCGATTCGTTCGGCACGGCTGGAAACAAAGTTCCAGGCCATAAAGCGTGGCTTGAATGGTTCCCCCCCAATCAGCGCTATTCGTGTGTCTTCGCTGGCGACGACTTCAATGTCAGAGTCGGGGCCCAAAACCGCCATGTTAAATGTTGGGATGTCGGTACCTCGGGCGGCAAGCGAGCCTTGTGCAACATAGATCGCCCGCTCTTCGGCGTGGGGCAGGGTAAGCTTTTGTCCGGGCTGCAGGTGGGCTTCGACGTAAAGAGTGTCTGAATATACCGCGACCGGTGAGGTCAGGCCAAAGGCACTACCCATAATGACCCGCACCTGCACACCATCAACCTCAGTGGCCGGTATCTGGTCGCTCGGATAGTGCATAAACGCAGGGTCCATTTCCTCTTTGTCTTCTGGCAGCGCCAACCACAATTGCAGGCCGTGCAGGGTATGGTCGGAGGCGGTGACTTCAGGGCGTTCCCTTTCGGAATGCACTATGCCCCTACCGGCCACCATGAGGTTAATGTCACCCGGTTTTATTGGCTGCAAATTGCCCAGTGAATCCCGGTGTAGAATTTCTCCCTCAAACAGATAGGTTACGGTGGCCAGATTAACGTGCGGGTGAGGGCGGACATTGATACCGTCCCCGGCAGAGAAACGGGCCGGCCCCATGTGGTCGAAAAATATCCAGGGACCGACCATCTGTCGTTCCCTCGTTGGTAACACCCTTCGTACAGAAAACCCGCCGAGATCCTTCGTTCTGGACTGTATCAGTAACTCAATGGCCCCACGGGATCTGACAAAATCGCATTCGACCTCCATGGATCTCTCAAGGTTGCTCATCGGTGGCTCCTTCGATGGCTGAATGTAAGGGTGCCGTCTCTATTTAAGTTACTTTGTTATTTATTAAGCTATTCCAAATAAAAATAGACCAAGCCCACCTGTGATCACACATGGAGTGAAAGACGGACAAGGTTATGGTCTGGCTATTTTTTATGCAAAAACAGTCTTGAGTCTCTTCATTTTTCTCAGAACTTTATAGCCGATGCTTGGCTCATATTTTTGAGTAGAAATTCCCACCTTGACCAATGAATGGGAGCTTCCCAATGGACCCTGATTTGCTTGCCTTTGCCGTATTAAAAGATCCGAATCACACACTCAGTGAAATCAGCCACGACAAGTCTGATGTACAGTCGGGTGGAAATAATCGCGTTTCTTTCGAAATGCTTTCCGAGGATGGCGAAGTTGTTGGCTACATCAAGACCTGGCGCCACGAAGACGACTACGCTGGGTTTGTCCATTTCGACGCTGAAGGCAATATCATCGATTGGAAGGCCTTTACCGAAGGGCTGGGTTCCATCCAGTCTCACTGACAGAGGCAAGTGATTATCCCAAAACCTTCCTGAAGTTTGAGCTTAATCAAATTCGCGTTTTAAAAATGCATTAAAGTCCTTGAGAAGCAACTGGCATTTTAAAGGGCGGAGGCGGGGCATGAGTATTTTCGCTGGCATTTGGATCGACCAAAGGAAGGCGGTCACTGTTATCCTGGGCAAGGATAGCCTAGATATGTCCATCATCGAATTGGATGCAGAATTACCGTCAAGAACCTCGGGAGGGCATCGACAGCAAGCCCCATATCCGCATCAGGATGTAGCCGCCGAGAATCACCGACAACCCAAGTACGCTGCGGAGATGCTGGACTACTTCCGCAAAATCTACCGACGCATCAAAACGGCGGATGAACTTGTCCTTATCGGGCCCGACAAGTCGAGACAACAGTTCATTAACTTCCTCATGCAGCAGCGCTCGCCCATTGGGCTGCGGGAATGCATGCCGGTCGGTTTGATGTCTAACAGCGACGTTGCTCGATATGTCTGTCGGGTTTTTGATCGTTCCTATCACTAAGGAATGTGATCGCAAAGCAGGTGAGTTGAGTCCGTTTGGGCGACCAAACAAAGTGCTAAATTCGTCGTCCGCCTGGATGTGGCCCTTCCTAGTCAGAGAGTGGTTTGGATAAAAGGGAGCAGGTCAGTTCGACCTTTTTAGCGCTAGCAATCTGAGCCAATTGTGCCTGGCCTGCCTCGTAGTTGCTCACCGCCATGCTGAAGCCATCAACAGCCAGGTTGGCGCTCATCCAGAAGCTCCTCACGGCTGGGAGTCGCCATGTCCAAACCTCCTGGGGTCAGAATGGATAACCATAAGAGTATATGCTCAACCAGGGTATCGGGCTGACCAGAAGTGTAATGTGGACTTCCCCCTGACCATCATAAATTCGGGCCCTTTTGCTCATCGGTGAGGGAAGTGGTTAGGTCGTTTTCAGTCACGTTATCGGGTACGGTCCGCGGCTCCAGTTCAAACACCTCCGGCGTCGAGGAAGGAAGGTTGGTGTAAGCGCCCTTATCGACAATGGCGACCCGGGCATGGCGGTGAACATCCAGCAGGATGTAGGAGCCCGTCAGCGCCAAGGCTACCATGGCCACGAGGAATCCTGATTCAGCTCCCATAGCAAGAGCAACGCCGCCAGCAATGGCGGGTCCCGCCGCCGCACCTATACCGTAGCCCAACAGTAGCCCGGCACCGATGTCAGCGGTATCGGTGGGCGTCCCGACGCGGTCGTTAGCATGGGCGAGGGCGAGGGGGTAAAGCGCGTAAAGAATACCGTGGAGACCCGCCAGCAGGCAGTAGATCGCGACCAATCCCAGGCTCTGACCCCAGATGAGCGTGAGTGCGAAACAGGCGCTGACCAGTATTGCGCCGGACATTACCCGGCGGCGCTCGAAACGGTCGGATAGCGTTCCCACTGGCCATTGCAGAATCAGGCCGAGAATAACGGGCACGCTCATCATAAGCGCGACGCCGGTCGTGTCCAGGCCCAATGAGAGCGCGTAGATCGGCCCCAGTGCGGTAAGGGCACCCCCCGAAAAGCCGGCCGCAGTGGCCGTTGCCAGGCTGACTGGCGAGACATTTACGATGCGTCGCCAGCTGGCTGGGGCACGGGTGGGTATTGCCGGCGCGTCGGTGCGCCAGAACAGTACCGGCACCGCTGCCAGGCACAGGACGATTGCCGCGACGCTGAATGGTTGCCAGAGAGTGTCTGACAAGAAGATCAGAAACAGTGGCCCGATGCCAATGCCTCCGTAAACTGCGAGGGTGTAGACTGCAAGTACCCGTCCGCGTGCCCCGGGGCCGGAGGCACTGACCAACCAGGCTTCAACCACAACTGCTACAGCAGCAATACTTGCGCCATGCAGTAGTCGGATCATTCCCCAAAACCAGAGGGCGTCGATCAGCGCGAGGGACAACACGGCAAAGATGGCAATACCCAACAGGCCGCCAAAGGCGCGGATATGGCCAACGCGCTGGATAAGCAGGGGGCCCAGAAAAGCACCCAGGCCGAACCCCACGAAATAACACGCTGTGACAAAACCTGAGACAGAGCCACTGGCGAGCCGAAGCGGAACCAGCGTATGCGTTAATCCCTGGCTTACGTACATCATCAGGGTTGCCAGCAGGAGGAGCGCCAACGATGCGAGTTTTGGTGCGACCCGGTGGGGTGTTCTGTCGTCCTGGTTCATGGGCAATCCGTTGTTGTAGTAGCCCCATTTAAACCGGACACCTTTGCAGAAGCAAAGGCCTAGGCATAGATCTAGTCCGAACGAGTGTCCGAGGTTGAGAAAATCGTATTAATAACCTGAGTACTGGACGACCACACAAAGTACTAAACCTCTGCAACCAAACATCAGTATCTTACCCACCAAAATCCACACAAAGTGCTAAACAAACTTAAAGTAGATTCGAGAATAGGGTGGTCATTCTGGTTTCCACACAAAGTGCTAAATTCGTCGTCCGACTCAGGGTTCGGATTAGTCTCTCTGGAACCGAAAGATTAGGGGCGAGCAACAGGCATTTGTAGCAAGGGACGCTATTAAACAAAAGCGAACATTCGAATGACTTGCCGATACGTTTTTCACAAATGCCTAATGCCCGATAAAAGCGGTCCTTATAGCTTTAGTAGTGGGATGAGTGTCTGTGCTGGAAAGGGATGAGAGAGAGGGGGGTCTAGGCACCGAGTTCATCTCTCTTTTTGTCGAGGAGTCCAAAAAGCAGGTCAGGTCACAAATGGGCCTCAAGGGCCAGAACTGCCAAGGCCTCGACCAGCGGCAGGAGTCGGGTCCGAGAATATTGTCTTATTTGAAGAGCCTGCTGCTGAAACCGCTGCGAGTGAGGTTGGCTAATGCGGCAGGTCGTTGGTGATATTTATGCTCTTCCTCTCTATTTTCGCAGTTCAATAAAAGCAATTATCTGCACTGATAAACGATGACTTGCGGCGCTGATCAACGGCGTAAAGTGTCGGGCTAATTTACACTCTATCCATACAAGAAAAGACTAAAAATTATATTTGTTATAAAAAACAGTTATATATAGATTCCGGTACGCTTTTTGCCGATACATTTGGGAGTAATTAATTCTGAGACATGGATGTCGAATCGCACACACCACCCAAATAGCGAGTTAGGCAATGAATAAGTGTATCCAAAAGATTTTGTTGGCCGCGTGCATCGTGGCCATGCCCGTTACGACTCACGCGGTTCTTATCGACCACGACACTGGTTACACGCGCGTTTCTTCATCCAATATCGTACAGGGCGGTGGATTAGAATGGTTACAGTGGAGTGAAACTGACGGACAGTCTATCGACACCGCACTTGGGACATATGCGAGCGACGGCTGGCGTTTAGCTTCGTACACTGAAATGGCCGCCCTTTTCAACTCTTTTACCTTCGGACTGAATTTTTCAACTATCGAAAGTCCGGGCCAGACCGTTGACACGTCATGGAATACCGCTGAAACTGGCCCACACCGTGATTTCGTAGACCTTTTCGGACGCACCGCTTTCGAGGATGATAATGATTACGGCACGGCTGACCCATATTCCAGAGCTGCCGCATGGTATGGCTCAGCTGCCGACGGCGATTTCTTCAGCTTTGTTCGGGTTGATGAAGATACAACCGTGTTAAATCCTGCATATCCGCAATTACGCGACGCACGCACCACTTTTGCGATATTTCCTTTTTCTACGAACATCACCTATGGTGATTATGGCGTTGCCCTTGTCAGGTCGGTGTCTGTGCCCGAGCCCGGCACCTTCGCGTTGTTGTCGCTAGGTCTTCTGGGGCTGGGATTGAAGCGCCGAATTCATCGTAAAACCCTGTAAGTCATGTAGCAGGTCTACGTGTAAAGTCGATGGTTGTAATCCTGCAAAGGTCCATTGGATCCAGCGACGTCGATACCTCTCAAGGCGCGCCAGTATATCTTCTCGTGAAGAGCGCTGGCGTAGCTTCTGCTCATAAAGCCGGGTGTAGCGACGAATGTGGTTCTGATGTGTTCGTGCTGAAACAGTGAGTTTACCTTCTCCAAACTGATAGCCCAGAAAATCGAAACCCTTTTCGATCCTGCCAATAAATGTCTTGTCAGGATGTTGTTCGAGTCTTAAACGATCGAAGACCTGGCTAACGTTCTGGTACCGGTTACGCGTTATCGCCGAATATGAATGTTCGCTTTGCGACCAAACCCAACCTCGCTCTTCAGTCTGGCGTATCCCATTAGCAATGAAATCCACGTTGGGTGGGTCGGAGTCGTCATATGAGTCGATGTCGAAGGGGCAGGGCAGCTATCTGTATCCGGCGCTATCAAAAAGTTTCATGACAAGTGAGCTGAAAATTTTAACCGGTCATGTACGCAGACCAAGGGCATTCGAGGCATGTGGAAACTAATAACGACTGCGCTTCAAATGTTATTCGGGTGTTGGACTAACCAACATATTTGTAGCCGGCATCCTGCAACGCTTCCTTTAACGACTCCTCAGGAGATTCTTCGTAGATAAGCGTTGTTGACGGTGACACATGGCCAGCAATCTTTTGAGCGACCTTTAACGGACTTCTTTTGTTCATGAATGATATTCGTCATTAAAGTCCTTCGGCCACTGTGGGAGCTGGCTCGCTCAATACCTGCCCAATGCCGCTGCATGAGAGCGAAGTGTTCCTGGAGAGTATTGGGAGAATAGGGGCCTCCTTTTTGAGTCAGGAATAGGGGATCGGTCTTTTTCACTGAAGGTCGCGCGGCCAAGCGGATTGCAAGGTGATTTTCGATAGCAGTTCTCAGCGCGATGTCATCCATTGGAAGATCACGCGATTTACCACGATGTTTTTTGACCTCAGGATAAAAATCCTCAGGTTTGATCTCGGCGCCGGCCTTGGCCATGGTTTCAATTTGCTGAACAAGCTGGTGGAAGTCGTGCACACTAAAACTGATCCGACGCCGCTGATACGCGGATTTGGACCGCTTCAACGCATCGGCACCCTGAGTGTAAGCCGCAGGCAACGCAAGGATTTCCTTAAGTTTGAAAGAGCGCTGACCAGAACCCGAACTCCCAGGGCCAAGCTCGGCGACGTCTTTGATCTGGAGTAGCGCGATCTCCTGAACTCGAAGTACGAGCTTGAAGCTGATCTGAACCAGAGCCGTATTCTTTTCCGGGTAACGATGCTCTTTGATCTCACCCAAGAGGTGGGCGAACTGTTCGGGCGTGAGCACGCGTGCCTGGCCGGTTTTGCTCATCGGATAAGCTCCCGGTAAGCCGCAAGGATGCAAGGAGAGGGTAAAGATAAAATCCGTAATAATGTTTTTTAACGGATTTCTGAAGTTAAGTAGAGAGTTATTGTGCTCAGGGCACCCAGGCAGACCCAATCATCCCAAAATGACATTGGTTGCGCGTCGTATCGTCGATTTCTTCGAGAGCTGACGACTACAGTTTTCAATAGTCAGGAGACGGATCTCGTCTAAACCGGATTATCGACAACACCGCTCCTAGTTTTCTCTCATATCACAGAGAGGTTGCGAGGCTGCCATAACAAAAATCCGCGCTCCGATTCACCTGATACTTATCGAGAGGTCTAGGGGATGTCTTTCACTGGCATCGCTTAATACCTTTCGCGCCTAGGGCATTATCTAAAACTGCGGAGTTCCGTCGGAGCTGACGCCATTCCACAATCGAAATTAACCGCCATAATCCAGGGCACTGAACGTCCCATAAGCGCTATTCGAGAAAGAACCTAAAAACGTTCAAAATCATGGATATAGAAAAGTGGGCGACGAATTTAGTACTTCCTGTGAAAATTTAGTACTTTCTGTGGCTATTCTTTAGCACTTTCTGTGGTCGTCCAAAAATCCGTAATAATATTATTCAAACGTATATCGTACTGCGTATAATGTATATTATGTTAAATACAATATTAACCACACAATAGAAACCCCTCAATCAGAAACCAGCCGATCATCAAACTGGAACGTTACCTCAACGCCCTCTTCGATAACCGCTTCTGCGTCAGGATGTTCCGGATTAAAAACGAGATTATATTCCTGCGGCACAACACATGAACGGACTGCTAGTGCAAGCGCCGCTCCGTCCATGAGGAAGTTAGTCCCTATCTCCTGGGTGCCCGCGGACACTCGTGTACCTTTCCAGTCTTTCGGGTAAGCGTCGTCTGCCAGGACCATAACCAGATTGTCCGGCACCTCAAGCTGGAGCAGCACATAGTTCTTCAGGCTGTCCTCGTCACCCAGATTCACCAGTGTTTCCAACTGAGCAAGTGCAATACTTTCGGACAGATATACCGCGGGATAATTGGGGAGATTCCAGCGCCCTCCATATTGGCGCGCACCAAATCCAGAAAACGCGGTGTCCTTGTGCTTCCGTTTGGTGATCCGGTACGCCTTCACGGGTACACGCCGTGCTCAAGCTGCCCGATCAGATCCCGTACCATACGAATACCGGCCTCGGTATCCAGCAGATCAATCGGGCACTGGTGCTCCAAAGCTCGCGCCGGACACTTCAGCCAGCGCTGTGCCTTTTCCCGGTCACCTTCAAACAGTTCCACAGCGTTACGCATCACCAGCTGTAAAGTGGCTACCCGATCCAGTTCCGCCTTGTTCACGACGCCCTCTTCACGACGTCGAACCAGGGTGCGCGGGGAAATATCCAACAGCTTGCACAGCGTGGCGTCGTCTATGTCGTATAGGGCCTTCAAAGCATCCAGGTCTCTGGCCTTGCCGCCGCGGCGGATCTTTTTCACGCCCTGGACGCCGGAAAACACAAACTTGCCCGTAGCGGTTCCGCGATGAGCTTTCGCGGCATCTCGACCCGAGTACACGGCTTTTATATTCGCCTTGGCGGGCCCAACGTGCTTTTTGGGGCTTTGTTTTTTCTCGGTGATTGCTGACATAAAACCTCCCGGCATTTGGCACATTAATTTTACCACAATGGCGTCGACATCTCACGGTATTGCCATTCACACGATTAACCACCAACGTTTAATTTGCTCCCCAAACATACTACTCTGCAATGACTACCACTCAGGACGTCTCGATTTAATGACCTCTAAAAGGTACTTCCCACTGTTTGCGGCACTGTTGCTGATCCTGTTCAGCCAGAGTTCGACCTCTGCCGGGAAAATAAAGATCTCCTCCGGACACTGGCCTCCCTATCTGAGCCAGGCGTTGCCGGAAAACGGATTTCTTGCGCAGATCGTCAGTGAATCATTCCGCGTTCAAGGCTACGACGTCGAGCTGGTATTCCTTCCCTGGTCGCGATCACTGGCGATGGTTAAGGCGGGTCGTTATGCGGCGTCGGCGGTTTGGTCCTGTACTGAAGCAAGAAGCCGGGAGTTTTTGTATTCAGCGTCCATCCTGCCCTACCAGTATGTGTTCTATCACCGGGCTGATGAGGATTTCGAATGGTCGTCTTTTGACGATCTGAAAGGCAAAAGCGTCGGTCTGACTCAGGATTACAGCTACGGCACCACGCTCAGCGGTACCATCGACAGCGGCTTTATTACGGCAGATGTAACAACGTCTGATCTGGCAAATTTCAAGAAACTGCTACTCGGGCGCATCGACCTGTTCCCGATGGACCCGGTGGTCGGCGAAGCAATCATTAAAAATCAGCTTCCAGCCCAGTCTTTCCGGCTTGCGTTTCATCCAAAACCCCTACGACAGGCGCACTACCACCTGCTGTTTGATAAGGACTCTACCAAAGCCCCGGAGCTGAGGCGCGCATTCAACCAGGGACTGGCCGAGCTTCGTGAAAGTGGGCGGTATGAAGCCATCATCGCCAACGCGATTGCCGCCAACAGTCAGCCAGCAACCGCGGAAATGCTGCGGCACAAGCTGGTGGATTTCAGTGGATTCGTTTCCATTTGCAACCCCGGCGATTAATGTCCACGGTGTCAGGGGTGATAACAGGCATAAAAGTGGCGGATAAAGTCCTCATATTCTTGGATTTTACCGGTTTCCCGGCTTATAACGCTGAGAAATCCGTGCCCTACCCACCAGCCATACATTTCCGGGTTGATCCAGCGGTGCAGATCGTCATCACGCACGCCGCTCAGCCGCCCCACTTCGTCCACAAGACGGTCCAGAATGCTCTCATAACCCAGTCTGGTAAGCAGAAACTGATAAAGTGCATTGACGATTTCGCCCAGGCCGTCCGGTCGTTCCCGGTCGGCTTCGCTCATCTGGCCGGATAACAGATCCAGGTTTAATGCCGTCACCTGGGTCAGAAAGTTTCTGGCTCGCTCTGCGGAAATTCCGGAATGGCGGTAATCGCCCATGGCTACGGCAAGCAGGCGCAGTTCACTCAGGGCTTCCATTTCGGGCACACGTGCGTAAAGACCGTGCAGTCCACCGGGGGCTGCCATAACTTTCAGCGACGCTGCCAGCACCTCAGTGTTAGGCGCCGCAGGGTTGGCCTGGCGTAATTGCAAGTTCCTCAAGAGCCTTGTCAAAGGCCGCCAGTAAGGCATTGATCTCTTAAGTATATTTGTTCGTACCTATGGTTGCTCCAAATTGTATGAATCGGCTATCCATCGTAGGTCAACGATGCTCTTCAGGGGATCTGGTGGCAAACACTTCCGGACTTTTGTTTTCTATTTGTAACCACAGAGACTATATTGGTAAGGCTGATTGGGATTCATAAATCCAGTAAAACGACATTGTCTAAACGCTCAGATTACCTGGCGCGCTTTAATGTCGGCGCAATTAGTTCGGGTAGACAGCAAGGAGAACAATGAATGTCGATAACACCAGCAAGCGAACTGGCTCCAGAAGTAGCAGCATGGCGCGATCCGGAGATGCCCTCGGTCAAAGGCACAGAGAAGCCGAAGGATCCGAACAAAGGCTACATCGCCCTGCTCGGCTGGAGCGTCAATGCGATCAAGGCTGCACAGAACTTTGACCGTCGCTATATTGTTGTTGCGCCGGAGTGGGCTGCAGATTTTTGTACCGCCAACAACATACCGTTCATTCCATGGGATTTTATCCGGTTAAACGATCGCTCGATGGAGATCGCCGTACGGCTGAAAGAAGAAGGCGTTGATGTTGCCATCCCGCTCTTTGAAGAGACGGTTGAATGGTCCGGTGCGATCAACTCTGTCCTTATGGACAGCCCTCGCATGTATGGACAGTCCATTCTGTTCCGCGACAAGGCCCTGATGAAGCGCCGCGCCCAGCTTGGCGGCATTCGTGTAGGCATCTTTGAGGAAGCCCACGAAAAAGAAGACATCGTCCGCTTTATGAAGCGCGTCAACCAGACCCTGCTGAAACTCGACGGCGACCCGGATGACCCGATCCACGTCAAGGCGTTCGACAAGGCCGGCTGCCTGGGCCACCGGATGATCCGGACTCTGGAAGAAATCGAGCATATTCCGGATGAGGAATATCCCCTGCTGATGGAAAGCCACCTGAGTGGCTGGGAATTCGCGGTCGAAGCCTGGATTCACGATGGCAAGATCCAGTTCCTCAACATTTCCGAGTACGTCACTCTGGGTTATTCGGTATTTGTGCCGGCAACCAAGGAGCTTGAGAGCTGGAGGAATGCAATCACCAAGCAGATCGAACTGCTGATTAAGACTTTCGATATCAAGTTCGGCCTGATTCACCCAGAGTACTTCGTAACCGCAGACGGCGAGATGTACTTTGGTGAGGTAGCGTATCGCCCACCGGGCTTCAAAGCCTTCGAACTGATTGAAAAAGCCTACGGGTTCAGTGCTTATCAGGCGTCCATGCTTGTTTTCGATCCGAAGAGTACAAAAGAGGAAGTTGCTGCGTTCTTCCCGAAAGAAGTCGAGGGCGCGAAAGGTTATGCAGGCTGCTTCGGTGTTTATCCTCGCCGTCGTGTGGTCAGCAAGCTGGAAATGCCGCCTGAATGTGTGGACCACCCCTACTTCGAGTCCCACGAGCTGGTGGCGCCGACGGAAGAAACCGTTCCTGATCGGTCAGCCTTCGGTACTCACTGGGGTCTTGTGTTCTTCTTCGGGGACGATCCGATCAAGATGCGGGACTTGCTGAAAGCTCAGGAGGACCTGGACTTCTACGTCTAGTGACTGGCACAGCGAATTTAGAAGTCAATAAGTTGTAGCAGTTTAGACGCCCGTGATTCTGGTCAACAAGACTTCAGAATCACGGGCGTTCTTCGTTAAAGCAGCCCCCTGTTACTCGTCTTCATCACTGAAAGCGGAAAGGTGGAATTTCGCAGCCTCTTCCACTTCTTTTACACCCGCCTCGTACAACTCCGGAACATCTCCCCCCGAGAGTGTCTCAAGCACGGCGTGAACGCCCTTTGCCAGGGATGTCAGGTTGTAGCCACCTTCCAGCACCAATGCCAACTTGCCGTCGCAGTGCTTGTCAGCGACCTCCTGGATAATGCGCGTGATAACCTTGAAACCGTCGTAGGACAGATTCAGGGCCATATCATTACGGTGAGGATCGAATCCTGCCGAGACCAGCACCAGATCGGGCTTAAAATAGTCGGCCGCCGGTACAAGTATTTCCCGGTATGCCTTTTCAAAAGCGATGTCCCCGGCTGATTCCGGAAGCGGTACATTGACAGTGTAGCCCTCACCAAACCCGGCACCGACTTCGTCTATATCTCCGGAACCGGGATAGAATGGGGCGGCAACATGGGAATCAAAAAACAGGACGTCCGGGTCTGCCCAGAAGATACCCTGGGTACCATTACCGTGATGTGCATCCCAGTCGATGATCAAAACCCGCTCGCAGCCGAGTTTTGCCTGAGCATGAGCTGCCGCTACAGCAACGTTATTCAGAACACAGAAGCCCCGCGCCCGAACCGGCTCAGCGTGATGGCCGGGCGGGCGCACCAGCGCGAACGCGCTTTGACAATCACCTTTCACCACACTTTCAACCGCCGAAATGGCGTTGCCAGCTGCCGCCAGGGCCGCATTGATACTGTTGGGCGAGACTGCGGTGGTGTCCGAATCCAGCCAGACACTCTGCCCTGCCAGTGAAAGGATGTGATCAAGGTAAGACGCGGTGTGCACTCGGGCAAGCTGGTTATAGGTAGCGCTGCCTCCCTTCTTGAACTGGACACCGGGAATGGGATTTTGCTCCAGGTGCTCTGTAATCGCCGTCAGGCGTCCAGGGTGCTCTGGATAACTCCAGGTGAAATCCAGGCCCTTGAGAATATGCCTGACCCGTTTTTCGACCCGGCTTGGCATAAACGGTAGGTCTACCTCTGGATTGTGGCCCAGCATAATTTCATCGGTAAAAACATCAACACTACGGTCGCCTATCACCACCCTCTCCTTCTTCCTTGCGAATCTGATTCGGTTCCGGCGCTATGGCCGGTTTGCCAGGGCTTCCTGCACTGAGCTTGTGAATGCAGCGGCACGCACGCCAACCGTCTTGAAGCCCAGGCGGGACCAGGCGGCCTTCGCCTCTTTGTTGGACGCCGAGTATTCCAGGATGAGCTCGTAGGCGCCCCTTGCTTCAGCGAATGCAACCAGCTTGCGCAGCAAATCCGGGAAAATGCCCAAGCTGCGGTAATCCGTCTCAACCCATACATCATCGATAAACGCAGACCGGAACTCAACGTGGCTGGTCTGCTCCCAGATGCCCTGGCTGCGTAATACATAAATATAGCCCATACCTACCAGACCTTCCCCGGGCACTTCCGCCACGACCAGTTGCTTGTTGCCATCAGGCAGAGCGGAGCGTAATACCTCGAGAAGCCGAGCACTTTCGTCTTCCTTCAGGCTCTGGTGAGGCGCGCCAGACACGTGCAGGGCAAGCTTCGCGAGAAACTCTACCAACACTGGCAGGTCTTTTTCCTCGGCTTCCCGTATGAGATACCTCTTGGCTGGCTGCTTCTCTTTTACCATTCAGACCCTCTGATTCACTATGGCTGGTTTTCCTTGGATTTCAAGCACATCAATAACATGATTGAGCCGGTGCCGCCGGATCCTGCATCAGCTGTTGAAATCGGCGAAAGCCTCTTTCACGTAGGCGGTCAGCGCTTCGTTGATCGGGTTATTGCCACCGCGCACCAGCGAAATCTGATAGCTGCCCATCTCCGGCAGCAAATCTTCCCCCAGCTTGCGTAATGGCGCCCGCACCAGGCCCAGCGGGAAAGGGGCGATGGCCAGATCGGCCAGCATGGCCGCCTCCTGACCGGAAGAATGCTCGCAGGTGTAGGCAACGCGATAGGGTATGTCCGCTTGGTCCAGTGAATTCATGGCCATCCAGCGCCAGACGCACCCCTGGTTTGCGACTGCCACTGGCAGAGGTCGTTGGTGCATGGCGATGCCACCCTCCAGTCCGGCCCAGACGAGCGGTTCGGAATGGACAATTTCGCCCCTGGTCTCCTGACCTTCGTTGCCAACCACAACCAGAGCCATATCCAGCTCACCGGCATCCACTTTCTGCTGGTTGGCCCTGCTACTGCCCACTACAACGTCAATCTGAACAGCCGGATAGGACCGGGAGAACTGTGACAAAAGGCGCGGAAGAATCCGCGTACCCACGTCGTCGGAAGTACCAAACCCGACCCTGCCCTCGAGCTTCGGGCTGAAAAACTGCTGCATGGCTTCCTCGTTCAGTTTCAGAAGCCGCCGGCCATAACTGAGCAGCACTTCGCCTTCGGCAGTCAACCTCACCTGTTTCGCGTCGCGAACAAACAGTGTTTTGCCCACCGTTTCTTCCAGGCGTTTGATCTGCATGCTGATTGCGGAGGGGGTACGGTGAACCTGCCGGGCGGCGCGGGTAAAGCTGCCATGCTCGGCAATCGCCACGAAGCTTTTCAGTAGGTCGTTGTCGAGTAATTGCATGTTTGTGACCCGTTCAATTTTGCTTAACCAGAGTATCAGTTCTTTTCGTTTGATTGAACTTTGACCATATCCCATCATGAACACTGAAACAGACAAACACATCAGCACGACAGGAGGCCCACCATGACCACTGCGCAGCTTCACACTATGGGTCTTCACCCCAAAGCCATGTTCTCAGGAATGGTGCATGCGCCAGCAACCCTGGCCCGGCGAATGGCCCGCAGGTATGAATTCCGCAAGGCGTTCATTCCTCTGTTGGCAGAGCGCGACCAGATTCTGAACGATATCGGCTACCAGCGTTACGATATCCTCCGGGCGCTGCGGTTGCCTCTGAATGAAGACGCAATGGATTACATCGAGTGCAAGAGACTGACACGGCCTACAGAAGAGAGCCAGACTCGACTGACTCGTAAGATCTAATCGTCTAAGCAATTTCTGGCGTGTTCCCGAAGATCAGGGAAAAAGGACAGAAACAGCGATTCTAGCTGTTCATCCAGGGCCTTTATCTCTTCAATGATGCCGGCAAAGGAATGCCGGAATCGAATGCGCCCTGCCACTCGATCCAGCGCATACCCAATATTGTCCAGATCCTGATAAGAGCGGAACCAGTCGTAGCGCACGATCTGGCTAGTCACCGCCTGCATCTTTTCCGGCATTACCGCGCGGTTATCCATTAATTCGCGGTAAACCTGTTCAATAAACTCGTCGGGCTCCACGGAGCTGAAGCGATTCCAGTGCCGCAGCAGGTAGTGGTCGTAGAGAATATCCAGCGCGACCCCGCCGAACCGCCGACGCTGGTCCGAAAACAGGCGCTTGCTGGCGATCACGTCCGGATGCTGGTCGGTAAAGGCATCCACCGCCCGGTGATGCCGTAAACCTTCATGGACGGAATGCGGTAGCGCTTGCGTATTCAGACCCCTGGCAAAGTCCCCCATTAGGCTGCCGATCCGATACGGCTCGCTATCCGGTGCAAGATACATGTGCGCAAGATGATTCAACCGACCTCCTAATGAGTCGTGGGTACATTGTCATGTTACTGCAAGTAGATGTATTCTGACGCCCTCTCTGTCAAGCCGGCTTGAGCATCCTTTGAGAAATCTGATTCCTGTCATATTCATTGTCAGCGTCATGTTTATACTTTTGAGTATTTTCATGGTGTTGCCGGTGTTACTTCTAGCAAATTCTGAAGCGCCAAACGCCCTCGCGTTTGCCGAGTCTGCTGCCATTTGTCTTGGCGTCGGGGTTATTGGCATTCTGCTGACCCGCGGAAGCGCCAGTGACCTGAAGCCCCGCTTCATGTTCGTACTGACGGTCTCAAGCTGGTTTATCCTGTCCATGCTCTCGGGCCTTCCCTTTTACCTGAGTGATCTGAACCTGACACTCGCCGAGGCTTTCTTTGAAAGCACCTCCGGCATTACAACGACCGGCGCCACGATTCTGTCGGGGCTGGATTCGATGGACCAGGATCTTCTGCTCTGGCGTTCGATACTACAGTGGCTGGGCGGGATCGGCATTATCGGCATGTTCGTTGCGGTTCTTCCGTTTCTGCGCGTAGGCGGCATGCGGCTTTTTGCCACTGAATCGTCGGAATGGACGGACAAGGCGCTCCCGCGAATGAAAACGCTGAGCCGGGGCCTGTTGGTCGTCTACCTGGCCTTTTCCATCATTGCCGTGCTCACCTATTGGTTCTCCGGCATGACCCTGTTTGACGCGTTTAACCACGGTCTGACCAGCATTGCCACGGGCGGGTTCTCAACCTCCGACCTGTCCATGGGAAAATTCGACTCCAACCTCATCCTGCTGGAAGCGACATTCTTCATGATGCTCGGCAGCCTGCCGTTTTTCCTGTTTGTGCGGGAAATGCACGGCCAGCACGGGGTTCTGTTCAGGGATCAGCAAGTACGACTGTTCCTGACCATCCTGCTGGTCATCCCAGCTTTGCTAACCGCTTACCGCTACACGATTTCGGACGGAAGCCTGAATCTGATCGACGGTTATGTCGAGACCCTGTTCAACGTAACCTCCGTGGTGACGACAACCGGGTATGCCTCAAGCGATTATTCGGCCTGGGGGCCACTGGCCTTTGTGGTGTTTTTCTTCCTGATGTTCGTAGGCGGCTGCTCGGGCTCAACCGCAGGCGGGATGAAGATATTCCGTTTCCAGCTGTCCCTGATTGTTCTGCGCGAGCAGTTGATGCGGTTGCTGCATCCCCGCGCGGTGTTCACCAGAAACTACAACGGCAGGCCGGTCAGCGACGAAATCATTGCGTCTATGATCGCCTATACCTTTATCTTTCTGTTGAGTCTGCTGCTGATTACGCTGGCCATGGCGGCCCTGCAGCTGGATTTCATCACCAGCCTGACAAGTGCGCTTACCGTCCTGACGAACGTTGGCCCCGGGCTGGGCCCGATTGGTGGGCCAGCCACCAATTTCGCACCCATGCCGGAAATGGCGAAGTGGATTCTTTCTGTGGGGATGCTGATGGGCCGGCTTGAGATAATAAGCGTTGTT
Source organism: Marinobacter halotolerans (assembly GCF_008795985.1). Lineage (NCBI taxonomy): Bacteria > Pseudomonadati > Pseudomonadota > Gammaproteobacteria > Pseudomonadales > Marinobacteraceae > Marinobacter > Marinobacter halotolerans. The sequence continues at coordinate 987,522 of NZ_VMHP01000002.1, read as the reverse complement.
ATCGTGCTCTCTCCGGCCTTCTGGCGAACCTGAAAATTACTTGAGCCAGAGTATCGCGGGGTTTTCGAGGGGCAGGTTCAGCCGATCATCGCGCACGCGAATCCTGGGGGTATAGTGCCCCTCCGGCCGTGAGGGCACCTCACATTCGTAAACATAAGTGTGGGCAGAACCACTGAGCAGGCGTTTGATTGTCATAGCGGCTACGGTTCTTGGCCCATATTCGGATTGTTCCGCGACAAGCTCAACCGCAATCCGCTGCTCGTCGATTCCATCCAGATAGACCTCGACCGCGAAAGTCTGCCCTTCGGAGACTTTGCTGGTCGTAAAGCTGTTGAATCTCAGCCGCGGCCAGTGCCTTTTTAAGGTGTTGTATTCTTCCAGCAGTGCCTTCGAGGTTTCCTGCGTGCGTTTGCTGCCTTTTTCGGCCATGGGCAGATAAAACCGTTCCACGTACTCACGCACCATTCGATTGGCAGAGTATGCCGCTGTCAGCCGGTCCATGCTCGCTCGCATCCGCCTTAGCCATTGTCGCGGAATACCATCGCTGTCCACGTCATAGAAGCCGGGAATGACCTCATTCTCCAGCAGGTCAAACAGCTCATCTCTGTCTGAAAGATCGTGATCGTGGTTGTTTGAACCACTGAGCTCATCGAAGGTGGCGCCGGGGCGAATGGCCCAGCCCACATCGGGATTCCAGGCCTCTGCCCACCAGCCATCGTACTGGGACAGATTCAGGCCACCGTTAACCAGCACCTTCATACCACTGGTGCCACAGGCCTCCCAGGGATGCCGTGGGCAGTTCAGCCAGACATCCACACCCTGGATCAGCTGGTTGGCCACGCCCAGGTCATAGTCTTCAATGAACACCACCTTGCCTTCCACATCCGGCCGTCGTGAGAACGCCTTCCACTGTCGGATGATTTCCTTGCCGCGTCGATCATAGGGGTGAGCCTTGCCAGCAAGCACAATCTGGATGGGGCGATCCCTGCTCTCCAGAAGCCTGAGCAACCTTTCCTTGTCTTTGAGCAAAAGATCCGGTCGTTTGTATTCGGTAAAACGCCGGGCAAATCCCAGCGTCAGAGTCTCGTGATCCAGCAAGAGACCGCAGGCGGCTTCGTGATTGGTTCCCGGCTTCTGCTCGCAATGCTGGCTTGCAAGCCGTCGGCGCAGGTAAGCGACCAGTCGGGTGCGTTGCAGGCGCCTCATCTCCCATAAGGCTTCATCGGTGATGTCTGTCATCGGACAGGATGTCTGGAGCGGCCGGCGCCAGCGGTCCTTGCCGCAGGCGCGAGTCCAGATAGCGTCGGATTCCGGTGAATCCCAGCTGGGCGTGTGGATGCCATTGGTCACATAGTCTGCAGGAATATCCGCGGCCGGCCAGCGCGGGAAGAACGGCTGGAAAATGGTCTGGGTAACCTTTTGGTGGATGCGGCTGACACCATTGAACCGGCCACTCATATTCAGCGCCAGCAAGGCCATGTTGAGCTTTGGACTGTCGGCGCTTTCACTGGCTTGACTGTGTTCGCTACCCAATGCCAGCAGATGGTCGACATCAAGCTCACGACCTTTGAGCCAGGGCGTCAGATACAAACGAAGCAGCGGCGGTGAAAAATGGTCGAATCCGGAGGCTACCGAGGTGTGGGTCGTGAACAGGTTGGTAGACCGGGTCGCAGTGCGGGCCGTCTCGAAATCGCTCTTGCATTCATCCTGCCAGCTGAAAGCCCGCTCGATCAGCGCCAATGCGCAATGCCCCTCATTGAGGTGGCACAAGCCCGGCTGTCGGCCCAGCTGTTTCAGCAGGCGCCAGCCACCGATTCCGAGCACCATTTCCTGCTGCAGGCGCTTTTCCGGATCACCGGTGTAAAGTTCGCTGGTAATGCCGCGGTCGCCGGGTTCATTTCTTGGGTCGTTGCTGTCGAGCAGCAGTAGTTCGCAGCGTCCCACCTGAGCCTTCCAGGCTCGCAGTCGCACGTTGCGGCCGGGGAAAGGCACAACCACCCTCACCCACTCGCCGCCGTCATCACGCAGGGGGGAAACCGGTAACATCGTTGGATCGTTGTACGGGTAGAATTCGAGCTGTTCGCCGTCGGTACTAATGGCCTGGCGGAAATACCCCTGTTGGTAGAGCAACCCCACCGCCATCACCGGTACGCCAAGATCACTCGCCGCCTTGAGAAAATCCCCGGCGAGTACGCCCAGCCCGCCGCTGTAGAGCGGCAGGGATTCACTCAACCCGTATTCCATGCAGAAATAGGCAATGCCTTCGCCGAGGTCACCCGGGCACTCGGATGAGTACCAGGTGTCCGCCTCGATAAATTCCTGATGTGCCGAGATCTGTGCGTTGTAGCTGCCCTGGAATTCCGGGTCCGCGGCAAGCTCCTCCAACCTGTCGCCGGACACACTGTTCAGCACCAGCCAGGCGTTTCGGGTGGTGTCCCAGATTTCAGCATCAAGTGCACGCCAGAGCTCGTCTGTGCCGTGGTGCCAGCTCCACCGCAGGTCCAGTGCCAGCTGAAACAGTCCATTCAGGGATTCCGGCAAGGACCGGGGGGTATAGGCTGCCAGGGTCAAGTTGATACTCCGGTCAGGTCGGTAAAAAAGTCAGTGGGCGGTGTATCCGCCATCAATCACCAGTTCACTGCCGGTTACAAACTTGGATTCGTCCGAGGCGAGATAAACCGCACCCCAGGCAATGTCATCCGGTTCCCCCATATGACCAACCGGGTGAAGTACCGCTGTCGCTTTTTTCGCCTCCTCAAGGTCCATTCCGGTTGTCTGGAGATGGGTCTCAACCAGTGGTGTCCAGATGAAGCCCGGATGAATGGAGTTGCACCGAATGTTCTCGGTGGCATACAGCAGGGCATCGGTTTTGGACATCAGACGAACAGCACCCTTGGATGCATGATAGGGAGGAATATCAGGCGCACTGACCAGGCCATAGATGGAGGACAGGTTGATAATGCTGCCAACGCCTGCTTTTTTCATGTTGGGAATGGCGTGCTTGGTACAGAAAAACACACCTTTCACGTTCACATTCTGAACAAGATCCCACTCCTCTGCCAATGCCTCGCCGTCCGGATCACGGCAATCAAGAATGGCCACGGCGGCGCCCTCTTCGGCCATTCGGGTCGCTGTCGCAGCCCCGATGCCAACGGAGCCGCCCGTGATCACGGCTACCTTACCTTTGAGTCGTTCCATGATCGTTCTTTCCATGGTGGAATCAGTAGGCTTGCTGCCGGCGAACCGGGAAATAATTGACCGGCATGTGATGGCTTTTCAGCCAGTGCATCAGCGACGAGATGGTGAAACTGTCGTTCTCAACGCCTTCAAAGTCGACACCCAGTCCCTTGTCTGATTTCCGGACCACGTGGGCCTTGAGGCGCCGGAACCGCTTTTCCTGGGTATCGGGAAAGCGGAATTCCAATTCTACGGTCTGGTTTAACTGAACATCGGTGTAATCCGTGGCAATAAACAATCCCCGCTTGGAGGCGTTCCGGATCAGACCGGTTGCCACGGGCATGCCGCGTTTATAGACCAACAAGCCAAGCTTTCCCTGTACGCGTTTACTGAGTCTGTGTTCCATATTCCCCCCTCGTGACTCATCAATAACGCCAATTGTTGATACTGCTTGTGTTTTATATCGAAGGTTTGGGAGCGACTCCTTGATGCTGATCAAGAAATGGTCAGTTCTAAGGAAGGCGCCCATGTCTCTGAACCGCTTCAGAGATAAGTTTTGACAGGTCTTCTTCAGGAAAATTCCAGTCAAGTTGCCAGATCCAGTTGTTAATCATCGTGCCCGGCGTGTTGAATCGCGCCTCTGTTCCCAGCGCAAGGAAATCCTGCATGGGTACAACAGCGAGAGAACAAACGGACCGGAATGCCGCTTCGATCACGGGCCATGGCATACCGTCACCAGTGGTTCCCAGGTAATCGTTCACGTACCGTCGGGTATGATCGTCCAGGCTTTGGTACCAGCCCAGGGTCGTGTCGTTGTCATGGGTGCCGGTGTACACAAGATCCCGGGCATGGTGATTGTGCAGCAGGTGGGGATTGTTGGGGCTGCCGTCGAAACCAAACTGCATCACGGTCATTCCTGGCAACCCAAACCGTTTGCGAAGCTCTTCCACATCTTCGCTGATGATGCCCAGGTTCTCGGCCACCAGCGGCAAATCCGGGAACCGGTCGAAGCAGGCCTGGAGAAAATGATCGGCTGGGCCGGGAACCCAGTAGCCAAATCTTGGTTGCGGCGTTTCGGCCGGAATTTCCCAGTAAGCTTGCAGACCGCGGAAATGATCAATACGGATCAGGTCGAAAAAATGGCGCTTGCTTTCGAGCCGTTCAAGCCACCATCGGTAACCGTCTTCCGCCATGGCCTGCCAGTTGTAGTGCGGATTGCCCCAGTGTTGGCCGTCGGACGAAAAGTAATCCGGCGGTACACCGGCAACGACCGTGGGCTCACCCTGGTCATTCAGTTTGAACAGAGCTCGATTGGCCCAGACGTCGGCGCTGTCGTGCGCGACGAAAATAGGAATATCACCAAAAAGCAGAATGCCCTTGCCGCGTGCATAATCGCGCAGTGCCTGCCACTGATGCTGAAACAGAAACTGTTCGAACCGTATCCGGGCCAGTCGTTCCCGATTCTGGTCAATGAAGGTCTGCAGCGCGACCGGATCACGATCTCTCAACGGCTCTGGCCATTGCAGCCAGCCCGGCGACTCCTGAACCTCCCGGATCGCGACGAAAAGGCAGAAATCATCCAGCCAATAGTCGTTTTTTGCCCGGAATTCCTCGAAACCGGTCAGATCAAGACCGTGTCGGGCTTCCCCCTTGCCATCGAAGAACCGTTGGGCAGCAATGTCCAGTAGCTGCTGGCGGGATTGGTCGATGGGCTTCGTGAGTTCCGTGTCCGCCAGCAGCCCGGCCTGCAGCACTTCCGACAAGTCGATAAAATCCTGATTGCCAGCGTGAGCGCTTAGAGATTGATAGGGAGAAAGATCCCGATGAGTCGGGCCAATGGGGAGCGTCTGCCAAACGGTGATACCGCTGGCGGCCAGAAAATCGACGAAACGACGCGCGCTGGCCCCAAGAACACCCAGGGTGCCGGGCAAACAGGTTGGATGCAGCAGCACACCCGCTCTCCTGACACTGAACAGATCATTGCCGCTGCTCAACGTCATGCCGGTTTATCCACTTCGTGTCCCGGTCGCATGGTTCCGCCACGGGCCGGTTCTCCGCTGCCCTGGCTTAGTTGCTGGAATACCGAAGGCGGTGCCGGGTAGCCGATCATGTCATAGAGGTTCACGAGATGGCGGCGGTATAGATGCTCGAAGTCGCTGACAATCTGCGCCGGGTTGTAGTCGCCAAACCACCAGAACCAGTCGGATCCCTCGCAGATCGCCAGTTGTTGCATAGCGGCCTCTTTCTGTTCGGAGTTGAGGCTGCCGTTATCCATCTCTCGGTCAAAATGGGTTTTCGCTTCACACAGCAGATCCCAGGCACGGTTCTTGTCCGGATCGCCGATCCAGGTGGAGAAAGTTCCGTAAATCCAGCTACCGGCCACAAGGTGTGGCAAATGAGCCGTTTCGGCCGTCGGCTGGGCCACAAGATCGCTGTAGGTGGTCAGTTTCAGCTTCGGATGATGTGCGAGCACGTGATACAGCTCGTTCAGAAAGTGAAAGCCATTTTCCGGGTAGTACTCCCAGGCATTTTCGCCATCCATGATCACGGAAATGACTGGCCGGGCCTTGCCTTTGCCCTGCCCGGCGATGTTTTCCATGTGATGAACCAGGTCGCCAACGGCATCCTTGGCATGCCAGTCCGCGTAGGTAAACCCTATGAGGTCGGAGAGGCCGTCGTCCCGAAAGAACACAGACGTACCCGATTCACCAAAGGTGTAGGGCCGGTGGATGCCATAGTCCGGTAATTCCGGGTCTGTTTTCCGGGCGCGGTTGAGGCTGTTGTGAACGACGGAATCTCCGCTGGCCGTCCAGCGGAACTGATGGGCGTCGAGCAAGCCCAGGGTGGCCTGGCTGAGGCCGCCCTCGGAGGCCCAACAACCGGATGGATCCACCCCGAAGAACCGTTGAAATACGGCTTTTGCCTTCTGGAGTTGCCAGCCAGCGCGTTCTTCACCGCCCGGATAATGAGTTTGCGCCGGCAAGGCAATGTCTGGCATGGCTTCGCGGGCGGACGCAAGATCGATCAGCAATGGAAGCATGGCATGGGTATAGGGGCTCACAGACAGTTCCACCTGACCCTTCCAGGCAAGGTGTCGGTACCTGGGGCCGATGCCGGACAACACGTCAAAGATCACATCCAATAGCGCTTGCCGATCATCCATCGAGAAGTTATGGCCCTTCTCCTGAAGACTCTGGATGCAGTGGCTTTCCCGGCGTATGGTCTCTCCCATCCAGCCGAGGTGGTACCAAACCAGCAAGTCCGACAGGAACCGGCTGGAAATGTACCTTTGAAGCTCCGGTTTACTGCGGTATACCTCGGCCAGCTCTGCCAGCCGTGCGTAGGCGGGATATCGATTGATAATCCGCTCGCGATTGGCACGAAGAGCTTTTTCCATCAGACTAAGAAAAGCGGGTGTGCCGGTTTCTGGCAGCTCTTCTGCCACCAGTGCGGCCAGCAGAGGATCGCCAATCTTCCCGGCACCGTGGCGCCAACGCTCCATCTGGATCAGGTAGGTCTCAATCTGCTCAAGCAGAACAGGCGCAAAATTGACGACCGCCCTCGCCTCCGGATTGCCTTCAAGATGTGCTGCCATGTCGCTGTAATCCTTGATGGTATGCAGGTATACCCAAGGGAACAGAAACTGGTCGGTGCGCATATCCTGGTAAGACGGCTGATGCATGTGCCAGCACAAGACAACCGGCGTTTTTGTGTCAGAGGCCATGGGGGTAATCCTGCCCGAGCATCTCGGGCGTGATCAGCACAATACCTTTGGGTGAAACATAAAACCGCTTCTGGTCTTCAACTGCATCAAAACCGATGCGTGTGCCCTCAGGAATCCGGCATCCCCGATCAATCAACGCATTTCGGATATGGCAGTGGCGGCCAATATCCACGTCCGGATAGATAACAGAATCTGATACTTGACTGTAAGAATGAACTTTAACCTGCGAAAACAGAAGGGAATGTTTCACCACAGCCCCGGACACGATACAGCCACCGGCCACCATGGAATCCACCGCCATGCCACGCCGATTGTCATCGTCGAACACGAACTTTGCCGGTGGCAACTGTTCCTGGTAGGTCCAGATGGGCCAGTGGGAATCGTAGAGGTTCAGTTCCGGGCTGATGCCGATCAGCTCAAGGTTCGCCTGCCAAAGGGCATCAACGGTTCCGACGTCCCGCCAGTAGGCCGGCTTGTTCTGAACGGGATTGCGGAATGGGAACGCAACCACGCGAAGGCGTTTGATCACGGACGGAATGATGTCCTTTCCGAAATCGTGGGAAGAGTTCCCATCCATTTGATGGTCACGCATCAGTTCATCAAAAAGCACCTGGGTGCTGAACACATAGATGCCCATGGAAGCCAGCGCCTTGCCAGGCTGACCGGGCATCGGCTGGGGCTGCTCCGGCTTTTCAACAAATTCTGTAACTCTGAGTTCATCATCGACCGACATAACGCCGAACGCAGAGGCCTCATCAATCGGTACCTGGATACAGCCGACGGTGATATCGGCATCGTTCTCAACATGATGGGCCAGCATGGTGCCGTAATCCATCTTGTAGACATGGTCGCCGGCCAAAATCAGTACGTACTCCGGCCTGTGGCTGCGAATGATGTCGAGGTTCTGTAGCACCGCATCGGCCGTTCCTTCATACCAGGAGGTTTCAATTCGCTGCTGGGCGGGCAACAGCTCCACGAATTCGTCCAGCTCTCCCCTCAGAAAACCCCAGCCGCGCTGGATATGGCGGATCAGGGAATGGGATTTGTACTGGGTAATCACGCCAACCTGGCCTATGCCCGAGTTGATGCAGTTGGAAAGTGGGAAATCGATAATCCGGAACTTGCCGCCAAAGGGAACCGCCGGTTTGGCGCGCCACTTCGTGAGATCGTGGAGGCGGGATCCCCGACCACCCGCAAGCACGAGGGCGAGGGTTTGACGAGTGAGACGACTGACGAAACGCTTGGCCGTTTGCATAGCTGCTTCCCTGAAGAAAACCTTCCCTGCAACCAGTCTTTCAACCGTCAGGGATTGCCACGTTTTTGACGCCTTAAACTATATTAGAACACTAGCACGGAATTATGACGTAAAATTGTTTTGGGTCATTTTTTGAACAGGCTCGTTCGCGTCTAATGAACAGACGCCCAATGCGCTCCACACGGTCAGGAATAGCAGGGTCTATGGATAGTCCAACGCTCAGCGAATTCGACCTCCATCTCTTTGCCGAAGGCCGGCACTGGCACATCTACAATGTGTTGGGCGCTCATGTCTGCAGAAACCAAGGCGTCGAGGGCGTCAGGTTTGCAGTTTGGGCCCCACACGCCAAAGCGGTCACCGTTATCGGCGATTTTAACCACTGGGATTCCAGCGCCCATCCAATGGATCTGCACGAAGGAACCGGTGTCTGGTCCTGCTTTATTGATGGCATTGGTGCTGGCGCTCTCTACAAGTTCGCCATTACCACCGAGAAAGGCCATCAGCTTCTGAAAACCGACCCCTATGGGCAAGCCTTTGAGCTGAGGCCCTCAACGGCCGCCGTGGTGACGGAACGCGGGCATTTTGGTTGGGGCGACGGTGACTGGCTTGTCAGACGTGGCCGGTGGAACTGGCAGGACTCTCCCATCTCAATCTACGAGGTTCATGCCGCCTCCTGGCGCCATCATGGGTCCGGCCGTTGGCTGAACTACCGTGAGCTGGCAGACCAGCTGCTTCCCTACGTACAGGAAATGGGCTTCACCCACATCGAGCTGTTGCCGGTCACAGAGCACCCTTTGGACGAATCCTGGGGTTACCAGACCACCGGCTATTATGCGCCGACCAGCCGTTTCGGAAGCCCGGACGATCTGCGCTACCTGGTAGACCAGTGCCATCAACACAACATTGGCGTGATCCTGGACTGGGTACCGGGGCACTTTCCCACCGATGAACACGCGCTCGCCCAATTTGATGGCAGCGCGCTATATGAGCATGCAGACCCCCGAAAAGGGCGCCATCAGGACTGGGGCACGCTCATTTACAATTACGGCCGGCATGAGGTTCGCAACTTCCTGATCGGCAGCGCCCTGTTCTGGCTGGATGCCTTCCACATTGACGGGCTGCGGGTGGATGCGGTGGCGTCCATGCTCTACCTCAACTACTCCCGCAAGGAAGGCGAGTGGTTGCCCAACGAGCATGGTGGCCACGAAAACCTTGAAGCCATAGAGTTTCTCCGGGAATTGAACCGGGTCTGCCAGAGCCGGTTCCCCGGAACGCTGGTCTGCGCGGAAGAATCCACCTCCTGGCCTCGTGTGACCCGGCCGCCGGAAATCGGCGGGCTGGGCTTTAATCTCAAATGGAACATGGGCTGGATGCACGACACCCTGGATTATATGGCACAGGACCCGGTTTACCGACAGTACCATCACGATAAGCTGACTTTCGGGCTGCTGTATGCGTTCTCGGAAAACTTCCTGCTGCCGCTGTCCCACGATGAAGTGGTTCATGGCAAGGGCAGCCTGATCAACAAGATGACCGGGGACGAGTGGCAGCAGCGGGCCTCGCTACGGGTGCTCCTCACCTATATGTTCAGCTATCCCGGGGCCAAGCTGCTGTTTATGGGCGGTGAGTTTGGCCAGCGGCGGGAGTGGAGCGAATCCCGCGAGCTGGACTGGTCGCTGCTGTCTTATCCAGAGCATCAGGGCATCAAAAAACTGGTTCAGGATCTGAATGGCGTTTACCGGCGGGAAGTCTCGCTGCACGGGGCCTGCTTCACCCCGGACGGATTCGAGTGGATCGATTGCCATGACTCTCCACAGTCGGTAATCAGTTTCCTGCGCACGGCCAAGGGCGAGACCTCGGTGATTGTCGTCAACTTCACGCCGATGCCCAGGCACCATTACCGGATCGGGCTTCCGCAGGGAGGCAACTGGCAGGAAATCTTCAATTCTGATTCCGAGTACTACGGTGGCAGTAACCTCGGTAATCCCTACCCTATGCCAGCGGACCAACAGCCCTGGATGAACCGTGACTGGTCGGTGGAACTGACCCTGCCGCCGCTGGGGGCCATCATCCTGAGGCCGGCCCTATGATCCGGGTTCTCTTCGCCACCAGTGAGGTCTACCCAATGGTGAAAACCGGCGGCCTCGCCGACGTTTCGGCCAGCTTGCCGGAAGCTCTCTGCCGTCTTGAATACGATGTCCAGATTCTATTGCCCGGTTACCCGGATGCGCTCAAGGCTGCCAGAAAGGCCGGCTCCCGCAGAAAGGTCCGATTCCAGCTTGGTCAATACAATGTCAGCCTCTGGCAGACCAGGTTGCCGGGTACAGCTGTAACGCTCTGGCTCGTGGACTGCCCACCGCTGTTTGATCGACCAGGCAACCCCTACAAGAACGAGCAAGGGAAAGACTGGTGGGACAATGCTCACCGTTTTGAACTGTTCGGCAAGGTAGGCGCCATGATCGCCACTGGTGAAGCCGGGTTGGCCTGGAAACCCGATCTGGTCCATTGCAATGACTGGCAGACCGGGCTGATTCCGGTTTTCCTTGAGCCCTATCGGGCAAGGCCGGGAACGGTATTTACCATTCACAATCTTGCCTACCAGGGGCTTTTTTCCCACGAAACCTTCCGGGCCCTTGGCCTGCCGGACTCCCTCTGGCGACTTGAGCAGCTGGAGTTCCATGACCAGCTATCCTTCATCAAGGGTGGCCTGGTGTTTAGCGACAGGATCACCACGGTGAGTCCCACCTATGCCCTGGAAATACAGAGCCCGGAATTCGGCAATGGTCTGGATGGTTTGCTCAGGCACCGACAGCACGCATTGAGCGGTATCCTCAACGGCATCGATACCCGGGTCTGGAACCCGGAGGAAGACCCGGAACTGGCTTTCCATTACGGCCAGGATCACCTGAAGAATAAGGCCAAGTGCAAGGCCAGCTTGCAACAGGAACTTGGGCTGGAAGTAAAAGGCGGCCCGTTAATGGGGTTCGTCGGGCGTCTGGTGGATCAAAAAGGCGTGGACTGGTTGCTGTCCGTGATGCCGGAGTTGCTCGAACAGGGCTGCCAGTTTGTCATCCTCGGCTCCGGGGAGGACCGCTACGAGGAACCCCTGAAACAATTGGCCAGGAGATGGCCGGGACAAATGTCCCTTACCCTGGGCTACAACGAGGGGTTGTCCCATCGAATCACGGCCGGTAGTGACCTGTTCCTGATGCCTTCGAGATTCGAACCCTGCGGGCTCAACCAGATGTATAGCCTCAGGTACGGGACGATTCCGGTGGTACACGGTGTTGGCGGACTGGTTGATACGGTTCAGGACCCTCTGGATGTTGGAATCGATAAGGCAAACGGTTTTGTTTTCACCGGCGCCAGCGCCGAGTCGCTCCTCGCCACCGTCAACCGCGCACTGCTGGTTTTTGCTAATCGTAAACAATGGCGACAGTTGCAGGGAAACGGCATGGCAACCGACTATTCCTGGAAGCAACGGGCTCGTACCTATGGCGATCTGTATCAGTGCATTCTCAAAGAACGTGAACAATAACAGCTGGATTAGTGCGAGCGCTTGCCCGCCTGGAGGCAATCAACATGCATAAAGCAACGGAATTCCGACTCGAAGCCAACCCCCTGATTCCGGAGCCGCTGGAGCGACTGGAAGAGCTTGCCAACGATCTGTTCTACAGTTGGGACCATGGAGTACGCAGCCTGTTTGCCAGGATTGACCTTCGGCTCTGGCAGAAGGTGGAGCACAACCCGAAGCTTTTCCTGCGCCGGGTCGCCCAGGACCGGCTCGATGAAGCATCCGAAGACCGGGCGTTTCTGGCCGAGTATCGCCGAGTGCTCAGCAGCTATGACTCCTATCTTGAGTCCGGGCCTGACCCCGAAGTGACTGAAAAACTGGAGCCGGAAAAGGCTCTGGTGGCTTACTTCTGCGCCGAGTTCGGTTTCCACGAGAGTTTTCCGATCTATTCCGGCGGCCTGGGCATTCTGGCCGGGGATCACTGTAAGGCGGCGAGTGATCTTGCCTTGCCTTTCGTTGCGGTCGGCCTGTTGTATCGGCAGGGCTACTTTATTCAAAGTATCGACGCCCATGGCCAACAGATTGCGCGCTATCGGTCTCATTCAAGCGATGAACTGCCCATCACGCCGCTGGAGATAAACGGCGAAGTGCTCAAAGTTTCAGTTCCCTTCCCTGGTCGCGATGTTGTTGCGCGGGTTTGGGAAGCACGCGTTGGCCATATCCGGCTGTACCTGCTTGACAGCTATACCGAGGAAAACAGCCCGGAGGATCAGGACCTTACACTCCAACTGTATGGTGGCGACGAATCCACCCGTATCAGCCAGGAAATGCTGCTGGGCATCGGCGGTGCCCGGGTATTGGAAGCCCTGAACCTGATCCCGACGGTCTGGCACATCAACGAAGGTCATGCTGCGTTTCAGATTCTTGAGCGTTGCCGGCAAACCATGGCGTCCGGGCTGGCGTTCGAGGCTGCGCTGGAAGCGGTTGCCGGCGCGACCCTGTTCACCACCCATACACCCGTTGCCGCCGGACACGACATTTTTCCACGCTCCCTGGTTCAACATGCCCTTGGTCGTTTTCTGGAAGAGTCCGGGCTGGATTTCGAGCAGGTGTTCAAACTCGGCTCAAAGGACGGCGGGGACACCTTCAATATGACCAGTCTCGGGCTCCGCGGCTCGCGTTTTCACAATGGTGTCAGCCGCATTCACGGAGGTGTCGCGTCGCTTATGGAAGGCGATATCTGGCCGCAGGTGCCGCCCGGGGAGAATCCCATTGGTTACATCACCAATGGCGTGCATGTGCCCACCTTTCTGGCACCGGAATGGTCCAGTCTGTTTGACATCCAGGCGCCTACCTGGAAAAGCGAACTTAGGAATCCGGAATTCTGGGAATTTATCGACCAGATTCCGGATTATCATTACTGGAGCGTACACAAGGCCCTGAAACAGCAAATGGGCGAATACATCGTCCGGCGCCTGAAGCGCCAGCATAAGCGTAATGGCACCGGCCACTCCGTGACATACCGGATGACTCGTCAGCTGATTTCTTCGGAAAAAGACACGTTGGTGATCGGTTTTGCCCGGCGGTTCGCTACCTACAAGCGAGCGACGCTTATCTTTTCAGATCTGGAGCGGCTGGAGCAGATTCTCACCAACCCGGATCGCCCGGTGGTACTGGTTTTCGCCGGCAAGGCCCACCCGAAAGACAAACCCGGGCAGCAATTGATCAAGGTTATCCATGATCTGTCCATGCACCCCGCTTTGATGGGGCACGTAATCCTGCTGGAGGATTATGACCAGGCCATGGCTCGCCGGCTACTCAGTGGCGTGGATGTCTGGTTGAATACCCCGGAATACCCGAAGGAAGCCAGTGGCACCTCCGGCGAAAAAGCCGCGCTGAACGGTGCCCTCAACTTGAGCGTACTGGATGGCTGGTGGGGCGAAGGCTATGACGGCAAAAACGGCTGGGGCATTCCACCAAGAGACACCGAACTGGATCCGGAGTTCCGGAATGAAGAAGAAGCCCGGGACCTGATTGATCTGATCGAATTCGAGGTGGTGCCCCTGTATTACGATCGTGCCTCCCAGGGTTTTTCGAAGGGCTGGGTAAAACGCTCCAAGGCCTCGATGAAATCCATTACGCCCCGGTTCAATGCCCAGCGCATGGTGATGGACTATGTGAATAATTATTACCAGCCGGCTTCAAGTCAGGGAGCGCTTCTTATGGCCGACGGCGGCCAGGTAGCGATCGGGCTCGCAGGCTGGAAGGCAAGGGTAAGGCACGCCTGGCCCGGGGTTGAACTGCGAGTCGTTGACTGCGTCGCGTCCTCGTGTCCGCATGACGGTGCCGTGGAACTTCGGGTGGAGGCTGCACTCAATGGCCTGTCAGCGGATGATGTTCGGGTGGAATGCCTGGTCAGCCCGGAATGCACCGGCACCCACAGCAGCCCCGGGCCTGACAGCTTCCTACTCGAGAAAGAGAGTGAAACAGAAGGCCGAACCGTATTCGCCACTCGTGTTCAGCCACCCTATCCCGGCCTGCAGACCCTCAGGTTGCGGATGTATCCGCATCATGAATCGTTGACTCATCCACTGGAAATGGGCGCCATGCTCTGGGCCTGACTCCAGAGCACGGCGGAATCTCAAAGCAGGTGCCTGCGAAGGAACTGGCCGATGTCCTGTATTTCCTCAAGGCAGACGCTATGTTCCATGGGATAGGTCTGATAAGACGGGGCGTATCCAAGTTCCTTCAATTGGTCGACACTCAGGCGCCCAAGCGATTCAGGTACCATTGGATCAGAAGTTCCGTGATACACCTTGATAGGAATTTCGCGGTTTGCCTCCGACAGCGTCACTGTTTTGGCTGTGGCGAAATAAGTAGACAGCGCCAGAATACCTGCAAGCCGTTTCGGGTAGCTCAACCCTAGTTCATAGGCAACCGCCCCGCCCTGGGAAAAGCCGGCGATCACAATATTTTCACTGTTCACGCCACGCTCGATTTCCTGGTCTACAAGCCGGGCCACAGCATCAGACGACTCCATCAACTGCTCTTTATCAACCACACGGTCAATATCCATGGCCTTGATGTCGTACCAGGCAGGCATGCGCATGCCGCCGTTAATGGTTACCGGCAGATTCGGGGCATGGGGAAAGATAAACCGCACCGCCGCATCCTCTGGCAGGCCCAGCTCCGGCACCACCGGTTCAAAATCATGGCCGCTGGCGCCCAGGCCGTGAAGCCAGATCACAGAAGCCGTCGGGTTCGGGTTGGTCTCGATTTCAATGTATTTCAGGTCTTGCACGGATACCTCGGCTCTCAGTTAGAAGAATCACTGGGTGGCTGACTGCGCTGGTTAGCTTCAAGCGCCGAAACCACCGGGTTAGCGTACATGTCCAGCAGGTACGGCCTCGCTTCGGGGGTACAGGCGTCAAGCCTGCGTTCGATCTCCGCCTCTGCCGCGTCGATGTCTGCCGGCGAAAAGGTTTCCGCGGTAACGATCGAGCTGCTCTCCGACCCCTCGGTCAAGTGGGACTGGGGGTGGATCGACCGCTGCTGGTAAGCCACCAGGTTGGACGAATGCAGGTGGTAGTTGGCGTGCATCTCGTGGTCGATTCGGGCCGAAAGCGCCCTGGGGTCGTCCTCGGCGTCTGCGATCGGCTGACCGAAATGCACGTGAACGTGGCCTTTAAAGCCCGTCAGGCCCTTCATGATGGACTCTGTGTCCTCATCCTTGGCCTTGGCGTACTGACCAGTGCGGGCGCGGGTTTCAAGCTCACGGGCCTTGTCCAGATCGCAGGGATCGTATTCATAGGCGATGGACACCGGCACGATGTGGAGCCTATTCATTGCCTCTGCGAAACTCAGCCCGCTTTTCTTCCGGCTCATGTAGAACATCTTGATAATGGCCGGGTCTGTAACATCCAGGCCATCTTTCGCCCGCCCTTCCCGCTGGGCTATCCAGATGCTCTCGTTGCTATCTATGCTGTGATTGATGAACCCCGAAAGCATCAGATAGGCGTCCCGCATTTCCCGCGGACTGGTCATATTGCGGCGAACGACGAAGCTCTTGTTCAGCCGCATCATTTCCGCAAACACGCGGTTGGACAGCAGGTTGTCGCCAATGGCGATGCGGGTGGTATTGAATCCGTTGGCGAACAGCAGGTAATTCACCACCATAGGATCAAACACAATATCCCGGTGGTTGGAGATAAACAGGTAGGCGCCGGACTTGTTCAGGTTTTCCAGGCCACTCTGGGTCACACGGCTGGTAGTGCTGCCAATCAGTTCGGCGACATAGCCCGAGAGCTTGGCCTGAAGGTCATTGATCCGGGTTACATTGCCGAAACGACGGACCAGCCAGCGCCGTACCCATGCTCGAAGCGGCGCAGGCGCCCACCTGGCAAGTGTCGGTGTTTTGAAGCGACCGACCATATCAAGAAATTCGCGGTCTCTGACCAGTTGACCGATTGCGGCCCCGGTTTCTTCGTCGCTGTAAGGACGAATAGCATCGAATTCCTGCATGAATATCCTGTCAGTTGGTTGCAGAAAAAACCGGTATTGTAGACTCCAAACCACCTGCCTGTCTTTGAAACTGTTTTCGGTATTCATCCCGGTCATGGACTCAGCGGTCATTATGGCGCTCTTGTTTCTGGTACTATTGCGCCCTTATTCGGCACCTGCAATGAACGCACTCTGGCTGGAAGCATTTTGACTGAATCCTGGCATTCTATGGACTTTGAGCAGTTAAGCACCGTTCGCCCTGAAACCTCCGGTCAGACACCGGAAGAGGTTCTGCACCGGGTATTCGGCTATGAAAATTTCCGTCTGCTTCAGGGCGACATCATCCATGAGGTGGTGAGTGGCGGCGATGCCCTCGTTCTGATGCCTACCGGCGGTGGTAAATCCCTGTGCTACCAGGTGCCTGCCCTGGTGCGTACTGGTACGGCAGTCGTTATCTCGCCCCTGATTGCCCTGATGCAGGACCAGGTGGCGGCGCTTAAGGAACTGGGCGTCAGGGCGGCGTTCCTGAATTCCACCATGGATTTTCATCAGGCCCAGGAAACTGAAAACCTCCTGATGACCGGCGAGCTGGACCTGCTGTACTGCGCTCCCGAGCGCCTGATTCAACCCCGTACCCTGAACCTTCTCAAAGACGCCTCACTGTCTCTCTTTGCCATAGACGAGGCGCACTGTGTGTCCCAGTGGGGCCATGATTTCCGTTCCGACTACCTAGAACTCAGCCGCCTGGCGACGGAATTCCCCGGCGTACCGCGGATCGCACTGACCGCTACCGCCGACGAACGCACCCGAAAGGAAATTGCCGAACGCCTTTCTCTGACCAGCGCCCGGCACTTCATCAGCAGCTTCGACCGGCCCAATATACAGTACCGGATTGCCCCGAAAACCAACGCAAACCGACAGTTGCTGGATTTTATTGGCACCGAGCACAGCGGCGATTGCGGCATTGTGTACTGCCTGTCCCGTAACAAAGTGGACGCCACGGCAAAGCTTTTGCAGAAGCAGGGCTACAACGCCCTTCCCTATCATGCCGGTCTCGACGGCGTGACACGCTCCCGGCACCAGGAACGGTTCCTGCGGGAAGATGGCGTGATTATCGTGGCGACCATCGCCTTTGGCATGGGCATCGACAAGCCGGATGTTCGCTTTGTCGCGCACCTGGATCTGCCCAAAAGCCTGGAAGCCTACTATCAGGAAACCGGCCGTGCCGGTCGCGACGGCAAGCCCTCGACCGCCTGGATGGTGTACGGATTGCAGGACGTCATCAAGCTGCGGCAGATGCTGGAGGGCTCTCAGGGCAATGACCAGTTCAAACGGGTTGAGCGCCAGAAACTGGACGCCATGCTGGGGCTTTGTGAAGTCACCCAGTGCCGGCGTCAGGTGCTGCTGCGGTATTTCGGCGACACCCTCGACCAGCCCTGCGGCAACTGCGACACCTGTCTGAACCCGCCGGAAACCTGGGATGGCAAGGTGGCGGTCCAGAAGGCCCTTTCCTGCGTGTTCCGCACCGGGCAACGGTTCGGCGTGACCTACCTCATTGACGTGCTGCGGGGGTCTGAAAACGAACGCATTCTGCAGTTTGGCCACCAGGCCGTCTCCACCTATGGCATAGGCCAGGAGCTGTCCGCCAACGAGTGGAAATCCGTCTTCCGGCAGCTGGTGGCCAACGGCTACTTGCGGGCAGACCCGGAGGGCTACGGCGCTCTGCAACTGACGGAAGACTGTCGCCCATTGCTGAAAGGCGAAGTGGCCATCGAACTGCGCAAAGATCCCATCCAGAAAGCGGGCCAGGCCCGCGGCGGTGCCGGCAAGACCAGCGGATCGAATCGTGGGCGCAAGTTTGCGGACGAAGTGGAAGACAAGGACGCCTGGGAAGCCCTGCGGGCCTGTCGCAAGGCCCTGGCGGACGAAAAAGGCGTGCCGCCCTACGTGATATTCCACGATGCCACGCTGTTCGAGATTCTCGCGAAACAGCCGGCATCACTGTCGGATATGGCGGAAATCACCGGGGTTGGCGCCGCCAAGCTGGAGAAGTATGGCGATCAGTTCCTGGCGGCGCTGAAACCCTTTTTACGCACGCGGTAATGGCCTATTGACGTCGCCACGTGGTTGCCCTCTTTATCGTACATCAGGCCCTCCAGCTCAAAGGCCGCGCGGCCTGTCTTGTCAGCTTCCGCTTTGATGGCTTCCACTGTCTGGTCATCCAGTGAGA
Organism: Marinobacter halotolerans; assembly: GCF_008795985.1. NCBI lineage: Bacteria > Pseudomonadati > Pseudomonadota > Gammaproteobacteria > Pseudomonadales > Marinobacteraceae > Marinobacter > Marinobacter halotolerans. Next base: position 969,122 of record NZ_VMHP01000002.1, on the reverse strand, counting down.
ATTCCACCACCACATCGGAATTGGCCGATTGCAGGAACTGCAGTGTCATCTCCTTGAGGATGGGGGTGTAGGCAGGGCCCAGATCGAACAGAGTCAGTACGCCCCCCGGAATTTCCGCCACCAGAAAGTAGGCCCCGGCATAGAGGCTGCCAAAATGGTTCTTGTTGCCCTTCAGCGGAATCTGCGCCTTCACGTAACCCGGCCTTAACTCAATAACCCGGAACCCGTTGCGGGGTGCAAATGGAATCGCCATCCCTATAATACGGTTGACTGCAGCGTAGCTGCTGGTCTTGCGAAGCCAACGAAGTGGCGAGCCCAGGCTCGCATCGGGATCGGATCCTGATACCCACTGGCCTGTCGCGCCAATGAGACTGTCTATCAATGCCATATTGCCTCTCCGGTAAACAATGATTTACAAATTGGCCCTGGTGCTGTGCAGATTGTGATCTAGACTGCTAACGTAAGCCAGAGCGGAATAATCCCGGGTTTCGGGCACAGGAAGCAAGAGTTGTGAAAGGATGAAGTTTCGGCGACCGGTGATTTACCTCTTGACGGCTTTTTTTCTGCAGGCCGCAGTGCCACCTCTGGCACTGGGAGCGGGCACCGCAGCCAGCGACCAGCCCGAAAACCGACTGTTACTCTGGTATCGGAACTACGACAGCCCGCCTGTCCGCTCCCTGGTATCACTTGCACTGCAAAAAACTCCGGAATATCCCCCTTATACGCTCGCCAGAAGCCCGGAAATGTCCCAGGGACGAGTTGTCCGGGAACTGAGCAAGCCAGACTCGAAACTGTTGGATATTGCCAATATTGCCAGCAGTACCGATCGGGAAAAGAAGCTGACCGCCGTGCCGATCCCTATTGATGGTGGCCTGCTGGGTCTGCGGGTGTGCGTTGTTCGCAAGGAGGACCTGCCAAAATTCGACGGCATCACTACCCTCAAGGATCTTGCCGACAGCGGAATCCGTATCGGCCAGGGCACCCACTGGCCGGACTCCAGCATTCTGCAGGTCAACGGCATTGAGGTTGTCACCCACTCCCGTTACGAAATCCTGTTCAGAATGCTGGACAACGACCGTTTTGAATGCTTCGCCCGCGGCGTGAGCGAAGTGCTCTATGACCTAAGGCTGAAGGGCAACACGGACTACGTGATCGAACCCGACATACTGCTGGCCTATGCCATGCCCTCATTCTTCTTTGTCAACAAAGGCAATGAGAGCCTCGCACATCGGCTTCAGCTGGGAATGGAAAGAGCCATTCTTGACGGCAGCTTTGCCGCCTTTCTCGACCGCTTCTACGGACAACCAATCCGCGAGCTCAATCTGGGCGCGCGCCACATTCTGGTTCTGGACAACCCCTTTCTCAGCCGGGATTCCTGGCAGGTCGGGCAACGAACACTTCAGGATTTGCGCACCCGCATTCATCGCATGCAGGACTGATCCGTAAAGCCGGACATAGGTGATTGTCCGGCGCCGAATGGGACCTCTCCAGTGCTATCTGTTAACATCCTTTCTTTAATCATCTTTCTTTGTTGATTGGTCCCTTATCACCTGACTGGAGCTGCCCGTATGGCCCACGAAGAACTGCACCTCAATCTTCGTAACCTTGAAGTCGACGATTACCCTCAACTTCAGGTCCTGATGGACCGCATCTACGATGATATTGGCGGTTCATGGCCGGAAGACACCATCAAGGCTCTTGTAGAACAGTTTCCCGATGGTCAGATCTGTATTGAGGAATCCGGTGAGCTGGTAGCGGTAGCACTGACCGTGTGCGTCAAATATGAAAGGTTCAGCAACCCGCACACCTACGATGACCTGATCCTGCGCAATGAAAAAATCTGGCACAACGCGCAAGGTGATTCTCTCTACGGGCTGGACGTGCTGGTTCACCCGGAATACCGGGGATATCGCCTTGGCCGTCGACTTTACGAAGCCCGCAAGGAACTTTGCCGGTCGATGAATCTGCGCGCCATCCTCGCCGGTGGGCGGATTCCCGGCTACTTCAAGTACGCTGACCAGTATTCTCCGGAAGAATACATTCAGCGGGTAGATCGCAAAGACATTTACGACCCGATTCTGAGCTTCCAGCTCTCGAACGATTTTCAGGTCACGCGCCTGATGCATAAATACCTGCCCGAGGACGAAAAGTCCCAGGGCTACGCCACGCTGTTGGAGTGGCGGAACATTCTCTACACACCGCCATCCGCGGTGCTCAATGTCAAAAAAACACAGGTCCGGCTGGGCGCGGTTCAGTGGCAGATGCGGGAATTCACTTCGGTCGATGAAGTACTTGAGCAGGTCGAGTATTTCGTGGATGCGCTATCCGATTACAAAAGCGATTTCGCCATTTTTCCCGAATTCTTCAACGCGCCACTGATGGGCCTGACTGACCAGGTGGACCAGACCCGCGCCATTCGCTTCCTGGCCGGATTTACCGAGCAGTTCCGCAATGAAATGTCAGAAATGGCGGTCAGTTACAACATCAACATTATCACCGGCTCCATGCCTTTGCTGGAGAATGACCGGGTCTATAACGTGTCCTATCTCTGCCATCGGGACGGCCGTGTAGACGAACAGCGAAAGGTGCACATTACCCCCCACGAGCGCCGCGACTGGGTTCTTGAGGGTGGTGACAAGTTTGAGGTGTTTGATACTGATGCCGGCCGCGTTGCCATCATGATCTGCTACGACATCGAGTTTCCGGAACTGGGCCGCCTGGCCGCCAGCGAGGAAGTGGACATCATCATGGTCCCCTTCTGGACCGATACCAAGAACGGCTATTTGCGCGTCAGGCATTGTGCCCAGGCCCGTGCCATTGAAAACGAATGCTACGTGGTAATCACCGGCAGCGTCGGCAACCTGCCCAAGGTTGAAAACCTCGACGTTCAGTATGCCCAGTCATCGGTATTCTCACCGTCCGACTTCGCCTTCCCCCACGATGCGGTCATGGCGGAAACCACGCCGAATACCGAAATGATCATGTTCTCGGACATGGATCTGGAAAAACTGAAACTGGTTCGAAACGAAGGGTCGGTGACAAACCTGAAAGATCGGCGCACTGATATTTACGACATCAACAAGCGAACCAAAAGTGAATAAAACAAGCGGGACTTAAAACCCGAATGAAACACTGTTCGTATACTGCTGAATGAATTGCCAAACTTCCGCAGTATGGCTATTGTTTAAGCAATACCCGTCTATCATTTGCGGTTCAATGGTTTTAATGGAACTGAAACAGGATATCTGTAGATCAGGAATATGTTGAGTCTGAAGGAAGCATTACCAGATCTCTTCGCACAGTTCAGCGTAAAGCAGGGCCTGTTCCGCCGTGAGCTGGTGCAGGCGGCGCTGTTCGAACTGGACGATTATGGTTGCGTCATAAAAACGGACAAACAGTTCGAACCGGGGGATACCATCGTGTTTGACCTGGTTATGCAAATGCCGTTTGACGACATCCGCGCTGATGGCATAAGCGGACTGGTCACAGAGCGTAGAAAGCACTGTAGCAATTTCTTCTATTCCGTTGATTTTTCAAAGATAAGCACTGGGAATGATACCGGATTTTCAGGCAAGCTCCGCCGGATCAGGGACGTTCTTCGCAAGAAACAGATCCTGAAATCGAGGCGCTCATCCGGACCGTCCTCCAGCGTTCGTCACACGGCCTGAACCGCCATCATGAAGTAATCACTGTACGTTTAAACGGACTATCAACAGACATATCAGGGGAGATCTCTCATGGGCAAGAAAGCCAGCAAGCAGAACGTCGATAAAGTGGTTGAAAAGGTCAACAAAGAGTTTGAGAAAACGTCGCAGCGGATCGAAAAGCTGATGAACGATGCCATCAAGCAGTTTGACGGTGTCCAGAACCAGGTTCAGGAGCCGGTCAGAAAGTTGCTGAAGGAAATTGACGAACTGCGGGAGCGCGAGGTGAAGCGCTTCACCGACGAGTTTGACCGTCGTATGGACGAGTTCCACGAGCTCCAGAATAGCGTTATGGAGCGTCTGGGACTTTCCAGCAGTAAGTCCAGTGCCAGCAAAAAGACAGCTCCCAAAAAATCCACAGCCAAAAAACCGGCTGCCAAAAAGACGGCTGCGAAGAAAACCGCCACTAAAAAGCCCGCTGTAAAGAAGACGGCTACCAAAAAGCCGGCATCAACAGCACGCAAGCCGGCGGCAGCCAGCAAAAAACCTGCAGCGGCGGCAAAAGCAGCAGACAGCAGCGATCTGACCCGCGTGAAAGGAATTGGCCCTGCAACGGCCAAGAAGATGAAAGATGCCGGTATTACTGACATCTCGCAGATTGCCAACCCTTCCGCGGATGATCAGGCAAAACTTTCTGCCTTCAGCAATGTTAAAGGCTTCAGCACCTTCAGCGCGGAGGCTAAGAAAGTTCTTTAATGCAACAAAATGACCAGCCTGTATTACGGGACATTGTCCTGATAGGAGGCGGGCACAGCCACGTAGGGGTTCTGAAGCGCTTTGCCATGAACCCCGTCCCCGGTGTCCGCCTGACTCTCATCTGCCGCGACACCCACACGCCCTATTCCGGAATGCTGCCTGGCTATGTTGCCGGGCATTACAGCTATGACGAGGTCCATATAGACCTGAGCCGTCTGGCTGAGTTCGCTGGCGCCCGGTTTTACCGGGATGAGGCAATCGGTATCGACCGCGATTCCAAAAAGGTTATCTGTCGGTCCCGGCCGGATGTGCCCTACGACCTTCTATCGGTCAATATTGGTTCTTCTCCTCGGGTCAGCGATGTAGCAGGTGCAAGCGAACATGCAGTGCCGGTGAAGCCCATAAACGGCTTCAACCAGAGGTGGCTATCCCTGCTGTCCCAGCTTGAGAACCATGACGGCCCCCTGAGTATCGCCGTCGTTGGCGCGGGCGCCGGTGGCGTCGAGCTTACGCTGGCTATGCAGTTCCGCCTCCGCAACGAGCTGAAAAAGCGTGGCCACGACCCCGCTCAGCTTCAATTCCACCTGCTGGACGCCCAACCGCAGATATTGCCCACCCATAATGCCGATGTTCGCCAGCTTTTCGAAAAAACGCTGAAAGACCGGGGTGTGAAGATCCATCTTGGCTCGGCCGTATCCCAGGTAGAACCGAACACCCTGAAAACCGATAGCGGCGGCACTGTGGAAGCCGACCAAGTGCTTTGGGTCACTCGAGCCGGCGGGCCCGAATGGCTTAAAAATACCGGGCTGGCGCTGGACGATGGTGGATTTATCAGGGTTCGGGACACATTACAAACCGAAACCGATGATTCGATCTTTGCGGCAGGCGATATTGCCAACGTGATCAATTACCCCCGGGAAAAAGCGGGCGTGTTTGCGGTTCGCCAGGGCCCTCCCCTGGCCGATAACCTCAAACGGCTGGCTCTCGGGAAGACGCCAAAGCCGTTCCGGCCCCAGAAAAAATGGCTGGCGCTGATCAGTACAGGCGACAAGTACGCGATTGCCTCCCGGGGAGACCGGTCTTTCTCTGGCGCCTGGGTATGGCGCTGGAAAAACTGGATCGATCACCGGTTTATGGCGAAGTTTAACCACTTGCCACAGATGGAAGAATCCGCCGCTGTGCCGGATACCGGCGCGGCCCAGAATCCCGAAGAGGCCTCCCAGGCCATTTCCGCTGTCGCCATGCGCTGTGGTGGTTGTGGGGCCAAGGTTGGTAGCACGGTGCTTTCCCGGGCACTCGGCGAGCTAAGGCCGATCGAGCGGGACGACATTATTATCGGCCTGCACGCGCCGGACGACGCCGCTGTACTTGAAGTGCCCCCAGGCAAAGCCGTTGTCCATACGGTGGATTTTTTCCGAGCGTTTATCGACGACCCCTACACATTCGGCAAGGTTGCAGCCAATCATGCCCTGGGTGACGTGTTTGCCATGGGCGCGGAAGCCCAGAGCGCCACGGCCGTCGCCACTGTGCCCTACGGCATTGAATCCAAGGTCGAGGACGTGGTGTTCCAGATGATGTCCGGCGCCGTCGAGGTGCTTAACGAAGCGGGCTGTGCCTTGGTTGGCGGCCACACGGGTGAAGGCAAGGAACTGGCGCTGGGCTTCGCAGTGAACGGCCTGATCGACCCCAAAGAAGTGATGAGCAAAGGCGGCCTGCGGGCCGGCGACGCCCTGATTCTGACCAAACCCATTGGTACGGGCACCCTGTTTGCCGCCCACGCCAAGCTTGAAGCCAAGGGCCGATGGATCGACAGCGCGCTGGCGTCCATGATTCAGTCCAACAAGGCCGCCGCCGAGTGCCTGCACCGGTTCGGTTCCAAAGCCTGTACTGATGTAACCGGGTTTGGTCTGCTCGGGCACCTGGTGGAAATGACCCGCCCGTCCGGAGTCGACGCCGAACTGAATCTCAGCGCCCTGCCCATTCTTCCAGGCGCGGAGGAAACCGCAGCAGCCGGCATTCTGAGCTCGCTACAGCCGGCCAATATCCGCCTGCGCCGGGGCATTCGGGATCAGGATAAATGGGTCAATCATCCCCGCTATCCGCTGATCTTCGATCCTCAGACCGCCGGCGGACTGCTCGCCAGCGTTGCGGCGGACAAGGCCGAGGAATGCGTACGGGAGCTAAAGGCCCTGGGCTATCCTCATACGGCCATTATCGGTCGCATTACCGCCCAGGACGAGACTGGCCCCATAGAGCCAGTCAGCCTGGTTGAATAGAGCCTGCCTGACGCGCTGCCAGCGCCTTTTTTAGAGCCCTGGCAAGCGCAGCCTGCTCCTGCTGCGGAGTGAAGTTCACAGCAAGTTCTCCAACCTTTGCGGCCAGGTCTGCCAGGAACTCCGGTGAACTCTCCGCCTGCCATAACAGTCGGGCAAGCTCTTCTTCGCTGCCCGTCTTGAAGTAGCCCGGATAGCCGTCGCCAAGCAGGCCGATGTTTCCGGAAATATCCGACGCAAGAACCGGCAATCCGATCCGACAGGCTTCTGACACCACGTTGGCACCACCTTCCATGATCGAACTGATCACCATCGCATCTGAGCTCAGCATAAGAGCCTGAACCTCTTCCCTGGAGACCTCCCCAAGCCATTCAAAACGCGGATTAGTGGCCAGTTCTTCCCGTGCCAGACTCTCCCACTGCTCGTTATGGGGTTTGCCAGCATTGATCACTTTAAGCGTCGATTTGGCGGGAACAAGGCGTGCGGCGAAGGCGGCGCGCAGTGAGTCCTTTTCTTCCCTGAGGTGACCAATAACACAGACCTGAAAACCAGCGCGCTTTTTACCGCTGAGTCGCTCCGGGATTTGTGCCGATTGCAGAACGGTGACAAGCTTTTCGCCAAATCGCTCCGGAATGTCCCTTGCAACCCGCTCATGAAGACCGATCAGGCAGTCAGCCTGCTCCATGGTCTCAAGCGTTTGCTCCGGAAAACGGAGCTGGTGGTCGTAGATATCCGTGCCTGTCAGCGCGACGATCAACGGGATATCAGGAAAAGCTTCGCGAAAACGTCTGACCGCCAGATGGCTCCGCCAGGCGTGCAGCGCAATTAAAAGATCACAGGGCTCATCCTGAAAGTCAGTCAGAATGCTGACATGGTGACCTTCCTGCTCCAACAGTTTGGCCCAGCGCTCTGCTGTCGCGCGATTGCCGGCCTTGGAACCTGCAGGCGCGGGCGTAATGAGAACAATATTCATGAGTGATGCGCTCCGGCACAACGGCCAGTTCAGAAACAGGAAAACCCGATTTGCTCGTGCGATCGTATAGCTGTTCCGGGTATGCGTAAATAACGGTATCCTGTGGTCGCCTTTTCCCAAGGGCAGCCCGGAAAGAACTTGAACAAACTAATCCCTGACGCGAAGGACATTCAAAATGGTATTGAATTCAATAAGGAAATTGGCCGCCGCAAGTTTGTTGCTGCTTGCTTCATCGGCCACTGTTTCGGCCCAGACGCTGGTGTTTACAGCCATTCCCGACGAAGACGAAACCAAACTGGTTGAGCGCTTCCGTGGCATTGCGGACTATCTGGAGGAAAAACTGGAAGTCGATGTGCGCTACGTGCCGGTTAAATCCTACGCAGCTGCCGTTTCCGCATTCCGCAACAACCAGGTCCAGCTTGCCTGGTTCGGGGGCCTATCCGGCGTTCAGGCGCGGTCTCTGGTTCCAGGCTCACAGGCCATTGCCCAGGGCGTAGAAGACCAGGCCTTTAACTCCTACTTCATCGCCCATAAGAGCACTGGTCTGGAAGAAAGTGAAAATCTGCCCCAAGAGCTGCGTGGCAAAACATTCACCTTCGGCTCGAAGGGATCCACGTCCGGACGTCTGATTCCGGAATATTACATCCGCGAAGCGTTTAACGAGGCGCCCCAGGATGTATTCTCACGTGTTGGCTTCAGTGGAAACCACACCAAGACACTTCGTCTTGTGGAGTCAGGCACCTATGACGTTGGCGCCATCAATTACTCTGTCTGGACCAAAGAGCTAGAAAACGGCAACATCGATACCGATGCGGTAAAAGTCATCTGGACAACGCCAAGCTACCCGAACTATCAGTGGACCATCCGCGGTGATGTGGATGAGCGTTTCGGCGATGGTTTCATGCAGCGCGTCCAGGAAGCACTGCTTTCGATGGAAGACAAAGAACTTCTCAATAGCTTTCCCCGCTCCGGGTTTATTCCTGTCTCGAATGACGCATACAAGCCTATTGAAGTCGTAGGGAAACAGATCGGAATCATTGATTGATGTCAGGATTTGATCTTGATGCCCTGACAGCATCGTTCAGCGGAGAGCGGGTCATCGGCCCGCTCTCTCTGAATGTGAAAGACGGTGAACGGGTCGGCCTCGTTGGTCGCAGTGGCGCAGGAAAGTCGACGCTGATTAATCTGATCCATCAGCGGGTTGGCCGAAACTCATCCCTGGTGCCGCAGGACCTCGGCCTGGTCAATGCGCTCCCCGTTTTCCACAACGTGTTCATGGGACAACTGGATAGCCATTCAGTCTGGTACAACTCGGTGACCCTGATTCGCCCGTTTTCAAAAGACGCGGCTGCAGTACGCGGTCTGCTGAAAGAACTGTCCATGCCTGAAAAGATATGGATGCCTGCGGCTTCGCTGTCGGGTGGCCAGCGTCAGCGGGTGGCTATCGCCCGGGCGTTGTTTCGACAGTCTCCCCTGCTGCTTGCGGACGAACCCGTGTCGGCCCTGGACGGTCCCACAGCACACCTGGTCATGAAGCTGCTCAGTGAGCGGTTCTCAACCAGTGTCATTGCATTGCATGATGTGGAGTTGGCACTCAAGTACTGTACCCGCATCGTGGGAATTCAGGACGGTCAGGTTGCGCTGGATGAACCCAGTGACAAACTGGCGCCTTCAGACATCACTCCGCTTTACTGATGTCTTTCATGTTCTCCTCACCCACGGTACGAATCAGCTTTCTTTTCCTTGCCATTGCCATTATCGGGCTGGCGTTTGCTGACATCGCGATTACGGCCGCAAACCCCTGGAGAGATCTGGGGAGCTTCTTCATGGGCGTTTTAACGCCAGATTTTTTCAGCTCTGAGGGTGTCGCCGTCGCGCTTCTCAGGACGGTCGCGTTTGCCTTCGTAGGTGTCGCCCTGGGCAGTGTATGCGGTTTCCTTTTGTCGCTGGTGTACCGCAACGTTGCAGTGAGGACCTTCTGCGCCTTCATCCGGGCCATTCACGAGCTCTTCTGGGCGTTGATCTTTCTGCAGTTCTTCGGCTTTCACCCCCTGACCGGGGTGCTGGCAATCGCTATTCCCTACTCGGGTATTTTTGCCAAGGTCTATTCCGAGATTCTTGACGAGGCCGATCCCACGCCGGGCAGGCTACTGCCACCCGGTACCGGTGTTGTTTCAGCGTTTCTGTTCACGCGCATCCCCGACTGCTGGGTTCAGTTGCGCACCTACACAGCCTATCGCCTCGAATGCGGCCTGCGCTCAAGCGCGATTCTCGGGTTTGTGGGTCTGCCGACACTCGGGTTTTTCCTCGAGTCTGCCTTTTCGCAAGGGCACTATTCCGAAGCCGGCGCCATGCTCATCCTGTTCTATGTGCTAATCGCCACCATGCCACTCTGGGTCAGACCCAAACTCTTGCCCGTCTATGTGTTGGGTGCACCCTTTTTCCTCGGCGAGGGTTTTCCCATTGTCTGGGGCAACGTGGAGCGATTCTTTACCCAGGACATCGTGCCGTCACCCATTAAAAACAATGAAGGGCTGTCAGGCCTGATGACCTGGTTGAACGATCTGATGGTGACCGAGGCACTGCCCGGCATCCTCAACACAGTGGTGTTGACGCAGATTGCGCTGGTCGCCACCGGCATCCTATCGCTGCTGGCTTTTCCGTTGATTTCCACGCACTTTGGTGGTCCGGTGCGGCGTACTGGCGGCCATATATTTCTGGTTATTGCCCGCTCAACCCCGGAGTATATCCTTGCCTATATCATGCTCCAGCTATGGGGGCCGTCGATGTTGCCGGCCATTGTCGCCCTGGCGCTTCACAATGGCGGCATTATCGGGCATCTGATTGGCCGGCAATCCAGTGCCATCGGGCTTCGGCCGGATGCCCCCGTCGGCTTCAACCGCTATACCTATGAGCTGGTACCAAGAGTTTACCGGTCGTTCCTGGCGTTTCTGTTCTATCGCTGGGAAATCATCATGCGCGAGACCGCCATTCTCGGCATTCTGGGTATTTACACCTTGGGTTTCTATGTCGATAGCGCCATCCAGAACATACAGTTCGACCGTGCCATGGTATTGATTGTCATCACCGCTCTTCTGAACATCGGTGTCGATATTCTCGGACGCTATATCCGCCGAAAATTGGCCCTTCAGACCATGCCTACGTGCTAAGCCTGCCTACCCCATCACAGTTCCGGAGATTGTAAGCGTCATTCAGGCCAATAGTATTTCTTGGCCCATGAAACATTTGGTTACAATTGGTTTCCAGCGTTTACATTCGACGCCGATGCTTTCTTACAACGAACGCCTGCTTGAGTAAAAGCAGTCAGGAACCTCTGATGCTAAGTAGTCTGATCATTCTTCTGGAACTGGGGCTTTTTTCGCTTTTGCTGTTGCTGGCTTTTCGCGTGCTGAGCCTGAATCGCAGTGAACCACTGGTACCGGCTGTGTCGTCCGAGCAGCCTCGCGATCAATTCCAGTCCGCATCCAGCAGAGTGACTTCCGGGTTCAGGGACTACGACGCAAAAATCCCCTCGCCGGGACGTTCATCTGCGAAACACAAGCTGGACAGGTGCGAGTTGATTTCCCAGTTACATATTCTGGCCAGCCTTCAGGAGCGGGACTGCAAACAACAGGGACTTGAAATCGAGGCGGCCCATCTGGCTATTCGGGAATACGCGGTTTGCTGGCTTTACGGGGCGGCCTGTGCCTTGAGCCGGCCTGGCAGCCGGAATGCTGACTCGTTGGCAATGACCGTCAGCCAGTTTGCAAGCCGAAAAGTGGGGATCAAACAACCGGATGCCCTGGTGGTCATTTCAACGCTGACACGCCACTCAACATTCCTGGCATGTTTCAGAAGTGGGGTTGAAGGCGCGGAATTCTGGCAAACCCATCACTTCGTGCCCCGTGAGAAGAGCCTTTTCGACGCCATTACGTCGAACGCCTTTATCTAATCCGTTTTTACCAGTTCCCAACCGTTACCCAAACCCTGCACATCCGACTCGTCGCCCGAGCTTTCGGGGATACCGGCCACGTCCGGCTTGCCGAAGCTGCCGTCTTCATTCCGTATCATTGAGTCAACATCCACCGAACGGATCAGATAGGTCACGCCGTCCACGATCACTTTTGAACGGTGACTCAGTCCGAAGATGAAGCGGCAGTAGTCGAGTTTCAGCTGAACCAGGTCCTGCTCGGCCTTCTGAATTTTCCGCAACAGAACTTTTTGTACGCTATCGCCGTAATCCATGGTCTGGCTTTCCCCTTTTCGGAGATCTCTGATTGGAGATCCGTTTCTGTGATTGCAGAATTTTACACAATCTGCCGGATCCTTTGCGGTAATTCTTCACCAATTGCAAAGCTTCCTATATGAACAGTGGGCATGAGAAACTAGCCTGCTTTTAACCCGCAGCCACAGGATAACCCAGTGCAACCGGACATTTCCGTAAAACACCTGAACAAAACCTATGGTGACGGCTTTCGGGCCCTTAAAGACATAAACCTGGACATCGAAAGCGGCGAGATCTTTGCCCTGCTTGGCCCCAACGGTGCCGGTAAAACCACGCTGATCAGCATTATCTGCGGCATTGTGAATCTCTCCTCAGGAGAGGTAAAAGCCGCCGGATACGATATCATCCGGGACTACCGCCAGGCCCGGCAGAGCATCGGGCTGGTGCCCCAGGAGCTGAACACCGATTCCTTCGAGACCGTCTGGGATACGGTCACGTTCAGCCGCGGCCTGTTTGGCAAAGCGCCCTCGCCCGCTCACATTGAGCAGGTATTGCGGGACCTGTCGCTCTGGGACAAACGCAACAACCGGATCATGTCCCTGTCTGGCGGCATGAAGCGTCGCGTAATGATCGCCAAGGCGCTGTCCCACGAACCCAAAATCCTGTTCCTGGACGAGCCTACCGCCGGTGTGGACGTCGAACTGCGCCGGGACATGTGGAACATGGTGCGGAAACTCCGTGAAAATGGGGTCACCATCATCCTCACCACCCATTACATCGAGGAAGCCGAGGAAATGGCTGATCGCATCGGCGTGATCCGGGACGGCGAGATTATCCTGGTGGAGGAAAAAACCAGCCTGATGAGCAAGCTGGGCAAGAAGGAACTACGACTCCACCTCCAGAAGCCGCTGGACCAAATGCCTGGCGAGCTATTGCTTGAACCGGTGGAGTTGTCTGCCGATGGCTACGAGCTGATTTACAGCTTTGATTCCCAGGAAGAACAGGCAGGTGTTGCCAGGCTGCTCAGAAAACTCAGCGAGATCGGTCTGGAATACCGGGACCTGCAGACCCGGGAAAGTTCCCTGGAAGACATCTTCGTCAACCTGGTTCACGAATAACCTCTACCATCAAGGAGCCTTGTCCTCATGAACCTTCATGGTGTGAGTGCAATCTACAGATTCGAAATGGCCCGCATGCGTCGCACCCTGATGCAGAGTGTCGCCTCCCCGGTAATTTCCACCTGCCTTTATTTCGTGGTGTTCGGTTCCGCCATTGGTAGCCGCATGGGCGATATCGACAACATCAGCTACGCCGCCTACATCATCCCCGGGCTGGTCATGCTGTCGCTGCTGATGCAGAGTATTTCCAATGCCTCCTTCGGGATCTATATGCCAAAGTTCTCCGGCACCATCTATGAAGTGTTGTCGGCGCCGGTATCCTATGTGGAAGTGGTGTTGGGGTACGTGGGCGCTGCTGCCACGAAATCGGTGATTCTCGGCGTGATTATCCTGATTACCGCCCGGCTGTTCGTGGATTACAGCGTATTGCACCCCTTCTGGATGTTTGCTTTCCTGGTGCTGACCGCCATAACCTTCAGCCTGTTCGGATTTATTATCGGCATCTGGGCCGACGGCTTTGAAAAGCTCCAGATTGTTCCGTTGATGATTGTCACACCGCTGGTTTTTCTTGGCGGTACCTTCTATTCCATCGATATGCTTCCGGAAGTCTGGCAGACCATCAGCCTTTTCAATCCCGTGGTGTACCTGATCAGCGGCTTCCGCTGGGCCTTCTACGGCGTGTCTGATGTGCACGTGGGCATCAGCGTGGGAATGACCTTCTTCTTCCTTACGGCTTGCATGGTAGGTGTCTGGTGGATTTTCAAAACCGGCTACCGGCTGCGTTCGTGAAGCGAACCCTGCTTCCGCTTCTATGCCTGCTGTTCTCAGGCTGCCTGGCGGCGCTGCCGGCCGTCGAATCCCTACCGGTGGAACAGGCGTGCCTGGTTGGTTCAGGGCAGGCCATGCCGATAACCGTTGAAATCGCGGCAACCCCTTCTCAGCGCAGTCGGGGGCTGATGGAAAGACAGACACTGGCCCCAGACGCCGGAATGCTGTTCGTCTACACCAGCGAGCGCCAGCCCAATCAGAGCTTCTGGATGTACAGGACGCTGATACCGCTGGATATCGCCTACATGGATGATCAAGGCTTCATCCGCGCGGTTAAACAGATGCCGCCCTGCCCGCCCGCAAAAGGCGACGACTGCCCCACCTTCCCAGCCGGAGTTCACTACTTCCAGGCCCTGGAAATGAACCAGGGCTTCTTTGAGGCCAATGGATTCGGCATAGGCGACCGGCTTTCCCGTAACCCTTCGGATTGTCGCTAGGCGACCTGCATGGGCCTACTGATGTACCCTGTAGGTTATGAAAAATACCAGAAAACAACGTCGTGAACTGGAAAAGCAACTGACCAGGGCGACCTCCTACGATAAGTGGTACGACATCGCCAGCCAGCTTGATGAGCTGGAAGGTACCCTGGCGTGGCGTGCAGAGGGTGGTTGCGAGCTCTTACATGAAACCCTGATACGCGACCATATCGACGCTATGAGGCGCTGCCGCGAAAAAGGCGACACCAGGGCCCTTACACGGGTACTTCAGGAAAGCCTGTATCGTCACCTGGGTGAAATCGCTAATCCGGACCTATACGCCGTTGCCTGGACAGGCACGAAATACCTGATCACCGAGTTTCTTGATGAAGTGGAAAATTCCATGAACTTCATCTGCGACCACGACATGCCCGGTGTCAGCGAACAACAGAAACTGCGGCTCTTCCGCGATGCGGAAAGGGTGTACGGGCGCCCCGCACTAATGCTCAGCGGCGGCGCCGCTTTCGGGATCTACCACATTGGCGTGACCCGCGCCCTGTGGCGCCAGGGCCTGCTGCCGGATGTCATCGCCGGCTCCAGCATGGGCGCGATTGTGGCCGGCGCCATCTGCACCCGGAACAACCAACAGTTGGAGCGCTTCTTCAATGAGCCCGGCGAGATTCATCTGGAAGCCTTCCGCTGGCTGGAACCGGCGCGGATCTGGCGTAAAGGCCACGCAATGGACCAGTCGCAGCTGCTCCACCATATCCACACCAACATTGGCAGCACCAGTTTCCAGGAGGCGGCCGCTCACAGTGGTCGTACCCTGAATATATCCGTATCCCCCACCAGAACCCGCCAGAAGCCCAGGTTGCTGAATAATCTGGCCTCTCCCGAGGTTCTTGTGGATTCTGCCATTCTGGCGTCCTGTGCGGTGCCGGGCATTTACCCGCCGGTCACCCTACAGGCCAGGGATAGTGATCGGGGCGAGAGCGGCCGCAAACCCTATATGCCCACGGAGCGCTGGATCGACGGCAGTGTGCATGGTGATCTGCCACTCATGCGCATGGCCCGGCTACACAACGTCAACCGCACCATCGTCAGCCAGGCTAACCCTCACGTGCTGCCGTTTATCAGCCATCACCACCAGCGTGGTCCGCGGGCCTCAGCAAAACAGGCGGCGGCATCACTGATGCACGCCCAGGTGGCCACAACACTGAAACTCACCCGCAACAGCTGGTCGTCAACTATGCTTCGACCGTTACTGGAACAAGCACATGCCATGGCCACGCAAACCTACCTTGGGGATATCAACGTGCAGTTTCCGTTTCGGCCCTTGATGTACCGCAAGCTGCTTGCCAATCCGGACAGCGATGACCTGGAAACCTATATCCGCCTTGGGGAACAGGCGACCTGGCCCCGCCTGGCCATGATTCGTGACCAGACCCGCATCAGCCGCACTTTCAGCGATTGCATCGCAAGGCTGGAGAAAGCCTGCGCCTCAAACGATACAGCCCCGGAGTAACCCTTTGGAAAACACGCGGGTTAAAGGCCTGACCATCGCTGCGCTGGGCGTACTCTTCATTCTCCCGGATGCGTTGCTGGTAAAGATCACCAGCGTAGAGCCGGTCGTCTTTCTGTTCTGGCGGGGACTGCTGCTGGCCACCAGCTTTCTGCTGATCAGTGCGGCGCGATATCGAAGCCGGCTGGCTCAGGAGGTCCGCAAGTGCGGCCGCAAGGGGATCTACTGCGCCGTGGCCTTTTCGCTCAGCACGCTCGGCTTTGTGATGGGCATGAAAAACACAGCCGCCGGCAACGTTCTGGTCATCCTGAACATGGCCCCCATGATCGCCGCGCTGATTGCCTGGCTTGTGTGGAAGGAAACCCTGCCTTGGCGAACCTGGGTGGTAATTATTGTCTGTGTAGCCGGCGCAACACTGATGGCCATCAGTGAATGGGGCCGCGGCGACCCCATCGGCCTGATTATGGCCGGTGTCGCAGCCACAGCCCTGGCGACCAACCTGAACGTCGCTCGCTCAAAACCGGAAGCGGACATGAGTGTGATGCTTATGTTTGGCGCATCCCTGGTGGCCGTGGTTGCAGCACTGCTGGGCGGTGCTGTCTTACCCTCAACACGTGACCTGCTGTTCATCGCCCTGCTCTGTCTGGTGTTCCTGCCGGTGTCGAGCATCATGATCCAGATCGGCCCCCGGTATATTCCCGCTGCGGAGGTGAGCCTGATGCTGCTGATGGAGACCGTCTTCGGGGCGCTTCTGGTGTGGATATTCCTCGGCGAGGTACCGCCGGAAATGAGCTTTGTGGGCGGGGCTATCATCTTTACGGCACTGGCCATACACGGTTGGCTTGAAGTACGACGGTACCGCAAAGCCAAAAGGCTACAGTTTGAACTGGGCGGCGGCGCTCGCGGACGCGGCTGATTCCAGCGCGCCAACAACCGGTTTGCGCCACTGGCTCGCCCATCTCAGCAGCGCGTCTCCAGGGATCGGTCGGGATAACCAGTAGCCCTGGCCGTAATCACACTCCAGGTCTATCAGCACATCATAGTGTGCGGACGTTTCCACGCCCTCCGCAATCACGGGCAGGTTAAAAGATTTCGCCAGGCCCAATACGCCGCGCACAATCGATAGATCATCCGGATTCTCCAGCATGCCACGAACAAAGCTCATGTCGATCTTGAGGTAGTCCAACGGTAGCTGGCGCAAATAGGTGAGTGATGAATAGCCGGTACCGAAATCATCCAGGCCGAAGGTCACGCCCAGGGCGCGACACTGTTCGATTACCCCGGACACCGACTGAAAATCCTCCAACGAAGAGGTTTCCACAATCTCGATTTCAAAATCCCCTGGCTGCAGCTCCGGAAAGCCTGCCAGGATACCTTTCAGTCGGTCAACGAAGTCCTTCTGGGCCAGGTGAAACGGGTCAATATTCACACTGACAGACAGGTTCAGCCCCTTCTGCCGCCATTGCGCTGACTGCTCTAGTGCTGTCCGGATCACCCACTCTCCCACCGCGTTACCAAGCGAGTGCCGCTCGATCACCGGCAGGAATTGGTCGGGTGACAGCAGGCCACGGACCGGGTGCTGCCAGCGAATCAGCGCTTCCACACCGATCAGTTCACCGGTTTTCAGATTGACCTTGGGTTGATAGAAAAGAACGAACTCGTCGTTTTTCAGCCCGCCCTCTACCCGTTTCAGATCGTCGAACAGATCCCGCACCGCCCGTTCGCTGTCGGCATCGTAGAAGCAGCACTGGTTTTTCCCGCTCTGCTTGGCCGAATACATGGCCTGGTCGGCCTGACGAAGAAGCTGCTCGGCATCCAGGGATTCTCTCTGGGGGTAAACGGTGAC
Source organism: Marinobacter halotolerans (assembly GCF_008795985.1). NCBI lineage: Bacteria > Pseudomonadati > Pseudomonadota > Gammaproteobacteria > Pseudomonadales > Marinobacteraceae > Marinobacter > Marinobacter halotolerans. The sequence goes on along the minus strand of NZ_VMHP01000002.1, from coordinate 951,521 downwards.
GCCAATACTCGCCGTCAGGCAGATGTCTCCACCAAAAATCCGGCTTTCACGGGACACCGCCGTCAATATGCGGTCCAGAAGCACCTGGCAGGATTTAACGCCAAACGCCAATGGCACAACTACCACAAACTCATCACCGCCGAATCTCGCCAGGGTGTCCCCTTCCCGCATCACGCCTTTCAGTCGACCGGCAACGATCCTAAGCAGTTCGTCGCCAACCGCATGGCCATGGCCATCGTTAACCTGTTTGAAACCGTCCAGATCAATAAACAGAACCGCCAGTTCCGACCCGTTGCGGTCGCAATGAATCATCGCCTGCTGAAGACGGTCACTCAGTAAAGTCCGATTAGGCAGTTTCGTCAGTGGATCAAACTTGGCCATGCTTTCCAGCTGGCTCTGATACTCCTTCAGCTCGCTGATATCGTTCAGGATGTACACGTAACGGTGGGTATCGCCCTGATTGTTCTTCACCGAGCTGATGCTCTGACGAACACAGTTGGTTTTGCCGTTCTTGTGACGTATCCAGGTGTCAGTCACCGACTGATCCCTGGGCAGATTGTCGTCGAATCTCGGGCTGAGATCAGACACCACCTCCAGCTCGGAGAGCAGCTCCCTAACCTGTCTGCCGCGGGTCTCATCCACAGTGAAACCGGTGATTGAAGTAAAGGCCGCATTACAGTCCATCACAATGCCCGAGGCATCTGTCAGAATAATGCCCTCGTTGGCGCAGCGGAACACGTTGGCCGATTCCCGAAGCTTGTATTCGGCGTAATAGCGCTCAATGATGACAGAGACAATGCTTGAGGCACGTTTGACCACTTCAAGGTCGTTCACTGACCACTGACATCCGTCGCGATAGAACGAATGCACGTTGCCAATGGGTACCTTGCCGGAATCCACTATCTCAGTGGACGCTGGCGGACATTGCCGGTAGTGCTTTAGTGGTCGCCCCGTGACATCCAGATAACAGGCAAAGTGCAGATCGCAGTTCGCCTCCATGACCTCCGAGCGTAGCTCTATGGCACACCGCATGCCGGGAACCAGGGATTCCACATTGCGGGCCAGTGCCACCAGAATTTCATCAAGCAGACCATTGTCCGCGATACGCTCAAGCGCTTCACTGCCGACCTTTTCAATATGGGCAATTTTCCTCTGTTCGGTGATGTCCGTCTCAACGGCAATGAACCCCGCTAACTGGCCAGTCTCGGAAAGCAGCGGTTCGCAATTGATCCGGATCCAGTAGGGATTGCCCTGCCTGTTGTAGTTCAGAAGCTCTTCTTCAAAGGACTCCCGACGGTCCAGGTGCTCTCTGATTCGGGAAACCGTTGTCGGGTCGGTGTCCCTGCCCTGCAGAACATCTCCGGGCCTGCGCCCACGGAGTTCGTCCAGCTCGTAGCCGCTGAATCGGGTAAAACCACGGTTTACCCATTCAATCCGACCTTCCACATCCGTGGTAATGATGCCGTTGGTGGAACTGTTGATCAGGGTCGACAGTCGCCAGATCGGGCGGGTAAGCAGGTTACTCATCAATCGGGCAACGGCAACCGCCAGGAGGAGCAAACCCCCGAGAAACCCCAGAAACCCAAGACTGACCTTATCCATCTCCTCGGAAACCGACCGGGCACTGCGCCGCACCAGAATATCCACCGGCGGCTGTGTCTCCTCCCGTTTAACGAGTTGATAACTGCCCTGCCTGAAACTCTTGATTCTGGAAGGCTCATCGGCTGGTTTGATGTGATCAAGCCTGGGGTCGAGCGGTGCCGCTCCTTTGTCGCCCACGGGCCGGATTTCCACGGTCGTGTTGTGTGGCAGTGAGTCGACAAACTCGGCCCAGGCCAACTCGGTATACTCTGGACTGGATTCGATAAAACCTGCCACCTTTTCCAGGGTATAGGCCAACTGCCTCTGGATCTGATCTTCCTGGGTCTGTTGGCGGAAAGCGGCGAATTGAAGGATGGGAATGGTGCCGGCGACCAGCGCAATCATTAGTGTAGTGTGAAAGATAATCCCCCGGATCTGAGCACTGACCAGATAGGCCATTGAGATCCGTTGATGCAGAAGCTGGAAGAAAAACAGGAAAATACCGGCCACAGCCGCATTGAACACGCCATTGAGCATTTGCTTGAATGCCATCAGAAAGGCCGTCTCAATCGGTATGCCCAGGGCAAAACTGTAAAGTACCAGCGTTGCCGGAATACCCACCAGAAACCAGAAGAGCGCGTCTGCAACAAGCAGCGATTTGTCGGTTCTGCGGCAGACCTGAAGCACAAACACGCACTCCGCCACAAACACCAGCAACGCATAGGGGTGCCCCCACAGAACCACGGTATAGAGCCCGGACGCCACCGCTACAACAATAGCCGGCCAGGTGCCCAGCGTCGCTATGGCGATCAGCACGAAAACCGAGCCGAAAATGAACTGGACACTATAGAAAAGCGGAACCGCCAACAGGTTACCGGCAACGGCTAACAACGCCAGTAAGGCGGTGGCAGCAATGAGTTTCAGAGGAGAAGAAATCGCAGGTTCTTGCTTGCGCGGAAAAACGGGATTTTCTGCCACATTGCTCACCCTGAAGGTAAAAGAGCGCAAGAGCGATCAGAAAGATCCCTTTTCTTTTCGTTGTTTTAAATCGGGCCTATAGGCTTTGATTATAGTGCACTTCAGGCACAAGCAAGCAATAGTTATTTCATTGCGACGATGAAGTGGTGCCCGGGGCCGGACTTGAACCGGCACGACCTAACGGTCAACAGATTTTAAGTCTGTAGTGTCTACCAATTTCACCACCCGGGCACGGGAGGGGATGGAACGGGCAGGATTGTATAAGGCCCTGCTCTGTAACGCAATTGAGATCCGGACAGGTATTCGCGGCAGTCAGGCAGACTTTACGGCTCGTCCTTTATAAATGTAGCCGGCGATTTTCGGGGCTTTGGGGACGTACAGATTCTCCAGTTCCAGAATTTGAAAACCGGCCTGGCGGATCAGTTCCGCTATGTTGCGGTTAAGGTGGCAGCCGCCAGCGAGCTTTTTCCAGCCAGGGGTGATGCGATTCTGCCATTTGCGGATGCTCTGGTCGGGGGATTCACCATGCTCAAGAAACAGCAGTTCGCCGCCGGGTTTGAGTACCCGCGCCATTTGCTCCAGGGCCGCGCTCCAGTCCGGGATGGTGCAAAGGGTGAAGGTCAGCAGAACGGTATCCACAGAATTGTCATCCAGCGGAATCTGCTCCCCCGGCAGGTCCAGCCATTCCACTTTAATCGGGGATCGGGCGAGATTGGGTTTGGCTTTCCGCCGCATACCATCCGAAGGTTCCAGGCCGTAGACCATGTCGACCTGATCCGGGTTGTAGAATTCCATGTTGATGGCCGAGCCCATGCCCACTTCTAGCACCCTGCCCTTCGCATGGGGTACAACCTGGCTTCGAAGCTTCATGATCTGGCCCATGGAACAGGCCCGATCTATGAGATGGGGGAGTATGCGATCCTCGTAAAAACTCATTTTCTTACCTATGCTTTTTTCAATATTAAGTCGGCTCTGCATTACGGCCTGTCGTTTCTTTGATTTGACCTGAATGTTTTGGGAGGGACTCAATTGGAACTCGACCCCCTTATACTCTCACGGATACAGTTTGCCTTCGTAGTAAGTTTTCACGCTATTTTTCCCGTATTTACCATTGGTCTCGCCTGCTTTATTGCCACGCTGGAAACGCTGGGGTTTATGACCAAGAACCCCGTATGGATCAAACTCTCCACTTTCTGGACCAAAGTGTTTGCGGTGGTTTTCGGCATGGGCGTGGTCTCCGGCATTGTGATGTCGTTCCAGTTCGGCACCAACTGGAGCAACTTTGCCCAGGCCTCGGCCAACTTTCTTGGTCCGGTTTTGAGCTACGAGGTGCTCACTGCGTTTTTTCTGGAAGCAGCCTTTCTGGGCGTATTGCTGTTTGGGCGTGACAAGGTGCCTCCTGGCATTCACATGTTTTCCGCCATGATGGTCGCCTTGGGCACGATCATTTCAACCTTCTGGATTCTCTCCGCAAACAGTTGGATGCATACCCCGGCCGGCGTTGATCTGCGGGACGGCGTTTTCCAGGTGACCTCCTGGGCCGAGGCGATTTTCAACCCCTCCTTTCCCTATCGGTTTCTTCATATGGGCGTGGCGTCTTTTCTCACCGGCAGCTTTGTGGTCGCCGGCGTCAGTGCCTGGTACTTGCTAAGAGGCCGGGAAGTGGAGGCTAATCGAAAAGCCTTGTCTATCTGCCTGTGGTTCCTTCTGCTAATCGCGCCTGCCCAGGCCGTTATAGGTGACTTTCATGGGCTGAATACGCTGCAGCATCAGCCCATGAAAGTCGCAGCAATGGAAGGCAACTGGGAGACGTCGCGCCAGGTGCCGTTGTTACTTTTCGCCATTCCTGATCAGGAAAATCAGACGAATCACTTTGAAGTCGGAATACCTGGTCTGGCCAGCCTGATTCTTACCCATGAATGGGATGGTGAAGTGCCAGGCCTTGAGGAAGTAGCCGTTGACCAGCAGCCACCGGTGTCCATTGTGTTCTGGTCATTCCGGGTGATGGTCGGCCTCGGGCTTCTGATGATTGCGTTTGCAGTGGCAGGTCTGCTTCTTCGCCCGGGCGGCCGATACTGGCGTACCAACTGGTTCCTGCAGGGTTTGCGGTTAATGAGCATAACGCCCTTTATCGCTGTGCTTGCCGGCTGGTTTGTAACGGAAATTGGCCGTGCACCCTGGTTGGTCTACGGCATGATGACTCACGCCGAGGGCCTCACCCCATCACTGACAGGCAGCATGGCCCTGTTTACCCTGATCGGCTATGTGCTGGTTTATGCCCTGGTTTTCTCCGCGGGGCTCTATTATCTGATGCGGGTGCTGTACGTAGGCCTAGAAGACCACGAGGAATCCGGAGAAAGGGACACGAAACGGCCGAGTCGGCCTTTCTCGGCTGCCGATGTACCTTTCGAGTTCGACACAGCCGGCACCGGTAACACCAAATCGACTCATCAGGGAGGCCCGTCGTCATGGAGCAGTTAACCCTGCCTTTAATATGGGCATTCATCATCGGTTTTGGCGTCATCATGTATGTCCTGATGGATGGCTTTGATCTGGGAGTGGGAATCCTGTTTCCCTTTGCCCCGAATGAAGAAAGCAGAGACATCATGATGAACACAGTTGCGCCGGTCTGGGACGGCAACGAGACCTGGTTAGTGCTTGGCGGTGCAGGATTACTGGCTGCATTTCCGCTGGTTTACTCTATCCTGCTTCCCGCGCTCTATCTTGGGGTATTTCTTCTTTTGGCAGGGCTTATTTTCCGGGGTGTGGCCTTTGAGTTCAGGTTCAAGGCGAATAGATCCCGGTATCTGTGGAACTGGTCGTTTGCAGGCGGCTCCACCGTTGCAGCACTGGCTCAGGGCGCAGTTGTCGGCGCCTATATCGAGGGATTTGAAACCGCCAATGGCGTGTTCGTGGGCGATGCGCTTGATTGGCTTACCCCGTTTAGTCTGCTGACCGCCATGGGGCTTCTGGCAGGCTATGCACTACTGGGGGCAACATGGTTGATCATGAAAACTGAGGGCCAGCTTCAGGAATGGGCGTACCGCATCACAGTGCCGCTGTTGATGGCAGTTCTGGCTGTATTTGCAGTTATCAGCGTTTGGACCCCCTTTGTAGACGAGATGGTCCGTGAGCGCTGGTTTTCAAATCTGACCGTTATCTGGGTTCTGCCAGCGTTCTCTCTCGGATTTGCCTTTCTGATTTTCCGATCTGTACGTAAACGGCTCGAAGGCTTGCCCTTTGTGGCGACCATGGGCTTGTTCGTCTCAACCTATCTTGGGCTCGTGGTCAGCCGCTGGCCCTATGTAGTGCCGCCGGACTATACGCTTTGGGATGCTGCTTCGGCACCGGAATCGCAGCTCTTTCTTTTAATTGGCCTGATATTCGTTCTTCCGGTCATTCTTGGCTATACCGCCTGGACCTACTGGGTCTTTCGCGGCAAGGTCCGTGCTGGCGAGGGTTACCACTAGGTGTCGGAGCCGCAGGCGGTAAAGCACTGGCTTGCGGAACTGGCCCGCGGCAACCGGCGCTGGATTTGGGCGACGGTAACGGCGGGCACAGTCGCGGGCGTTGCCACTATCACCCAGATGGTTCTGCTGGCATGGATTGTTCATCGGGGTGTGATTGACGAGGGTGCCGTTAGCGAGCTTGGCCCGATCTTCATTGGGCTGGTTCTGGCCATCCTCGCGCGCGCTATCGGCCAGGGCTATCAGACACGGTTTGCCGCCCGCTGCAGTGAACAGGTAAGACGCCAAGCCCGGCGACAGATTCACCGGCACTGGCAGGCCACCGGGCCGGTCGCGTTGGGGCAGTCCTCTGCGGGCACGCTGGCGCGGGAATGGATTGATCATGTGGACGCGTTGCACGGGTACTTTTCCCGCTTCCTGCCCCAGATGGCCCTGTCGGTGATCCTGCCCCTGATGATTCTGGCGCTGGTGTTCTGGCTGGACTGGCTGGCGGGCGTCTTCCTGGTGCTGTCAGCACCACTGATTCCATTGTTTATGGCGCTGGTGGGCATGGGCGCGGAGAAGCTGAACCAGCAGCATTTTGAAACCATCAGCCGCCTGTCCGGCCAGTTTCTGGACAAGGTGCGCGGGCTGACAACCCTGCAGCTGTTTGGCCAGACGACAGGCGCTGCCGAGCTTATTCGCCAGCGCTCGGACTATTACCGGCGTATCACCATGAAAACCCTGCGGGTCGCGTTTCTGTCTTCGGCGGTTCTGGAGTTTTTTGCCTCGGTGGCCATTGCCGTGATTGCCATCTACATCGGGTTCGGCCTGCTGGGTTATATCAGCTATGGCCCGTCCGATAAGCTGACGCTTTTTTCCGGTCTATTAATCCTTTTGCTGGCGCCGGAATTCTTCCAGCCGCTACGCACTCTCTCCCAGCATTACCATGACCGGGCGGCGGCCATGGGCGCCAGTGCAGAGATCCTGGAGCGGCTGAATACCCCGACGGAAAGCGACCCTCTCCCTGAAGCACCTGCCAATGTAACCAATTCCGACGTCATTGAACTTAAATCCCTCAGCAAGTCTTTCCGGGCAGAACAGACGCTTTTACGAGAACTAAACCTGGTCGTCCGCCAAGGCGAGGTCATTGCCCTGACAGGGCCCTCCGGGGGCGGCAAATCCACCCTGCTGCATCTGCTGGCAGGGTTCATGAAGCCAGACAGCGGCACCATGCATCTGTTCGGTCAGGCGCCCGGCAGCTTCCGCTTTGGCTGGCTGGGCCAGAAAGGTTTTCTGGTTCAGGGCACATGGGCCGACAACCTTAGGCTGACCACGCCGGATGCCTCGGATATCGCCATTGCAACGGCCCTTCGCAACGTTGGCCTGGGGCCGCTGCTGGATAGCCGCAAGGCCGGTATTCACAGCCCGGTATCAGAAGACGGACAGGGGCTTTCCGGCGGCCAGGCACGGCGCCTGAGCCTGGCCCGGATCTTTCTGGCCGACTACGACCTGATTCTGCTGGATGAACCCACCGCGGGGCTGGACAGCGACAGCGAGGTGTTCGTGCTGGAAGCCCTGCACAAACTGGCCATGGCCGGCAAAACCCTGGTTTTCTCCACCCATCATCACGCCCTGCTGACGCTGGCCAACCGCGTGCTGCTGGTATCCGGTGGCGAGGTGCGGGATGCGTGAACTGAAGCCCTGGCTGCAACTTGTCTTCAAACGCCCCCGGCGGCTGGTGACCGGCGGGTTCCTGATACTGGCTACCCTGCTCTCCGGCATTGCCCTGCTTGCGGTGTCTGGCTGGTTCATCACCAAAACGGCGCTGGTGGGTCTGCTGCTGGCCGCCGGCATTGCCGCCACCATTAACCTGTATGTTCCCGGCGGCGCCATCCGTTTCTTTGCGGTCTCCCGTACGGTCTTCCGTTATCTGGAGCGGGTATACAACCACGACACCGTAATGCGCCTGCTGACCGATATCCGCGTGGCATTGTTCCAGGCGTTAGCGGTCTCAGGCCGCAGCCACCGCGGCGGGCTGACCGGCGCCCAGTGGCTGTCGCGGCTGACCAGCGACGTCGACGCCCTGGATACGCTCTATCTTCGGCTGATCGCCCCGACTGCCCTTGCTGCCTTCGTGACGCTGCTGGTAGTGGGTTTGGTGGCTGTACTGTCTAATACGCTTACCGCTCTGCTGTCCGGTTTGATCCTGCTTTCAGCGCTGGTGGTTGCCTCCATAGGCGTCTACCTTCGGACCCGCCATATCGCCGGCCGACACAGTGACCAACAGGACGCGCTGCGAAACTCCGTTGTCGAGCACATTGAGGGCTTTGCAGAACTCACTGCCGCCGGCCGGTCCGGCAAACATGAAGCACGGCTGATGCGTCAGGCCCGTCAGCTCGCTTCCGAACAGGCCCGGGCTGATGTCCGTGTTGGCTGGCATCTGGCCGCCACCCACTGCCTGGTGAATCTTTCTGCGGTGTTCGTCCTCTGGGCGGGGTTTGCGCTTTACCAGGCCGGCAGCCTTTCTGGGCCGGTGCTGGTACTTTTGCCCATTACCCTGCTGGGCCTGGCGGAAATCTACGGCATGTTGCCGGACGCCTTCGGCAAGCTGGGGTCTACACTGGCCTCCGCACGGCGACTCAACCGGGATTGCCAGCCTCAGCAGCCACTTGATACCGGCGAGCCCTTTAACCTGCTCCCCGGCGTCGCCCTTCGGGCAGATAATCTGACCGTTAGACACCCCGGCCATGCACCGCTGTTTACCCATTTCAACATTGAGATTGAGGACGGCGAACATATCGGTATTGTTGGCCATTCCGGCAGCGGCAAATCATCGCTGGCGGATACCCTTGCCGGGCTGCTTCCACAGCATGGCCGTGTTGCGTGCCGGGGTCTGGTGTATTTGACACAAAAAACCGTCCTGTTCGAGGACACGTTAAGGGCCAATCTATTGCTGGGCGCGCCCATGGCCACAGATACGGAGCTGTGGAGCATGTTGCAACAAATGGAACTGGCGGAGCGATTTCACTCGGAAGCGGACCAGCTTGATACCTGGCTTGGAAGCGGAGGCAGCCGGCTGTCCGGAGGAGAAGCACGGCGTGTGGCGCTGGCGCGGGTACTGCTGAATCCGGCGCCGGTGGTTATGCTGGACGAGCCCTTCACCGGCCTTGATGTTGATACAAGGGCCCGGATCTCAGAGCGGATGAAGGCGATTCTGGAAGGCAGAACCTTTATCAGCCTGGCTCACGGGCCGGACGCCCTTCCGGGCACCGACCGCGTGATCCATCTGAACGTCTAGCTGGTTTCCAGAAGCTCGAACTTCAGCCCGGCCTTGCTGGTCAGGCGGTCGAACAGCTTGCCGTCCAGCAGGGAGGCGGGTGTCCAAATGCCACCAGGCGCGTCGGCCACATCGAACGCCAGGCACATACCGGCCTCGCCCAACATCTTGCTGGTAGAGCCATAGCCCGGGTCACGATCGCCCACCACTTTGGTCTTAATGGTTTTGCCGTCCTCGGTTTTGCCAACAAAACGCAGGTCGTAATAGCCATTTTCCTGGGCTTCGGGGCTCGGGCCCTCACCGGGTTTGGGAACGAACTTCTCGACCAACCAGCGGGATGGTTTAAATGCCGATGCAGTCACGAAACCACCGAGTGCAGCGGTGACGCCGTAGGCCGTCAGACGGCCTTGGAGGCCACGGCCAACGATCATGGCTTCATCGTAGGTGAATTCCTTGCCATAACGGGCATCCTGCAATGCATTGGAGCGATGAACGATACGGTTATTGATCGCACTCATCACAAAGGGTGCCAGCCAGACGCCCAGCTCACTATCATAAGCAGCCCCTTTAAGATTGGGCTGGCGGGTTTCGGAGCGATGGCCCTTCGGACAGATTGAAAAAGGATTGGCCATCTCTTTGCGCAACGCTGGATCTGCAGCGGCCTCTTTCACGGCGTTGACCAGACTGGCCACGGTGCCGCCGGAAAACTCACCTTTGGCCGCTTTCACGCGCATGCGAACGTCGCGACAGGGCGCGCCAAATGTCTGCTCAGCCTGCTGTTGCAGGAACCACACGCCCATGTCGGACGGAATGGAATCAAAACCGCAGCTGTGAACGATGCGAGCACCGGAGGCCTTGGCGGCGTCCTCGTACTTGTCGACCATCCTGCGAATCCATTGGACTTCGCCGGTAAGGTCACAATAATCGGTACCGGATTCCGCGCAGACTTTCACCAGCGGCTCGCCAAACAAGGCGTAGGGTCCGACGGTGGAAATAACCACACGGGTCTGGTCGCACATCTCCTTGAGGGCAGTCTCATCAGCGGCATCTGCAACGATCACGGGCAGTTTTGTTGCGGCCTTGCCCAGATCCGCCTTGAGGGCATTCAGTTTGTTCTGCGAACGGCCCGCAATGGCCCATTTCAGTTCCTTATCGGTACCGTAGGTTTTCAGCAGATAGTCAGTCAGAATCTGGCCGACAAAGCTGGTCGCTCCGAATACCACTATGTCGTAGTTTGTGTCCGTTTTATCGCTCATTTTTCATCCTGTTAGCGTAATTCGTCAGTTTTTCAGGCCTTTTGTGCGGCTTTTGCGCCCATCAGCACCATAAACAGCGCAACACCCAAGCCCCAGAACCCGTTCAATACCAGGCCGCCGGTCCAGGTCTGGGCGGTCACTTCCAGCCCTTTCATGGGAAACACCACCAGCATAGCAACAACCGTTGGTCCGATTGCACCGGCAATCACATTACCCAGCCAGAACACCAGACCCTTCAGCCGGCCCAGTAAAAGCCAAAGAACCATGCCCCAGAGACCGCCAAAAAATGCCAGGGAAAGCACCGCAGGCACCCCCAGTGGCGGAACCGGTGTGAGGTTAAACGGGGCGGATGGCACCATACCGGCCATATAGAACACCGCAAAAAGGCCCTGGTGGAAAATAAGTGTGGCGAGTAAGCCGCTGATGAATGCTTTTAACCAGATCATGTCATTTTCCTTCTCTATATTTCCCTGTAAGTTGATTTCAGACGTCGCAGCGGCCAATCGTTTCGCCTGTACAATCGCGCACACTGCTTAAACATAGCACTAACACACGATCACCAATGGAGGTTTTACATTGACCACCCTGCTGCTCACGTTGAGCATAATTCTCACCCTGATCAGCGCCTGGCTATTCTGGCAGGTCCGCATGCAGAAAGCCCTTATCCAGGACGCCTTGCAAGAGAGCCATGGGCCAGATGATACCCGGGAACCGCAGCTGGTACTTACGCTTCAGGTTGTTGATCCGATTGCCGTCGCCCGCCGGGAATCCCGTTCTGCCAGAGTGCTTGCAGACCGACTACCGGTGATGGTAACAAGGCTTGTGTATCAGGAGGTTATGAAGGAATTACAGAAAGAGCTGGAAGAACGGGATATTCAAGTCACCATGCAACTAGACTATCGCTAGGAGCTTTATGAACGCCCTGCTCATTACCAGCACTGTTCTAATCCTGGTCACCACCTGTTTTCTGGCGGTCGCCTTCTCGATACACCTCCGTAACCGCCGGGTCCTGATAAGCTTGCGCGCGGCCCAGCGTTCGGCCAACAGTCATATCCAGAAAAGTCGCATGGAGCTGCTGGAAACCCGCAACCGGGCCCGATTGCTTGAAGACACGGTGAAACAGGGCACTTCAGCCGTGGAAAAAATGCACAAGGCGATTGCCGCCACAACCTTCAGCCTGATCGACCACTTTTCCACCGACGAAGAATTCCGTGAAAGTGCCCGACGTGCCCGGGAAACCCACAACAATACCAGCGCCCAGATATACAAAGCGGCCCAGACGACCAATAAAGCGATTCATCTGATTGCCGATACTCTGTTCATCAGCCGCAAAGAAAAACGTTTGACCGCCCGCCGGTCAAAAGATCGCGACAGACCGCCACGGCAATAAGAGCCAGGCAATAAAAAAGGCACCCTAAGGTGCCTTTTTCAATCGCCGATGGTCAAAGAACCTTTTTCAGTTCTTCTTCCAGCTGTGGTACAGCTTCGAACAGGTCAGCAACCAGGCCGTAATCAGCTACCTGAAAAATCGGCGCCTCTTCGTCCTTGTTGATGGCTGCGATCACTTTGGAATCGCCCATACCTGCCAGGTGCTGGATAGCACCGGAAATGCCCACCGCGATGTACAGCTGCGGTGCAACGATCTTACCGGTCTGGCCGACCTGCATATCGTTCGGTACGAAACCGGCATCAACCGCCGCACGGGAAGCGCCGATGGCGGCACCCAGTTGGTCGGCAACGCTTTCCAGCATCTTGAAGTTGTCACCGTTCTGCATGCCGCGGCCACCGGAAATGACGATGTCGGCGCTGGACAGGTCAGGACGGTCGGACTTGGCAAGCTCTTCACTGACGAACTCGGACAGGCCTGCATCCTTCACAACGTCCAGTGCTTCAACAGACGCGGATCCGCCTTCAGCAGCAACCGGATCAAAGGCGGTGGGACGAACCGTGATGACCTTGATGCTGTCAGTCGCTTTCACGGTCGCGATGGCGTTACCCGCGTAGATCGGACGCACGAATGTGTCCTCGGACTCAACGCGCATGATGTCCGACACCTGGGCAACGTCCAGCAATGCTGCAACACGCGGCATGAAATCCTTACCGGTGGTGCCTGCGGAGGCTAGAATGTGGCTGTAACCCTTGCCAACTTCTGCCACCAGCTCTGACAGGTTTTCTGCCAGTGAGTGACCGTAAGCGGCATTATCCGCAACCAGAACCTTGTTCACGCCTTCGGCCTGTGCCGCAGCTTCGCCTACGGAACCACAGTTTTCACCGGCAACCAGAATGTCGATATCGCCACCGATGGCTTTAGCAGCGGCAACCACGTTGAGCGTGGACTGCTTCAGGCTGCTGTTATCATGATCAGCAAATACAAGGATGCTCATTTAGATCACCTTCGCTTCGTTCTTCAGTTTGTCGACCAGCTCAGCTACATCCGCTACCTTGATACCCGCCTGACGGGAAGCCGGAGCCTCAACCTTCAGGGTGGACAGACGCGATGTAATCTCAACGCCAAGATCAGCCGGTGACATGGTGTCCAGAGGCTTCTTCTTCGCCTTCATAATGTTCGGCAGAGAAGCATAGCGCGGCTCGTTGAGGCGAAGGTCGGTAGTAACAACCGCAGGCAGGCTCAGGCCAACCGTCATCAGGCCGCCGTCGATTTCACGGGTTACCTGAACTTTCTCCCCTTCAATAACCACTTCGGATGCGAAGGTGCCCTGGCCCATTCCGGTCAGTGCTGCCAGCATCTGGCCAGTCTGGTTGTTGTCAGAATCGATGGACTGCTTGCCAAGAATAACCAGCTTGGGCTCTTCTTTCTCGACAACGCTCTTCAGCAGCTTGGCTGCTTCCAGAGACTGGACTTCCTCATCGGTCTCGATGTGAATGCCACGGTCTGCACCGAGGGCCAGTGCAGTACGGATCTGCTCCTGGGCAGCCTTGGGGCCGATGGTAACCACGACGATTTCACTGGCAACGCCCTTCTCTTTCAGACGAACCGCTTCTTCAACCGCGATTTCACAGAATGGGTTCATTGCCATTTTGACGTTGGCAAGGTCCACACCGGTGTTGTCCGGCTTGACGCGCACCTTTACGTTGTAATCAATAACTCGTTTTACGGCGACCAGAACCTTCATAGATTCCTCGTTCTTCTACAATGAGTTTACGTTTGAGGACAGCTTCAATGCGCAGGGCTGCTGTCTGTCAGGGCGACATAATACTGCCCACAAAGGTCAGTGGGGTCAATAGAACAACCTTGATGTACCCTGCTGTACGAACAATGCCAAAGCCCGGACCAAATTTCAAACAAACGTTTGTTTGATTTCTGTTTTGCGGTATCCTCTGATTGAAACGAATCGGGCACTTTCAGGCAGAAGCGGTCGTTTATAGAGCCATAAATCGCTATCATACGGCTCAGCAAAAAGCCTCAGGAAACTGATGGCACACGATCAGGAAAGTGTCGAAAGGCACCCATAAATAGAAATGTTTGAGGAGACCAACGTGGAACGCGAATCGATGGAATTTGATGTTCTGATCGTCGGCGGTGGGCCTGCGGGCCTTTCGGCAGCCTGTCGCATCATGCAGATGGCCCAGGAGTCCGAACAGGAGTTGACGGTTTGTGTGGTAGAAAAAGGTTCCGAGATCGGCGCCCACATTCTGGCCGGCACGGTATTTGAGCCAACGGCCCTCAATGAACTCTTCCCGGACTGGAAAGAAAAAGGGGCACCGCTGAATACGCCGGTTACCCGCGACGACATTTTCCTTTTGAAAAACCAGAAAAACGCCAGCAAGATCCCCAACGCGTTTGTTCCCAAAAACATGCACAACCACGGCAACTATATTATTAGCCTTGGCAACCTGTGCCGCTGGCTGGCCGAGCAGGCCGAGGAACTCGGCGTTGAGGTGTATCCCGGCTTCGCCGCATCCGAAACCATTATCGAAGACGGCCAGGTTAAAGGCATCATTACCGGCGATATGGGCTTGGCCCGCGACGGTTCCGAGAAAGACGGCTACATGCCTGGCATGGAACTGCGCGCCAAGTACACCCTGTTCACTGAAGGCTGTCGCGGTCACCTGGGCAAGCGCCTCATCAATGATTTCAAGCTGGATGAAGGCAAGGATCCGCAACACTATGGCATCGGCATCAAGGAGCTGTGGGACATTGACCCGGCCAAACACGAGCCGGGCCTGGTCATCCACACCACAGGCTGGCCGCTGAACGAATCCGGCTCCACCGGTGGTTCGTTCCTGTATCACCTGGAAAACGGCCAAGTCTATGTCGGGCTGATCACGGACCTGTCCTACAGTAACCCGCACCTGAGCCCGTTCGATGAATTCCAGCGGCTGAAACTGCACCCGGAAATCAGCAAGCACCTGGAAGGCGGAAAGCGGGTCTCCTACGGCGCCCGCGCCATTACCAAGGGCGGCTTCAATTCCCTGCCGAAGATGAGCTTCCCCGGTGGCCTGCTGCTGGGTTGCGATGCGGGCACCCTGAACAGCTCCAAGATCAAGGGCTCCCACACCGCCATGAAGTCCGGCATTCTGGGCGCTGAAGCGGTGTTCGAAGCGCTGAAGGAAGGCAAGGCCGGTGAAGAAATCACCAGTTTTGAGGAGCGTTTCAAGGACAGCTGGCTTTACAAGGAGCTGTTCAACGAGCGTAACTTCAGCCCGGGCATGCACAAGTTCGGTAACTTTGTTGGTGGCGCCATCGCGTTCTTCGAGCAGAACATCCTGCACAGAACCCTGCCGTTCACTTTTCACGACACGGTGCCAGACTACGCAACCCTGAAACAGGCCGATCAGGCCAAAAAGATCGACTATCCAAAACCGGATAACAAGCTGACCTTTGACAAGCTGTCCTCGGTGTTTATTTCCAACACCAACCACGAGGAAGACCAGCCAGTTCACCTTAAGCTGACCAATCCGACGATTCCGCTTGAGGAGAACCTCCCCAAGTACAACGAACCGGCTCAGCGCTATTGCCCTGCCGGGGTGTATGAGGTGGTTGAAAAGGACGATGGCAGTGGTCTGAAATTCCAGATCAACGCCCAAAACTGTGTCCACTGCAAAACCTGTGACATCAAGGATCCGGCCCAGAACATCAACTGGGTAACGCCGGAAGGTGGCGGTGGCCCCAACTACCCGAACATGTAACCAACATACAGATAACGGTCCGAAAAAGGGCCGTCAGATTGCTAAAGGGGGCCTGGCAAGATGCATGCAGGCCCCCTTTTTCTGTGCTAGGGTTTTTATTGTACTCGTTGATGGATTGCTGATCTGAATAAGCAGTGACGGGTACAAAGTGTGATGCTTGGAAACGCCAAATTAACAAACACTTTGTTGTTTAAGGAGGCACGCTATGGAAGCCAAAACTACCCAGGACGACTACGAACAGGTCAAGCGGGATTTGCAAGCTCTACGCGAAGATCTGTCCAAATTAACCAAGACCGTTTCGGAAAGCCAGAAGAGCAATATCAGCAGTCTTCGGGATGAAATCCGTCGTGAAAGCCGTGAAGCTTTTGACCAGGTCAGACAGAAAGGCGACGAAGCCCTGCACCGTGCAAGAGATGCCGGAGATAAGGCCGTCCATGATGTCGAACACCGGATTGAAGAGCGACCCTTCCTGAGTATCGTCATTATGTTTCTGGCGGGCATACTCGTAGGCAAGATGTTTGATCGCTGATCATGCTTGATTCAGCACAGATTCAGGGTGCGTTACGCAAGGCTGCGGCTGCCATCATAGGCGTGGTGCTGTCGATGGTCTTGCTGACCGCCCTACTTATCACCGGCTTCTACCTTCTTGTTCAGGCCTCCCTCATCGCCATGTCGCCCTTTCTTGGCGAAGCGGGAGCCATGGCACTGGCGGGTTTTATCTGCCTGCTTTTACTCGCGATCGTTTTTCAGCGGCTTACGCGTCCGGTTCGCCGGGGCAAGTCGGGCGAGAAAGCCAGCGAAACGTCACGGTCTGGGATCGACGTGCTTCGCGACCTGATTCGAGAAAATCCTCTCGAAGCGGCTTTGACGGCATTTGCGGCAGGCGTCGTGGAACAGTCAGACCCGAGACTCAAATCACTGCTGTTAGAAGGTGGGATGAGTCTAATGAAACAAGCCGAAACGGAGCACGCCGGAACGACCGCAGAGACGAATGAGCCGGCTGCTCATCGGGATAAATCGGGAGGGGAATAAAGCCAGGCGCAGCAAAATGCTACGCCTGCTAAGGTCGTCGCTACTCAGTTAGTGAGCGTGACCATGCTCCTGCTCTTCATCCGTTGCTTCGCGAGCTTCCACAACTTCTACGTCGAAGTGCAGAGTCTGGCCCGCCAGCGGATGGTTGGCATCGATAGTGACGGTTTCATCG
Organism: Marinobacter halotolerans; assembly: GCF_008795985.1. Taxonomy (NCBI): domain Bacteria; kingdom Pseudomonadati; phylum Pseudomonadota; class Gammaproteobacteria; order Pseudomonadales; family Marinobacteraceae; genus Marinobacter; species Marinobacter halotolerans. The sequence continues at coordinate 934,625 of NZ_VMHP01000002.1, read as the reverse complement.
CCAACTTCTACTACACGAACGACCTGAGGGCCGCCCGGAGTCTGTGCCTGGAACTGCATGCCCGGCTCGATGGTATCGACGCCTTCAAATGCAGTCAGCGGAACAGGCTGAATCAGCTCTTCGTTGACTTCGCCGTAGCCTTCGCCCGGCTCGACAGAAACTTTCACCTGATCGCCAGCATCTTTCTCGTTCAGGGCGTTTTCCAGTCCACCGATGATGTTTTGCGCACCTTCCAGATAAGACAGAGGCTCGCGACCTTCTACACGGGAGGAGTCCAGCTCTTCTCCCTGATCGTTTGTAAGCGTGTAATGGATGGTGACAACACGTGGTTGGGCCATGTGATCTCCTTGCGTGTCGCAATGACTGTTTAATGAATGAGTGGGTAATCGAAAGTAATCATGAACAGCCAGACTGCACAGAGCAACTTACGACCACCGGGCCTCGTTAGAGAGCCAGGCTCGGTAACAAGTGTGAAAATACAGTCTAACAAGTGTCATGCTGCGTTTTCTACCGTGAAATAGTGGGGTCGGGGCTGATGTTTTCAACCGTTTCAGGCAATTCGATAGAAATTTCCATGACTCCAGACCCCCATGGGATCGTCCGGATCCGGATTATCGGCAGCCACCAGATCGGCCAGCTCGTAATAGGCCGACGTCACCAGCCTGGCCTCCAGGCCATGGGGCAGAAGTATCACCGGCCGCGGCTCGTCCGTCCCGGGATAGGTGCCGACGGAGAGCGGATGTTGCTCGTCAATGGGAAGTTCTTCACCAACACTGGTGGTCACCGACAGGGCACGCTCCCTGCCCTCACCTTCAACCTTCAGGCTGTGAGCCAGTAGCGGAGCGTCTTCTACCTCGATGCGCCACTTCTCCACCGGCGTGACCAGGTAGTAATGGCCGTCTTCTTCCCGACGCAAAATGGTAGAGAACAGCCGGACAATCGCTTCGCGAGCCATGGGTTTGCCTCGATAGAGCCACTGCCCCTTGCGATTAACCACAATATCGATATCACCGGACAGTTCCGGGTGCCATTTGTCCAGCGGCGGCTTTGCCTTTTTACCGGCGACAGACTCAATCTGCTTCGCAATGGCGTCTGGTTTCTGACTCATAGATATCAGCCCTGTTTGGTTGCAGCATGAGGTAACCTGACTGTTTTACGGCAGGAACTGCGCTTTCAGATCGGCGCAGCCTGGGCCCGCTACCGGCATATCCAGCACAATAGCCTGGGCGGTCATCAACGGTATGCCCTGTCGGTGTCCGTCAACAAAAAGCGTAGCCAGGCTGCCCACAAGCGGCATGTGGGACACAATCATCAATTTGGATTCCGACGACTCCAGCACTGCATCCAGGCATTTGCCGGGGTCGTCATCAGGGGTAATGAACTCTTTTTCGTAGACCGGACAGTTCAGTATTTCGGAGGCGATGGCCGCAGTCTGGCGCGCCCTGACCAGGGGGCTGCACCAGAGCGTTCTGGGCCGCCATGGCGATTCGGCAATCTGTGCTGCAACTTCGGCCACCGCCTGCCGGCCATATTCGGTCAGCTCCCGCTGACGATCGAGGGAGTGATAACCTGCCTCGCCGTGTCGCATAATGATCAGTTGCACGATAACCTCCCAATTCCGATGCCGTTCACTGGGATATCGTTCTGGGCAAGATAAATTCCACGTCGGAATTCTGGACCGACATCATCAGGCTGTTAATCACCGCATTGATTGAGGCGCCCTCATACATGATCTCGTGCAGGCCGCGAACCAGCGGCATGTAGATACCGATTGCCTCGGATTTCTGTTTCACCAGTTTCAGCGTATAGATGCCTTCTGCCACCTGCCCCAGTTCCGCCACGGCGTCATCCAGATCCTTGCCCTCACCCAGAGCATAACCAATCCGGAAGTTCCGGCTTTTGGAGGAAGTACAGGTAACGATCAGGTCTCCCACCCCGGCCAGCCCCATAAAGGTCATCGGGTTTGCTCCCAGGCTGACGGCAAACCGGCTCATCTCCGCAAGGCCGCGGGTAATGAGCATCGCTTTGGCGTTCTCGCCAAGACCACGAGCCGAGGCCAGGCCGGCAATGATGGCATAGATGTTCTTCAGCGCGCCCGCCAGCTCCACGCCGTAAACGTCGACATTGGCGTACACCCGGAAATACTCACAGCCAAGCAGCAACTGGAGTTCCCGGCGCACATCCGGATCTTTTGCGGCAATGGTGGTGGCGGTAAGGTCACGGCTGACAATTTCGCCGGCGAGATTAGGGCCCCCGAGCACGCCAATCCGGCAGCGGGGAATTTCTTCCACCAGTATTTCGCTCATCAGCTTGAAGCCGTGTTCTTCGATACCCTTGGTCAGGCTGACCACAATCTGACCGTCCCGGAAGGCGGCGCTGTTCTCGCGGATCACAGCACGGAATGCCTTACTGGGAATCGCAACCAGAACCGTGCCGGCATTCGCCACGGCTTCCGGCAGATGTATGGTAGGCCGGATATCGCCCTCAAGCTTTACATCCGGCATATAGCGGGTGTTGTAGCCGGTTTCCCGGATCTGGTCGGCCTGCGCCTGATCACGCATCCAGAAATGGACGGTGTGGCCGTTCTCTGCAAGAACCTTGGCCATGGCCGTACCAAAGCTGCCGCCACCCAGTACAGCCACATGCTGACCGCTGGCCCCGGGCCTCTGCGGTTGGGCATCAGTGTTTTGAGACATAATCTATCCCTTCAATGGGGTATGGCCCGGGCTTTAGCCGGGCTCTTCGCATTCCAGGGCGCGCACCAGGTTCTTGAATTCTTCCCGGTTGCGGCTGTTCATGCCCATCAGCACACGATGGGCTTCAAGGACCTTGTCGCGGACTTCCTGTTCACTCGCCTTGAGCACGGGGATTTCTTCAAGCTCTTCAATGCGGGAGGCGGGCTCTTTCACAATAATAAAAATCTTGTCAAAGCCCATGGAGATGGCGATACGGGTGATGTCCGGATTGGTGGAGATCAGTGTGGGTAGGAACTGGCTGCGCTTCTTGGCGGCCATGGCGATCTTTGCAAGCAGACCGAGCGTGGTGCTGTCGATGATGTCGGTTTCGGTAACATCAACCACTACGGTTTTGAAGTCCGGGTCCTGAGTGATGGACTCAACAAGATTGTCCAGCGTTGAACAGAGGTTTAGCCGGATTTCTCCAATAAACTTGAGGACATAAATGCCCTGTTGTTCCGCCTGCAGGATTTTATAACCAGCCATTGAGTTCACTGCCACTATGTCGACGTCGGCCCATTGATAACGGACTTCGAGTCCGTCACCGATACGATAGCAATATCGTCAGGTAACTCTGTGATCTCTTCCAGATTCAGAGCATCGCTTAATGCCCCAATAGTGTGACGGCCTCCAGATACGACTTCAAGTAGCTGCCGCTCCTTTTCATCCAGGCTCTTCTCCCGGATAACTTCCAGAATTCCGTCTGAAAACAGAATCAGATTGAAAGGTTCGTGCAACGGAACCTCGTAAACTTCCCATTGGGGATCTTCAAAAAGCCCCACCGGCAACCCGCTGCCCTCGAGAAACCGTGTCTCGCCGCTCACGAAAGACAGGATCGGCATCGGGAAATGCGCACCGACCGAGTAGCGCAGCGCTCGCTCGGAAACCGAGATAATGCCCACGAATACCGTAACGTGCTTGCCCAGCCCGGTATCCAGCAGTTCGGTATTGATACGATCCAGGAACTGATTCGGGTGCAGAATGTCACTGCTGGACCCGCGGCGCAGGTTGCGTTGCAGCCGGTTGGTCAGGTTTTTCAGCAGAACAGTCACGAAGGCTGAACTGGCGCCATGGCCGGATACGTCGGCGATGTAAACCAGGACTTTGTCGTCGGATAACGGGAAATAGTCGAGAAAATCGCCGCTCAGATAGAGCGAGGGTTTGATAAGGTGGTCGACGCTAAGGCCTGAAATGACCTGTTCGTGGTCAGGCAGCATCTTGAGCTGGACCTTGCGTCCGGCATTCTGGTCGGCGCGGAGCTCGGCAATACCGTCGCGCAAGTCGCGGTTGGCCTCTTCCAGCTCCTGACGGTAAAGATGATTGAGCCGGTTAACGCGAACCCGGTCAAACAGCTTGCCGATCACATCATCCAGGGCGCCCTTGTCGTCGGCGCAGGGCTTGAGCGCCACATCGGCGGCGCCCGCCCTCAGTGCTTCTACAATATCGGCGGCTCGGTGGGTGGCCGAAACAGCAACAATAGGCGCAAAGATACCTGCATCATCCAGGCGGCCGACCAGCTCCGATATAGCCGCGGGGGACAGGTCGGCAAAGATGATATCCGGGGTGTCGCGATCAAACAGAGAGCGAGCGGAGGCCAGGTCCGGGGAATCGTAAACGTAGAAGCCCCGGGCGCTCAGGTAACGGCCAAGCTCTGAACGGGCATTTTCGTCTGAGTCGATGATCAGAATGCGCTCGGTGCGCGATGTCATGGTTGTGCCCTAAACTGCCAGCGGTAAAAGGAAATTCGGCCATCCGTCATCTATTCTGGCATGCCCCTGTGATATAACAAGCCATCTTTACCGAATTTGGAGGAACAGATCCATGCGAAGTGCAGTCAATGACCTGCTCGGTGCCTACGATAAACTGATCATGGACCCCGTCCATGGCGGTATTCCTCTTTACCGGCACGAAATCCAGGTGATTGACCACCCGCTGTTCCAGCGCCTGCGCAATATCTGCCAGAACGACATCCTGAGCCTGGTATTCCCCGGCGCCACCCACTCCCGTTTTCTGCACAGCATCGGTGTTATGTACGTTGGAACACGGATGTTTCGCTCAATGATTGACGCCTACCTGCGCGAGCGCAAACTCAGTGATCAGAACGATCTCAGCATGAATCAGTTGGATGCGATTGATTATCTTGCCAAAATCATCCGCCTCGGCTGCTTGCTGCATGACAGCGGGCATTCCAGTTTCTCCCACCAGTTCACCCAGGCCCGACGCATCCACGAGCTGATGGCCCGGCCCGAGCGTTTTGAAGAGCTCTGGAAAGATGCGGACTACACCGTCTATCACAGCGAAAAGCCCCACGAACTGGAGCATGAGCACTATTCCGTGCGGGTGGCCCACGACGTTCTGTCGGCGGTATCCATGGCAGAAGCCGGCCTGGATGCCCGGGACGTCATCGGGATAATGGAAACCACCGACGTCCAGCCCAGCGAAACCTTCTGTCAGCACGCCCGCACCTTCTGGCACTTTATTGCCGGCGAGGATGCAGAATCCGGCGTTCTCAGCAAATCCGACACGCCGCGACTGGTAATGGATCTGCTTTCATCCATTGTCTCCGGTGAAATCGATGCGGATCGGGCGGATTACATGCTAAGGGACGGGTTTCATTCCTCCGTGACGATTGGTGGCTTCAATCTGGACCACCTGCTCAGCAACCTGCGGTTCGGCTGGGACGTGCGGGAGCCCTGGTTGGGACTGGCCATTACCCAGAAGGGCCTTGGGGCGCTTGAAGATTTCGTTTATAGCCGTCACCAGATGTACCGCAAGGTCTACGCCCACAAAACGGCGCTCGGTTTTGACTGGCTGCTGCGCGAGGCAATCAATGAAGTGCTGGACGACCCAGACATGTTCGCCTGGGTTGATACCTGCCTCAGCGATATGCGGCATTTTGCCGACCTGACAGACAGCTTTTTCTGGGAGGCCTTCCGGAAAGTCTCCCGCAACCACCCCCGCAGTTTTTCCCGCTGTATTGTCGACCGGGTTAAGCTCAACCACCTCGACACGAGAGAGGACCTTACCGCCCAGGGGATCGAAGATCACAGTCGCTGGCTGGCATCCCAACTGGCGCTGGACCCCGACGAGGTGGTGACCTGCTCGATGCGGGCGCGCTTTTCCAATATTCAGGACAACTTCAACGGTATCAAGGTGCTCGTGAAAGACCCCATCAACCGCTCACGCTCGCTGAAGAAGATTACCGAGGTCAGCGCGTTTTTCAGCAAATTTCAGGACGGCACCATCACCCATTTCTACACACCACCTGCATCCACCAGGGACCGCTAACCGGAAATATTGCCCATGGCATCGACCAGGCCGCTGGCACTATTAAATGCACCCTCAACGCGGCCGCCACTGAGCCAGTCTCCTGCCAGTCCGATTCGCTGGTCCGCAAACCAGCGGTGGCCCGGCGTATCGGTGTCAGAGGATTTTGCATACAGCCAGCGATGAGTGACCACGTTATCCGGCTCCTGTCGGGAGCCGGTGACAGACTGAAATTCGCGAATCATGTCACCGGCCACCTGTTCCGCCGGCCTGTCGACATTGGCCCGGGACCAGTCGGAGGACGCGTGGAGTACCCACCATTGTCCGGCGTCATCCCTGCCCGGCTTGCTGGAATTGTTGCCCACCCAGCTGAGAAGGTCGCTCTTTACCCGCATTCCCTCATAGCTTTCGAACGGTGGCCGGGAAAAGTGTACGGCCACGGACCAGCACGGCTGCACATGGCGAACCGGCTCATCCAGCTCCGCCGCCAGGTCAACCAGCTTGCTGTCGGCAAGCAGGTCCTGTGCCTGGGCCGGAGGTGCGGTGACGATGACAGCGTCAAAAGGCCCGAAGCGTTCGTCCTCGGTGGATACCAGTACCCAAGTCTTGTTTTCATCGCTTTCCAGCCTGGCAATCCGGGTCTGGGCAACCATATCAGTCTTTGCAGACAGGGCCCGGGTAATGGCGGTCATTCTGGGTACGCCGACGTAGCGAGTCTCATCCGGAAACGGCTCCCACTGCCCCGGCGCGGTCTGATACCCGAAACGTCCCTGCCAGGGTGCATAAGCATCGGTTCCGGCATGTTCATCCAGAAACTGATAAAACGCCGGGTTACGTATTGTGAAATACTGAGCGCCAATATCGGCGGAGCCACCGTCAACCCGCTTGGCCGCCAGGCGTCCGCCGGGGCCCCGACTTTTTTCAAAAACGGTGACCTGATGCCCCTGTTCCTGGAGCAAAAGTGCGGAGGTAAGCCCCGCAAGCCCTGAACCGATGACCGCGATAGAACGTAAATTTGGGGAAGACTGAGAATTGTTAATCATCATTCAGGATGCATCCAGAAGCGGGTGAATAAACGTATGAATGGGCGCGTTATAGTTTAAACCATGAAACAAAAGGCAAGCAGGGTATGACCCGAGTGCAAAACTGGCTGACAAACATTCTGAGGTGGTTCGATTCGGCCGCAGGTTCGGATCACCTGGACACCGAATCACGATCGTTCAACGTTATCCGAGTTCTTCCTTTTATCGCATTACACCTTGCCTGCCTGCTGGTTCTGGTAACCGGAACAAGCGCCTTTGCCATTGCTTTTGCGGCCGGCTTCTTCGTTATCCGGATGTTCGCGATTACCGGCTTCTACCATCGCTATTTTGCCCACAAAACGTTCAAGACCAGCCGCGTAGCACAGTTTCTGTTCGGGCTGCTCGGGGCAAGTGCAGCCCAGCGCGGCCCGCTCTGGTGGGCGGCCCATCACCGTCACCACCACCAGCATTCTGATCGCGAAGAAGACCTGCACTCGCCGCACCAGGGAGGTTTCTGGTGGTCCCATGTGGGCTGGTTCACTTGTGACGCCGGATTCGCCATGGACGAACGCCGGGTGAAAGACTGGATGCGCTTTCCGGAACTCAAGTTCCTTAACCGGTTTGACTCACTGGTTCCCACCGCTGCCGCCTTGGGTATTTACGGTCTGGGCGAGCTTCTTGCGGCCACAGCGCCGCACCTGGGCACTAACGGGCTGCAGTTGTTGGTGTGGGGCTTCTTTATCTCTACGGTTGTGCTTTTCCATGCAACAGTATCGATTAACTCCCTGTCCCACGTCTGGGGCAAGCGCCGGTTCGAAACTCCGGACGACAGCCGCAACAATGGCTGGCTTGCCTTGATTACACTGGGAGAAGGCTGGCACAACAACCACCACCGCTGGCCCCAGTCGGTCCGGCAGGGATTCCGGTGGTATGAAATCGACATGACCTGGTATGGATTGTGGGTCCTGTCCAAACTGGGGATTATCTGGGACATGAAACCGATTCCCGAACACATTCAGGAAGAAACCCGCCAACTCGACAGGACCAGGAGGAAGTCAAAATGAGCACTGCCTCAGTCATTGAAATGAGTAAAGGTAGCGCTTCGGTTACTGACGCGCTCAAAAAGTTCAAGCAGCTGTTCAACAACCTGTCCGCTGGCAATATCCGTGACATTCGCGATGTATACAGCCACGACGTCATGTTCAGGGATCCGTTCTCTGCTGTAGAGGGAATCGACGAACTGGTGGAGTACTTTTCCGGTGCCTACGCCAACGTGATTTCCTGTCATTTCGATTTCGGTGAGCCGGTGATCAACGGCCGTGACGTGTGCATTCCCTGGATCATGCGCCTGCGCCACAAGCGCATTCGCAACGGACACCAGGTGAACGTGGACGGTATCAGCCAGCTCAAGATTTCCAACGGGAAAGTGACCAGTCACCGGGACTACTTCGACGTTGGACAACTGCTGTATGAAAACCTTCCGGTACTGGGTAAAGCCATTCGCTGGATAAGGAGCCAGGCGGGATGAATCAACACTTGCAGACACCTTCTAACATCTGGATCACCGGCGCCAGTTCGGGTATCGGTGAGGCCGTGACCAAAGCCATGCTGCAACAGGGCCATCACCTGATTGTGACCGGGCGCCGGCAGGAAGCACTGGATGAGCTGAAGACCTTCGGCGGAGAACGGGTGACCACTGCCCGCGCCGACACCACCAATCGCGAGGAACTGGCTTCTATTGCAGGCTTACTGGAAGCCAATGGCGATCTGGATATGGCAGTGCTGAACGCCGGCACCTGCGAGTACCTGGACATCAGTCAGTACGACAGTGAGGTTATTGAGAAAAACGTCACCACCAACGTAGTGGGAACAGCCCGCAGCCTGGATATTGCCCTGCCCGCCCTTCGTCGCACGGTGAAGAAAGGCAAGAAGGCCACGCTGGTGATCGTGAGTTCTTCAGCCTGGTGGTTCCCGTTTGGGCGCGCCGAGGGTTATGGCGCTTCCAAGGCGGCGCTGACTTATTTTGCCCACGCGCTGCGTGCGGATCTGGCGGCTGAAGGTATTGATGTCGTGGTCGTATCGCCCGGGTTCGTAAAAACACCGCTGACCGACCAGAACGACTTCCCCATGCCATTTCTGGTGTCTGCGGAGGATGCAGCGGACCGTATTGTCAAGGGACTTCAGAAGGGAAAGCGGGAAATTGCCTTTCCGAAGCGATTTACCTGGAGCCTGAAAATTCTGGGAGCCCTGCCCCAGGGGCTGATCGACCGCATGTCCGCAAGCATGAGCCGTCAGCAGAACTAATCAGACCGTACTTAACAGACTTTATAAGCAAATTTTTCAAGGAATATTGAATGAGCAACTCCCGCCAGCGAATCGCCGTCATTGGTGCAGGCGTTTCTGGTCTCACAACTGCCTGGCTGCTGGCGGAACATCATGACGTCGAACTGTTCGAAGCGGGCGACTACGCCGGTGGCCACACCAACACTGAAATGGTAGAAACCGGTGGCAAGGAATGGCCTGTGAACACAGGGTTTATCGTGTTCAATGACTGGACCTATCCCAATTTCATGAAGCTGATGGATCGTCTGGGGGTTGCCTCGGAAGTGAGTGATATGAGCTTCAGCGTTGACTGCCATTCCTCGGGCCTTCAGTACAACGGAACCAGCCTGAACACCCTGTTCGCCCAGCGCTCCAACGTACTGAACCTTCCCTTTCTGAAAATGATTCGCGAGATCCTGCGGTTCAATAACGAATCCCGGGAAGATCTGGCCTCCGGCGCCATCAACGATGAAGAAACCCTGGGCGAATACCTCAACCGCAACGGCTATTCACGGTATTTCCGGAACTATTACATCGTACCCATGGGCGCTGCTATCTGGTCTGCGCCGGAAATTGTGCTGGAACAGTTCCCCATCCGCTTTTTCCTGCAGTTTTTCAACAATCACGGCATGCTTTCAGTGGATGATCGCCCCACCTGGCGGGTAATCTCCGGCGGCTCGGCTACCTACGTACGGGCGATGATGGACCGGCTGGGCGAGCGCACGCATCTGAACAGCCCGGTGTCGGCCGTCACACGCGATGCGGAGGGGGTGACGGTTGAGGTAAATGGCGAGCAGCAGCGCTTCGACCAGGTCGTATTCGCCTGCCATAGCGACCAGGCGCTGAAAATGATCAAAGACCCGACCACCGCGGAAACCAGTATTCTGGGGGCCATCCCCTTCCAGAATAATGACGTTGTGCTGCATACCGACAGCTCGGTACTGCCCTCCAACCGTCGCGCCTGGGCCGCCTGGAACTACTTTATACCCGGGCACAGCACCGAGCCGGTTTCCGTCACCTACAACATGAATATTCTGCAGAATTTTCACGATGCGCCGGAAACCTTCTGCGTCACGCTTAACCGCGCACACGATATTGACCCGGCAAAGATCATCAAGCGCTTCGAATATGCGCATCCGGTGTTCAGCCTTGAGGGCGTTGCGGCGCAGAACCGATATGACGAGATTGGCGGCCAGAACCGCAGCCATTTCTGCGGCGCCTACTGGTTCAACGGTTTCCATGAGGACGGCGTTTGCAGCGCACTGCGGGTCGCCCGAGCCTTCGGAGTGGAGCTTTAGCCATGACCGCCGACTGGGGCCGGCACATCGTTGAATCGCGGCTTCAAAGCCAGTGGCTGGAGGGTTCCATTCGCCACCGCCGAAAGGCGCCGGTGAACCATGAGTTCAGCTACCACACCGGCATGCTGGCGCTGGACCTGCGGGAATGGGATTCCATCACCGCCATTAGCCCTTTTTTCTCCCTGGAAAAGTTCAACTGGCTGTCCCTGCGTCGTCAGGACTATCTGGAACCGGACCAGGGCGCCCCTGTTCTGGACGCAGTCTGCGACCGCGTCGAAACTGCCACAGGCTGGCGCCCCGATGGCGCGGTTCAGTTGATCACCCATCCACGGTACTTTGGCTACGTGTTCAACCCGGTCAGCTTCTATTTCTGTTATGACCGCGGTGATTCGCCGTCGGAGGGGGCTGTTCCCAGGGTAATCCTTGCCCAGATCACCAACACCCCCTGGAAAGAACGGCACACCTACTGCCTCGAAACCCGTCGGCAACAACCCGCTTCGCCAACAGAATGGCGTAGCGAGCGCTTCGAATTCAGCAAACGGTTCCACGTCTCACCGTTCAACCCCATGAACCAGCACTACCGCTGGACCTTCAGCTTTCGTGGGCCGGAACTGCGGATCCACATGAACGTGCTGCAGGACGACGAGAAACAGTTTGACGCAACCTTGGTGGTCCAGCGCACCCCGCTGGATCGTAAAACCCTCCACAGAAGCCTGAGACAGTTTCCGCTGGAAGCCTTCAAGGTGACTGCCGGTATTTACTGGCACGCGTTGAAACTGAAACTCAAGGGGGCACGCTTTTTCACCCATCCCGATAAATTGCCCGGGAAGGATCCGGATTTCCGGCGCGGCTCGGACGATTCGGGGCAAACGGTGTCGCCCGACGACTCGGGCTCACAGACAAGCACAAAGACAACTGGAACAACCGGAAAGGTAAGTTCATGGAGAACCTGAATACGCAGTTTGAATCGGCTGACCGTGGCACCCGTGCCACCGTCACCAGCCGTGTGGCCAGATCTCTGGTGTGCCAGCAGCTTTCCCGGCTTCAGCAGGGTGTTCTGACCGTCCACGAGGGTACTGATTCCCTCACGTTCGGGGACGGCGATTCCCGCTTCCCCGCGGCCGAGCTGATTGTTCACCACCAGAGTACGTGGAAAGACCTTCTGACCGGCGGCAGCGTCGGTGCCGCAGAGGCCTTCGTGGCGGGCGACTGGTCGACTCCCGATCTAGTGGCACTGTTGCGCTTCTTTACCCGCAATGTCGACCTGATGAACCAGTTTGAAGACCGTTTCAGCTGGGTCACCAAACCGGCCCTGAAAGGCCTGCACTGGCTGAACCGTAACACCCGGGACGGGTCGCGGAAGAACATCAGCGCCCACTATGACCTGGGCAACGACCTGTTCGAGACCTTCCTCGACCCCACCATGATGTATTCCTCAGCCATTTACCCGAGCGAGAACGCGACGCTGGCAGAAGCGGCGGTGCACAAGCTGGACACAATCTGCCGCAAACTGGACCTGCAGCCAGACGATGAGGTCATCGAGATTGGCACCGGTTGGGGCGGCTTTGCCATCCACGCCGCCAAGCACTACGGCTGTAAGGTAACCACCACTACCATTTCCCGGGAACAGCTGGAACTGGCCCGTGAACGGGTCGCGGCCGAAGGCCTGGAAGACCGTATCACCTTGCTGTTCGATGATTACCGTGACCTGGAAGGCCAGTTCGACAAACTGGTGTCCATTGAAATGATCGAAGCCGTTGGGCCGCAGTTTCTGGACAGCTACTTCTCCCAGATCAGCCGCCTGCTGAAGCCCACGGGCCTGGCCCTGGTTCAGGCAATCACCATGCCCGAACAGCGCTATGAACGGGCCCTGAAGAACGTGGATTTTATCCAGCGCTTTATCTTCCCGGGCAGTTTCATTCCGTCGTTTGGCGCCATTCTGGGCTCCGTGAGAACCGGCTCGGATCTGCTGATGACCCATGCCGAAGACATCGGTTATCATTATGCCCGCACCCTCAACGACTGGTGCCAGCGCTTCATGGCTAACATCGATTCCCTGGACAAAACCCGTTATGACGACGCCTTCCGTCGTCTGTGGCAGTTCTATTTTGCCTATTGCGAGGCCGGGTTCAGCGAGCGGGCAATCGGCGTATCACAGATCGTGTTTGCCAAGCCCGGTAACAAGCGCGAGGCCATTCTCAGCGTATGATTCAGTCCGATACTGTACGTAACGTCATCAACTTCGTGCTGTTCCAGGCCGGCTGGTTCGCCTGTGTGCTCTATCCCGGGCTTGCCGCGGTGGGGTTCGTTGTGGCACTGGTGACTGTCCATCTGGCCTTCATCAGCCAGGCTCGAATGAGCGAGCTCCAGTTTATCGGTGTGGGTACTGTGCTGGGCGGGGTGCTGGACGGCATCTGGTTTAATACTGGCGTCATGGACAACGGCGTTAGTGGGTTTCAGCTCACGCCTATCTGGATACTTGGGCTCTGGGCGGCTTTTACCACCACCCTGTCCCATTCGCTGTCCTGGATAGGCAGCAAACCCTGGTTGCCCTATGTCTGTGCGCCGATTGCCGGCCCGTTCGCCTACTGGTCCGCCAGCAAGATGGGTGCGGTTCAGTTGCCGGATCTGACCCTGTCATTGGCGGCTCTGGCTTTGGGCTGGTTTATCGTGTTTCCCCTTCTGCTTTACATTCGTAAAACGCTGTATCCGGAGCTGGTGCAATGAAAACATTGACTCTTTTTGCGCTGCTGACACTGCCCGCCTTTGCGATAGCTGCAGACCTACGGTTTGTGGGAACCGCCAAGCCCATCGACGGTGGCGAGCCCATCTACCGGGAAGCACATACCGTCAGTGGTACCTGCACTGACGATCTGTTCGTTCCCCAAAGCCAGTCGGTGGATTACACACGCGATGGCTCCGACACCTTTGCCACAAAAACCCTGCGGTATGGACAGTCTGTCCTCAGGCCGACGGTGACATTCAGGCAGCCGGACTTCTCCGAGGTGGTAGAGCTCATCAACCAGAATGACGAGACGCTGCGGGTTATCTGGCAGTCGCCCTCGGGAGCGACGGAAAAGTCGACCCTGAATATTACGCCTTCCCTGGTCGCCGACGCGGGTTTTGATAATCTGGTCCGCCAGTCCTGGAATAGGCTGGTAAACGAAGGGGAATCCGTGCAATTCGAGATGGTTGCGCCCACCCGCGGGGACTACTACGGATTTGTTCTTGAACCCCACAGCGACACCCGCATCGGTGCCGCTCATACCTTCCGCATCCGTCCCTCCAGCATGGTCATCGGCTGGCTGGTGGACCCGATCCTGTTGGGTTACAACGCCCAGGGGCTTCTTACGGACTATCTCGGCCTGACCAATATACGCAAGAATCAAGACACCAACTACAACGCCCACATCCGCTATGCGATCAATACAACACCGGAATGTGAACTGACGCGCTGAATAAGACCCGTGGGCCAAAGCCAGCCCCGGCCCACGGTGTGGTAGGATTCTGTTTCTACGATTTTATCCACTGAAGCATGCCAGGGGCCTGATCGCCAATGATGTTCGTATCGTTCAACGTCAACAGTATCCGTACTCGCCTCCACCAGCTCGAAGCCGTGATCGAAAGTCTCAACCCCGACGTGATCGGTCTTCAGGAAACCAAGGTCACCGACGAAGAGTTCCCCGAGCAGGCAATTCGGGATCTGGGGTACCACGTGTACTTTTCCGGCCAGAAAACCCACTACGGCGTCGCCCTGCTCTCCAGACAAGAACCAGACAAGGTCCAAAAGGGCTATCCCTGGGATCCGGAAGATGCCCAGCGTCGACTGATTAGCGCCGAATTTACGGTAAATGGCCGCACCCTGACGGTGATCAACGGCTACTTCCCCCAGGGCGAGAGCCGGGACCACCCGGTGAAATTCCCGGCCAAAGAGCGTTTCTACGCTGACCTGATGCGCTACGTGGACGAGATAAAGCCAAAAACCGACGACCTGATGGTGATGGGCGACGTGAACATCTCCCCAACTGACAAGGACATCGGCATTGGCGCGGATAACGTCAAGCGCTGGCTAAGCAAGGGCAAGTGCAGCTTTCTGCCGGAAGAACGGGAGTGGTTTGCCCAGGTTCAAAGCCGTGGGCTGACAGACGTGTTCCGCAAACTTCATCCCGATGAGGACAACACCTTCAGCTGGTTTGACTATCGCAGCCGCGGGTTCGAGCGTGATCCCAGGCGCGGGTTGAGAATCGATGTAATCATGGCCAGTGAACAGTTGGCTGCCCGCGCAAGGACGGCAGGTGTAAGCTATGATATCCGTGCCATGGAGCGGCCATCGGACCACTGTCCGGTGTGGGCCAGCTTTGATCTCTAATCGTCAGATCGGGCGCCGGACATGAAAAAAGTCAAAACCCGGGATCGCATACTCAACGCCAGCCTTATGCTGTTCAACAGTGTTGGCGAGCCAAACGTGACCACCCTTCTGATTTCCGACGAGCTGGATATCAGCCCGGGTAATCTGTATTACCATTTCAAAAGCAAGGGCGATATCGTTGAAGAACTGTTCGACAGCTACGAGCATGAGATGGTCGATCTGCTTGCGGTACCCGAAGATGCGGATATTTCCCTGGACCAGCACAGCTTCTTCCTGCATCTGCTATTCGAGACGGTCGCCCGCTATCGCTTTCTCTACCAGGATCTGGTCAATGTGCTGTCCCGGTACGACCAGCTGCAAACCCGGTTCCGCCGGATCCTGAAGAAGAAAACAGACGGCTTTCGCACCCTCTGTGAAAGCTTCCGTCGCCAGAAATTGATGACCATTAGCGATGGCGAACTTAATGCTCTATGCCAACAACTGACACTAACCGCTTGTTATTGGAGCAGTTTCGACAGCCTTTCACATCTGGACGATCGGGATGCCGTTGATCCCGGACGGGGGGTCTACCAGATGATGTACCTGATGCTGCCCTACTTTGGTAAAGACGAACAGGAACAGATTGCGATGATGAGCCAGGACTACCTGAACTGATCAGGCGATGCCTGATCATTCTTCCTCGGACCGTTCCTCGTCTTTTTCCCGCAGCTTGTGGATCTCTGCTTCCAGGGCCTGGATACGTCGCTCCATCGCCTCTATCTCATCACGACGATGTATACCTAGCCTGCGCAGGGCGCCGGATACCCTCTCGTCAAACATGGTTTCCAGCCGGTCCCAGGTACCCGTGGCTTTCTGGCGCACATCGCCCACCCGGTCTTCTACCGAACGGATCTGCTTTTCCACCACGCCGCGGGTTTTGGTTTCCAACTGCTCTCCTTCCTGAACCAGACGCTCGAAAAACCGACCGGCGTCGTCTTCCGCTTTGGTATAGGCTCCCAGACCCGCGAGCCAGATCTGCCTTGCAGACCCCTTGATTCGCCCGGCGAGCTGGTCGTCGGTTTCCTGACCCTGATCAGAATCCGGCTTTTGATCGTTATCTTCAGACATGCAAAACCCTCAAAATGCGTTAACTGGGCACGTGGTTCATTGTATTACAGGCCAGTGGTGATTTCAGTTCATTGTGGAAATACGCCGACGGCTCGATCCGCCTTCCTGGATCTCAAATCGCGCTGTGGCGCGCATTGGTATAAGCACTGCCTGAATATGAAAAAATGTGATCAAACAAAGCGGCGACCTCGCTTGAACTGTGCAGATTTTAGACAATACTTACTCATACCGATGTCCCTGCTGACGTCGGTTGTCTGGAAGTCTTTCATGGATACTACTCGCACGCCTCTGCCCGGCCATCAGTGCCGGGCTTTTTTGTGGCCGCTATTCTGCTTCTTCTTCTCCTTGCGTTTCTTTGGTTATATACTTAGACCTGTTTGGCATAACTATATTTACGAGGCGAAAAGTCATGATTGACGTTGCATGGGCGCAATTCACACCCTGGACCGCACTCGCCGGTGGCGCGGTAATCGGCGTTGCTGCTGCTATCCTGCTTCTGCTGAACGGGCGGATCGCTGGTATCAGCGGAATTCTGGGAGGCATTCTCACAACATCGCCCACGGACATTCCGTGGCGGGCGGCTTTCGTTGCAGGCCTGGTTCTTGCCCCGCTGGCATGGATGATGTTCGCGGGGTTGCCGCCCATCCAGATCAATGCCGGCTATCCGGTGATCATCGCGGCAGGCCTGCTTGTGGGCATCGGCACCCGTTATGGCTCGGGTTGTACCAGCGGCCACGGCGTCTGCGGGATATCCCGCCTATCCCCACGTTCTCTGGTTGCGACCGCCACCTTCATGGCGGCCGGATTCATCACCGTCTACGTGATCCGTCACCTTATCGGAGGTTTCTGAGCCATGGCCTTTACTCTGTTTTCCTTGATCGCGGGACTGACGTTCGGCATTGGCCTTCTACTCAGCGGAATGGCCAACCCGGAGAAGGTTCTCGGCTTTCTTGATCTGGCCGGTCAATGGGACCCATCCCTCGCGTTGGTGATGGTCGGGGCCATTGTGGTTGGTATCGTGGCCTTCCGGTTGGCCGCCAAACGCGGACAGACATTGCTCGGTGGAGACGTCCGGCTGCCCACAAAAAGCGATATCGACATCCGCCTGGTCGTGGGCAGCGTGCTTTTCGGCGCGGGCTGGGGGCTTGCCGGCTTCTGCCCCGGTCCGGGGCTGGTTGCAATGGGCGCTGGAGAACACAAGGCCGTTGTATTTGTGATCGCCATGCTTGCGGGGATGGCGGTATTCGAACTGCTCGAGAAACGTCGCAGCCAGAGTTGACCGGTTTACCCAGCGGGCTCTGACAGTCGTGGCCTGCTGTGGCATGATGACACCAACTTCCGAACGCTCAGGAGCACACATGGACATCAGACCGATTGACGACCACATTGCCGTAGCACCGCAGATCAGGGTGGAAGATATCCCGGAACTGGCCAGGCTCGGCTTCAAGACACTGGTCGCCAACCGGCCGGATGCGGAAGAGCCCGGCCAGCCTGCTATGGCTGACATTGAGACGGCTGCCCGGGAGCATGGCCTGACATTCGTCTATCAGCCAGTAGAGTCCGGTAACATCCTCGATTCCGACGTGGACCACTTTGATGAAATGATCCGCGAAGCAGACGCCCCCGTACTTGCCTTCTGCCGCAGCGGAACCCGCTGCACGGTTCTCTGGGCCCTGAGTACTGCCCGCCGCGAATCCGTAGAAGACATTGTCGGCAAAGCCCGTAATGCTGGCTACGATATCAGCGGACTGGCACCAAGGATGTCCCAGCAGTCCGGCAAATAGGGTTCACGCATTCCCCGAGTCGCACCTTCATCAGGATCCACAACCATGCAGTTCACGGGCACCACAGACTTCAGCCACGATCATCCGGAGAAAATCGGCGTTCTGGTTACCAACCTCGGCACGCCGGACGCGCCCACGCCTTCTGCACTGCGCCGCTATCTGGGTGAGTTCCTCTGGGACCCGAGAGTCGTCGAACTGCCCCGCCCGCTCTGGTGGTTGATCCTTCACGGCATCATTCTGCGCATCCGCCCGAAGCGTTCCGCAAAGGCCTATTCCGGCGTATGGCAGCCGGAAGGATCGCCGCTGTTGCTGCACACCGCCAAGCAGGCAGAAGGCATCCGCAAGGAGCTTCAGGCACGGCACGGCAACAACGTGGTGGTGGCGTTTGCCATGCGTTACGGCAATCCCGGCATTGGCAAGGTGCTTAACGAGCTTCAGAACCAGGGCGTCCGCAAGCTGCTGGTGCTGCCACTATATCCGCAGTATTCCGCTTCCACCTCGGCCTCCACTTTTGATGCCATTGCCCACGACTTTACCCGTCGCCGCTGGTTGCCGGATCTGCGATTCATTTCCCATTATCCGGACTACCCGCCTTACATCGAAGCCATGGCGGACCATATCCGGGCGCACTGGGAAGAGCACGGCCGCAACCAGAAACTGATCCTGTCCTACCACGGCGTGCCTCTGAAATACCTGATGAAGGGCGACCCCTACCACTGTGAATGCCACAAGACCTCCCGGCTACTTGCAGAAAAGCTCGGTCTTGGCAAAGATGAGTATATGACAACGTTCCAGTCACGCTTCGGTCGCGAGGAATGGCTCCAGCCCTACACCGATGAGACCCTGAAAGCCCTTGCGGGCAAGGGTGTAAAGTCCATCGATGTGTTCTGCCCCGGTTTTTCCTCGGACTGCCTGGAAACCGTCGAGGAAATCGACGAAGAAAACCGGGAGTACTTTATGGAAGGCGGCGGCGAAGGATTCAGCTACATCCCCGCGCTTAATGCGAGCCACGGGCACATCAAGGCCCTGACCCAGCTAATCGAGGACAACCTTCAGGGCTGGCAGGTGCCGGAGAATAACCCGGAGGAACTTGCAGCACGACTCGAGCGGGCCGAAGCCCAGAAAAACGCCCAGTATCCGGGCCGGGATATGTAATGAAGCTCAACTGCGATCTTGGTGAAAGTTACGGAGCCTGGCAGATGGGCCAGGATGAAAAAGTGATGCCACTGATCGACATGGCCAATGTCGCCTGCGGGTTCCACGCCGGCGACACCAGCGTCATGCGCAAGACTGTGGCGCTGGCCGCATCCCACGGCGTTGAAATCGGCGCCCATCCTTCCTACCACGATCTGCCTGGATTCGGGCGCCGTTCAATACCTCACACGCCGGAAGAGATCGAAGCCCTGATGCTTTATCAACTCGGGGCCTTGCAGGGTATCTGCCGGGCAGAGGGGCTGACACTCTCTTATGTGAAACCCCACGGGGCCCTGAACAACGACATGATGCGGGACATGTCCACACTGGAAGCGGTCATGAGCGCGATCCACAAGTACGACAGCACCCTTCCGCTAATGATCCCCGCCACCGTACACCACGAACGCCACCGGAAACTGGCCAATTACGTTGGCATACCGGTTTTGCTGGAAGCCTTTGCCGACCGGGCCTACGACGACGAAGGACAGCTTGTATCCCGGAGGCTGCCCGGTGCAGTACACCAGTCGGTTGAGGCAATCGTGGCTCAGGCGCTGTCATTTGCCCACAAGGGCGGAGTAAAAAGTACCTCTGGCCAATGGCTTGATCTGCCTGCTGACAGCCTTTGTGTGCACGGAGACACCGAAGGCGCACTCGCTGCCATCCGCCAGATCAGGGACACCCTCGACTCCACGCCTCAGGCATGATTAGCCAGGTTTCAGAAAACACGCTGCTGATTTGCGTCGCGGAAGACATCCGCGATGATCTACCGGGCAAGCTTCGTGCGCTTTGCCAGCTGATGGAATCCCGGCGCTGGCCCTGGCTGCAGGACCTGGTTCCGTCCTACACCAGCCTTCTCGTTGTTTATGATCCCGATCAGCTTGATTTCAGGCAGGCGACCACCGCCGTCAGACAGGTTTTGGAGCATTGGCAGGAGCAATCGGTGCCGGGCTCTCAGGATGAGCCGAGTGATGAAACCCGCACCATCGAACTGCCTGTCTATTACAGTGAGGAATCCGGGCCGGACCTGGCAGCCCTGGCGAAAGCCTGCGATCTTGAGGTGGACGAGGTCATTTCGCGCCACACCGCGATTACCTGCCAGGTTTATGCCATGGGGTTTGCACCGGGTTTTGCCTTTATGGGTGAAGTGGACCCGGCCATTGCCCACCCACGCCTCGACACACCCCGTAAGCAGGTTCCCCGGGGCAGCGTGGGCATTGCCAATCGCCAGACGGCGGTCTATCCGGTCAGTTCACCCGGTGGCTGGCAGCTTATCGGTCGATGCCCTACCCGCCTGTTTGATCGCAACGAACTTTCACTACTGCGCATTGGGGACAAAGTCCGCTTCTATTCGATAAGCCGGGAAGACTATCTGGAACGTGGAGGCGAGCTTTGAGCCCTTCAGCCCCGGCGTTGCGGGTCATCCGCCCCGGCGCCAGCGCGACCGTTCAGGACACCGGCCGCTACGGATACAGACAACACGGCCTGGCCGTGGGCGGTGCGCTGGATCTTCACGCCTTCAATTGGGCAAACAGCCTTCTTGATAACCCGCCCGGCGCCGCCTGCCTTGAAATCATGCTTGGCGGCTTTCAGGCTCGCGCCGAAACCGATATCACCGTCGCGCTCACCGGCGCCCACGCCCACATTGAACTTAACGGATCAGCCATCAGCCAGTGGCGAACGATTGCACTTAAGGCCGGAGACGAGCTTTCCATCGGCCACTCAGACTGCGGCCGGATTCTTTATCTGGCTTTACCAGGCGGCCTCAACAGCCCCGAATGGTTCGGCAGCCAGTCCGTAGTGCCGCGAGAGAAAATAGAAGGGATAGACCCCATTTCGGCGGACATGTACCTGATTGCCAACAGGAACATCGGCACCACCGCCCATCGTGAAGTGCCGGAAGCCTTCCGACCGAATTACCGGGAAGAGCTTACCCTTCGCCTGATTCCCGGCTACCAGTTCAATCAGTTCAGCCGGGACGACCTGCTGAGGCTGACCACAGAAGAATACGAGCTGACCCAGCAGTCCGACCGGATGGGATTTCGTCTGAGCGGGAAGCCAATGAAAGAGGTACCACCGGGCATTATTTCGGAAGGTATTGCGTTAGGCGCGGTGCAGATTCCCGGGGATGGACAGCCGATCGTTCTGCTGAACGACTGCCAGACCATCGGCGGCTACCCCAAACCCGGCGTGATCGCCTCACTGGATTGCCATCGCCTCGCCCAGCGACTACCCGGCCAAACAATCCGGTTCGCCTACACGGACCTGGCGGACGCCCAGAATGAACGACGGCTGTTCAACAGCTTTTTTAGGGAGCGTGTATCGTTTGAAAACTTCGAGAAAGGGATGTAAGCAACTGAAAGGATAGGAAAAGTGGCGGTGGGCCAGGGATTCGAACCCCGGGAAGGCTACTAACCTTCGGCGGTTTTCAAGACCGCTGCATTAAGCCACTCTGCCAGCCCACCGTTTTTCCACAGCCGTCATTGCGACAGCGGTGAGCATGATACCGGAATCGCCTGTGCTGTCAACGCCCTGCAATGATCCGTAGTCATGATTGGATGTGTGGTTGATACCTCTCGACCCTGGCGAACGTATAAATGTAAGTTAATGGGCTCATGGGGAATCTTTCGGCGCCTTTATGGTCAGAAACGATTGAAAGTTGGGATTTCACCATTAGTATAGAGGTAAGATCAGGCACGGGGCGCCCAACGCTCCCGAGCCACAAAAGCTGTTTAAAATGGCTGCTATTAACCGGAGAAGACTCAGAATGGAAAACAGACAGTATAACGTCCAGCAAAATCGGGGCACTTCAATTGCCCGTGGTTCTGCCACTGCCGCGATTAGTCCTGAGGCGACCAAAGTATTGCGCAATACCTATTCGCTGCTTGCCATGACACTGCTGTTCAGTGCCGTAATGGCGGCCGTATCCATGTCTATCAACATGGGTCGGGGTGCAAGTCTCGGCTGCAGCTTGGGCGCGCTTGCGCTGATCTGGTTTGTTCTTCCAAGAACCGCCAACAGCTCCGCGGGTATCGCCGTTGTATTTGCCTTCACAGGCCTCCTGGGTCTTTCACTGGGCCCGATCCTTTCAATGTATCTGGCCATGTCTAACGGCACGCAGATTGTGATGCAGGCCCTCGGTGGCACCGGTATCGTGTTCTTTGCGCTGTCAGGCTATGTGCTGACCACCAAGAAAGACTTCAGTTTCATGCGGGGCATGCTGGTTGCCGGTCTTGTGGTTGTCATTGTGGCTGCCATTGGTGCCATGGTCGCCGGCATGTTCGGCGTTGACATCAGCGGCTTCAGCCTGGCGCTCAGTGCGGCCATCGTGTTCCTGATGTCTGGTTTCATCCTGTATGACACCAGCCGCATCGTGAATGGCGGTGAAACCAACTACATCCTTGCGACTACAGGCTTGTACCTGAACATCTACAACCTGTTCGTAAGCCTGCTCCACCTCATTGGCGCGTTCTCCAACGAATGAAGAACCGCTCACCCGAGCAGAAAGAAACCCCGGCACCTGCCGGGGTTTTTGCGTTGGTGATCACCGGTGCGCCCTACTCGTCCCAGGCCCCCGGTACTGCTCTGAATTTTGCCCGTGCGGCACTGGCTGCCAACAAGCGTATCGAGCGGGTGTTCCTTTACGGTGACGGTGTGCACCTGGCATCCGGGCTCAGCGCTCCGCCCGCGGATGAGCTGAACCTTTCCAAAGCCTGGTCCGACTTTCTGATGGAAAACCGGATTCCTGCCGTGGCGTGCATCGCCTCAGCCCTGAGACGGGGCCTGATCAACGAATCGGAGATGAAGCGCTACGAACTGCCCAGCAGCAATCTGCGCACTCCCTACGAGATTGCCGGGCTCGGAGAATGGGTTGATAGCGTGAGCTCGCAAACCCGTGTCCTGTATTTCCACCGGGGAGGCTGACATGACCACACTGATCATTATCGACCAGGCCCCCTATGGCTCCTGGGAAGGCCGGGAGGCGCTGGATATGGCTTTCTCCTTAGCGGCCTTTGACCAGCCGGTATCACTGCTTTTCTGCGGCCCTGGCGTTAACTGGCTTCGTAAAGGCCAGGATGCGGCTGGAGTGCAACAGAAATCCGTTGAGAAAAACCTCGCCGCCGCCCCCATATTCGGCGTAGAAGCGTTGCTGGCAGACCGGGCAGCCTGTGAGCAATATGGGCTGGACCAGAATAGTCTGCTCGACCAGGTTACGCTGGCGGATCCGGGCCCGGAACTCACCGCTCGTTTCGATCATGTCGCGTTTGCCGGCTAGGCTCTGGACTCATAATGGCACTGAAAACCCTGCACATACTCAACAAATCGCCGGAGCACAGCCGTTTTCAGCTGTGCCTTTCTGCCATGGGGCCGGAAGACGGCCTGCTTTTGATCGAGAACGGGGTA
The DNA here is from genome assembly GCF_008795985.1 of Marinobacter halotolerans. Classification (NCBI taxonomy): domain Bacteria; kingdom Pseudomonadati; phylum Pseudomonadota; class Gammaproteobacteria; order Pseudomonadales; family Marinobacteraceae; genus Marinobacter; species Marinobacter halotolerans. Next base: position 911,126 of record NZ_VMHP01000002.1, on the reverse strand, counting down.
CTGGCAGTGGCTCAGGCACCTGAGAACCTCGAAACGCTGGAACGAGCACAATGTTTCGCACTGGGGCCGGACCTTGAGGCACGAGGCCTCACCGTTAGACCAGGAAGGTTTCAGAGCGTATCGTTCGAACAGATGGTAGAACTGACGGCCACAGCAGAAAACGTAATCAGTTGGTGAACCATGACGGATAACCCAATGCCGGAGCGCAACAACGAGGGATTTCTGGAGGATGCTACCCAGTGGAACTCCGGAGTGGCAGAGGTGATTGCCGCGGAAGACAACATCCAGCTTTCAGACAATCATTGGGAAATCATCAAATTTCTGCGTGATTTTTATGCAGATTATGAAGTATCGCCGCCCTCGAATCGGCTGTTTGTAAAAGCAGTTAAAGAAAGGTTTGGCGAAGAAAAGGGCAACAGCATCTACCTGATGCAGCTGTTTCCGGGCACACCTGCCAAAACCGCCTGCCGAATTGCCGGGCTACCCCGGCCCACCAACTGTCTCTAGACGGTTCAGTCGTCGGATTTTTTATCCGATGATCGTGGTGCGTCTCCCAGAAGGCTACTCAGGCCGTTTTCGAAAAGGCCGGACCCGAAACGCCTGAACTGGCGCGACGATTCCTTCAGGGTATTCTCGGGAATATCCCGCAGGGTTTCCTCCACCCCTTCCCTGACGCCTCTTTTGACCCCCGGCTCAATGCGGTTGGCCGCCTCGATAATGTCATCTACCTTGCGGTTCAGAAACGGCTTCACAACGGCTGCCCAGAACCCGGCAAGCACAATCAGAACCGTGAGTGCGGTAGTAACGGCAACTGCCAGAAGCATCCATCCTAATGGCATCTCAATTCTCCTGTAACTTCTGAATTCCCACCTGCAACGCTACAGATAGTTGAAGGCCAAAAACTGCATCGCACCGGCCAGCATTCCAAGCACACCGCCAACCAGCATCAGCTGCAACTCTTCTTCCCTGAACGCGGGGCGCAAAATATCCTGGAACTCTTCCGGGCCCAGCGCTTTCATCTGTTGGGCCAGTACACCGGCCACCACCGGGGCCCGTTCGCGGTTGAAGTCAGGGTCACTAAATACATCCGATGTGGCAAGCACGGCTTTCTGGTTCATGGCTTTTTTCAGGTCGGTGTAGCCGGTCATACCCACAGTCACCTGTGCCGTCAGCTTCATGATCACCGAATTGTCCAGCAGGGGTCGAAGATGTTTCTGGATAATGGCACGGGTCCGGTCGCCATGCCGCCCGTTAATCATGGCATCGGCCACCTTCTCAACTGTGATCAGCTCCTCCGCCACAAGCCTGGCCCAGACATCACTGATTTCCGGCTGGCGCCTGAGGAACAGACCCTGAACTTTCCAGAAAAGAATGCGTCGGGGCCGCAGCGGGCGAAAGATCAGGTTAATCGCGATCCAGTTGGTCAGGAAACCCACCACAAAACCGCCCAACGGGAGCAGCCAGGGCTCCGGGTATCGGGCCCAGAGCGGCGCAAGTACGGCGCCTAGCAGGCCACCGATAATGGCGCCGCGGGTAATCACCGACTGCAGCTCGGCAGACCCTGCCTGCTGGAAGATACGGTTCATCAGGTCCGGGTGGGTGGCCAGCTCACGGCTTAGCAATGCTTTCAGGTCCACCAGGTCGTTTAGATCGTCGCCGAAGTCCTCAACCAGGGATTCAATCCGCCCCGGCAGTTGCTCACGGCCCCAGCGATAGATGCGATTGCGCACAAACAGTGGCAGGTTGTCCCAGAGGACCGGCTGCAGCTCGTACATCACCTCGTCAATGTATTCGTCCATGCGCGGACCAACCTGGGAGACCACCTGCTTGACGATCTTCTCGGGTTCCAGTTCCTGATAAACGGCATTGAGGTCACCGAACTGCTGCAGCGTACGATCGATGCAGATGTGGGCCATCTTCTCCGCTTTACGGGGGATTACGCCCTGCCAGCCAATAACGCCGAAGCCGGCAAACTGAACCGGATAGAATGACATCTGAATAGCCAGCCAGTTGGTAAACCAGCCTACGATAGCCGCCATCAATGGCACGGAAAAAAGCGCTACATCAACCAAGTGGTGCCCCAATCACAAAATAGTCACACATCAGAAGGGCATGGTACATGCCCTGAGTTCATCTGTATGTGACGATCATGGGGGACCACACTGGAAACAGCATTGGCCGAACAGACACAAAAAAGCCGACATTTGTCGGCTTTTCTGCTCACCAGCATGGCAGAGCCATTACTGATAGTAGGCGTTTTCGGTGTAGGAATGATCCGTTACGTCACGAACTGCCGTAATCTCCGGGACACGCTCCCGCAGGGTTGTTTCCACGCCCTGCTTGAGCGTCAGACTGACCGCGCTGCAGCCCTGGCAGCCGCCGCCGAAACGCAGCACCGCTATCGACTCATCAGCGATTTCCACCAGGGAAACTTCGCCACCGTGGGCCGCAAGATTGGGGTTGATCTCGGACGCCAGCACGTACTGGATACGGTCCGGCAGAGGCGCGTCGTCGTCGACTTTGGGAACCTTGGCATTCGGGGCCTTGATGGTCAGCTGGCCGCCCATCTGGTCTTTCGAGTAATCCACATAGGCCTCTTCCAGGAAGGGCACCGAATTATGGTCCAGATAGAGCGTGAACTTTTCCAGGTCCACCTGCTCATCGGTGGGAACCACCTCGTTGGGCGGGCAGTAAGCCAGACAGGTTTCGGCATTCTTGGTACCGGGCTGGGTCACGAAAATCCGGACACCCATGCCTTCCACGTCCTGCTTTTCGATAAGTTGCGCGAGATAGTCCCGAGCGGGGTCTGTCACAGTCACCAGAGCCATAATTACAACCTGTTTGCGAGTTCTGTTGGAAATCTCCATTTATTTTAAGTGAGTTCGCGCCAACATGAAAGACCCAGTAAAATAGTCAGGCTTTATAGGGTAGCCGCAAAAATGCAATGTCCGACAGAACTTGAACCTGTCGGCGGGACGACATCCCCCATTTTTGCTATCATCCCGCGCCTCTGAATCAAACACGAAACCCGGAACTACTGCTATGACCGATCGCAAAACCCGCCTCGAGCAGCTGTCTCAAGCTCTTAAAGAACGCATCATCGTGCTTGATGGCGGCATGGGCACCATGATTCAGAACCTCAAGCTGGATGAATCGGCCTTCCGTGGCGACCGGTTCGCTGACTATGATCGGGAAGTCCAGGGCAACAACGACCTGCTGAACCTGACCCAGCCCGCCCTGCTCCGCAATATTCACGCGGATTATCTTGAGGCCGGCGCCGATATTATTGAAACCAACACCTTTAACTCCACCCAGCTCTCCCAGGCGGATTACGGCCTGGAAGCCATTGCCAAAGAACTCAATGTGGCCGCCGCAGAGCTGGCGCGGAAAATCGCGGATGACTTCACCGCCCGCAATCCCGATAAACCGCGCTTTGTGGCCGGCGCCGTGGGCCCGACATCCCGTACCGCCTCTATTTCGCCGGACGTCAACAACCCGGGCTACCGCAACGTCGACTTCCAGACCCTTGTCGACAACTATTACGAAGCGGTTGAAGGCCTGGTCGAGGGAGGCTGCGACCTGATCCTGATCGAAACCATCTTCGACACGCTGAACGCAAAAGCGGCCCTGTACGCGACCCAGCAGTATTTCGAGGACAGCGGCACGACTCTGCCCATCATGATTTCCGGCACCATTACCGATGCCTCCGGCCGCACCTTGTCGGGGCAGACCACCGAGGCCTTCTGGAATTCGGTCGCCCACGCCAGACCCATATCCGTCGGCCTGAACTGTGCATTGGGCGCCGATGCCCTTCGGCCCTACGTGGAAGAGTTGTCTGGCAAGGCCGACACCTATGTCAGCGCCCACCCGAACGCGGGGCTGCCCAACGAATTCGGTGAATACGACCAGACCCCGGAAGAAATGGCCGAGATCATCGAGGGCTTCGCCAAAGACGGCTTCCTGAACATCATCGGCGGTTGCTGCGGCTCGCGACCGGATCATATCGAGGCCATCGCCGAGGCAGTGGCGAAGTACCCGCCCCGGAAGATCCCCTCGCCCAAACCGGCCTTGCGCCTGTCCGGGCTTGAGCCTTTCACCGGCGATGAAAACACCCTGTTCATTAACGTTGGCGAGCGCACCAACGTGACCGGCTCCAAGCGCTTCCTGCGACTGATCAAGGAAGAACAGTACGAGGAAGCCCTGAGTGTTGCCCGGGATCAGGTAGAGAATGGCGCCCAGATCATCGATATCAATATGGACGAGGGCATGCTGGATTCGAAGGACGTTATGGTGACGTTCCTGAACCTTGTGGCGTCCGAGCCGGATATCTCCCGTGTGCCGCTGATGATCGACTCATCCAAGTGGGAGGTCATCGAAGCCGGCCTGCGCTGCATCCAGGGCAAGGCCGTGGTGAATTCCATCAGCCTGAAAGAGGGCGAGGAAGAGTTCATCAAGCGCGCGAAGGACTGCATGCGCTACGGCGCAGCCGTGGTGGTCATGGCCTTCGATGAACACGGCCAGGCAGATACGTTTGAACGCAAAACCGAAATCTGCAAGCGCTCCTATGACGTGCTTGTGGGTATTGGCTTCAACCCGGGCGACATCATTTTCGACCCTAACATCTTTGCCATTGCCACCGGCATTGAAGAGCACAACAACTACGCGGTGGACTTCATCAACGCCACCCGCTGGATCCGCAAGAACCTGCCCCACGCCTCCATCTCCGGCGGCGTCAGCAACGTATCTTTCTCTTTCCGGGGCAATGACGCAGTACGGGAGGCCATTCACTCCGTCTTTCTGTACCACGCCATCAAGGCCGGTATGAACATGGGTATTGTTAATCCCGGCCAGCTGGTGATCTATGACGAGATTGATCCCGAGCTCAAGGAGCTGGTGGAAGATGTGGTACTCAACCGTCGGGACGACGGAACCGACCGGCTTCTGGAAATCGCTGAACGCTACCGCGGTAAAGGCGGAAAGACCCAGGAAGAAGACCTTGCCTGGCGGGAATGGCCGGTGGAAAAGCGCCTGGAGCATGCGCTGGTCAAAGGTATCACCAGTTACATCATTGACGACACCGAGGCCTGCCGTCAGCGCGCCGAACACCCGATCGAGGTGATCGAAGGGCCGCTGATGGATGGCATGAATGTGGTCGGCGACCTGTTCGGCGACGGCAAGATGTTCCTGCCCCAGGTGGTAAAAAGCGCCCGCGTTATGAAGCAGGCGGTGGCGCACCTGATCCCCTACATTGAAGCGGAAAAGTCCGAGGGGCAGAAGGCCAAGGGCAAGATCCTGATGGCAACCGTTAAAGGCGATGTTCACGACATTGGCAAGAACATCGTCGGGGTGGTGTTGCAGTGCAACAACTATGAAGTGATCGATATGGGCGTCATGGTGCCCTGCGACAAGATCCTGGACACCGCCATCAAGGAGAATGTGGACATTATCGGGCTCAGCGGCCTGATCACCCCGTCCCTCGATGAAATGGTGCACGTGGCCAAGGAAATGCAGCGTCTGAACTTCAACATTCCGTTGATGATTGGCGGTGCAACCACCTCAAAAGCGCACACGGCGGTAAAGATCGAACCCCAGTACAAAAACGACGTCTCCCTCTATGTGTCGGACGCGTCCCGCTGCGTCAACGTGGCGTCCCAACTCTTGAGCAAGACCGCCAAGCCCAAGCTGGTGGAAAACACCCGGACCGAATACGACGAGATCCGCGAGCGCCGCAAGAATCGGGGCGAACGAACCAAGCTCATTTCCCTGAAGGAAGCCAGAGCCCGCGCTCCGGAGATCTCGTTCGACGGCTATCAGCCCCCGAAGCCCGCCTTCACCGGCGTGAAGACTTTCGAAACCTATGATCTTGAGGCACTGGTCGACTATATCGACTGGTCCCCCTTCTTTATTTCCTGGGACATTGCGGGCAAGTACCCCACCATTTTCGATGATCCCAAACGTGGAGCGGCCGCGAAGAGCCTGTTCGAGGACGGCCAGGAGATTCTTCGACAGATGATCGAGGGCAAGCGTGTGTCGGCGAAGGCCGTGATCGGTTTCTGGCCGGCCAACCGCCGGGGCGACGACATCGTGCTTTACACCGATGAGTCCCGCACCGAAGAGCTGACCACCCTTCACCACCTGCGCCAGCAGGATGAAAAGGCCAAGGGCAAGTCCATGGCAGCACTGTCGGATTTCGTTGCACCGGAGGGTGACGGCCCCGTGGATTACGTGGGCGGCTTCGCGGTGACCACGGGTATTGGTGCCGAGGAATTCTCGCTGGAATTCAAGGACAGAAACGATGACTACAACGCCATCATGGTGAAGGCACTGGCCGACCGTCTGGCGGAAGCGTTTGCAGAATGCATGCACGAGCGGGTAAGGAAGGAATTCTGGGGTTACGCCGACGACGAACAACTGCGAAACGACGACCTGATCCGGGAGCGTTACCGCGGCATTCGGCCGGCACCGGGCTACCCCGCCTGCCCCGATCACACGGAGAAGGCGACCCTGTTCAGCCTGCTGGACGCACCTGCAAACGCCGGTATCGAGCTGACAGAGAGCTTTGCCATGTATCCAACCGCCGCCGTGTCGGGCTGGTACTTCTCACATCCGGAATCCAAGTACTTTGCGGTGGGTAAAATCGGCGCCGATCAGGTGGAGGATTACGCTGAGCGTAAAGGTATGTCCAAAGCAGAAGCGGAAAGGTGGCTGGCACCCAGCCTGGCTTACGATCCGGCCGAATAGTCGGGGAGACAACATGAACGACCTGAAAAAGAAAACAGATCAACCTGAGCGAAAAAAAGGCCCGGGTGTGCTGAAAGTACTCCAGAGCGTCCTCGCCGGCGCTCTGGGAGTGCAATCCGATAAACGCCGGGAGGAAGACTTCTCAAGCCATAGTCCGTGGCCCTATATCATTGCGGGCATCATCTTTACGGCAGGTTTCGTGATAGCGCTGGTTGTGGTGGTAAAGATTGTTCTGGCAAACCAGTAAACTACTGGCCTGCTACCCAGATCACGGCGAAGGCAACGGCCAGACCGACAAGCACAATCGCGGCGATGGCATCGACCTGGCTGTCAGTTGTCGTGGACTTTTTCATGGTGTTCTCCCTGTTGGTACTTGTTTTCAGTTTTGTTTGGACTCAACGCGCCTAATTTAGGGGTTTAGCGGGCCCGAGTCTACCCCCGAGCCGGTCTGGCTCTGCGACAGGCCTTATCACCTAAATCGATTAACATATTTGAAAATAATCATTTTAACAATAATGGCCCAGTGATATTCTCCCGCCCATACCAGTCTAGCTCCGATACGAGAAGCCTCAGCAGGACACCCCACTATGTACGTTTATGACAAACACGATCGGCAGATAGCCGCCGAACGGGTTGAGCAGTTCCGCGACCAGACCAGACGGGCCCTGGCCGGAGAACTGAGTGAAGACGAATTTCTTCCGTTAAGACTCCAGAATGGTCTTTACGTCCAGCGTCTGGCACCAATGCTGCGCATTGCAGTGCCTTACGGCATGTTGCGGTCCGTCCAGCTGCGCCGTCTGGCGCGCATTACCCGCGATTACGATAAGGGTTACGCCCACTTCACCACGCGCCAGAACGTACAGCTCAACTGGCCGGCAGTGGAAGACGTGCCGGATATTCTGGCGGAACTGGCCGAAGTCGAGATGCACGCCAACCAGACCAGCGGCAACTGCATCCGTAACACCACCACGGACCAGTTTTCCGGTGTGCAGGCAGACGAGATTGCCGATCCGCGTCCCTACTGCGAAATTATTCGCCAATGGTCGACCTTTCATCCGGAGTTCGCGTTTCTGCCGCGGAAATTCAAGGTAGCGGTCAACGCATCCGAGCACAGCGACCGCGCCGCGATCCAGGTTCACGACATCGGCCTGCAGCTGGTACGCAGTGATAGCGGCGAGCTGGGCTTCCGTGTGCACGTTGGTGGCGGCCTTGGCCGTACCCCCATGGTAGGCCCGGTTATCCGTGAATACCTGCCGGAAAAAGATCTGCTGACCTATCTGGAAGCCGTGCTGCGTGTCTACAACCGCTACGGTCGCCGTGACAACAAGTTCAAGGCGCGTATCAAGATTCTGGTGAAAGCACTGACGCCGGAAGGTTTCGCTGAAAAAGTGGAAGCCGAGTGGGCCCACATCAAGGATTCGCCCACCCAGCTGACCCGCGAGGCCATCGACAAATTCCAGACCTACTTTACCGAGCCGGATTACCAACAGGTACCGGACGTGCAGGCATCCCTGGCGACTCAGCGCTTCGAAAACCGCGGGTTTGATCAGTGGATCGCGAACAACGTGGATACCCACAAGAAGTCCGGGTACGCCATTGTGACGCTGACCATGAAGAAAACCGGCATCCCCCCCGGGGACGTCAGTGATCGCCAGCTTGAGCAGATTGCCGACCTGGCCGACGAATACAGCTTTGGCGAAGTCCGGGTGACTCATCAGCAGAACGCCGTTCTGGCAGACGTCCGTCAGGACCGCCTATACGAGCTCTGGCAGGCGATTACACCGATGGGCTTCGCCACGGCCAACTTGAACAAGCTGACGGACGTGATCTGCTGCCCTGGCGGCGACTACTGCGCACTGGCGAACGCCAAGTCAATCCCGGTGGCCGAGGCCATACAGCGCAAGTTCGAAGACCTGGACTACCTGTACGACATTGGTGATCTTGATCTGAACATTTCCGGCTGCATGAACGCCTGCGGCCACCACCACGTGGGCAACATCGGCGTGCTGGGCGTAGACAAGAAGGGCCAGGAGTTCTATCAGATCAGCCTTGGCGGTTCATCCCACCACGATGCGGCCATCGGCAAAATCCTGGGCCCCTCCTTCGCCCGTGATGACATGCCGGACGTGGTCAAGCGCATCATTGATGTGTACGTCGACAACCGCACCCAGGAGGAAGCGTTCCTGGATACCTATCGCCGCATCGGGATTGATCCATTCAAGGAGCGCGTTTATGCCTAAGGTCATCACTGAAGACGGAAGCATTATTCAGGACGAGTGGGTCGTGGTTGAACGCCCGGCTGACGGAGAATCCCTGGATATTCCAGAGCAACCCGCTCTCATTCCTGCTGACCTGTGGCTGGCGGGAAAGGAGCACTTTGAAGGCCGGAAGGATATCGGTGTCTGGTTCGACAGCCACCAGGAGCCGGAAATACTGGCCGGCGTGGTCAACGAACTGGATGTGATCGCGGTTAACTTTCCCAAATTTGCGGACGGCCGTGGCTACAGTATCGCCCGGCTTCTGCGTGAACGGCTCCAATACAGAAATGAGCTGCGGGCGATCGGTGACGTGCTGCTGGACCAGCTCCAGTTCATGAAGCGCTGTGGTTTCGACCGGTTTGTGCTTCGAGCCGACAAGAACGCCGAAGAAGCGGCACGATGCCTCAACTTCTTCAGCCAGGGCTATCAGGCGGCAACGGACACCGATGTTCCGCTATTCCGCCGCCGCGCTTCCTGACCCGGCCTTCTCTGGCCAGGCCGCTGATTTCTTTCCTTCGAGACCACTGAGGGCTCTCTATCAAGGATCAGCGGCTGTGGTCCAGAACGATCTTTCCTGAAGACTGCCCTTTCAAGAACGCGTTCAGCGCGCTTTGCAGTTCCGACCGGCCAATATCCCGGGCGGACGCCTCGGTTTGCGGGCAAGCCCACTCGCCTGCCAGACGGCTCCAGACAATCTGTTTCTCCGCCAGCGGAATTTCCACCGAATCCACACCCAGCAGGTTGTTGCCCCTCAGAATAAAGGGCAGCACAGTGGTTTCCAGCTGAGGCCCGGCGACCAGACCGCAGCAGGAGACGGAACCACCCGGCAGAATCTGTTTAAGCATCTCTGCAAGCGGTCCGCCACCAACGGTATCTATACCATTGGCGAACACCGGCTTGAGCATGGGCTTCTTAGTGGACTCAAAGGTTTCCCGGCCGAGCACCTCGCTGGCACCGAGTTTTTTCAGGCTATCAGCGTGCTCGGCCTTGCCGCTGACCGCAACGACTTCAAAGCCGAGTCCGGCCAGAATTTCTACGGCCACGCTGCCAACCGCGCCACTGGCCCCACTGACCACGACCCTGCCCTGCTCCGGGGCCGCACCCATGGCCAGAAGCTTCTTCACGCAAAGGCCCGCGGTCAGCCCGGCGGTGCCGTAGATCATGGCTTTGCGGGCGTCCCAGCCGGCGGGCATGGGCACACACCAGGCTGCAGGCACACGAATGAACTCGCCAAAGCCGCCATCGGTGTTCATACCCAGATCGTAACCGGTGACCAGAACCTGATCCCCCGCGGAAAGAGGCCCGGCGGAAGCCTCCACAACTTCACCGGCGGCATCAATGCCCGGCGTGTGGGGAAACTCCCGGGTGACTCCCTTGTTACCGGACGCCGAAAGCGCATCTTTGTAGTTCAGGGAAGAATGAGTGACTCTGATCAGCACTTCGTTTTCCGGCAGGTCCGACACCCTGAGTGTCTGCTCGGAGCCAACGTACTCGCCGTCGGATTCTTCCACCCGCCACGCTTTGAATTCAGTTGTGTCTGTCATCATTGTTCCCCGTTTACGTTGGTTTTACTGGATTTTTTGATTCCGGAACGCTCCGATAATACGCCACACCGTGTGCTCCAGTGCGGAGCTGGTGGCAAGACCAAGCTTCTCGGGCAGCGAGCGTTTACGCTGGTAGGTCACCGAGATTACGTCTGCACGATCACAGGCTTCAATGAGATATTCGTCGGAGGTCTTGATCTCGTCGATCAGGTTAACCTCAAGGGCACGCCGCCCGAACCAGATATCGCCATTGGCCACAGCCGACACATCCAGCCCCGGGCGGCGCTCGCTGACGTAATCCTTGAACAGCACGTGAGTATCTTCCAGATCCTCCAGGAACTTCGCCCTGCCTTTCTCGGTATTCTCCCCGAAGATGGTCATGGTGCGCTTGTGCTCACCGGCCGTCAGCACTTCAAAATCCACGTCGTTCTTTTTAAGCAGCCGGTGGAAGTTCGGCAATTGGGCCACCACACCGATAGAGCCCAGGATGGCAAAGGGCGATGCGACAATGCGGTCTGCTACACAGGCCATCATATAGCCGCCGCTGGCTGCTACCTTGTCGACACAAGCCGTCAGGGAGATGCCCTTGGCCCGTATACGATCCAGCTGGGCCGCAGCCAGACCGTAGGAATGGACCATGCCTCCGCCGCTTTCCAGACGCACCACCACTTCGTCCCTTTCGGGGTCAGCCACGCTGAGCACCGCCGTGATGGACCGCCTCAGCGGGTCGGTGTCACTGGCCTTGATGTCGCCATCGAAATCAAGCACGAAGACCCTGGCCCTTTCCTCGGGCTGCTCGTCGCCGGATTTCTTGAGTCGGGCCTTTTCCTCTTTCAGCTTTGCCTTCGCTTCTTTTTTAAGCAGTTTTTCCCATCGCTTCCGCTCGCTGTCAGAGCGCAGCTTTGCCTGCAGGTGTTCGCGAAGTTTGCGGTACTTTTCGTTCAGCTTGCGTACTTTCAGTTCGCCTTCTTCGCTGGCGTCGCCCCTGTCTTTATGGGCTGCTGAGGCAATCACCGTGACCACCACAAGGATCGCCACCACGAGGGTGACGGTTTTGGCAATGAACAGTCCGAAATCTGTGAGGAATTCCAAGTTTTTTCTCCAGGATTGATCTTTAGCGCTCGATTGTAACCGAGGTATTCAGGGGTACAAGCGGCGTTCGGCTTTTCGGACGCTGGCAGAGATTAAAACAAGCGTTCGATCGAGCTTGACACCGCTTTTCTGTGCCCCTAAAGTCGAATGGCGAAAACGGCTCCAAACGCGCCAATACCACACATACAAAAGGGTAAAACAATGTCTGTAGCTCAGGTATTCGACAAACTAGAACAGAATTTCAATGCTGACGCGGCCCAGGGCCTGGATCTGGTATTCCAGTTCGACATCGAGGACGACAAGACCTATCACCTGGTGATCAAGGACGGCACCTGCACCAAGGCTGAAGGCCCTCACGACGATCCTTCCGTTACCCTGATCATGAACTCGGAAACCCTTCAGGGTATCGTGTCCGGCGAAACCGACGGCATGCAGGCATTCATGGCAGGTCAGCTGCGCGCTGAAGGCGACATGATGCTGGCTACCAAGCTTGGCGAGCTGTTCGACATGGGCTGATTTTTCGCCCCTGCTGAAACAGAAAACCCTGCCTTCGGGCAGGGTTTCTTTGTTTTAAAAACCAGAAAATGGACTGCCGGTCATAGGCCGACATCATCAAGAGACGATTCCGCCAGCCTGAGGAGGTCGGCGTTGCGTTCCTCTCTGCGGCCGACACTTTCGATGTAGTACTCCAGTGACGTCAGGCCATCCGCGAGCGCTTCCAGTACCTGCGGTGCAGGCGGCTCTCGTGAATCCAGCAAGCGGTGCTGGATGGACTGGGCCACCCGCTCCAGTACCTTCGCCGCTTCCGGGTCGTCCAGCATTTGCAGGCCGCCCCAGATGCTGTGAAGTGTGCCGGGAAGGTTGGCCAGGTGCAGTTTGTCGTAATCCGACTCGATAAAGGCGGTAATAGCCCGCTTTGCCAACGTCAGCGCACTTTTGGCCTCATCCGCTACCACAAAGGCAGCTTCACGGAGGTAGAGGGATTCTTCGCGCGTGCGCTGTCCGCCGGCCAGAGCGTCGGTTTCCGACGTAATGCCCCGGGTCACAATCTGGAGCACGGCATCTTCAATGCCCAGCACGGAGTCTGCCAGCAGGTAGAGTTCGCTCTCCGCAGGCAGCCGGTTCTCCTCTTCCCAGCCGCGCAGTTTCGAAGCTTCACTACGGGCCATCGCGCCAAGCTGGTTGAGATCCAGCATGACCAGCGTGTTCGATAGTCGCTCGAGCGCCTCCGCAATGGAGCTCAGTTCAGCCAGATCCGGCTCAATGCCACGTTCCACTATATCCAGCTTGTCTTTTAGCTGGTTGAGTTCATCCTGTAACGCGGTGGACAGAGACTGCAGTACGTCTGTCCCGGGTCCGTAAAGCCTGCGGGCATGGGCATCAAACATGCTGTCGGGAAATTCCGCTGGCGCAAGCCCAAAGGCAGACAGTGTTGAGGTGACTTCCGGGTTGGCGGAACCACTGCGATAGAGCAGATACACCAGGTCTCGAATCAGCGAATCCGGCGCATCCTTGGCGGTTGCCACCTTGCCAACGTAGACCACTTCCCGGGAATATTTCTCGATCCGCATGAACAATCGCTTGCGGGCCTTGCTGAAGTTCATGCTGCGGTCAAGCATGGCATCAGCCACCATGGCCACCAGGCACCACATCTGCCCCATGGGGGCTCCCTGACAAAGCCTGACAAAACCACGAGCCGCACGGCCGAACAGCTTCTGGCTGACCACCGGATTCTTTTCCCTCAACACCCCCAGAAGGGCCACCTGAAAGGTCAGGCGCATTCTTCTGGCAAGCACCTCGTACTCGGCTTCGTTACCCTCGAAAGCGTCTACGGTTATGTTGCTGCAGAAATCCGGACGTTCCTTGACGTCGACGTCAAAGAAACAGGATTCGGGATAGGGTTTCTCACGACGGGCTTCGCGCAGGTCGTTGATAACCGGTAGCAGGAGTTCCGGATGATCCGCGCGCTGCTGGTGGTAATATTCAACGTAGCGGCGCAGGATGAAAAGCGCGCTGTTGAGTGTGGTCAGAAGAATGTTCTTGTCGTCGTTGGCGCCAACCGGAACGTCGTTGGCCATGCTTACGGCTTCCTGGCAAAGCAACGTTCCAGCACGCAGTTCCACCAGGATGAAAATACCACGCAACTGATTCAGGAAGTCCAGACAGTTCTGCAGGTCCTCTCCACTCTCGCGGTTTTCCTGAAAGCGCTCAAGGCTCGATTCTGCGTTCTTTATGGTCTGTTCAATCTCGCTTTTTACGAGATCAAAGGACTGTGATTTCGTCGCCAGAGACGATTGAACCATAAACGCTTCCTGTTCTTGTTGCGGAATCTACCGCGTCCTGAAAAACCGCGAACTAACCATTACTTATAACACAAAACTCAAGTAGCTCAAGAAAGTGGAAATGTAACATTACGTGACTTATTTTGACGCTGTGACGCGGTTCCATACCGTATCACCCGCCTTGGCGGCCAGTGCGGTCATGAACTCCTCGTGCGCTGCCGCTTCCTGCTCGCTCGCCGACACCACGGGCAGGGGCTGTCTGTCCCGGGGCAGACGCCGCACACCCAGACCGCCACCGGCCATGTCACTGTTGGCATCAAGCGACAACGCCGTTTGACCACCGGTTAGCAGAAGATAGACATCGGCCAGTATCTCCGCGTCCAGCAACGCGCCGTGAAGTTCGCGGTTGCTGTTGTCCACCCCATAGCGTTTGCACAGTGCGTCAAGATTGTTCTTCTGCCCCGGGTGTTTTTTCCGGGCAATGGCCAAAGAATCCACCACACTGCAGTGATCCGCAGTCTTGCGCTTGGGCTTGAGCCGGGAAAACTCGGAGTCCATGAAGCCAATGTCGAAGGCCGCGTTGTGAATGACCAGTTCCGCACCTTTTATGAACTCGAAGAACTCGTCGGCAACCTGTGAGAACACCGGCTTGTCGGCAAGAAATTCATTGGTAATGCCGTGGATGGTGATGGCTTCCGCTTCCACCTCCCGCTCAGGATTAATATAAACGTGGTAGTGGCGACCGGTGGGCTGACGCTCCTCCAGTTCCACACAACCAATTTCGATGATCCGGTGGCCTTCCGCCGGATCGATACCGGTCGTTTCGGTGTCGAGTACGATCTGTCTCATAAGCCCTGTCTCATTTAATTCGATTCACACACAGTCTGTCGGCGTCCGGTTTCACCCGGCTCAGGCCTTCATCAGCTCTTCAACGCCCTTATTGGCCAACTCGTCTGCCAGTTCGTTGCCGGGATTGCCGGCGTGCCCTTTTACCCAGTGCCAATTGATCTTGTGCCTGGCCACTTCCTCGTCCAGCTGACGCCACAGATCTTCATTTTTCACCGGCTTCCTGGCAGCTGTTTTCCAGCCGTTCTTCTTCCAGCCGTGCATCCACTCTGTAATGCCTTTGCGAACGTACTGTGAGTCGGTAAACAGCTCCACTTCGCAGGCCCGCTTGAGGGCTTTCAGCCCCTGGATTGCTGCCATCAGTTCCATGCGGTTATTGGTGGTTTGCTGCTCACCGCCGTGAAGCAGTTTTCTGGCGTCGTTATAATTCAATACCGCGCCCCACCCGCCTGGCCCCGGATTTCCCTTGCAGGCGCCATCGGTGTACACAACTACCTTTGCGGGCATTCAGTGTCCCCTGTTAACTCATTCATGACTTGTCGGATCGGGAATAACCACGGGAGGCGCCAACCGTTCCCCTGGCAGGTAGCGGAATGACTTTCTGGCTTCGCCACGCCGGCTTGCGCGGCAGCCGCGAGTAAACCCTTTTTTTGGCAAGGATACAGTAATAGGCCCCGACTGGCAGGAGCCGGTTACCACAAATCCGCTCAAGAATGCCTCGTCCGTCACGGTGAGCAGACGCCTGGAGAGGTGTCCGAAAGAAACTGGACTCCACGGTTTCAACGGAGAAATCCAGCAAGCGCAGCCAGTCTTCCATCCGTGACTTCAGCAGAAACCGGCCACCCCAGGGACCGGCCCGATGGCGGGACACCAATCGCCTCAAACCCCATAGCCCCAGCGGATTGAAACCGATCAACAGGATGCTGCCTTCGCCACGCAGAACCCGCGAGGCCTCTCTCAGGGCCTGGTGCGGGTGTGGCGAGAAATCCGCGGTGTGGTGCAGGATCACCAGATCCATCGAGTCACCAGGAAACGGCAGTTCGTCAGCGTCGCACACAGCAACGCCGTCCGGAATCCGGTCATGCCAATGCGGGGTTGTGAGAAGCTTTTGCGAAAAATCGTTCCCCGTGGCCAGTGGCAAACGATGGCTCAGTGCCACGTGCAGCTGACGGGCACCGGTGAGCTCGCCCGTCAGGCGATCGACCTGTGATCTCTGATCCGCAAGCAGCGCACGGCCGAGAGGCGTCTGAAACCAGTCCTCGAAACTACGATGGCGCGCGGTATAGTCAATCTCGCCGGCCTGACGCATGGCTGCATTCCTTTCAGGGCTCTCCGCGATGTTGGGAGAACAGGGTTAATGCACTATCATAACAGCCACATTCCGACTGCACATGGGTAAACCTATGCTGACGATAACGCCGATTCCGGCCTTCAGTGACAATTACATCTGGTGCCTGGCCAATAGTGAAGACGGCAAAACCCTGATTGTCGACCCGGGCCAGGCCGACCCGGTTATCCGGCACCTGGATGCCGAAGGTCTGTCCCCTGATATGATCCTGGTCACCCACCACCATCCGGATCACACCGGCGGCGTCGGGAAGCTGGCCTCACTCTATCCCGACTGCCGAATCGTTGGGCCCACCGATTCGCCTTTTAAGGGCGTCACCGAAACCGTGCGGGCCGGCGACACAGTGACCTGGCAAGATCTGACCTTCAAGGTATTCCCGGTACCCGGGCATACCCTCGATCACATCGCTTTCTATAGTGATTACCCGGTCAATGACCGGCCGGTACTCTTCTGCGGCGACACCCTTTTTGTAAGCGGCTGCGGGCGACTTTTTGAGGGGTCCCCTGCACAGATGAAGCAGTCCCTCGAGTCGTTACGCCAATTACCCGACGCAACCGCCGTTTACTGTGCCCACGAATACACGCTTGCCAACCTCCGTTTTGCCCGCCACTGGCTGCCGGAGGACGCCGGGCTGGAAAGCTTTGAGTCAGAGTGTCGGGCGCTTAGGGATGAAGACCGCCCGACCGTGCCGTCCACGCTGGGCACCGAAAAGCGGCTGAATCCTTTTCTCCGCTGGGATGACCCCGCAGTGATTGAGTCGGCCAGCCACTATGCCCGCACGCATGGGCTGCCCTGCAGTACCGACGTCGACGTGTTTGCGGCGACGAGGCACGGGAAGGACAATTTCTGACCGTCCGTAGCGTTTTATGTACGGGACGTAACAACACTCTGGTTGACCGCTCAGAAAGCCTTCCCATAGACTCTGAAGCGTTTGTAACCAGCCATCCGGATGTTTCACTATGACCCTTCACACCCTGCCGACCCTTCTCCTGATCGGCGTATTTCTCGGCGGATGTCAGTTTCTGCCCTCGCTGTCTTCTGAGTCCGACGAGAACGTCCTCGAATCCAGAAAGCTGACGGTCGCAGCCGGTGATGAGGGTCTCAAGGAGGCCGTTGAGAGCGACGGTGAGTCACCGCAGGAAGCATCCGGCAAGGCGACCCGGACAAAACTGGACGACGCCATTGAGCCGTCCATGAAAGAAACCGCCGAAAATGCCCGGGAAAAGCTGGACGCACCGGCAAAAGCCACCGCCGTGGCAGAGGAAAAACCAGAGAAAGTCGAAAAGCCCGAGCCGGACCTGTGGGCACGCCTCAGATCCGGATTTGCCATGGATCTGGACGTCGACGAAGCGCGGGTGCAATCCCAACTGAACTGGTTCAAATCGCACCCACGCTACATTGACCGGGTCTCAGACCGGGGAAGCCGTTACCTTCATTACATCCTGACCGAGGCAGAGAAGCGTAACCTGCCAACGGAACTGGTGCTGCTTCCCATTGTGGAAAGCGCGTTCGACCCCTTTGCCTATTCCCATGGCCGCGCCGCCGGCCTTTGGCAGTTCATTCCGTCCACCGGAAAGTACTTTGGTCTGGAGCAGACCTGGTGGCAGGATCAGCGACGGGATGTGGTTGCAGCAACCGATGCGGCGTTCAACTATCTGGAACGCCTGGCGGACCGGTTTGACGGCGATTACATGCTTGCACTGGCCGCCTATAACAGTGGCGGCGGAACGGTCTCCAGCGCCATGAGAAAGAACCGGAACCGCAACCAGCCGACGGATTTCTGGTCACTGGACCTACCCCGGGAAACCCGGCACTACGCGCCCAAGCTGATTGCCCTGGCCAAGATTATCGCGGAGCCTGAAAAATACGGCATTGAACTTCCGCCGCTGGCAAACGAACCCTATTTTGAGGTTGTCGATACCGGCTCCCAGCTCGACCTGGCCCAGGCGGCCCGGCTCGCGGACGTCGACATCGACGAGATTTACCTGCTCAACCCGTCTTTCAACCGCTGGGCCACGTCACCCACCGGACCACACCGGCTTCTGGTTCCCAGGGAAAAAGCGGACACCTTCCGCACCGCATTGAAGAATATCAACCCTTCAGACCGCGTCTCCTGGAACAGCTATAAAGTGGCCGCTGGTGACACGCTGAGCACCATTGCACAGCGCTACGGAACGACTGCCTCGGTCATCCAGCAGGTCAACAAGCTGAACAGCCACATCATTCAGATCGGTGAACGTTTGATGATCCCCGCTGCCAGCAAGAAATCCGGCACGTACAGCCTGAGCGCGGCGGAACGTCTGAGCCGGAAGCAGAAGCGACTGGACAAGGATGCCGAAGGCACGCGGATCGACTACAGCGTGCGTTCCGGCGACACTTTCTGGGATATCGCCCGGGAGCATAAAATCAGTGTTCGGCAGCTGGCTTCCTGGAACGGAATGGCGCCGGGCGACCCGCTGATGCCGGGGCAGGATCTGGTGATCTGGTCCAAATCACCCCAGGCCGAGCAGATGGTCTCCGCCCCCCGGACAGAAGCCATGGTCAGGAAAGTGGGCTATCGTGTCCGCAAAGGCGATTCCCTGGCCCGCATCGCCAACCGTTTTGCTGTCAATGTGAGCGACATCGCAAGCTGGAACAACCTGAATACGGCGCGTTATCTTCAGCCCGGGCAAAGTCTGGTACTCTACGTTGATGTCAGAAACAGCCCCTGAGTCTCTGAACCTTGAGTCCCAGAGTCTCTGAACCCCAAGGAACGCGCAAGCTCTATGACCAGACAACATAATGCTTCAACGCCCTTTGAAACGGTTCTTCGTCCATTCCTGATCATCGCCAGCCTGATGCTTATTGCGATCGGGGCAGCGCCTGCCGCGGCGGAAGTGGAGGCACAGCACGGCCTCGCAATGCATGGCGAGGTCAAGTATCCGGAAGGGTTTGATCATTTCGATTACGTCAATCCAGACGCGCCCAAAGGCGGCACGCTGAAAAGGGCCGTCATTGCCAATGGCTACGATTCCTTTAACCCCTTCGTTGCCAGGGGTATTGCTGCAGAGGGCGTTGGCACCTATGTATACGACACCCTGCTGGTTTCCTCTGCCGACGAACCCTTTTCCGTCTATGGCCTTATCGCCGAATCCATTGAAACCCCGGAAGATCGAAGCTACGTCGTCTATAACCTTCGCAAGGAAGCGCGGTTCCATGACGGCGAGCCTATTACCGCCGAAGACGTGAAGTTCTCATTTGAACTGCTGACAACCGAAGGCCATCCAAGATTCCGGAGCTATTACAATGATGTCAGCAAGGTAACCGTGAAAGGCCCGCATCGGGTCCGTTTCGATTTCTCCAGCACGGTTAACCACGAGCTTCCACTGATTCTTGGCCAGTTGCCCATCCTTCCGAAACATTACTGGGCAGAGCGCACGTTCGGTGAAAACGGACTCAACATCCCCGTAGGCAGCGGCCCCTACCGCATCGGCAAGTTCGAGGCGGGCCGGTTTGTCAATTACGAGAGAGTGAAAGACTACTGGGCAAAGGACCTTGGGGTGAGTAAAGGTCGCTTTAATTTTGACACCATCGGCTTCGAGTATTACACCGACGATACCGTCGCGCTTGAGTCTTTCCGCGCCGGTAATTACGACTTCCGCGTGGAGTCCCAGGCCAAGAACTGGGCGACGGCCTACACAGGCGAGCCTTTTGAAACCGGCAAGATCAAGAAAGAAGCTATTGAGCACAATCGCCCGGCCGGCATGCAGGCCTTCGTTTATAACACTCGCCGGGATGTTTTCAAGGACCCGAAAGTCCGTCGAGCCCTGGCCTACGGCTTTGATTTCCAGTGGGCCAACAAGAACCTTTTTTACGGCCAATATACCCGCACCGATAGCTACTTCGAGAACAGCGAGCTGGCATCCTCGGGCCTGCCGGAAGGCCGCGAACTGGAAATACTGGAGCCCTATCGGGGTCAGCTTCCCGAATCCGTTTTCACCACCGAATATCAGCCGCCTTCAACCGAGGGCGACCGCACCATGCGGAGCAACCTGCGAGACGCTCTGCAACTGTTGCGAGAGGCGGGCTACGCGATTAAAGATGGTGTCATGACCCACACCGCCACGGGTGAGCCGCTGGCCTTCGAAATCATGCTGTTCCAGAAGACCTTTGAACGGGTTGTTCTGCCCTTCAAGAACAACCTCGAAAAACTGGGCATCAATGTAACCGTGCGGCTGGTGGATTCAAACCAGTACACCCAACGCTGGCGTACCCGTAATTTTGACATGACCGTGGGCGTTTTTCCCCAGTCGGACTCCCCGGGCAACGAACAGCGCGGCTACTGGCACAGCTCTTCTGCCGACAGCGATGCCACCCGCAATCTTGCCGGCGTCAGTGACCCGGTCGTGGATGAACTGGTGGAATACCTGATTCAGGCACCCAGCCGCGAAGAACTGGTTTACCGCACCAGAGCACTGGACCGGGTGCTATTGCATCACCATTACGTCATTCCCAACTGGTTTCTTGCCAGTGACCGGATTGCCTACTGGTCTCTCCTGAAACGCCCGGAAACTGTCCCTAAAGACGGCGCCGATGTAGACAACTGGTGGGTCGAACGCTGATTCATGCTGCCCTTGCCTGACAGATTGCACATGGAGTCCCTGTAAATGGGCAGCTACATTCTCAGACGCCTGGCACTGATCATTCCCACTTTGCTGGGGATCATGCTGCTGAACTTCCTTATTGTTCAGGCCGCACCTGGCGGCCCTGTTGAGCAGATGATTGCTGAAATCGAGGGGTTTGGCAGTGGCGCTCTGGACCGGGCCAGCGGGGGCGGTTCCGGCGGAGAAGTATCTGGCGGAGGTGACAGCCGCGCCTCGCAGGGGCTTCCGCCCGAACTGCTGGAAGAAATCAGGGTCATGTACGGCTTTGACAAGCCGCCCCACGAACGCTTTCTAAAAATGATAGGGGACTACGCCACCTTCGATTTTGGCGAGTCTTTCTATCGGCAGCAGACCGTCACCGAACTGATTGTCGACAAGATGCCCGTTTCCATTTCCCTAGGGCTCTGGTCAACGCTGATCATCTATCTGATTTCCATTCCATTGGGCGTTCGCAAAGCGGTCACCGACGGCTCCCGCTTTGATGTCTGGACCAGTACGGCGATTGTCATCGGCTATGCCATCCCCGGCTTCCTGTTTGCCATTCTGCTGATCGTGCTGTTTGCCGGTGGCAGCTACCTTGACTGGTTCCCGCTTCGTGGCCTGACCTCCTCCGATTTCGATCAGATGACCTGGTACCAGCAGGTCGGCGACTACTTCTGGCACCTGGCGCTGCCGGTCACCGCCAATGTCATCGGCGGCTTTGCCACCCTCACCCTGCTGACCAAGAACTCGTTTCTGGACGAGATCAGCAAACAGTACGTGGTGACGGCCAGGGCCAAGGGCCTTGAGGAAAAACAGGTGTTATACGGCCATGTGTTCCGCAACGCCATGCTGATTGTGATCGCCAGCCTGCCGGGCGTGCTGGTGTCGCTGTTCTTTACCGGCTCGCTGCTGATCGAGGTGATTTTCTCCCTCGACGGCCTTGGGTTGTTGGGCTTTGAAGCTGCCCTCAACCGGGATTATCCGGTGGTCTTCGGCACGCTCTATATCTTCACCCTGATGGGGCTCGTGCTGAAACTGATCAGCGACATCACCTATGTGCTGGTCGACCCGCGCATCGATTTTGAAAGCCGGGAGGGTGCATGACCCTCACCCCGATCCAGCAACGCCGCCTTCGCAACTTCCGCAGGAACCGCCGGGGGTTCTGGGCGTTATGGATATTTCTGGCGCTCTTCGGCCTGTCCCTTTGCGCTGAACTGATTGCCAATGACAAGCCACTGGCCATTTCCTACCAGGGGGAACTTTACTTCCCGGTGTTCGAAACGGTGTCCGATGAAACCTTTGGCGGCTTCCTGCCGACGGAGGCGGACTACCGGGACGATTTTGTGGCCGAGGAGATCAAGGCAAACGGCTGGATGCTCTGGCCCCCCATCCCGTTCAGTTACAACACCACCAACTACAAACTGGATGTACCCTCCCCTGCGCCGCCCAGCCCGGTGAACTGGCTCGGCACTGACGACCAGGGGCGCGACGTGGCCGCCAGAGTAATCTATGGTTTCCGCATTTCCGTGCTGTTCGGTCTGACTCTGACCTTTTTCAGCTGCATTATCGGCGTGGCAGTGGGCGCCATTCAGGGCTTCTACGGCGGCAAAGTGGACCTGCTCGGCCAGCGCTTTATCGAGATCTGGTCCGGCCTGCCGGTGCTCTATCTGCTGATCATTCTGTCCAGTATCGTGCAGCCGAATTTCTGGTGGCTGCTGGGCATTATGCTGCTGTTCAGTTGGATGGGGCTGGTTGATGTAGTTCGAGCCGAATTTCTGCGGGCCCGTAATTTCGAGTACGTCAAAGCGGCCCGCGCGCTGGGGCTGGGCAACGGCAAGATCATGTTCCGGCATATCCTGCCCAACGCCATGGTGGCCACCCTGACCTTTCTGCCGTTTATTCTGACCGGCGCGATCACCGGGCTCACCTCCCTGGATTTCCTGGGCTTCGGGCTACCCTCGGGCTCGCCTTCACTCGGCGAACTGATTGCCCAGGGCAAGGCCAACCTGCACGCGCCCTGGCTGGGTATCTCCGCGTTCGTGACCCTGGCCGTGATGCTGACCCTGCTTGTTTTTGTTGGGGAAGCCGTCCGTGATGCATTCGACCCGAGAAAGAACTGATATGTCGACCTTGCTGGAAATCAACGATCTTTCACTGACCTTTGACGGGGCGGCCCCGGCGGTGGACGGTCTTTCCCTGTCCATCAGTGAAGGCCAGACGCTGGCACTGGTGGGCGAAAGCGGCTCTGGCAAATCAGTGTCGGCTCTGTCGATTCTCCGCCTGCTGGACGAGCGCCATGTGCGCTATCCCTCCGGCAGCATCCTTTTCCGCGGCGAGAATATGCTGAGCATCAGCGACAAGCGTCTGCGCCAGATCCGCGGCCGGAAAATAAGCATGATCTTTCAGGAACCCATGACCTCCCTGAACCCGTTACACACGGTGGAGAAGCAGATTGCGGAAACCCTGGCGCTACATCGGGGGCTCCGGGATGCCGAGGCCCGCAAACGCTGCATTGAACTGCTTGAACTGGTAGGCATACCGAATCCGGAAGAGCGCCTGTCCAGCTACCCGCACCAACTGTCCGGTGGCCAGAAGCAACGGGTAATGATTGCCATGGCGTTGGCCAATGAGCCAGACCTGCTGATTGCCGATGAGCCCACCACGGCTCTGGATGTGACGGTGCAGAAGCAGGTGCTGGAACTACTCAGAGACCTGCAGAATAAGCTGGGCATGGCCATTCTGTTAATCACCCACGATCTCTCCATTGTGCGGCGCTACGCGGACCAGGTGGTGGTTATGGAACAGGGCAAAGTGGTTGAAACGGCACCAACGGAAACCCTGTTTCAGAACCCGGAACACCCCTACACCCGCAAACTGCTGGACGCGGAGCCGCCCGCCTCGCCCTCAGCCGTGCGGGTTCAGGACACACCCCTGCTTGAAGTATCCGGCCTGGACGTTCGGTTCGTCATCCGGCGATCACTATTCGGCCGGCCAAAAACCTGGTTCCAGGCAGTCGACCAGGCCGATTTCTCCCTCAACCGTGGGGAAACACTGGGCATCGTCGGGGAAAGCGGCAGCGGGAAAACCACCATAGGCCACGCCCTGCTTAAGCTAACCGGCAGCACCGGCTCCATCCGGCTTGGCGGGCGGGAACTGGGGCCTCTGACCCAGAAGGAGTTCCGTCCCTATCGGCGGCAGATTCAGATTGTCTTCCAGGACCCCTTCGGGAGTCTCAGCCCACGAATGTCGGTTGCCGAGATTGTGCGGGAAGGCCTTGAGATTCATTCACCAGCGACCGCCGACGAGCAGGATGGCCGAGTCATCCAGGCACTGCGGGACGTTGGCCTGGACCCGGACGCCCGGCACCGCTACCCCCACGAGTTCTCCGGCGGCCAGCGCCAGCGTATCGCCATTGCCCGGGCGCTGGTGCTTCAACCGGAACTGATTGTTCTGGATGAGCCCACCTCTGCCCTGGACCGAACCGTCCAGAAGCAGGTGATTCATCTGCTGCGGGATCTGCAGGAAAAATATGGTCTAAGCTATGTGTTCATCAGCCACGATCTGGCCGTGGTACGGGCGCTCAGTCACCGCCTTATGGTGCTGAAGAACGGTAGCATTGTGGAATACGGCGATGCCGCCAGCATATTTCAGGATCCCCGGGACGACTACACCCGGGAACTGCTGAATGCGTCGATGTTCTACAGCTGACGCCCGGAATACTACGACCAATTGAGTGTTACTCACATCAAGCCGGTTCAGGGATAATGCCCTGAACTGAATCAAAGGGAGAATCATTATGGGATTACTCAGTGGTAAACGGGCCCTGATTGTCGGCGTCGCCAGCAAACTTTCCATTGCCCACGGCATCGCCGAAGCATTCCATCAGCAAGGCGCTGAACTGGCATTCACTTACCAGAATGAAAAGCTTAAACCCCGGGTTGCGCAGTTTGCCGAGGGCTGGGGTAGCAATCTGATTTTCCCCTGCGATGTGGCTAGTGACGAGGAAATCGAGAACGTATTTACCGAGCTGAACAAGCACTGGGACAAGATCGATATTATCGTGCACTCGGTCGGTTTTGCGCCGGGCGACGAACTGAACGGCAATTTTGTCGACGTCACCACCCGGGAAGGCTTCCGCATTGCTCACGACATCAGCTCCTATAGCTTTGTCGCGTTGGCCAAGGCGGCCCGAGGCATGATGCACGAAAACAGCGCCCTTCTTACCCTGAGTTACCTGGGTGCCGAAAAAGTACTTCAGAACTATAACGTGATGGGTCTGGCCAAGGCATCACTGGAATCCAACGTGCGATACATGGCGGGCAGCCTGGGCCGGGACGGCATCCGGGTGAATGCCATTTCTGCCGGGCCGATCAAAACCCTGGCAGCGTCCGGTATCAAGAGCTTCCGGAAAATGCTTGCGGAAAACGCCAGGCGGGCGCCCCTGCGGCGGAATGTGACCACCGAAGAAGTGGGCAATGCAGCTGCCTTCCTGTGCTCGGATATGGCAAGTGGCATCACCGGTGAAATCATGTACGTCGATGGCGGGTTCAATATTACCGGTATGGGTGAACTGGAGGACTGAGCCTTCAGTTTTCCGACATAGCGCTCGCCACGGCCTCGACCCATTCGAGGTACGAGGTGTCGTCCGACTCCAGAATACGCAGGCCTACCAGCCACTGGCCTGCCGACGTCGGACGGCACCAGACGACATCCACGGTCAACTGAAACGCCTCCGGCTCGCTATCGAGCCGGACCCAGGCGGTAAGCAACGCATTCTCCGTTAGTGGTTCCCGCGTGGTGAGACAAAACCCCTGGGCAGACAGATCGCGGGTTTTCGAAACCAGCGTCCGGCCTGCCGACTCCGCTGCGTTATCGTCGTTCTCAGGCTCTGAAGATTCCAGCTCCAGCGTCACCTGTGCGCTTCCAGTCAAGCGGTATTCAGAGCGGTTGTCCCCGGGTATGTCGGGTGCCCCATCCTCATCATTGCCAAAGCTGTAATCGATATCGCTCATCGTTCTTACCCCTGAACGCCCTTAAGGGCTTTTATTATTGGCTGAATCCTTACCGGCCGACACGAATTCGGCCCACGACCCGTGACAGGGTGTCGTCAAATTCCGCGGAAGCGCCCAACACCCGAACCCGGCCCCCGACGACCTCCTCGATCAATTCATCTTCCAGGAATTCCCGACGGTTCAGCCCCAGCCGATCCACAAACACCAGTTTTCGGGAGGCATTAATCCTGACTGCCAGCTTCAGCCGCTGGGGTTCTGTTGGCGACTCGCTGTTTTCCACAACGATCCAGCCCCCAAGTTTGATGCCTTCGACAAGGGTACGGGCAGCAGCCTCTTTCTCCACGCGCAGGCGTTCGGCTTCTGCCTCCTCGTCGGCCTGACGACGGGCTTCCGCTTCCTGGCGCTGCTTCTCTATAGCCGCTTCCTTGGCAGCGCGTTCCTCCGCCCGCTGTTTCTCCGCCTCTTCCTTTTCATGCCGGAGCTTTTCCGCACGCTGGCGGGCGTCTTCCGCGGCTTTTTTTCGTTGCACCATCTGCCGATGAAGTACGCTGGAAAGCGCAGTCATCGTTTCTGCGAGCACTTCCCCGAACGGTCGTACCGGCGGAAGCCGGCGCAGGTGGCCGTTTTCAAACTCGGCCTTGAACCGGGTCCAGGGCTGCAATCCGAGCCTGACGCCAGCGCCATTGGTCCAGAGCACCTCACGGGTATCCTCAAGCAGCGCGAGAAAGAAGCGCCTTTGCTCTTTCGCCCCTTCGCCCTCGACATACCAGGTGTGCTTCATTTCCTGATACTCCGACTCCGGTACCGGCTCCAGTGCCAGCCAGGCAGAATCCCAGGAAAACCGGTCTGGCGGGGGCAAGGCGGACATCAGCTCAGGTGTTTCGCCCCTTAGCCGCTGAACCATCACATCCTGAATGCCGGCAAGGGCCTGCTCCGGAAGCGGCTCTTTATTAAGCCTGTTCCAGACATCAATAATGCGATCGCCGATCTGTTCGCCCACGGTATACAGCCGGTTTCTGTCCCTGTCAGACAGGGTCGGGTCGCCGATCCATACCAGCCATTCGAGGAGTTTGCTGGCGTGGCGCCAGTTCTCACCATCCAGGCCTTCTTCCCAGACAATCTGTTTGAGCAGCCCGAACCAGGTGTTCATCACAAAGCTGACCACAGGCTCAGGCAACTGCCGACCTTTCATGGCCCGGCCAATCAGGGCACGGGCCGTGTGCTCTGCCCGGCGCTGACGGGCGGCCCCCTGCTCGGTTTTCAAGAGCCGCTCCCGCAGCCGCCCGGTCTGTTGCTCACGCTTTTCGGCGTCTTCTTTCCACTGACGGCAGAACGCCATCACCGGTTCCTTGTCGCCGTGCTCAAAACAGCCGGAGACTTCAATGGTCAACGAGTCCAGCTGGTCCAGGAGAATTTTTGCAGAGCGCCCGCCACTGTTACTCCAGCCCCGGAGATCCTGAAGGCTGTCGAGCCATTCCAGTAAGGTGTCGCTGAACACGTCCGCACCTTCCAGGTTCATCCGCCAGGCCAGGAAAAAACGCAGGCGGGCAATGCGGCGGGCGAGCTCGGGGTGAAGACCGCTGGACTTGAGGAATACATCCATGATCCGGTCGGAGACATAAGCAGCGTTGATCTGGCGCACGGACCAGGTCAGGGACACCGATCGTAGAACATGCGTCACCGGCTCGTCCCGCTGTTCGGTCCAGCAGGACATCAACAGGGGCGTCCAGTCGCTAATCGCGTCTTTGTCGAGCTTGCCGACAGGGTATGGAAGGTCCGGAACCCGGATACCCGAAAGCACGTCGTCAATCCGTTTTGTGGCCTGTTCCAGCGACAGTAATTCGGGCCTGTTCTGCCTGCCTTGCTGCATCCATTCTCCGCGCGTCAGAAGCGTTGAAAAGGTGGGTTAAATAACGCAGTATAACCACCTCACAGGGGTTTACCGCAATCATACCCCGCCGAACAAGATTACATGCCCCGGGGTTGCCGCACTCAGTTATACACCATCCCCGATGGCAAAGGTCAGAATCAGGGACAACAAAAGCATGTCGGGCACCAAACTAGAGAATCTCAATGTGGCGAGTCAGGAACGATTGATCACCCCTGAAGCGCTCAAGCAGGAATTGCCGCTGTCGGAAAAAGCGGCAGACACCGTAGAAAAAGGCCGCCAAGCCATCTATGACATCATGGATGGCAAGGACCATCGTCTGTTTGTAGTGGTCGGCCCCTGCTCGATTCACGACGTCGATGCGGCCCGTGAGTACGCCCAGAAACTGAAAAAACTGGCCGACGAGCTGAGTGACACCCTGCTGATTGTCATGCGAGTCTACTTCGAAAAGCCCCGCACCACCGTGGGCTGGAAAGGGCTGATCAATGACCCGCACCTGAACGATACCTTTGATATCGAACAGGGCCTGCACATCGGCCGCAGACTGTTGTTGGACATTTCCGAGCTGGGTCTGCCTACGGCAACCGAAGCCCTGGATCCGATTTCACCACAGTACCTGCAGGACACCATCTCCTGGTCCGCCATTGGCGCCCGCACCACTGAATCCCAGACCCACCGGGAAATGAGCAGCGGCCTGTCCATGGCCATCGGTTTCAAGAACGGCACCGACGGCAGCCTGGACGTGGCGGTAAACGCCATGAAATCCGTGTCACACCCTCACAGTTTTCTCGGCATCAATCAGCAGGGCCAGGTGGCCATCATCCGTACCCGTGGCAACAACTACGGCCATGTGGTTCTGCGCGGCGGTGGCGGCAAGCCCAACTACGATTCGGTGAATGTGGCCCTGTGCGAACAGGCACTGGAGAAGGCGAAACTGCGCCAGTCCATCATGGTCGACTGCAGCCACGCCAATTCCAGCAAAGACCCGGCGATCCAGCCTTTGGTGATTCAGGACATTGCCCACCAGATTCTGGAAGGCAACCAGTCCATTCAGGGCCTGATGGTGGAAAGCCACCTGAACTGGGGCAACCAGTCGATTCCTGAAAATCTGGAGGACCTGAAGTATGGCGTGTCGGTTACTGACGCGTGCATCGACTGGGAAACCACAGAAAAAGCATTGCACGAGATGCGCGACAAGCTGAAAGACGTACTGCCCAAGCGCAGAGGTTAAGCCGGGCCGGGTTGCATGGGTACACTTGCAACCCAGTCAAGGCGGCTTCGCAGCGCCACTACCTGACCAATAATCACCAGCGTTGGCGGCGAGACAGCCTGGCTATCGACCCGCTCAACGATATTGGACAGGTTTCCCGTCACCACCTTTTGCTCCGGCGTTGTGCCCCGCGAAACCAGTGCGACAGGCATATCATCGGACATGCCATGGGCGATTAGCTGCCTGCATATGATGGGCAGACCCACCAGGCCCATGTAGAAGACAAGCGTCTGATTATTCTGAACAAAGTCTTTCCACGGCAGATCGCAGGTGTCGTTTTTAAGGTGTCCGGTGACAAACCGCACCGACTGGGCATAATCCCGATGGGTCAGAGGAATGCCCGCATAGGCGGCACAACCTGAAGCAGCCGTGATACCGGGGACCACCTGAAATCGGACGCCGGCAGCCGCCAGGGTTTCAATCTCTTCGCCCCCACGCCCGAAAATAAACGGGTCGCCGCCCTTCAGTCGAACGACTTTCCGTCCCTGCTGCGCAAGCTCCACCAGACGGTTATTGATCTGGTCCTGGGGCAAGGTGTGGTTCGCCCGCTGCTTGCCGACATGAATCCGTTCGGCAGAATCGGGAATCAGGGAGAGGATTTCGTCCGACACAAGCCGGTCGTACAGCACCACCTCGGCAGACTGGATCAGACGCCAGGCCTTCAGGGTCAGCAACTCCGGGTCGCCCGGCCCCGCACCCACCAGTGCCACTTCACCTTCAGAGCTGTTCGGGTTCTCGGTGACCGGGTTTTTCCTGTACCGAACCGGGGCCGATTTGGCCCCTACGCCCTTCCATGGTGCATCACTGACTTTATCGCTCATTGGATCTTTTCCATGCCCCCCATATAGGGTTTCAGAACTTCAGGTACAAGAACGCTGCCGTCTTCCTGCTGGTAGTTTTCCAGCACGGCAATAAGCGCTCTTCCCACAGCCAGTCCCGACCCGTTGAGAGTGTGGACCGGCTCCGGCTTTTTGGTTTCCGGATTACGCCATCTGGCATGCATGCGCCGTGCCTGGAAATCCCGGGTATTGGAGCAGGAAGAGATTTCACGGTACTTGCCCTGCCCCGGCAGCCAGACCTCAAGGTCAAAGGTGCGGGCGGCGGCGAAGCCGATATCACCACCGCACAGGTCCATCAGGCGGTACGGAAGTTCCAGAAGCTGCAGTACTTTCTCGGCATGGCCGGTCAGGGCTTCAAGGGCTGCGTCTGATTCATCCGGGCGTACGATCTGGATCAGTTCCACCTTGTCGAACTGGTGCTGACGGATCATACCGCGGGTATCCCGGCCGTAGGAGCCGGCTTCACTGCGGAAACAGGGGGTATGGCACACCAGTTTCAACGGCAGTTCGTCATCGGCCAGAATCGAATCGCTGACCAGGTTGGTAGCGGGCACTTCCGCTGTCGGAATCAGGTAAAGCGGGTTATCGCCTTCCATCTTGAACAGATCCGCCTCGAACTTCGGAAGCTGCCCGGTGCCATAGAGCGTGTCGGCGTTTACCAGGTATGGCAAATAGGCCTCGGTGTACCCGTGCTCA
Organism: Marinobacter halotolerans; assembly: GCF_008795985.1. Lineage (NCBI taxonomy): Bacteria > Pseudomonadati > Pseudomonadota > Gammaproteobacteria > Pseudomonadales > Marinobacteraceae > Marinobacter > Marinobacter halotolerans. The sequence goes on along the minus strand of NZ_VMHP01000002.1, from coordinate 880,685 downwards.
TCGGTGTGCAGGTTGATCATGAACTGGGCCAGGGCCCGGTGCAGGCGGGCCACAGGGCCGCGCATAACCGCAAACCGGGAATGGGCCAGACGAGTCGCGGTTTCAAAATCCAGTCCGCCGAGCTGTTCGCCGATTGCCACATGGTCTTTCGGCTCAAACGTAAAGGACCGGGGCTCACCCCATTTACGGACTTCAACGTTGTCGTCTTCGCTGTCCCCTTCCTGCACGGCCTCATCAGGCACATTGGGAATCGCCGAAAGGAAACCGTTCAGCTCCTCCTGAAGGACTTTCAGCTCGTCCTCTGCCGCCGAACGCTCAGATTTCAACTGCTCGACCTCGTCCAGTAACGGCTGGATATCCTCACCCGCCGCCTTGGCCTTACCAATCGACTTGGACCGACGGTTCTGCTCACCCTGAAGGGTTTCGGTCTTTACCTGAAGGGCGCGACGGCGCTCTTCAAGTTGATCAAAGGTCGCCCGGTCAAAGGTGAAATGTTTGACCTTTAGCTGACGGGCGATTTCTTCAGTCTGCGAGCGGACGCGTTTGGGATCGAGCATGGTTATCCTGAGTTTGTCGTTTCTGATGGAATCGGGATTAACGGCGCAGGGTTACTGGCCCAATACAAGAAGGGGCATTATACCTTTGACAGGCCGTGTGGCTACACCGCTCCAGACTCAAGGGCGGGCCAGAAGCCGTAATTCACTGAGACGGATAGCGTTTTTGCGGGCTGTTCCGGTTTTTCTCGTCGAGGCGGTCGCGTTTTTCCGCCAGCTTGATTTCCAGCCCGCGCTGCAACGGCTGGTAGTAACGGCGCTGGTGGATCGCTTCCGGCAGATAGGATTCTCCGGCGGCAAAGCCATCAGGTTCGCTATGGGCGTAGCGGTACTCGCTGCCATGGCCCATGCTTTTGAGCAGTTTGGTGGGGGCGTTGCGCAGGTGCACCGGCACCTCGTAGTCCGGGTCCTTGCGGATGTCCGCCATGCATTGGTTAAAGGCACTGTAAACGGCATCGCTTTTGGGTGACATCGCCAGATAGGTAACTGCCTGGGCCAGCGCCAGCTCACCTTCCGGTGAGCCCAGCCGTTCCTGGGCCTGCCAGGCGTCCATGGCAAGCTGCAGTGCCCGGGGGTCGGCGTTACCGATGTCCTCGCTGGCAATACGCACCAGCCGGCGGGCAACATAGAGTGGATCGCAGCCGCCATCCAGCATTCGGCACAGCCAGTAAAGCGAGCCGTCCGGATCCGAGCCCCTGACGGATTTGTGCAGCGCCGAGATCTGGTCATAGAAGACATCGCCGCCCTTGTCGAAGCGCCTGAGACTCGTCTGCAACACCTGCTCAAGATGGTCGCTGGTGATCCTGGGGTTACCACCCGCGTCCGGTTCCGCAAGGTCCGTGGCCACTTCCAGGATGTTCAGTGCCCGGCGTGCGTCACCGCCGGCGGCCGCCGCAATCATCTCCAGAACCGGGCGTTCAATTTTTATCTCGCCATTCAGACCCTGCTCGGACACCAGCGCTCTGTCCAGTAGTTCCAACAGTTCATCGTCGGCCAGGTTTTTCAGGACATAGACCCGCGTGCGGGAGAGGAGCGCACTGTTCAATTCGAAGGAAGGGTTTTCCGTGGTGGCGCCGACGAAAATGAAGGTGCCGTCTTCAATATGGGGCAGGAACGCGTCCTGCTGGCTTTTGTTGAAGCGGTGAACCTCGTCTACGAAAAGAAGCGTGTCGCGGCCTTCCGAGCGCTTGCGGGCCTTTGCCCGCTCAACGACGGCGCGTATCTCCTTCACCCCGCTGAGCACCGCGGATACCGTCTCGAAGCTGAGTTCACTTAGATTGGCAAGCAACCGGGCAAAGGTGGTTTTACCCACACCCGGCGGCCCCCAGAGAATCATGGAATGAAGCTGGCGCTGTTCGACCGCCCGGCGCAGTGGTTTCCCCGGACCGACCAGGTGGCCCTGGCCGACGTATTCATCAAGACTGCCTGGTCGCATTCGGGCTGCCAATGGCTGAAAACCCGGCGCTTCCTCAAACAGACCTTCCTGCATCAGGTGTCTTTCCCGATCACATCCACCGAATCAGGGTAATCAAGAGTGAAGGCCTGTTCCGGAATACTGCCGTTAATCGTTACATCCATGAAGCTCAGCACGCTGAGCTGGCCCAGCGAGTCCCGCATCCGCATTTCCTGCAGACGGTCACCGGAGAACGTCAGCGTCAGGGACAGAAACAGGGAATCCTGGTTACGGGGCTGGAGGGTAAACTCGCGGTTTGCTCCCCCTTCTGCCGAGGAGGACACCTGGTATTTCTCGTTCAGATTGTCCACCTGCCCACTGAGCAGCAGTGCCGGCGTGGTGGCTGCGCGATCGTCGAGATCGTGAATGGTGACCTGTTCAAGGTCGGGATCGTACACCTTGACCTGATTACCATCGCTAACGATGTACTGGGAATGGGGCGATGTGGTTTCCCAGTAGAACAGCCCCGGACGCTTGGCTTTCAGCTTGCCGCGGGTTTCCTGAACCTGGTTGCCGTTTTCGTTAACCACAATCTGGATAAACGAGGATTCAAAGGAGCGGTAGTCCTGCAGAAGCCCCGCCAGTTCCGCGGCCTGCTCCTTGCTGTTCTCCTGGGCTTTCAGGGCCGATAAAGGAAAGACGGACAGCACCAGCACAAACACCACCGACAGCCAACGAACACTGCTGAAACGATCTCTCACAAATAGGCTCCTAATCTCTGGGGGGCGGCGGTGCGAGGACTTCCCTCGCGCCGTTGTTGCCAGCGGCACTGACCACACCGGAGGCTTCCATGGCTTCCACCAGGTTCGCCGCCCGGTTATATCCGATCTTGAACTTGCGCTGAACCGACGAAATGGATACCCGGCGGCCTTCCGTGACAAAGGCGACGGCCTCATCAAACAGGGCATCGCCCTCACTGTCGCCGCCACCCTCGCTGAGCGTGGGCACGCCCGGAAGACTCTCACCCTCGGCGCCATTAAGCACATCGTCCACATAGACGGGCTCACCCCGGGCTTTCCAGGCCTTGACCACCCGATGCACTTCATCGTCGTCTACAAAGGCACCATGAACCCGCACCGGCAAACCGGAACCGGGTGGAAGGTAGAGCATGTCGCCATGACCCAGAAGCTGCTCCGCACCGCCCTGATCCAGAACCGTGCGGGAGTCGATCTTCGAGGAAACCTGAAACGACATACGTGTCGGGATATTGGCCTTGATCAGACCGGTGATCACGTCAACGGACGGACGCTGAGTCGCCAGAATCAAATGAATGCCGGCTGCCCTCGCCTTCTGGGCGATCCGGGCAATCAGTTCCTCAACTTTTTTACCGACAATCATCATCATGTCGGCGAACTCGTCAATTACCACCACGATGAACGGCAGTGTCTCCAGCTCCGGGCGTTCCTGTTCGTCGTTTGCCAGGTACTCGTCCGGTTTCCAGATCGGGTCCAGGATCGGCTCGCCGGCAGCTGCAGCGTCCCTGACCTTGCGGTTGTAACCGGCAAGGTTCCGCACACCAAGACTTGCCAACAGGCGGTAACGGCGCTCCATTTCCGCCACACACCAGCGCAGAGCGTTGGCGGCGTCTTTCATATCGGTGACTACCGGTGCCAGCAGATGGGGAATGCCATCGTAAATGCTCAGCTCCAGCATCTTCGGGTCGACCATGATAAAGCGCACTTCTTCCGGCGTCGCCTTCAGCAGAATGCTCAGGATCATGGCGTTCACCCCCACGGACTTACCGGAACCGGTGGTACCGGCCACCAGCAGGTGGGGCATCTTCGACAGGTTGGCGACCATCGGGTTGCCGCCGATGTCATTGCCCAGGGCCATGGTCAGCGCGGAAGACGATTCCTGGAACACCTTGGCGTTGAGTACCTCGCTCAGGCGAACCATTTCCCGCTCTTCATTGGGAATCTCGATGCCAACCACGGACTTGCCGGGAATGACTTCCACCACCCGCACGCTAAGCACCGCCAGGGAGCGGGCCAGATCCTTCGCCAGATTGGAAATCTTGCTGACTTTGACCCCGGCGGCCGGCTTGATTTCAAAACGGGTGATGACCGGGCCCGGATTGACTTCCACCACCTCGACCGACACACCGAAGTCAGCCAGCTTCTCTTCCAGCAGGCGGGACATATGCTGCAGGGACTCTTCCGAGTAGCCCCGCTCCTTGCGCTCCTCCGGTGGATCCAGCAGAGAGATAGGCGGAATGGTGCTTTCAATATCCTCCAGCAACGATCCCTGCTTTTCGCCCGTTTTACCGGTTTTTTCCTGATCGTCCCGCTTGAACGGTGAAATTTTCAGAGATTTTGCCGGCTTGCTGTTCTTGTTCGCCGCCCCATTGGCCCAGGCTTTGGCTGGCGCGTCGCCGGCGTCCCGGGAACTGAAGCTTTCCAGGCGGGGCTGCTCGTAATCAATGTCGGGGGATACCCCGTCAATGGCGGGCTCAACACGCTCTTTCTGCGCCGGCTTCGGCTTCTTCCCGGAACCGCCGGGAAGAAATTTTTTCCACCAGGGCGTTTTGGCGGACTTTGAGGCGCTGGCCGGGTAGTGGGTCAGTTCATCCTGAACGATGGGGGGCTCGGCTTTCGGATTGGCACGGGGTATAGGCTTCTTGGCTTTTTCGGATTTGCGGAAAAGGCTGGCAATGCCCTGCCCCAGCCTGAGCGTACCGGCCCCGATGCGGTCCATTAGCCAGAACCAGGAAAGCCCGGTGCTAACGGTTAGCGCAAACAGGAAAATGGCAATCAGCAACAAGGTAGTTGCTGGCAGATTAAAGAACTTGACCATGGATTCAGAGGCGGCAGCGCCCAACACACCACCGGATGAGACACCCAGACCAAACACGGAATAAAGGGAAAGCAGGCTGGTGGCGGACAGCAGGATCAGCAGAAAACCACCAAACCGGACCAGAAACAGAGGAATATGGGGATCGATGGGCTTGTTGCGCAGGCGGATAAGCATCAGCGCATAGCCGGCCACCATCACCGGGAACAGAAACGCCACATCACCGAAAAAATCCCGCAACAGACTGGCAAGCCAGGCACCGGTGCGACCGGCGTGATTCTGCACTACCGTTTCATGGCCGATCGATGCCCAGCCGGGATCAGACGGGCTGAAGGTCACCAGGGCCATACCCAGATAGATGCACAGGGCAATGAGGGCAATCACGGCGCCTTCCCGGGCACCCTGCGAGACATATCGCCGGAACTTCAGCTGTTTCGGAGACAGTTCCTGGTTTTTCTTCGCTTTTTCACTCTCGGCCATGAATGCTCAGACGATTCCCTGACGATGATTTTCGAGCACCGTAAACCCTCTCTGAAGGTCGGTCTTGATATCGGATACCGACTCAATGCCGACCGAAATCCGGACCAGGTTTTCGGTAATGCCCGCCTGCTCTTTGTCTTCATCAGACAGACGGCCGTGGGTTGTGGTTGCCGGGTGGGTGATGGTGGTTTTCACATCCCCCAGATTGGCCGTGATTGAAATCATACGGGTGGCGTCGATAAACGCCCAGGCCTGCTCCCGGCCGCCTTTTACCCGGAAAGACAGAACGCCGCCAAACCCGCTTTGCTGCTTTTTTGCAAGCTCATGTTGCGGGTGGCTGGTCAGGCCAGCGTAGTAGACTTCCTCAACAGTATCCTGCGTTTGCAGCCACGTCGCCAACTCTAACGCATTGTCACAGTGAGCGCGCATACGGATTGGTAAGGTTTCCAGGCCCTTCTGGAACACCCAGGCATTGAACGGGCTCATGGTCGGGCCGGCCGAACGCAGAAAGCCAAAGATCTCGTCCATAAGCTTTGCCGGACCGACGACCGCACCACCAACACAACGGCCCTGGCCATCCAGGTATTTGGTGGCGGAATGGATAATGATATCCGCGCCCTGCTCCAGCGGCCGCTGTAGTACCGGTGTACAGAAACAGTTATCCACCACGAACAGAGCATCATTGGCGCGGGACAGATCCGCCAGTTTTGCCATGTCCGCCACTTCGCAGAGCGGGTTGGACGGGGTCTCGATGAAAATCATCCGGGTTTCCGGCCGCACTGCCGCTTCCCATCCCGCCTGATCGGTTAGCTTTACGAACGAGGTCTCCACCCCGAACCTGGCCATATACTTCTGGAACAGCACGTTGGTGGTGCCGAAGACGCCCCGTGAACAGATAACGTGGTCACCGGAAGTCAGCAGCGCCATGCAGGTGGCCAGAATGGCTGACATGCCGGAAGCGGTAGCGACCGCCCTTTCTCCGCCTTCCATCGCGGCCAAGCGGGCTTCAAACGCCTGGACCGTGGGGTTGGTGAAGCGACTGTAGATATTTCCCGGCTCATCGCCACCAAATCGCGCCGCGGCCTGAGCCGCACTGGCGTAGACAAAACTGGAGGTGGGGAAAATGGCATCGCTGTGCTCAAGCTCACCGGTTCGGATCTGACCGGCTCTGACGGCAAGCGTATCCACGGACATGCCCTCAAGATCCGACTCGGGGATCAGGACGTGCTGTTCGCGGTAATGGGTCATGGCTTGCTCCTGTTCAGGCTGGGCCGGTTTCAGTCTTCGTCGTTGTAGAGATCAATAATGCCGTTATCGGAGGAATCGACCGAGCCGGCGCTGAAGCGTTGCTCGTCATTCCTGGCGGCCTCCAGTTTATCAAGATACGCTGCATCCACGTCTCCGGTGATGTAATTGCCATCGAACACCGAGCATTCCCAGCCTTCAATATCCGGATTCACATCATTGACGCAGGTGATCAGATCCTCCAGATCCTGATACAGCAGCCAGTCGGCGCCGATCACCTTGGCGATTTCCTCGACACTGAGGTCGTGGGCAATCAGTTCGTTCACCGAGGGCATATCGATGCCGTAAACGTTCGGGTAGCGAACGGGTGGTGCAGCCGAGGCAAAGTAGACCTTGCGGGCACCGGCGTCCCGAGCCATCTGGACAATTTCCTTGCAGGTTGTGCCCCGCACAATGGAATCATCCACCAGCATCACGTTCTTGCCGCGGAATTCCAGGTCAATGGGGTTTAGCTTCTGGCGCACGGATTTCTTCCGCATTTTCTGGCCGGGCATGATGAAGGTGCGGCCGATGTAGCGGTTCTTGATAAAGCCTTCCCGGAACTTGACCCCCAGACGATGGGCCATCTGCATGGCCGACGTGCGGCTGGTGTCCGGAATCGGCATGACCACATCAATGTCGTGATCGGGATTTTCCCTCAGGACCTTTTCTGCAAGGGTTTCGCCCATGCGCAGACGGGCCTTGTAGACGGACACCTTGTCAATAATGGAATCCGGCCGCGCAAAATAGACATGCTCGAAAATACAGGGGAACAGGTGCGGCTCTTCAGCGCACTGCTGGGTGTAGAGCGTACCATCGGTTTCGATATAGACCGCCTCACCCGGCGCAATATCGCGAACCAGCCTGAAGCCTGCAGCACTCAGGGCGACGCTTTCAGAGGCAATCATGTACTCATCGCCCTTGTCGGTATGACGAACGCCGTAACAGGCCGGGCGAATGCCGTTCGGGTCCCGGAAACCGACGATGCCGTAACCGGTAATCATGGCGATCACCGCGTAGGCGCCCTTGCAACGCTGATGGACCGCCCGCACCGCCGCAAAAATATCGTCCTTGGTGGGGTCAAGCTTGCCCAGCTTCTGCAGCTCGTGGGCAAACACGTTGAGCAGTACCTCGGAATCCGAATTGGTGTTGATATGGCGCAAATCCGTGCGAAACAGATCATTGCTCAATTCGTCAGCGTTGGTCAGATTGCCGTTGTGAGCCAGGGTGATGCCGTAGGGGCTGTTGACGTAGAACGGCTGAGCCTCGGCGGAGCTGGAGCTGCCGGCGGTGGGATAGCGCACATGGCCAATACCCACGTTGCCCACCAGGCGGCGCATATGCCGGGTGCGGAAGACGTCCCGCACAAGGCCGTTGTCCTTGCGAAGGTAAAAACGCTCGTCCTGAAAGGTCACGATACCCGCTGCGTCCTGGCCCCGGTGCTGAAGAACGGTCAGTGCATCATAGAGCGACTGATTGACGTTCGAGGTACTGACTATGCCGACAATGCCACACATGGCTGAGGTATTCTCCCAAGCGTTTTGAACTGAATGTTAACGGGACGCGGACGCAGGTGCCACGGCGTCATCCGTCTGCTGGCCGGCGGGGCTTTCTTTGCCCTCACCGGCCGGGCCAAGCCACCGGGCGAACTCGTCACCCAGGGTTCGTCTTGACCAGTCTTCCACCACCGCAAGGCGGTCTATCATGATTGATGTACGCCACCAGGTATCCTCTGCCAATGGCGTATAACGGGTAAAAGCAATTGCCACAATCACCACCACCAGCCCGCGCAGAAGGCCGAAACCCATACCCAGAACCCGGTCGGTGGCGGACAGACCGGTAACGCGCACCAGATGCCCGATCATGTTGTTGATCAGTGCCCCGACAATGAGGGTACTGAAAAAAAGAATGGCAAACGCCGCGATCAGCCGCACCAGCGGGGTTTCCACCGTGCTTTCAAGGAGTGACTGCATCTGCGGATGGAAGGTACGGGCGAGGATAAAGGCGCCCACCCAGGTCACCAGTGACAGAGCTTCTTTGACAAAGCCCCGCTTCAGACTGATGAGAGTGGATACCGCTATCAGGGCAATGATGACCCAGTCGATCCAGATCAGCGCGTCCATTAAAAATCCGGTGCAAATTAGGAAGCGCGAATTCTATCAGGAAACGCTATCTGACCAAACCACACTTACAGCATAGGAAGGAAATCCGGCGACTTTATTTGCCGCCGGTGGTAACCAGAGTATTGAGCCCGAATGCCTTGTCCAGCGCCTGCTTGGCCCGTTCCGCCTCAGCCTTCTCGGCAAAAGGACCGCTGAACACCCGGGTAAGCTCGCTGCCCCCGGTGGTAATCTGCTGAAGATGGGAGCTGTATCCCTTTTCGCGCACTTTTTCGCGAAGGCGGGTGGCGTTCTCCTTGCTGCCGAAGCTGCCCAGCTGAACCACCCAGGCGCCTTCCAACGAGCGACTAAACTCTTCGGTAAGCTGCTCCTGCTCCGGGGCTTCGGCGGCTGTTTCCGGAGCGGAGGATGTATTTTCAACGGCCTCCGGCGGCTCGGGCGCCTCTGCCGGAGCCTGATTAACGGCTGAATCGGTGGCGACGCTTTCAGTGGCGCTTTGCGAGGAGTCAGCACCAGACCCGGCGGACTGCTCAGCAGAATCACCGTCCAGTTCTTCAATCCGGTAACTGGGAGGCTCTGTCGTATCCGGCTCCGGCATGTCCACTTCAGGGAATGGCGGCTCCTCGGGAATCTTGATGGTGGTGGTCTGACGCTCCGAATGTGGCTCGTCGAACATCATTGGCACGAAGATGACGGCCAGGGAAACCAGCACCAGTGCTCCGATGATACGCTGTTTCAGTCCGTCCACGCTGAATAACCCCTCTTGATGCCTGTTTGCCGGCAGTGCCCGGTTTTAACGGTGATACTAACTGTCACGGGCTCGGAACTCAAAACATCACCGGTGGTATGACGAAGTTTTAAGATAGCGTCAAAGCAGCGCGTCACGGGCGGCCGCCACGGTGAAGAAGGAGCCGAAAACCAGCACCAGGTCCCTCTCACTACACGCCGCCAGAGCTGACGAAAGCGCCTGTTCCACAGACCCGAAACAGCCCTGGACCTGCTTTTCATTCAATTGGCCCGTTCGTTTAACCAGTTCAGAACATCCGAGGCCCCTGGGCACGTCCAAAGCGCCGAAAAACCACTGATCAACCTGACCGGACATGGCTTCAACCACACCCTCCACGTCCTTGTCGCCCAGGGCACCATACACAGCCAACACCCGTTGACCGGGTTGCCTGATCGCCCCTACACGGGAAGCCAGCCAGCGGGCAGCGTGGGGATTATGCCCCACATCCACCACTACCGCCGGTGATTCCTGAACACGCTCGAAACGGCCGGGCAACGTAAGGTTCGCGAGGGTACTTTCGATAAGAGCGGGTGAAAGCTCCGGCTCCAGCTTGCGGATGGCCACAACGGCGGCGGCCAGGCTGTAGACCGGAAGCCCGTGATCCGGCACGCGAATGCAGGTGGAGTCCTGGTCGATGTGGAGCCAACGGTCAGAGGTTGTTGCCGTCGGGCCCGGTGCGTCCGGAACCGGCTCTGGCGAGGCCAATAGTTGATAGCCATGTCCCGGGCGCAGCAGATTCACTTTCTGGGCGCTGGCCTGCTGAAGAACGGACCGGGGCGGGTTCAGATCTGCAAAAATAGCGGTCTGGCCCGGCCTGAGGATACCGGCCTTTTCAAATCCAATGGTTTCAATGTCGTTGCCCAGAAAGGCCTGGTGGTCGATATCCACCGACGTAATGATGGCAAGCTCCGCGTCCAGAATATTGACAGCATCCAGCCGCCCACCAAGACCGACCTCCAGAACCCAGTTGTCGACGCCGGCCTCCTGGAATATAACGAATGCCGCAAGTGTTCCGAACTCGAAATAGGTCAGCGACGTCGAGCGCCTTGCCGCCTCAACCGCCTCGAAGGCCCGGATCATAACCTGATCCGACACGTCCATGCCGTTAACCCGCACCCGCTCGTTATAACGCTCCAAATGCGGAGACGTATAGGCACCGGTGGTTCGGCCCGCGCTTTGAAGGAGTTTCTCCAACGCGACCACCGTACTGCCCTTGCCATTGGTGCCACCAATCGTCAGGATCCGCGCAGACGGATTAGTGCGAAACAGCCGCCGAAACACGACCAGAACCCGATCAAGGCCCAGATCAATCTCCGCCGGATGTATCGATTCAAGGTAAGTCAGCCACTGGTCAAGAGAGGCATCCGGGCCCGGCGCCAGGGGCGCGCGGGCCGGAGGGTCATTCGGTGGGGACATCGGATTCCGGTCTTTCGGATACCTCAAGTTCGATGGGTTGCTCCTTGGCCGTCTGCTCAAGGCCGGAGAACTTGGCCAGCAGCGCCGCAATGCGCTCCCGCATCTGATGGCGATGCAGAATCATGTCAATCGCACCGTGGTCCAGAAGGAACTCACTGCGCTGGAACCCTTCCGGCAGCTTCTCCCGAACCGTCTGCTCGATAACCCGCGGGCCGGCAAAGCCGATCAGCGCGTAGGGCTCGGCAATATTAAGATCGCCCAACATCGCCAGACTCGCGGATACACCGCCGAATACCGGGTCGGTCATAACCGAAATATAGGGAATACCTTCCTGCTTCATGCGTTCCAGAACCGCCGCGGTTTTGGACATCTGCATCAGCGACAGGATCGCTTCCTGCATCCGGGCGCCACCACTGGCGGAAAAACAAACCAGGGGAATACGTTCTTCCAGACAGACGTTGGCAGCCTGGACAAAGCGCTCACCAACCACCTGACCCATGGAGCCGCCAAGGAAACCGAACTCGAAGGCCACAGCCACCAGGGGAATTTCCATGGTTTTGCCACGCATCGCAACCAGTGCATCTTTCTCACCGGTGGCTTTCTGGTTCTGGGTCAGGCGGTCTTTGTATCGCTTGCTATCCTTGAACTTCAGGCGGTCCCAGGGCTCAAGATCAGCACCGATCTCTTCGCGGCCGTCGGGATCGAGGAATACGTCCAGTCTGCGGCGAGCGGTAATCCGCAGGTGATGATTGCATTTGGGGCAGACATCGAGATTCTTGTCCAGCTCAGGCTTGTAGAGAAAAGCACCGCACTTCGGGCATTTTTTCCAAAGCCCTTCGGGCACGCCCATTCTCTGTTTGGACTCCGAGCGAATCTTGCTCGGCATGATCTTATCCAGCCAGTTACTCATGGTCTCATCCTATCCTGTGATCCCCACGCATGCGTTTCCGTCAGGAAGTCAGGTTGTCCAATGCCACACGCATCGGGTGGAGCAAATCCGTCAGTGCTTGCTTTAACTGCTCCGGATCTGCCTGATTACGGGCTATTGTATCCACCAGTACACTGCCAACAATTACACCATCGGATACCCGTCCGACCGCAGCGGCGGTTTCAGCATCCCGGATACCAAACCCGACACCCACCGGAAGTGCCGTCAGCTCGTGAATGTGCGCCACTTTCGCAGCCACTTCATCGATGTCAATTTTGCCAGAGCCGGTGACACCCTTGAATGAAACATAGTACACATAGCCGGAACAGTGCTCACTAATCGAACGAATTCTGTCGTCCGTAGTTGTCGGCGCCAGCAGGAAAATGGCGTCCAGGTCGCGTTCAGTGAACAGCGGCGCCACCTCGTCCGCCTCTTCCGGCGGCAGATCCACGGTAAGAATCCCGTCAATACCCGCAGCTTTCGCAGTATTGGCAAACTGTTCATAACCCATAGCTTCCATGGGATTGAGATAACCCATCAGCACGATTGGGGTCTTGTCATCTTTTTCGCGGAAAGTCTTGACCATCCCCACGACCTGGCGAAGAGAGGTGCCGTGTACCAGAGCGCGCTCACAGGCCTGCTGGATAACAGGGCCGTCAGCCATCGGATCTGAAAACGGCACCCCCAGCTCGATAATATCTGCGCCAGCGGCAACCAGTGTGTGCATCAGATCAACGGTCTGGTCCGGGTGCGGATCCCCCGCGGTGATGTAGGGAATTAGCGCCTTACGACCCTGGGCTTTGAGGGATTTAAGAACCCCTTCAATTCGACTCATGTGTTCTCCTGTTCGTCCTTTACTACCGTTACATCTCGATGCCGTCGATCTTGGCAATGGTCTGCATGTCTTTATCACCGCGACCAGACACATTAATAACCACCACCTGATCCTTGTCCATGGTGGCGGCAAGCTTGATGGCATAGGCGACCGCATGGGCGGTCTCCAGCGCAGGCATGATGCCTTCTACCCGTGTCAGTTTACGGAAGCCGTCCAGCGCCTCGTCGTCAGTGACGGAGACGTAGTGCGCGCGGCCAATATCTTTCAGCCAGCTGTGCTCGGGACCCACACCCGGGTAATCCAGACCTGCGCTCACCGAATGGGTGCCAGCAATCTGGCCGTTTTCGTCTTCCATCAGGTAAGTACGGTTGCCGTGCAGTACCCCCGGGCGTCCCGCACTCAGGGGCGCCGCGTGCTTGCCGGTTTCAATGCCAAGACCGCCTGCTTCCACGCCATAAAGCTGAACGGATTCATCCGTCAGGAAGGGATAGAACATGCCAATGGCGTTGGAACCACCACCGACACAGGCAACCAGCGCATCCGGCAGCTTTCCGGCCTGGTGTAGCGACTGCTGACGGGTCTCACGACCGATCACCGACTGGAAATCCCGAACCAACAAGGGGTAAGGATGGGGCCCGGCTACGGTACCAATGATGTAAAAGGTATCATCGACGTTGGCGACCCAGTCACGCATGGCATCGTTCATCGCGTCCTTGAGGGTCTTGGTGCCGCCCTGAACGGAATGCACGGTGGCCCCCAACAGTTTCATGCGGTAAACGTTCAGGGACTGGCGCTGAACATCCTCGGCGCCCATGAAGACGTGACATTCCAGGCCCAGGCGGGCACAGACGGTTGCCGTCGCCACACCGTGCTGACCGGCACCGGTTTCGGCAATAATCCGCTTCTTGCCCAGAAAACTCGCCAGCAGCGCCTGCCCGATGGTGTTGTTCACCTTGTGGGCGCCGGTATGGTTCAGGTCTTCCCGCTTGAGCCAGATCTGCGCGCCGCCGGTTTCCCGTGTCAGGCGCTCCGCAAGATACAGCGGCGAGGGACGGCCGACATAATGTGCAAGATCCTTGTCAAAGGCCGCCTGGAAATCCGGATCGTTTTTGAGCCGCTTGTACTCTTTCTCAAGGGTCATCAGCGAATCGAACAGGGTCTCGGATACAAACCGGCCACCGTAGGCACCGAAGTGACCGCGCGCATCCGGAAATCCACTCAACATTTCTTCAGTCAGTTTCATCGACACGGTGTACCTCACTTATGAAATCAGTCATTTTTGCAGTGTGCTTGATGCCTTTGCCACTCTCTACCCCACCGCTTACGTCGACACCCCATGGGCGGACCTGCTGAACCGCGGCCGCCACGTTATCAGAAGCCAGACCACCGGCCAATATCAGCGGCAGCGGGCGCACGGACGGAATCAGATCCCAGTTAAAAGACTGGCCGGTACCGCCATAAGTATCAGCAACCCAGGCGTCTACCAGAATCCCACTGGCCCGAAAATAGTCCCGGAATGCCTGTTCGATATCACCACGGTTCCGAACCCGCACTGCCTTGATCCAGCGAGCGGGAAAGCTCTGACAGAACTCCGGAGTCTCATCACCATGGAACTGGAGCAGATCCAGCGGCACTTTTGAAAGGACTTCCTCGACATAACCCCTTTCCGGGTTCACAAACAGTCCTGTTGCCGTGACAAAGGCCGGCAGAGATCGGATCAGTTCGGCCGCCGTCTCAATGGAAACGCTTCTGGGGCTGGGTTCATAGAACACAAAGCCCACGGCATCAGCCCCTGCGTTCGCGGCAGCAACGACGTCCTGGGGGCGGGTAAGCCCACAGATTTTGACCCGTGTTCTCATATCAATCCCGGGATTTGCGATGTATGTGCGTGGGCTGAATTGGCCGGTTCTGATCCTCACTGAACCAGGGGGCGGCAAATCCGGGCCCACATTCAGCGGCAGGAATCCCGAACTCGACCGGGTACCCCACGTCTACAAGATACAGGCCCTGGGGCGGCGCCGTCACGCCTGCAAGCCGTCTGTCCCTGGTAGAAAGTATCTCACGAATCCACTCGGTACGCTTCTGATCCGTACCGATTGCAATCAGTGCGCCGGCAATATTGCGCACCATGTGATGAAGAAACGCATTGGCTTGTACGTCCACTATCACGAAGTGGCCTTTCCGGGTAACACTGATCGACTCCAGAAACCGTATCGGCGAGCGGGACTGGCAACCGGCGGCGCGAAAGGCTGAAAAGTCGTGTTCACCGACCAGGTCCTGCGCCGCTTTGTGCATTCGACCGGCGTCCAGAGAACGATACACCCAGGATACCTGACCCTGCTGGATACCTGGCCGCACAGGATGGTTGTAAATGATGTACCGATAGCGCCGGTAAACCGCTGAAAACCGCGCGTGAAAGTCACCAACGGCCTGCCCCGCCCAGTGCACCGCAATTTCCGGAGGAAGAGCGGTATTGATACCCATAACCCAGGACCGGAGATTGCGCACTGAAGAGGTCTCGAAATGGGCCACCTGGTAACTGGCATGCACGCCGGCGTCGGTACGGCCGGCGCACACCAGATCTACAGGCTGATCGGCGACCTTTGCCACGGCTTTGCTGAGCTCGTCCTCAACGGTTCTGACACCGGACTTCTGGAACTGCCAGCCGTGGAATCCCCGGCCATCGTACTCAAAGGCGATGGCCACCCGGCCATTGCCAATAGCGATATCCGTAGTCAGTGCCTGACTTTGCTGGAACAATGGACTTCCCGAAATGATAGATCACACACGAGAAACGCCGGCCTAACCCATACCTCTGGCACGGGTCGCCGGCGTTCCGGTTTTACGCTGTCTGATTATAACGAATCAGGACAGGTTTTTGAGCAGATCCTGGGCTTCTGCCTTTTGCTCTTCGTTGCCTTCCAGGGCCACCTCTTCCAGGATATCCCGGGCCCCGTCCACGTCACCCATCTCGACGTAGGCTCTCGCCAGATCAAGCTTGGTGGCCGCCTCGTCTGTTCCGGAAAGGAAGTCGAAGTCGTCGTCATCACCCAGGTCGGATTCATCAATATCCCGCCCCGAGGCTTCCTCATCCGAGGCAACGTCCGAAGCAACCGGCGGAACAACTGAGCCACTCTCAGGCTCTCCCTCTTCCGGAGCTTCTGAAGGCTGGCCTTCGGTCAGCTCTTCGCTTGCTTCCTCGGCACCTTCGATTTCCTGCTCCGGGTCCGCAGGCTCTTCACCCTTCAGAGTATCTTCAAGCCCCAACTCGTCATCCAGAGAGAGCTCGTCTTCCTCGGAATCAGCTGGCTTCTCGGACGGAGCGTCATCGTCAGATTCAGAGAACTCCTCCATCAGGGCCAGATCCTCGTCAGATACGTCCAGCTCCAGGTCGTCCAGCTCGGATTCACCGCCCTCTTCTGAGGCCTCGTCTTCGCCAGCCACCTTGTCGAGCTCGGCGTCCAGCTCATCAAGGAAAGACTCATCCAACTCGCCGTCGAATCCGGCTTCCTCGGATTCGGCATCGGCTTTCTCTGTCGCGGGCTTTTCCTCGCTCTTTTCCGGAGCCGCTTCGGCCCTGGAATCCAGCTCGTCCTCTGATTCCAGCTCAGACGTATCAAAATCCAGGCTGAGGTCGTCTTCGTCCTCTTCCGTCAGATCGTCTTCGTCCAATGAGTAATCAAACGCGCCTTCGTCGTCACCGTCCTCAGTTTCAGCGGTCTCATCCAACGTGTCTGATTCATCCTCATCGGTTTCGAGACCGGAAAGATCATATTCAATCAGGTCATCCCGATCATCACCTGACTTCTCCACCGATTTCTCTACCAGGGTATCGTCCGTATCGGGGAGATCCAGATCCATATCCTCGAGATCGATATCATCCTCTTCCAGAGCTTCAGGATCGTCAGACTTCTCTTGCTCCTCGAAGTCTGTTTCCGCGAACTCTGATTCCAGAAGTTCCGATTCCTCTTCGGGCTGGAGACTGTAGTCAGACTCGTAGGAGGTGCGCTCTTCCGGCTCGGAGCCGCCGGATCTGAGTTGAGACTCCAGATCGTCAATGCTCGGCATGGATTCGGCTTCGTCCATATGAGACCGCAGGTTTTCCGCTTCAGCCGTGGCGTGTTCATCTTCCAGTGCTTCAATTTCGCGGAACTGCTTGTCAAACGACTCCCGGTCCTGGATGTCTGCGTAAACGCCCAGCAGTTTCAGGCGCAGGTCCGCGCGGCTTGGCTCGCGGGAGATTGCGGTCTCCAGCGTCTGTGCGGCCTGATCGTTTCTGCCGTAGGCGATGTAGGCATCAGCCTCGGCGATGGCATCAGCATCTTCCTTCGATTCCGATCCATCCTCGTCTTCGTCAAAGGTAAGATCAAACGAATCGGTATCGTCTGACGCAGAATCGCCGTTGAGCTGTTCATAGAACGCCTTTTCGCGATTGGCGTTGCGTCTGGCCAACAGCAGCAAGAGCAGAAGAAGCAGAATGAGGCCGCCACCAAGCGCAATCTGATAGATAAAGTTGTTGGCGATCATGTCAATGACGTTGCCCGGGAACGGCTTCTGGGCGGGCTCTTGCTCGGCCGGCTCCGCTGGCGCGGGCTCTGCTGGCTCGGCCGGGGCTTCTGCGCTCTCGGGTGCAGCGCCTTCAGCCTGTTCGGTGCTCTCGGCCATGTCAGAGCTTTCAGTCATGTCAGACCCACCGGCCATCCCTGAGTCGTCAGTTGTTTCTGGCTCAGCAGCCTGGTCAATGGCCTCCGGCTGGTCCGTTTCACCCGCGCCGGGTTCCTGATCCATGGCCTGGGAATCTGCCGCATCAGCAGTTTCTGCCGTTTCAGCGGTGTCACCGGGATCGGCAGTAGCCGCCGGCTCGGCCGCATCCGTTGCCTGGGGCTGCTCGCCATCAACCTGGGCATCCTGCATTTCTGCAAGCTGACTGTTTTTGAGTTCCAGCAGGCGCTGAAGTGTCTGCACCTGGTCCTGTAAATCATCTACCCGGCCGGTCAGCTCTTCATTCTCGCGACGGGCGCTCTCCAGTTGCTCCATGGCAACGGCAGTGCCTGCGTCAGCACCACCAGGCAGCTCTCCACCACCACCGGCGGAGCCACCTTCGGTCGCATCACGGGAAGCAGCATCGTCGGCGGCCAGCAGACGGAGCTGATCGCCACCAGCCGCTCCACCCGCTGCAGCATCCTGACCCGTACCGGCGTCAGCAGTTGCATCGACCGTACGATCCGGAGTCGAGAATGCCCGATTCTGAATGGCCACTTCGCGATTCGCTTCGGCGCGACTGCGGCTGCGAATCTGGTTTTCGCTGGGTATGCGCAGAATTTCACCGCGCATCAGGCGGTTGATGTTGCCATCGATAAATGCGTTGGGGTTCAGGTCCTGAATCGCCAGCATGACCTGTTGCATGGTCACGTCATTGCTCGGGCGTACCTGTGCCGCAATCGTCCAGAGTGTATCCGACGAATTGGTGGGGCCAAGGGTGCGCGCACCAGAGGTGCGGGCTGGAGCAGTCGACCGCGTTGTCTGCGGAGCGGTCTGCCTGGCCTGCGGTTCGGGCTGACGGGCCTGGGTGACGGTCGGGGCCGACACCTGCTCTTCAACGCCCGACTCCTCCGAATAAACCGGCGGATCGACAAGCAGCGCGTATTCGCGCATCAGACGACCATTCGGCCAGGTCACTTCGATCAGGAGGTTGATATAGGGTTCGCGAACAGGTTCGCGGGAAGAGACGTTAACGACAAGACTGCCATTCGGCGCGGTCGTTACCTGAAAATCCAGTTTGGTAAGGAAATAGTTTCTGTCAATGCCCACTCTGTCAAACGCAGACTGGGGTGCGAGATTTACAAACACATTGCCCGGCGCAATGCCCTCGCTTTGTCGCAGGTCAATTTCCGCGTCCAGAGGCTCGTTAAGATAGGACTGTAACTCAATTTCCCCCAGACCCAGCGCCTGTGCGACACCTGATCCAAGTCCTCCCGCTAGAGCCAGAGCAACCGCAAGCTTGCGTACCTTCATGCTTTTTCCTTACCAGTCTCCGTTGTTCGTTACTGTTCTGCAGAACAGTGTCGGACGAGGTTGGATGACTTCCGCCGAATTTTCTATCGTTATTATGTAATGTTTTGAACAAACAGTCTGGCAAGTATTGTTGATAAAACCTCTTTTATCAATCAATCAGCCGCACTCCTTGTACCGTTTTTTCACTATTGTTGGGGAAGATGTTGTTCGGCAACGATGATTGTTCCAAAAATAACAGGGGCGAAGACATATTTCAGCCTTCGCCCCCGTCGGGCTTCCTGAAATCAAACGCAGTTGGCATAAACATGCCTTCTGCGTGCACAGGTCATTGCTCCTGAAGAATCCGCAGCATTCTGCGGAGTGGCTCAGCGGCCCCCCACAGCAGCTGGTCGCCCACAGTAAACGCGGAGATATACTCCGGCCCCATGGCCAGCTTGCGGATCCTGCCAATCGGTACGCCCAGAGTGCCGGTCACTTTGGCGGGCGTCAGCTCACGGAGTGTTGCGTCCCGCTCGTTCGGAACCACTTTCACCCAGTCATTGGCCCGGGCCAGGATCGACTCGATCTCTGAAACCGGCAGGTCTTTTCTCAGCTTGATGGTCAGCGCCTGACTATGGGAGCGCATTGCGCCAATCCGGACACAGATTCCGTCAATGGGAATCGGGCTGTCGCTGCGACCCAGAATCTTGTTGGTCTCGACGCCCGCTTTCCACTCTTCCTTGCTCATGCCGTTATCAAGCTGCTTGTCTATAAACGGAATCAGACTGCCAGCCAGCGGCACCTCGAAGTGTTCGGTCGGAAAACCGTCAGAACGCATGGTTTCGGTCACCTTGCGATCGATCTCCAGAATGGCCGAGGACGGGTCTGCCAGCTCAGCGCCGACACTGTCCTTTAGCTCTCCCATCTGATTGAGCAGCTCACGCATATTCTGGGCACCGGAACCGGACGCCGCCTGATAGGTCATGGGCGAGATCCATTCGATCAGGTCCTGCTCGAGCAGACCACCCAGCGCCAGCATCATCAGGCTGACTGTGCAGTTACCACCGATGTAGTCTTTTACGCCCCTGCCCAGGGCTTCATCGATGACATTACGGTTGACCGGATCGAGTACGATAACGGAGTGATCCGCCATGCGCAGTGTCGAGGCGGCGTCAATCCAGTAGCCTTCCCAGCCCGCGTCACGCAGTTTCTGGTAAACCGCACCGGTGTAATCCCCACCCTGACAGGTAACGATCACATCCAGCGCTTTGAGCGCATCAATATCGAATGCGTCCTGCAGGGGCGGAACGCCATCTTTGCCAACGTCCGGCGCTGGCTTGCCTGTCTGGGACGTTGAGAAGAATACCGGCTCGATATCTGCAAAGTCGTTTTCTTCACGCATGCGCTGCATGAGGACCGAGCCCACCATACCGCGCCAACCAACAAGTCCAACTCGCTTCATGCGACCTTTGAACCTCATTTTATGCCCGCCCGCTGTCTGTATCGCTGCCAGGGACGGGATGAATTATCCCGCAGCAGCCGCATCGCGCTGCTGTCGGGAACTGAATAATCCGCGTCTGAAAAACCGGCTAGAGAGCCGCCAGAACGGCGTCACCCATCTCGCGGGTAGACACCTTGCGACCATCCGCCGACATGATATCCGCGGTACGGAGGCCCTGGTCCAGCACCTTGCTGACGGCCGCTTCAATGGCTTCTGCCGCTTTCACTTCGTTCAGGCTATAACGAAGCATCATGGCCACGCTCAGGATGGTCGCCAACGGGTTGGCAACGCCTTTGCCCGCGATATCCGGAGCCGAACCATGACAGGGCTCGTACATGCCCTGCTTTTCAGAGTTCAGCGACGCCGATGGCAACATACCGATGGAGCCGGTCAGCATCGCCGCTTCGTCCGAAAGGATATCACCAAACATGTTGCCGGTCACAATCACGTCGAACTGCTTGGGCGCCCTCACCAGCTGCATGGCGGCGTTATCGACATACATATGGGAAAGCTCCACATCCGGATATTCCCGGCGCAGATCTTCCATAATTTCCCGCCACAGAACGGTCACTTCCAGAACGTTGGCCTTGTCGACGGAACACAGCTTCTTGCCGCGCTGCTGCGCTGCTTCAAAGGCGACACGGCCGATACGACGAATCTCGGATTCGGTATAGGCATAGGTGTTATAGCCCTGCCGCTCTCCACTCTCAAGTTCACGGAGCCCGCGCGGCTGACCGAAATAGATGCCGCCGGTCAGCTCCCGAACAATCATGATATCGAGACCGGACACAACCTCCGGCTTCAACGAGGAGGCTGATGCCAACTGAGGATAAAGAATCGCAGGACGAAGGTTGGCAAACAGCTCCAGACCGGAGCGTAGCCCCAGCAGGCCTTTTTCCGGGCGACTGGCCATTGGACGCTTGTCCCACTTGGGACCGCCCACGGCACCCAGGATAATCGCATCCGCCTTGCGCGCCTTTGCCATGGTGTCTTCCGGCAGCGGCGTGTCGTATTCATCAATAGCCGCACCGCCGACGAGCGCCGATTCGAAATTCAGATCCAGATTGAAATTCTCGTTGACCTTGCGAAGCACTTTTTCTGCTTCAGTAACGATCTCCGGGCCAATGCCGTCACCCGGCAACATTAATACTGTTCTTGGCATAGTGTTTCCTTACAGAACTTTATTTTCAGCGAATTACACTGACGCTAATTCGACAAACGATCATATCCCGCTGCCAAACAACCAGGGCGCAGTTTTACGGCGACTCTCCTCGTAGGAACGAATCACATCCGAATCCTCAAGCGTAACGCCAATGTCGTCCAGCCCGTTCAACAGGCAATGCCTGCGGAAATCATCCACTTCAAATTTGTGAACCTTCCCGGATGGCGTGGTCACCGTTCTGGCCTCAAGGTCAACCGACAGCTCATAGCCTTCCTCGGACTCCACTTCGGAGAACAGCTGATCAACAGTTTCTTCATCAAGAACAACCGGTAACAAGCCATTCTTAAAGCAGTTATTGTAGAAAATGTCGGCAAAACTCGGGGCGATCAGCACCCGGAAACCGAAGTCTTCCAGCGCCCAGGGGGCATGCTCACGGCTGGAGCCGCAACCAAAATTACGGCGGGCAAGCAGAATGCTGGCAGACTTGTAGCGATCCTGATTTAGCACGAAATCCGGGTTGATTGGCCGGTTTGAACAATCCTGATCAGGCTGACCTTCATCCATATACCGGACCGCGTCAAACAGGTTCGGGCCGAACCCGGTCCGCTTGATGGATTTCAGGAACTGCTTGGGAATGATCAGGTCCGTGTCCACATTGGACCGGTCCAGGGGGGCCACTATGCCCTTGTGCTGCTTCAACGCTTTCATGCCTGCTCTCCCGCTGTCTCTCCGGTCGTTCCGCTCATCATTTCGCGAACATCAACAAAGTGGCCGTGAATGGCCGCTGCCGCTGCCATGGCAGGGCTCACCAGATGGGTACGCCCGCCAAAGCCCTGACGACCCTCAAAGTTGCGATTGGACGTGGACGCACAGTGCTCACCATCGCCCAGCTTGTCAGCATTCATGGCCAGGCACATGGAGCAGCCCGGGTCGCGCCATTCCAGACCGGCTTCAAGGAAAATCTTATCCAGTCCTTCCTGCTCGGCCTGAACCTTCACCAGGCCTGAGCCCGGCACCACCATGGCCTGCTTCAGGGTCGGTGACACTTTCCGTCCCTTGACCACTTTTGCCACCTCGCGAAGGTCTTCGATACGGCTGTTGGTACAGGAACCAATAAATATCCGGTCGAGCTTGATATCAGCAAGAGGCATATTGGGCTCAAGCCCCATGTACTTGAGTGCGCGGACAATGCCTTCCCGCTTGATCGGGTCTTCTTCCGCCGCCGGGTCCGGCACGTTTCCACCAACGCCCGCTACCATTTCCGGGGACGTACCCCAACTGATCTGGGGCTGGATAGCCGAGCCGTCCAGCTCTACCACTTTATCGAAAACGGCATCCTCATCACTGTGCAGGGTATTCCAGTACTGGATGGCCTTGTCCCGCATCTCGCCTTTTGGTGCGAAGGGACGATCCTTCACATAATCAATGGTGGTCTGATCCACAGCCACCATGCCTACCCGGGCACCGGCTTCAATGGACATATTGCAGATGGTCATCCGGCCTTCCATGGAAAGCCCGCGAATGGCATCGCCACCGAATTCAATGGCATAGCCGGTGCCGCCGGCGGTTCCGATCTTGCCGATTATGGCCAGAACCACGTCCTTGCCGGTCACGCCCGGGCCGAGTTCGCCGTCTACACGCACCAGCATGTTCTTCATCTTCTGCTGCACTAGGCACTGAGTGGCCAGAACGTGTTCGACTTCGGACGTGCCGATGCCATGGGCCAGGCAACCAAAAGCGCCGTGGGTAGAGGTATGGGAGTCGCCACAGACAATGGACATGCCCGGCAGGGTTGCGCCCTGCTCCGGCCCGATCACGTGAACGATGCCCTGGCGCTGGTCCTTGATCTTGAATTCCAGGATGCCGAACTCGTCGCAGTTCTTGTCCAGGGTTTCCACCTGAATCCGGGAGACCGGGTCAACAATGCCCTCTACGCCCTTCTCACGATCCGTGGTCGGCACGTTGTGGTCCGGCACTGCCAGATTGGCATCCAGACGCCACGGCTTGCGGTTCGCCAGCCTCAGGCCCTCAAAGGCCTGGGGCGAGGTTACTTCGTGCAAAAGTTGGCGATCAATGTAGATTAACGCTGAGCCGTCATCCCGCTGTTTGACGAGATGATCGTCCCACAATTTGTCGTATAAGGTTTTTCCCGCCATGACTCTCTCACCTGTTCGTTAATCGCTGTTGTTGATCTATTGTAACGCCAGCATCAGAATAACCTCAATTCATGTTTTTTTATATTGTCCATTCTGAACTGGAATACAGCCCATGGATGCCCACCTCCTGGAAGCCTTCGTTAACGTCATTGACCAGGGTTCGTTTTCCGAGGCCGCCGAACGTCTTCACCTGACGCAGCCGGCGATCAGCAAACGGCTTTCGGCCTTGGAAAACCTGGTGGGTAATCGCCTCATCGACCGCAGCAACCGGACGATCCGGCTGACAGACGCCGGCGCCCGTTTGCTGCCCCACGCACGACGAATTATCGACGAGGTCCACAACGCCCGCCTGGCGCTGTCAGATCGCCGGGGCAGTGTTGCCGGCCGGCTCTCGGTCATTGCCAGCCACCATATCGGGCTGCACCACTTACCAGCCTGGCTGCGTCGACTGAACCGGGAATACCCAGACGTCTCGCTGGAACTTAAATTCATGGATTCCGAAAGCGCGCTGGACCTGATGGAAAAGCGCACCGCGGAACTTGCGTTTGTGACCCTGAGCGAAAGTATGGGTTCCTCATTTGAAGTAGCCACACGATGGGAAGATGCCATGGCCTTTGTGGCCTCACCAGAACATCCCCTGGCGGCCATCGAGAAACCCGCCCTGGCAGACCTGGCGCAGTACGACGCCCTGCTACCGGAAACCGGTACCGCGACCTATCGCACGGTCAGCCGACTGTTTCTGGACGAGGGGCTCGCGCTAAAACTGCAGATTCCCACCAACTACCTGGAAACCATCAAGGTCATGGCGGGAGTGGGGCTCGGCTGGAGTGTTCTGCCGGTGAGCATGGTGGATGACAGCCTGGTTCGCCTGCCGGTGAGCTACGATGTCAGTCGCCTGCTGGGCGGCATCCGTCTGAAGGGCCGGTCATTGAGCCCGCAGGCGAAGGCATTGCTCGCCATCGCTTCGGAACTGCAATGATCAGTCATGTTCGGCCGGGGGTGGCCGCAGGCCGATCCAGGTCAGCACGATGCCAATAGCAATGGCGGCGGCACTGCCCCAGAACGCCGCCGAGGTGCTGAACCCTTCCACCAGGAACCCGGACAGCCAGGCACCGATGGCACCGCCGGCCCCGAAGGTCAGGCCACTGTAGAGCGCCTGCCCCTGGCCGTGATGGTGCTTGCCGAAAAAGCCTTGAATATACTGAACGGACACCGCGTGAAGCGCGCCATAAGAGGCCGCGTGCAGCAGCTGGGCGAAGATAAGGATCCACACGAATCCTGTCAGCTCCGCGATCAGCATCCAGCGGAACATGGTCAACCCCAGGGCCGCGATTACAATCTGCCGGACCGTGAAATGCCGGGTCAGGTAATGCATCACCAGAAACAGCCCTATTTCCGCCAGCACCCCCAGCGACCAAAGCAGTCCGATCGAAAGCTTGCTGTAGCCATGCTGTTCAAGGTGGATACTGAAAAAGGTGTAGTAGGCGCCGTGGGACACCTGCAGCAGAAAATTCATCAAAAAGAAGGTGACCACCGCCGGATGGGTCACGATCGCTTTCAGGCTGCCTTTGGGAGCGGGCGGCTTGCGTTCACCCTGCTCTGCCGGCACCAGAAAAGCCGAAACGGCAATCCCCGCAAAGACCGGTAAAAGCAGCCAGGGCAGATTGCTCACCGGAATCAGCTCGAGAATCGCCCCCACGGTGGCGACAGCGCCGATAAAGCCGACAGATCCCCACAACCGGACCTTGCCATACTTCTCCCGGGCGGTACCCAGGGCCCGCAGAGTGATCACTTCATAAAGCGGAAGGATAGCGTTCCAGAAAAAAGTGAACGCCAGCATGACCAGCAGCAGCCCGTAAAATCCGGGCTCCATGAACACCCCGGCAAAGAAAAGCGAACCAACCAGAGCGCCATAGCGAACCAGCCTCACCCGCTGGCCAGTGCGATCCCCCAGCCAGCCCCAGACGTTGGGCGCGATGATTTTGGTAAGCTGAATGGTCGCCATGAGGGTGGCGATCTGAAGGTAGGAAAAACCCTGGTCTTCGAGGTAAAGCGACCAGTACGGCAACAAGCCGCCCAAAAGAGCGAAGAACCAGAAGTAGAGGTTTGAGAGGCGCCAGTAGATAGTCATTCTCCGGTTTGTTGTCGGATTACGCCTGTGGCTAATCCGACCTACTTGCTACCTTTAAGTCAGGCTTGACCTATGTCCGGGGTTGAGACTTTGACGTCGCCATTCTGGCCGCGATGGCGCAGATAGTGGTCCATCAGCACGATGGCCATCATTGCCTCGGCAATCGGCGTGGCGCGGATACCCACGCAGGGGTCGTGCCGGCCGGTGGTAATCACTTCCACCGGGTTGCCGTCCACATCAATGCTGCGTCCGGGCAGGCGAAGGCTCGACGTAGGCTTCAGCGCAATGCTCGCCAGAATGGGTTGGCCGGAGGAAATTCCCCCCAGAACGCCACCGGCGTTATTGGACAGAAATCCCTCCGGCGTCAGTTCATCCCGATGGTCGGTGCCCTTCTGGTCGATGCAGCCAAAGCCGGCGCCGATTTCCACGCCTTTTACCGCGTTGATGCTCATCAGGGCGTGGGCCAGATCCGCATCCAGCCGATCGAATATCGGCTCGCCAAAGCCCGGGGGCACGCCCTCGGCAACCACATTGATTCGCGCGCCGATGGAGTCACCAGATTTACGCAGGGCATCCATGTAGTCTTCCATTTCCGGAACCTTGTCCACGTCCGGGCAGAAGAACGGGTTCTGATGGACCTGGGCCCAGTCGAATTTCTCGATCTTTATCGGGCCCAACTGCGACAGGTAGCCGCGAATGGTGGTGCCCAGCCGCTCGTGCAGGAACTTCCTGGCGATGCCACCGGCGGCGACCCGCATGGCAGTCTCCCGCGCTGAGGACCGGCCGCCACCACGGTAATCCCGCACACCGTACTTGTGCATGTAAGTGTAATCGGCGTGCGCCGGCCGAAACTGGGTTGCGATCTTGGAATAG
This sequence comes from Marinobacter halotolerans, assembly GCF_008795985.1. Classification (NCBI taxonomy): domain Bacteria; kingdom Pseudomonadati; phylum Pseudomonadota; class Gammaproteobacteria; order Pseudomonadales; family Marinobacteraceae; genus Marinobacter; species Marinobacter halotolerans. Next base: position 854,221 of record NZ_VMHP01000002.1, on the reverse strand, counting down.
TCCTTCGAGCGCTGGTCAGTGTTCTCGATCAGCAGGCCGATGGGTGTGCCAGTGGTCTTGCCTTCGAACACACCGGACAGAATCCGCACCTCATCCGCTTCCCGTCTCTGGGTGGTGTGGCGCGAGGTTCCAGGTTTACGTCGATCCAGGTCGCCCTGAAGGTCGGCTTCAGAAAGCTCAAGCCCGGGCGGGCAGCCATCTACAATGCAGCCAAGCGCGGCGCCGTGACTCTCACCAAACGAGGTCACCGTGAACAGTTTTCCGAAGCTATTTCCAGACATAATTCAATATCTTAAATCAGATAATTAATGTTTTGGTTAAAGTTAAAGCCCGGCAGTTTCAAGATCTTCCGCCGTCAGCAAAAACACGCCATCACCACCGTTTTCAAATTCCAGCCAGGTGAAAGGAAGGTCCGGATACGCCTCCTGAAGCGCGACCCAACTGTTCCCAACCTCAACGATCAGCAGGCCTCCAGGGTTCAGGTGGCCCCGCGCCTGCGCCAGAATCCGATGCGCAATCTCCAGTCCGTCATCCCCGGCACTCAGACCCAGTTCGGGTTCATGCCGGAATTCTGCGGGCATATCCGCCATATCTTCTGCGTCGACGTAGGGCGGATTGCTCAGGATAACGTCATAACGGCCTTCAATGGTATCAAACACGTCCGAGCGAACCGTGGACACCCGGTCTGATACCCCATGGGTATCAATGTTGACCGCTGCTACTTCCAAAGCCTCCGGCGACAGATCGGAGAGATCCACGATGGCCTCTTCGAAGACCATCGCCGCGGCAATGCCGATACAGCCGCTGCCGGTGCACAGATCCAGAATACGGCCCGGCTCCCGCTCTCCCAGCCAGGGCTGCAGACGACTCTCCAGCAGTTCACCCAGGGGCGACCGGGGCACCAGCACACGTTCATCCACGTAGAACGGCAGCCCCATGAACCAGGCTTCACCCAGCAGATACGCCAGCGGTATACGCTGGTCAATACGCCGCGACAGGCGCTGAAGGATCAGTTCCCGCTCGGTCAGTGTCAGCCGGGCATCGAGAAAAAGCGTGTTGTTCTCAAGCGGCAGGTGCAGTGTTCGCATCACCAGTTGAACGGCTTCATCCCAGACATTGTCGGTGCCATGGCCGAAAAAGAGTGTCGATTCCGAGAAGCGGGAGCACACATATCGAAGATAATCACGGACGGTCTGCAGTTCATTAGCGGGGTCGGCCACAACACAATCTCTCTGGCAGATAACTGAAAATAAACGCGGAGTATACGCGTTTTCATTCCAGCGCTACAGCGCCATGGGTCCGGAGCTGTTCATGTCCTTTTCATAACGGTCCAGTACCGCGGCCATGCGCTCGCGGCCCAGCTGAATCAGCTCCGGGGCCCGATGGTAGTCGTAGCTGCGACTGGCGTTCTTGGGGATATTCACCAACAGATCTGGCGGGTACCCGGCCAGTTTGTACTGCGCCAGGGCGCTCTGCATGGTTTCGATGGTCAGGTTCATCACATCGAACTTGCCGATACCGAGCTTGTCCCAGTCGATGGTTTCGTGATCCTCGTTTTTCTTTTCCGCGATTTTTTTGACCAGTGGCTTTTTCGCAGGGTCTTTCTTTTCCGATCCCTCTTTCCTGTCGGAAACCTCTTTGCGGGCAAGCGCCTCGCCGATTTTATCCTGCACCGGTGTATCGTCACCGGGTGCCCGGTCCCGCCTGGCAGTGAAGGTCTTTAGCGCGTCCCAGTCGAACAGTTGGCTGGCCTTGTCCCGCAGCTTGTTGACCCACTCGTCCATTTCACCGCCCTCGCCGCTGCTTTCACCACTGCTGTGGAAGGCAGCATCGGGGATACGGTTGCGGCGATCGTCTTCGCCACTCAGATTGACCGCAACCACCAGATCCGCGTGGGATGAGATCGTGGGAATAATGGGCAGAGGGTTGAGCAGCGCCCCGTCGACCAGAACCCGGCCGTTAAGAACCAGCGGCGTGACCACGCTGGGAATGGCGACTGATGCACGAATGGCCTGGTCCAGCGGCCCTTCCTGAAACCAGATTTCCTTATGGCCCAGAAGGTCGGTTGCGACCGCTGTGTAGGCCAGCGGAAGGTCTTCTATGCGGATATCACCGATCATTTCCCGAACCACGGAAAAGATCTTCTCGCCACGGATCGCGCCTACTGAATTAAACGTCACGTCCAGCAGTTTCAAAACATCAAACTGGCCCAGGCCGGTCACCCAGTCCTTGTAATCCTTCATCCGGCCGGCGGCGTAGACGCCACCAATCAGAGCCCCCATGGAGCAGCCGGAAATGGCAATAATATCGTAGCCACGCTCGCAGAGGACTTCGATGGCACCAATATGGGCGTATCCCCTCGCCCCGCCGCTGCCAAGAGTCAGCGCCACGGTTTTCCTTTCCTCATTGACGGTCACGGAATCACCTCTGAATAACCATTACCTCAACCCGATTGCCCTGACGATCGGGGTTGGGAATGACCACGGCCGGGCCCACAACAATGCGTTCCTGCTGACTTTCCGGAACACCGGTTTTTGTCAGCAGACGAGTCAGAGATTCTGCCGCATTTTCGGCCCGCTTCATGGCGTCGCCAAACGATTCGTCATCCTCAAGTTCACTGTAGCTCACAAGAACCACCCGGGCATCCTCCGTGGCCGACCATTCGTTAATCAGGCGCCGGTCAGTGGTGGTCCAGTCGAAGCTGAAGGTAATGCCACCCTCCCAGGGCACCAGTATGGGGCCTTTGATTCTGGATCCCCCCGTACCGAGGCCCGGAATCGTCGTTCCTACGGGCGCTTCCAACTGCTCAACCCACACATACTCACGCTGATTGGTCCGTTTGACGGTGTAGATAACCGTCAGCGAGGGTTTCCCGTTCTCATCGATCTTGCCAGCGACCACGTAATTCTGATCCCTGTTCGAACCAAAGAGCGTTGACTGATCAAAAATCTGATTGGCCCAGACATTGCTACCGCCACAAGACACACCGGAACATTCAAACAGAACCGTCGCGCCACGATCACGGAGCCGGCGGAGGTAATGGTTCAGAGCTTCCTCGCGACTGGCCCCGTCCAACACCCGGAAAAGCTGTCCCTTGCCCTTGACCGGCAGCCGTGCGAGCGACGCAGAGCGAATCTCATTGCTTACTTCCCTTACCGGGCTAAACAGCACCAGCCGCCCCGGTGAAGAAATCTCGACGGTTTCCTCAAGAACCGACTCCTCGAAGGGTTCCGGCGGTACCTGGGTCGCCTGTGCAAACCCGGCAACCAGTGCCAACAGGCTAACGATGCCACGAATGGCGGTTCTACCATGGTCAAACAACATTGATAAAATCCCTCACAGCGTTGGCAACCGGCCCGATATCGCCATCAAGATGACAATGGTGCCCTCCGGGCACGGATACAATATCAAGCCCGGCAATCGCCTCTGCACGTAAATTCAGTTCCGGCCGACTGGCAAGTAACCCTTTTTCCGCCCGCACAAACCGGGTCGGCGTTCTGACCTGTTCCAGACATCCCTGTACCTGGGACTCATCCATCATGATCATGGACGGATGGCGCAATTGCGCATCGGTAGACCAACCATAACCTCCCGCCACTTCTTGCAGGTTTCGGGGAATCAACGTCATGGCCGCCTCATGGGACAGCGGAATCATGCCGCCTTCCCGGGCTTTGGCCGCTTCCTTGATCGTGTCATAAACGACAGGCCTGCCCGACCCCGCCAAGCGCTTGCGTATGGCTTTTCGCATTTGTGGGATTACTTCCGACGGCTGACGCGTGAGCGGGCCCAGACTGTCGATAAGTACCACCCTTCTCACGCGCTCTGGAAAAGCCGCTGCATAGAAGAGCGAGATGATGCCCCCGAGGGAATGCCCCACCAGATCAACCTTTGCAGGCGCCCCGTCATCGTTAAAGTACGTCTCGACCAGCTCTGCCAGATCAGCAATATAGTCCGTCAGCGGGTAACCCTGGCCCGGCGGGCGATGGCCAGACTGCCCGTGGCCGGCCAGATCAATGGCATAAACATTACGATCTTGTGCCAGAACAGGCGCAAGACGGGCAAATGACAGGGCATTATCCAGCCAGCCATGAATCATCAGCACTGGCGTGTCGGGGGTGTGGCTGTCAGTGTGGGATGCGGGCCAGTGAAGGCCCGCTAGGGTGAGATGCCTGAGCGGCCAGGACATCTCCTGTGGAATTGTTCTGCAATCAGGTGCGGGGCCCTGGGCAACTTCATTCATTGAGGGCCTTACATTGTATGGGTGGGGCGATCTGAGCTCAGGGAACCTGCCAGATAGGATTCGATTTTGGTACGGGCGGTTTCATCGTCGCCATTGAACTGAACACCAATGCCTGCCGCCCGGTTGCCCTGGGCACCTTTCGGGGTGATCCAGATAACCTTGCCGGCCACCGGTATCTTCTCCGGTTCATCCATCAGGTTCAGCAGCAGGAACACTTCGTCCCCAAGCTGGTACTGCTTCTGGGTCGGAATAAACAGACCGCCCTGGCGGATGTACGGCATATAGGCTGCGTACAACACGGCCTTGTCTTTGATCGTCAGGGTGAGAATACCACTGCGTGCACCAAAACCCGGGCCCATAGAAAACACCTGTGTTAAAACTTTCGATATTTCGCAATCATAGCAGCACTTCCTGACCGGTGCCTAGAACAAGCACCGGCCATGTCCACCGGCGTTCTAACCGGCGGCGCGCTTGACCGGCATCAGTTTCTGCCAGGCAATCAGCAGCCGGCCCGCCTCCAGATCCGGGCTGACGTTATAAACCGCTGCAGAACGCGCCTCATGCACCAGATCAATCAGCTCGTGAGCCCGCCAGGCCGGATTGGTTCTGGCCAGAAATCCGAGCATTTCGGACGCCTCTTCGTCCCTGGCAAGGCCGCCGGCCTTGATCCGGGCGAGATCCCCCGCCCAGCCTTCAAACAGCCATAGAGACGCCTCCAGCCCGAGTGTCTTGAACGGCTTCGCCGCGTCACCCACTGAAATCTGGCCTTTCATGAAGCTCCGGAACTGCTCGAAGGCCTCATCCCGTAACGACAGAAAATCGCCGGTCACGTATTCCAGGGCAAGCCTGGGCGCATTGGCCGCCAGCCGCAGAGCGCGGTCGCACTGTTCTGACGTTGGCGGCGATTCCAGCGCCATCTGCTCAATCTCGGCCCGTAGCCACTGTGCTGCCTGGGCCGATGACGGCGTGGCAATGCCCTGCACCTGACAGCGTGACCGGATAGTGGGCAGAACCGGTCGGCCGCTTTCCTGCAACAGGATCAGCACAAGATCCGAGGCAGGCTCTTCCAGGGTTTTCAGGAGAGCATTGGCGGAATTGATATTGAGCTGATCCGCCCTGTCGATCACCGCCACCTTGCGACCTGCTACCTGGGGGGACGCTACCGCAAAGGAAGACAGCGCCCGAACCTGATCCACCTTGATCACCCGGCTTTTTTCCGGGGCATAGCGACGGATATCCGGATGGGTGTCCGCGGAAGCCAGCTCACACTGTTTGCAGCGACCGCAGCGCACACCCTTGGCCATGTCCGGCTGCTCGCACACCAGCAGGGCCGCGAACCGGTCGGCAAAAGCCCGTTTGCCCACCCCTTCTTCACCGGTGACCAGCAAAGCGTGGGGCAACCGATTGTCAGCCAGACTCTGGCGAAGCCGTTCCCTGGGCTCGTCCAGCCAGGGCATGGGGGTGGTGGAGTTGTTCAAATGGACCTCTCAGTCAATGTCAGGAATTCGCGCGTTTCAATTGCCTTTTTAGGGTGGCCAGCAGCCGTTTCATCCTTCCGATGTCCTCGTTCGCCCCCTGCCCCCCGGCATAGTAATGCCTGTTGACCAGAGCGGCAAAGGTACGGGCGGACGCGGCCACGGATGGCTCTGCCTGCGCCAGACGGGAGGCCTGCTGGGAAGGGGTTTCTCCGTAGCGCACCGGTACACCGGCGTCTTCGCACATCGAGTACCACCGGTTCAGAACCCGGGAAAACGGATCTCGTCGGGCAAAAGATCGGCCTTTCAGCGCCGTGAATAACCCGGCAAACAACAGGGCACCGCCGACCACCGCAGCCGTCACGTAACCCAGCTCCCTTAATCCGATACCGCCCGGCAATCGGGACATCAGGTCCATCTGGGACTGGCCCTGATAACCCACCACCCAGCGCTGCCACTGGTAGTTCATTTTATCCAGTTGCAGGGAAGCCCACTGCACCAGCGCCATATCGCCATATCGCTGGGGAGAGGTCCAGTCGTTCTCAAGGAAGGATCCCTCTTCCTGGACTGCTTCCCGCAGACCGGACTCGATGCGCGCCGGGGAAATGGCCGCCGTCGGGTCAAACCTCACCCAGCCCTGCCCCTGAATCCAGGCCTCAACCCAGGCGTGGGCATCGTATTGCCGAACAATCAGATATTCACTATCTGCCCCCGGCTGGCCACCCTGATAACCGATCACCACCCGTGCAGGAATGCCCGCCGACCTCATCAGGAACGTCATGGCGCCGGCGTAGTGGGCGCAGAATCCCCGTTTGACGTCGAATAGTAATGCGTCAATGCCATTGTCCGGCATTTGCGGCGGCCTGAGAGTGTAATAGTACTGCTGCTGCCGAAAGCGGCTAAGCACATTCTCGGCAAATTCCAGCGGCCCGGAGGACTGCTGCCGCAAAGACTGCGCCAGATCCCGGGCCCGGGGGTTGCCAGACGCGGGCAACTGCAGATACCGGCGCGCGTCACCCAAAGATTCGGAGTCAACCCGGGGCGCCGATGGCAACGCCAGACGATACCGGAGCGTGGTGTCGGCAGGCCGGTTGAACCGGAAAAGGCTGTTGTCTGTCTTCCGGACATTGTCGGACACAGCCTCGGAGCCATCCAGGGCAAAGGCCCATGTCTCGTAGGTAGGTTCCAGCAGTACGTCATACTCATTCGGTTTCAACGGGCCAACGCCGCCGTCGAGTGCCACTTCGCCGGGGCGGCGAAAACCCTGCCCCCGACTTTGGCGCCAGGTATCGCCATCCAGCCGATCCAGAATTAATCCACGCCAGTAAAGATCTCGGCGGGCCGGTATGTCGTCACCAAAGGTCACCCGGAAAGCCAGCTCACTGCTCTGGGCAAGGCTGGAAATATCCCCGGGGGTCATGGTGTCGCTGATACCGGTGCGGGCCTCACCCGACACCAGCGGCACGCTCCAGAGAGGCGCCATCCGCGGGAAAAACACGAACAGAAGCACCACTACCGGCAGTGTTTTGAGGAACATCAGCCCCAACCGCTTCCAACTCGACCGGGCCGACCCCGGAATGCCCGGCGCATTGAGCACCTGTAGGCCGATAAACAGCACCATCACACCGGCCAGGTTAACGATGGTCCAGTGTATTTCCTGATGGAACAGAAAGTTCACCGATGCCAGATAGACCAGGATAAATAAGAGAACGTAAAAGTCCCGCACCGAGCGGGTTTCCAGCCATTTCAGCCCAACCGCCAGCACGAAAAACGATGAGGCGGTTTCCACCGTAAACCGGCCCTGAACTGTGGCCACATAAACGCCCACCAGAACAATCATCAGCCCCGCCCGGGACCACTTGCCCGGCAACCTCAGCCTTCCCGTCTGGGCCAGCCAGCGCCATGCTGCAAGCAACACACAGCTGACGGTGAGCCATACGGGAAGTCGATCCCACTGAGGCAGCAACAGCAGTGCAAACGCCGCCATCAGCCAGATCAGGGCCGCACCCGGAATCAGATCCGCGCGGCTTTCGGAGGTCTGTTTTCGTCGGAAACGGCGAATCATGCGACTGCTCCCGCTGCGGCGTCTTTGCGGCGGGTCCCGAACGGCAGAGCGTCGCCCTCCCGTGGCTTCTCGATCCCGAAAACCGCCAGGGCCTTGAGGCAACGGTTGCCGTGAGTCTTACCCACATCCGGTTCGATCACCTGCCCCGGCAGATTGAGTCCGAAGGGCTGGTTAGTCTTCATCCGCTCTATTACCTGGTACGCCAGGTAACTTAGCCGCAGCTCCTGATCGACACCACGAAAGGCTTCATAATCCAGCCATTGAGGACTGCCCTGCTCGCCCTCCCAGTCGGCTATGACCATCTCACCGGTTCGGGCAAAACGCTTCCAAAGCACTCTCTGACTTGGGTCTCCCTCACGCCAGGGGCGGATATCCGCATGGTCATTGCCGTCAACGGAGCGGGCGTCGTCGGTCCGGTCGCCGTCCTGAACGGTGCTTGCAACTTCCGGTGCCGGAATCGGCGCAGGATACACAATGCCCGCCGACACCGGCCTCAGCCAAGACCAGGCCTTCAGCAAACCGAAAGGAAAGCGGGTCTCTACACGAATGCGATCGGGCCGGAAATAACCCCTGCGGGCAGATAAAAGCGACAGTGAAAGATTCGCGGGTTCGGACTCGAACACATGCTGCTGATCCACCCGCGCCTCATGACAGGACAGCGACAGGGCTACCGAATCGTGGCCACTGACCACCGCGCGAAACCGGAACGGCAGCGCCTCACCGGGAAACCCCTCGCCACCGCTCAGCAGCGTGATTTCCAGCCCGGCAAGATTCCTGTGGGTCTGATGCATCGCCGCCACGAAAACGGCTCCCAGGATAAAGGTGAGCAGATAAATCAGGCTATTCTGATAGTTGATGCCGGTAATCAACATGATCAGCAGCAGTATGCCGAAAACCACGCCAGCGCCGGTGGGTAAAATAAAGATGTTGCGCTGACTGAAAATCTGGCTGTCGCGCCTTGGAATACGCTTGTTGATCCATCGCCGCCAGCGACTTTTGATTCGTTTTTTCATGTCACCCCTGAGTCGACGAATCCCATTGAGTTCAATAATACTTACCTTACCCTGTATCTGATCACAAACCAGCGCGTGAAGGCTTGAATTCGTGTGAGAGGGGGCAAATACTAGATATAAGGCACTCTATAAACTGCATAGGCACAACCATGATCAGGCCAACTTCGCTACGTCTTTATTCCCTTGCCCCCCTGGGACTGGGTGTGATGCTTGCCAGCCTCTCTGCGCCCGCCGCCATGGCCGGAGTCCAGACCCTTTCACAGGACGAAATGGTAGACACCTACGTCGAGGACTCTGCGCTGATCCTGGTGCACCCCGATTCCCGTGAACCGTCCCGTGAGGAAAAAGCGGAAAGGCAGAAAATCCTGCGTACGCTGACCATTTCGCCCCGAGAACCCGAACTGACCGAAGCGGAAGAGCAGGCCTACCGTGAGGCTCTTGCGCGACTGGAGCAGGAAGGAAAGCTGGACGCACTGGAAAGTGCAGAGGAAGAGTTTCTGAGACGGGCGTTGGCGTTCTCCCAGGACGAACTGGCCGGATTGCAGCCGCCCCGGGAATTCACGCCCCAGATACCGCCGATCATTTTTGGCCAGCAGGCACAGATACCGGACGAGCCGTTTACCCAGAACTTCCTGAATAACCAACTGGGGATCAACTACGACGGCGAGAACCTGAACTTCGGCATCGGCACCCCGCCCGGCATTGATAACATCCAGGTGCCAAGGGCTATTAACGAAGGGCCTATCTCACTGACACCACGTCCGGGCGGTGGGTTTGACCTGTCCATCAAGGTGCCGGAACAGTAACAGACTGAACCGGCCTGTCTGATCAGGGCGTGAGCGTGACAATCGTGTCCGAGATCTGGATGTTGTCCAGCGCCACGCTCCCCATATCCATCTGCCCGACGGAAATATTCTGAGCGCCCACATCCGCTGCGAACCCGGTCACTTCGATGGCAAGAGAATCATTGACGGCAGCGCCCTCGCCTGCGTTAACCGCATAGGTTGAGGTCTCCACCGCTGCAAAACCGGCGCGCAGATCGTCCATAGGGGTTGTCGAACGGGCTCGCTGGCCACCGGCCCAGGCCGGAATCTGATCGGTCAGGTCCATCTCGTCGAGTCCACTGCCACTGAAATCCGGGCTTTTAATGTAACCGCCATCAATACCGATGGTGGCGGATGTTTTGGACGATGACAGCGCTTCCGTGGTAAACGCCGCATAGTTATAAATAGTGCTGCGGTTCAGGGCCGATTCGGAAGCTGGCAGCACACTGTGTTGCGCCGTGCGCAGCTGACCCCAGCCCTGGAGATCACTGAAAATACGGGTTCTCGGGCCCGGTGCTCCGTCACCCACGGCGACGGTTCCTGCTACAAAACCCCAGTCCATCGACTGACCACTCTGGGATTGCCACAGAATATCCAACCCACCGTCGGCGGCGATATCAAAGGTCAGCCGGGCATCGTCAAGGTTTTCGCCGTAACCGGCAGCAAGTCCTGCATCGGTGACACCTGCACCACCGGAACGAATGTCTTCCGCAACCAGTTCGCCGGAATCCTCATATCGAAACTGTTGCATGCTCATGCGACCGCTGTAATCGATGGTCAGCCCACTCTGCCCGGTAACACCGGAAAGCTCGCCATCGGTAATGGATTCCAGCTCGGCATAAGCAGCCGGAGACATGCCAAACGCCAGGGCGACGGGAAACATCTTCAGAAAAGAGGACATGGCAGCTCCAGAAAATTCTTGGTTGTTCAGTTCTTGTGTTTTTCGTGTTGCCTTAAACAAAAAAGGCGCCCCAAACGGGCTGGGACGCCTTTCCACAGGTTACTAACGTATCCTGTTGCCTACTATTTAGTGACCGTAGATGGTCATGTCGGCGGTAATAGCCAGGTCGGTCATGTAAACAGAACCGATGGATACACCGTTACCCATAGTGATGCTGGTCAGGTCCAGATCACCAGAGAAGTCCTGAACGTTAACAGTCAGAGCGTCTTGGTCAGCTGCGAAGTAGTCTTCGGCAACACCAACGTCAACCTGAGCGTGGGCAAAGCTCACACCTTCAAGCGGCGTACCAGCAGGGCCAGTAACAGAAGAATCACCACGACGGTTGTGCAGTTCAAAGCCCATGCTGGTGCCAATGAACGGCATTGTCAGGTCACCAGCGGCATTGAAGTATGCGTTGATGTTCATCGCGTTGGACTCTTCCTGAACCACGATGTCAATCGGGCCAAGTGCGCCGGTGATGTTCAGATTTGAGACCAGAACAGTACCCTGATCAGCAGAGCCGGAGAATGAACCCAAGTCCGCACCATTAGCTGACTTGTTGAGGGATACTTCGCCAATGCTCAGGCCGAAATCAACCGGAGCACCGCTCTGGGAGCGCAGTGCGATAACCAGGTCACCATCACTAACAGCTTGGTCGGTTTCATTAACGTTGCTCACGTTGAAACCTGCGCCACCAAGGTAAGTAGCACCAAGAGCGGCAACACCCAGATCATCCTGCGGGTCAGCGCCAGCGACGTCGATGGTCAGGCGGATGTCATCCAGAGCTGAGCCAGGAGCGGCACCGCCGAGGGTTACGTCAGAGATTGCCAGGAAGCCCTGGTCTTCATAAGCGATTTCGCCGATGGATACGTTGGCGGACAGATCGATGGTCACACCAGCCTGGCCAGTAACGTCGCTCATGGCGGAATCGTTCAGGGCTTTCAGGTCAGCGTTAGCTGCGAATGGCGCCAGGGCCACTGCAGAACAGAGTGCAATTTTTTTCAGGCCTTTCATTTGTTTCTCCTTGAAGGATATTTCTATTTTTGTTTGCGGCTTTATCCAAACCGCAAATTCAGTTTCCCAGAGGCCCTGATACATTTCTGAGATTTTGCGCACACAATCTGACGTAATTCATACAAACCGTAACAATTTGAACTAGTCCACATTAAAGCGGTATCCGGCATATTGCTAAGACGTTATTTACTGAGCCTCAGAGCTGGTCTGGTCGCCAGTAAAAACCTTCGGTTCGTACTGACTGTTCGTCGTTTTTGTAAACTCAATGCCCTCAGGCCCTTCCTCATACTGGGTGGCGATGACTTCAGCATAGCCATTGAGGTATTCCAGCTCGATATTGATCTGCTCCCGGGGCTCACCATCGTTTGAAGTTCCGCGATACTGGTAAACCACCGCAGAGCCAAGAATCCGTCCGGCCTCCGCCTGCGTACCTAGAGCGGATCGAACCGCATTGAGCACCAGCACCGGATTTATGCCCTTGGTGCTCTCACCCGGCTTCACTGCCCATACAAAGTTGACTTCTCCTTCCTGAAACAGCCCTGCACCAAAAGGCGCGAATTCCCCGTAGGCTTCCATGACGGCCTTGGCTTTCTTGAGCGCCTGCGCCGCCAGATATTTGGTATTCGCCTGGGCCTCTTGCTTTATTTGCTCCGGGGAGGGCGTCACCTGGGACTTCGCCTCATCCGCTGCATAGGCGTTGAAAACAGAGGATGAAAGAATGGTGAAAAGTACCGCGGTTAACGTCTGTTTCATTGGCATTGGATAACCTCTTTTATTTTAGGATTCCCGGAAGAACTGGACCCTATGCGCCAGTAATCGGGTAAAATCATCGTCGCATCTGATCCGGCCACTGTGGCAGGCCTGTCATTAGAGCAATCGCCCGGCCATGCAGACAACGGCCGTTTTGTGGCCGAATTATCATTCTTTCTATTTTTCGAGGGTAAATTGGGTCTTTCTGGTTACAAAACGATCACCCGCGAAACCTATGAGCAGCTTTTGGCACACGCCTCCGGCGAGCCGGACTTTGTCTATCTGGGCAGCGTTGGTGATGGAGACAGCCGAGGCGTCCACACCGCGTTTTCCGCCCTGGCGGCGACAACGCTGTGCAGCAGATTTGATGAGAACCGCCCTCTTCTGCCGGACACAGTTGCCCGGCAGATTGAGGAATCCATTGAGCCCTACAGATCGCACGGCGATGAGCCTTTGCCCTGCATCCAGGGAGGCTGGATCGGATTCATAAGCTATGAACTGGGCTACGACACCGAACCCCGGCTCCATGCCCTGCGACGCCCGCTTCCCATGCCACTGCTCAGCGCCGGCCTTTACCTCTGGGTCGCCAGTTACAATCGCAGTACCTCCGAACATTACCTCTGGATTCACCCACAGTGCTCTGAAACAACCCGTCAGAAGCTGAATCAGTGGCTGGCAGAGCCAAGCAAGCAGTTCGCCATGCCCTTCAAGATCACCCAGCCCTTCCGCGCCCTGCAATCCAGAGAGGCATTCAAGGAAAGCGTCGCACGCGTCCGGGATTACATCGCCGCGGGTGACTGCTACCAGGCCAATCTGTCACAAGAATTCTCGGCACACTGCACCGGTGATTCCTGGGAGGCCTTCCGGGCCCTGTCAGACGCCAACCCCACGGCCCACAGCGCGTTCATCCGGGCAGGCGAGCAGGCCGTACTGTCGGTGTCCCCGGAACGATTTCTGAAAATCCGGGAAAACACCGTCACCACCAGCCCCATCAAAGGTACCCGCCAGCGCGGTACCACACCAGAAGAGGATGCCCGCCTGGCGGAGGAATTGTTGCAGTCGGAAAAAGATCGCGCGGAAAACCTGATGATCGTGGATCTACTAAGAAATGACCTGAGCCGGAACGCGGCAAACGGCAGCGTTGAGGTAGACGGGCTGTTTCAACTCGAGTCCTACCGCAACGTCCACCACCTGGTCAGCCACATCCGCTGCGAGCTCGCCCCGGGCGTCACCCCCATGAAAGCGCTACTGGACGCCTTCCCTGGCGGCTCGATTACCGGTGCCCCGAAAATCCGCGCAATGGAAATAATCCGCGAGTTGGAACCACATGATCGAGGACCTTATTGCGGATCGGTGTTCTTCCGGGGTCTGGACGACACACTGGAAAGCAACATCGCCATTCGAACACTATTCTGTGATGGCGATGGCAGGATTCACTGCTGCGGCGGCGGTGGAATCGTGTCTGATTCCGAGCCGGAGGCGGAATACCAGGAAACACTCACCAAAGTGAAACCTCTGATGGATTTCCTCGAAAGCTTAGACAGCCAGTAAGCGGACGGAGCCTTTCAGAACCGTCCGGAGCCAGGGATGGCGGAGGCCGAGCGTACAGGGAGGTATTTATAGCGTGTTCTGAAAGGGTCCGTCCGCTTGCTGGCGTTCACCCAACTTTATGAATGGCACTCGCCTTCAGAAACTCCTGCTTCAGCTCCTCAAAAGTATGAACAGCCGGAAACTGCGGGAATTCCGCAATCACATTCTCCGGCGCATGAAACAGAATCCCTGCCTCCGCCTGCTTTAACATGGTGGTGTCGTTGTAGGAATCACCCGCAGCGATCACCCGGTAGTTCAGCAGCTGGAACGCCCGCACCGACTGGCGTTTAGGATCGCGCTGACGCAGCAGATAATCGGTGATCTGCCCACTGTCGCTCACCTCAAGCTTGTGACACAACAGCGCCGGATAACCGAGCTTCTTCATCAACGGCATGGCGAATTCGTAGAAGGTGTCGGAGAGAATCACCACCTGAAAACGTTCCCGTAGCCAGTCCAGAAATTCCTTGGCGCCAGGCAACGGGTCCAGTTCACCGATCACTTCCTGAATCTGTGGCAAACCGAAACCGTGCTGATCCAGCAGTTTCAGGCGCTGACGCATCAGCACGTCGTAATCAGGAATATCGCGGGTGGTCGCCTTGAGCTCCTCAATCCCGGTTTTTTCTGCAAAAGCGATCCAGATTTCGGGGATCAGTACGCCCTCAAGGTCAAGGCAGGCCAGTTCCACGGTTCTCTCCTGTTTCGGTGAAGTCGGTTTGGTCAATCAGGAACGCCATGATAAGAAAAACCGCCGACGAATGCAGCAGCTATAAGGTTATACGCCGGGATTCCTTCAGCCCCGGGGCGGTTAATGATAGATTGATCCCACATTTATTGGCGCAGGTTACTGATTCAATGACGAACATTGCACAGCTGAAGGACGATCTGGATGGCCAGAGCCCACGAGCCATCCTCAAGGCCGCCTTCGCGAAATTCGATAACATTGCCATTTCATTCAGCGGTGCCGAAGACGTCGCCCTGATCGAAATGGCCCACAAGATGACAGACAACCTGCAGGTCTTCTCGCTGGACACCGGCCGGCTGCACGCGGAAACCTACGAGTTCTTCGAGAAAGTCCGCAATCATTACGGCATCAATATCGAATTCCTGTTTCCGGACGCCGCCGAAGTCGAAGACATGGTAAACCGCAAGGGTATGTTCAGCTTTTATGAAGACGGCCATTCCGAATGCTGCGGCATCCGCAAGGTCAACCCGCTGCGCCGCAAGCTGAAAACCGTGGACGCCTGGATTACCGGCCAGAGAAAGGACCAGAGCCCCGGCACCCGTCATGATGTGCCGGTGGTACAGCTGGACGACGCCTTCTCCACGGATGAAAAGCAGCTGGTCAAGTTCAATCCGCTGGCGAACTGGACCTCAAAGGACGTCTGGGACTATATCCGGATCAGCGAAGCGCCTTTTAACGAACTGCACAACCGGGGCTTTGTCAGCATCGGCTGTCAACCCTGTACCCGCCCTGTCCTGCCGGGACAGCATGAGCGCGAAGGCCGCTGGTGGTGGGAAGAAGCCACCAAGAAGGAGTGCGGGCTGCACGCCGGCAACGTCATCGCCAGCGAGTAGTCCTCACGAATGGCCTTTAGTAAGTGGGCAGTTCCACGTCGGAGAAGATTTCCTCGATCTCCGACCGGCTGCCCTGATGGCTGACCGCTTCATCCACCCGCTCTCTGGTCAGGTGCGGCGCAAAGCGCTGGATAAAGTCGTACATATACCCCCGCAGGAACGTCCCCTTTCTGAAGCCGATGCGCGTCACGCTGGGCCGGAACAGCTTGCGGGCATCCAGCGCCACCAGATCGGAATCCGCCGTTTCATCAAAGGCCATGCTGGCGATAATGCCCACACCCAGGCCAAGCCGGACATAGGTCTTGATCACGTCCGCATCCGCGGCGGTGAACACCACCTTTGGCGTCAGGCCGTGTGCCTGAAACGCCTCATCCAGCTTGGACCTGCCGGTAAAACCGAACACATAGGTCACCAGCGGATACTGCGCCAGCTCTTCCAGGGAAAGCTCGGAAGCCTGGGCCAGGGGATGATTGCGGGGCACGATCACGCTGCGATTCCAACGGTAGCAGGGCATCATGATCAGGTCGTTGAACAGCTCCATGGCCTCGGTGGCGATGGCAAAATCCACCGATCCGTCCGCCGCCATTTCGGAAATCTGCATGGGCGTGCCCTGGTGCATGTGCAGGGACACATCCGGGAAAGCTTCAATAAAACCACTGATGATGGGCGGCAGCGCGTATCGGGCCTGGGTATGGGTGGTGGCAATGCTCAGGTCACCCTTGCGCTGATTGCTGAATTCCTGGGCAATCTTCTTGATGCCTTCCACCCGGCGCAGAATTTCCCCGGCCTCGCGAATGATGATTTCGCCACCGGGTGTCACCCGGGTCAGGTGCTTACCGCTCCTGGCAAACACTTCCAGCCCCAGCTCGTCTTCCAGCAGCCTGATCTGCTTGGAAATACCGGGTTGTGAGGTAAACAGGCTTTGCGCAGTGGCTGAAACGTTGAGATCGTGATGCGCGACTTCCCAGATATACCGAAGCTGTTGTAGTTTCATTGATTATGTCGCTCCTGGCGCTTAACCCATAAAATCAGAATGCTACGCATAAAAGACGCTGTTTTCATTCTTTAAAGGTATACCGACAACCTTTTTCCACAGTTTAGACCAAAACCTGGAAATCGCAGCCGTCAAAGCGCCCTTGACTTAACTGTGACAAAGCACACAATCGCTTATCAAAATCCTTAACCGGCATTCAGGGACCCGATGCTCTTAACCACCAAATTTCTCAGGCCTTCCGCGGACCCTCGTTCCGTTGTGCGGCAACGCCTGTCTTCCCTGCTCGACGCCACCGAACCCAAGCGTCTGAACATGGTGGTGGCACCGGCGGGTTTCGGCAAAACCACCCTGGTGTGTCAGTGGTGCGCCCAGAGTGCGCGGCCAACCGCCTGGCTGTCCCTGGACGAACACGACGATGAACCCCGCCGCTACTGGCAGTATGTTGTCGGGGCCTTCGAAGCCAATGGTCTGACCGGGTTGGAGGAATGCCGCCAGGCCCTCGCCCATTGTTCCCTGCAGGAGCTTGAAGGGCCGATCACCGCCCTGATTAACGCCCTGACGGCGGATCAATCGCCCTGGTCGCTGGTACTGGACGATTATCACTTCATTCAGGACACGCGCATCCAGCGTCAGATGTCCTATTTCCTGGACTATCTGCCCCCCGGCGTACTGGTCACCCTCGTTTCCCGCACCGAGCCAGCCCTGCCTTTGGCCCGCTGGCGGGTCCGGCGCTGGGTTCAAGACATTCACCCGGGCCTGCTGGCGTTTTCCGAGGAAGAGTGCCGCCACTTTTTCCACGACACCATGGGCATTGCCCTTGATGAGTCGGAAGTGCGGCGGATCTGTGCCAGAACCGAGGGTTGGGTCGCGGCGATGCAGCTGTCGGCGCTGTCCGGCGGCGGCCTGGAAAACCGCCCCGGGGAAAGCAGCGTTGCGGGTTCGCAGATTGATATTGATGAACGGCGTATCAGCGATTATGTGCTGTCAGAAGTCCTGGAACAGCAGCCCGAACCGGTCCGTAATTTCCTGCTGGATACCGCCTTCTGCCCCAGGCTATGCGCGTCGCTCTGTGATGCAGTGCGGGGTGCCTCCAACAGCCAGGCGCTGCTGGAGCAGTTACTCCGTGAAAACCTGTTTCTGATTCCCCTGGACACCCGTAACGAATGGTTCCGTTACCACGACCTGTTCCGGGAAGCACTGCTGCAGCGCTCAAGACAGCTGGCCCCGGAAGAGGCGGAGAAGAAATGGCAGCGGGTAGTGGACTGGCTCCTGGAGCACGGCCATGTGCAGGAAGGTATCGGGCAGATTGTTCAGCATCGGGACTGGCCCTGGCTGGCGAGAGTTTTGGCCGAGCACGGCAATAACCTGATTCACGCCGGCTTTCACCTTCAGGTGCTGGACTGGCTGGACTCCCTGCCCTCCGCAACCCTGGCCGAAAGCCCGCAGCTGCTGATGCTTCGGGTGTGGGCCCTGTTTTTCGCCAACCGGGTTGAACTGCTTGATCCACTGCTGAACGAGCTTGAAGACAAGCTGGACCAGCAGGTCGCCGATTCCCATCCCGACGCCGAAGGGGCTCTGGGCCTGCAGAGTGAGATATCGCTGATCCGCTCCTATCTGGCACGGTCTAGAAGCGACGAGAAAAGCGCCAGTGACCTGACCCGCCAGGTACTGCGGGACATCGACCATACCCGTATCCCCCTGAAATCGGTCACCTACTATGGCCTGGGGCTGGACTACTACGGCAAAGGCGACCTGGCAGACGCGGAAGAGGCGCTGAAATCTTCCGTGCGCTACGGCGAAGTGGAACGCAAGCCAAGCACCGTACTGTCCAGCGGCGGCCTCCTGGCCTGGATACAGTACAACCGGGGAGATATCGACACCGCGCTGGAAACCTGCACCACCGTACGTCAGTGGGTAGACCAGCACCACAGCGATCCCCGCCAGCCCATGCTGATTTCCTGCTGGCAGAACAGTGCGCTGATCGAAATATACCGGGAACGGGACCAGTTGCAACTGGCCGCGTCTTACCTTGCTCCGCTGCTGGACCACGTCAAGAGCGGCACCGAGCCCGGGCAGCACGTCATTATCCAGTTCGTACGAGGTCATCTGGCCTTCAGCGAAGGCCGTTATCAGGATGCCATCGAGGTCCTCGAAGACGCCGCCAGCGTAGCCCGCCGCAAGCGGGACCAGATCCTGTTCGAGCCGCCCGCCTGCTCAGCGCTCCTGGCTCGCTGCTACCTGGCAACCGGGCATCTTAACCAGGCGGAAGAATGGATGCAGCAGGTGAACTCGGAAACCTTCACCAATCCGCTGAACCGGGAACAGAACCAGATCAGCGTCGCGCGGGTTCAGGTGGCCATGGGCCGGCCGCAAGAAGCTACCGCCACACTGGTACCGCTGCGCCTGAGTGCGGAAAAAGACCAGCATTACCGGCACCTGGCGGAAATCCAACTGGTCTACAGTGAAGCGCTGGCGGCCGAGGGCAAGGATAAGGAGGCCGAACAGATGCTGACGCTGGCCCTGCAACGGGCATCCGAGGCCGGTTTTGTGCGGCTACTGGCGGAAGAAAGCCGGACCGTGCAGAGCCTGTGCCTGAATCTGCCAGCGCTACAGGCACCCGGGCGCTGGAACCGCAAAGTGCTGACAATGCTCCAGGAACTGGCAGAAAAGGCCCCCGCGACCGACAAAAAGCCAGGCAAAGAGAACGCGCAACTTCTGGAGCCGCTGAGCCAGCGGGAAATCGAAGTACTGGAACTGATCAATCAGGGGCTGGCGAACAAGGACATTGCTGCCAGCATGAACGTGGCACCCACCACGGTGAAAGCCCACATCCGCAACCTCTACGGCAAGCTGGCCGTCGGCTCCCGTACAGAGGCGCTGGCAAAGGCAAGAACACTGGGCTTACTGAATTAAAATGTGAATTGCGTCACACTTTTAATCGCTTTTTTGCACCCTCTACGCCCTTTGGACGATCCGGATACGCCCCCTACTCCCCTATTATTCTCCCAACGCTGAGGGAAACCTCAGAAAGAATTCTGAAACTCAGGCCTTCAGTCTTCTTGTTCGCGTTGTTTCGACGCCCGGGTTCAGATCGAACCCTTTTCACAAGAGCCATCCCATTTGGGCTGGCTCTTTTTTTATGGGCGAATGGTCAGGGCTCAATGATACGGCGGAAAGGCGGCAGTGCATCCAGAAGCAGCTGGCCGTAGCGGCGGGCAATGATCCGGCGGTCCAGGATAGTCACCCGTCCGGTATCCGATTCTTTTCTCAGCAGGCGGCCCACGGCCTGAACCAGCTTGATGGACGCATCCGGCACCGTGATCTCCATAAAGGGATTGCCGCCCCGCAGGGTGACCCATTCTGCCAGGCTGGCTTCAATAGGATCATCCGGCACGGAAAACGGCAGGCGGGTGATCACCACATGGCTGAGATAATGCCCCGGCAGGTCGATACCCTCGGCAAAGCTGGCCACGCCGAACAGCACGCTGGGCAAGCCCTCATCCACCCGGGCACAGTGGCGCCGGAGTACCTCGCCCTTGGCCATGTCGTCTTGGGTGGTGATCAGTTCCGGGTATTCCGGCGCCAGCCGTTCATGAACCTGTTTCATCTGCCGGCGGGAGGTAAACAGCACAAGCGTGGCCTTCTCCCCCGCCCACAGGTCCGGCAAGCGCTGAACCAGTGCATCCGTAAAGCCGTCATCGGTGGGCATCACCTTCAGTGCCGGCACCTCTACCGTGGCCATCTCCTGATACCGGAACGAGCTCGGCACCACCACAAAGCGACTTTCCTCCGGCAGGCCGGCGCGGCTTTTCAGGCGATCAAACTTGCCCAGGGCGGTCAGGGTGGCGCTGGTGAGCACGGCGCCGAATGCGCGGGACCAGAGTCGGGTATACAGCAGGCTGTCAGCCAGCACCGGGCTGCTGTAGAAGGTGATGTCCTCGGCGTGTTCCCAGCGCTGGCGGATCGCCCAGCGAGCGGCCGGCGGCCCGGACGTTTTTCCGTTCTCGCACCAGGCAGTCCACAGGCGGAACTGATCTTCGGCGCGGCTGTGGAACGATCCCAGTACCGGGTACCACGCCTCGGCGGTATCCCGGTCAATATCGCTTTCCTTGCGCTCGTCAAAAGCGGTCTGCAGTTCGTCCACCATCACGCCCAGCTGGCGCACCAGCGTGGCCGTGGCAATTTTTGATTCGCCGGCAAGCTCTGCCAGGGCCTCGGGCAGCTCGCCCTCCGGATATCGCCACTGGGCGGTGCGGCGTTCCTCATTGAATTCCCAGCCGGTGTTCTGCTCGGCCTCGGTGTAGATATCCGACAAGGCCTTGTCCAGATCACGGGAGGCGGTGCTGATCTTGTCGATGGTTTTGGCGGCCGTGGTGCCAGGGCTAAAAAACGGCTGCATCTTGCCAATCGCCTGGGATAACTGCTTCAGCCATTGCCGCGTGGAATTCAGCGGAACAGACGCGGCGAAATGGTTCAGGGCCTTTTCCGGCAGGTGGTGAGCCTCGTCAAATATAAACAGGGCATTTTCCGGTTCCGGAAGAATCGCGCCACCACCCAGGGCAAGGTCAGCCAGCACCAGATCATGGTTGGCAACAATAATGTCGGCATCGTCCAGGTCTTTACGGGCGTCAAAAAAGGCACAGCTGTCAAAATAGGAACAGTGACGGTTGGTGCACTGGCGATGGTCGGTGGTCACCTGCCGCCAGATATCATCCGGAATCTGATCCGGCCAGTGGTCCCGGTCGCCGTCCCATTTCCGCGCGCCGTAGCTGGCCAGCATATCCTCGAAGAAGGCCCGCGTACCCGGCTCCTGCTTGCCCGGCTCGTCCATCAGGAACAGCGGCATGGTATCGCTGTCGCCATTGCCTTCGTCGTGTAGCCGCGCCTCAAGGCGCGACATGCACAGATAGCGGCCGCGGCCCTTGGCCAGGGTCCAGTTGAAATCCATCTTGCTGTGTTTGTGCAGGTCCGGCAGGTCCTTGTTCACGATCTGGTCCTGCAGGGCAACGGTGGCGGTGGAGATCACCAGGGTTTTGCCCAAAGCCTTGGCCACGGGTATGGCAGAGATCAGATAGGCCAGGGTTTTGCCGGTACCGGTTCCCGCCTCCACCACACAGGCCGACGCCGGCGAGGTGCGCTGGCCATCGTCCGAAGTGATACCGCCCATATAACGGGCGATTTCGGCAATCATCAGTCGCTGGCCATAACGGGCCTTGATATCCTTGCCCGCCAGCACATCCCGGTAGGCCTGCTGGATAATCTGTTTGGTGTCGTCCGTCAGCGCCATATCAGTCCGGGCTCGTCCAGTTGCTCACAATGCCCACCCGGAAAGAGCGGCCGTCTTTACTGAGTACCACGCCATCTTCGGTAATCGTCTGCACCCGTATGCCGTCAAACGAATCCCCTGCCTTCAGATAGTGGCTGTTGATCATTACCCGCCGCGAAGACGGTTCTGACGCATAGATGTGGCTATTGAACACCAGATCCGGCAAAGCCCGCTGGAACGCCAGGGGCATTTCCAGAAGATGGGGGACCTGACTCCCGGTCGCCGTCTCGCCAGTCGGCTGAGATTGGCCGGACAATGCTGGCGACGGAACAATGATGGTTGGCCTTTCTCTCGGAACGGGCCTATCGCTCGGCACAACGCTGGTTTCGGGCTCGGGCTCTACCGGGCGTACAGCTTCTGGTTCGCTCTCACGCTCAGGCGCCGGTTCAGCGACGGGCTGGGCTTCTGGCCGGGGAGCCGGCTCGGATTCGATGGGCATGGACTTGCTGGCAGGCTCCGGTTGATCAGTCGCTGTAAAAGTCTGCGGAGGTTGCCAGAACACCACCGCCAGAACAACCGCATTCAGAATCAGACCAATGCCAATCCACAGAGCAACGGTAGACGATCTTTTCTTCGGCTTGTGAACAAGCTGGACCTGCTGCCCCAGATCCGGAACCCGTCCCTGGCGACGCTCGGATTCGGATTTGCGCAGTGCATCAAGGATATAGGACATCTCAGCGCTCTCTGTCCGGGCTATCCGATCGGTCCGCTCGGTCGAGCCGGGGCACCCGGGCATTCAGATCGTTGTTCATCTGGATAATGGTCATGGCTCCAGGGATACCATCAACCGTGAGCCCTTTCTTGGACTGGAACCACCGCACCTGCTCTTCCGTGCTCAGACGAACGACCCGGTCCTCCTCGGTGCGGTTAGCGGCCTGATCGCTGACTAGTTCCATCAGGCTGGCGCTAAGCCAGATCTGCCGATCTGTCTCATCGGGGGGTAGCCGCCATAGCAGTGTGGACTGGCCGTACCAGAAGGGTTCGACGCTCTCAAAAGTCACGTTTTCAATCCCCTCCTCGCCGATAATCCGCGCGTTGTTACCGTTCAGGGATTGCAGCACCACGAAGCCGGTCTGTCCGGACCTGTCTCGCAAATGCAGGATCGCGGGACGGTTCAGAAACACCAGTCCCTGTTTCGACATGCGGGTTTCCAGGCACTGTAGCCCCTGGCTCTGGGCAAAATCACAGGCGATAGGCGATTCCGAAGCCTCAAACTCCCGGTTCCAGACGCCAAACAGGGCATCAAAGGCACTCGCCAGGGATTCCAGGCGATGTTCAAAGGTGAATTCCCCCGGCCCGGCATTTACCTCCTCTGCCGCGACTGGCTCGTCAGATTCAGGCCCAGAGGCGCCATCCACCCGCTCCACGGTTCCCACAAATTCTGGATTACCAACCACCGCAGCGGCTTCGTCGTTCGATGCCATCGGTGGCTCGCCGAACAGGTTAATCCCCAGCAGCGGCAAGGTGAGAATCACCGCAAGAATGGCACTGCCGGATACCATGGCTATCCGCCACCCTTTCCCGGGGCCGCCCTGTCCTGTTCTCGTACGCCGGCCATTCACTTCAGCCGCTGCCTTGCGAATGTGCCCCGCGGTGATGTGGTGCTCACCCTGGGCGTAGGCTCCGAGCAACGCCCGGTCACAAATCAGGTTGATCAGCCTGGGAATACCACCGCTGTGCCGATAAAGGGCCTTGATCGCGCCTTCGCTGAAGATCTCCCCTTTCAGACCCGATACGCCGAGGCGATATCGCACGTAAGCGTCGATCTCCCGCCGTTCAAGGCCTTCCAGGTGATACCGGGCCGTGACTCGCTGATTCAGCTGGCGCAGTTCCGGCAGCGCCAGCATATCCTGGAGCTCGGGCTGGCCCAGCAGCACGATCTGAAGAAGCTTCTTCTCGGTAGTTTCCAGATTGGTGAGCAGGCGCAGCTGCTCCAGCACGTCCGTGGACAGGTTCTGCGCCTCGTCAATCATCAGTACCTTGTGACGCCCGGCGCCGTGGGCCTCAAGCAGGTCGTCATTGATCAGGCTCACCAGCTCTTTGATGGAGGCCTGGGCCGGATGGGCAATCTCCAGCTCGTCACAGATCGATGACAGCAGCTCCCGGGCCGACAACCGGGGGTTCAGCACCAGGGCAATGTCCACCTGTTCCGGAACATTCTCCAGAAAACAGCGGCTGACGGTGGTTTTGCCCGTACCCACCTCTCCGGTGATCACGATAAAGCCGCCCTGCCCCTGGATGCCGTACATCAGGTGCGCCAGTGCCTCTTTATGCCGGTCGCTCAGATAGAGATAGCGTGGGTCCGGAGCAATGGAAAAAGGCGGCTCACGGAAGCCGAAAAAATCGTAGTACATCTCAGGACTGCCCGGTTTCGGAATGGGTTACCAGGCGCAATTCCGCGGTCGCCCGGCCCTGTTCGCTTTTCAGGCGGCGTATGCAGCGTTCCAGTGTTTTCGAGATCCGGGCGTGGGAACGAATCATGGAGATCTTCGGCCAGGTAGCCCGTTCGCCCTGAAGGATCATTTCCCGGACCCAGGCCGGGTCCGGGTTGGCCAGCATCCGTCGATAGTCCTTCAGGCGGTAGGACGGCGCAATGGTGACATCGCCGGAGTACCGTTGACCCAGAATCGAATGCATCTGGCCGGACATCTGGCGCAGGAATTCCGGCTTCACCCGCTTGCGCAGATAATCGAACATTCCCTGGCCATGGAACTGGACTTCCGCTTTCAGCAGGTGCATCGGAATGTTGCTTAACTTCAGCTTTTCGTCCCGGCCCCGGCGGTTCAGGAAAGGTACCACATGAGGATTGGTCTGGCTGACGATGGTGAAGTTCACATCGTACAAGTGCATCAACCGCTCAATGGGCAGGTCACTGACCACCGAACCATCCACGAATTTCAGGCGCGACATATAGGGCAGCACATTGCCGGCGATGTCTTTTTTCATCAGGGTGACCGGCGGGAAGATCCCGGGAACGGCTGCACTGGCCAGCACCGCGCTCCACACCAACAAATAGGGCGAGGTATAGCCGCACAGCAGGCGGGCCTGCTGATGGTTCTGCACCGGCGAAACACTCACATTGATGGACCGCCCGGAGCGTTCGAATGCTTCCTCGAAGGTGTACTCACCAATATTGGCCCGCAGGCACTCCTTCAGCGTCTGCTGGTCCATCAGGCCATCACCGCGCACGGCGCTGAGCAGGCCGCGCCATTTCCAGGCTCTCAGGTCGTGGGTTTCCGGCACCAGCATGTCGGGAATTTCAGCATCACTGTGAACGCCCAGAATACCCGCGATAATCGCCCCGATGCTGGAACCGGCTACCACCTGGGGCAGCAACCCTTTTTCCCAGAGCGCCTTGATGACCCCGAAATGGAATATGCCAAGAGAGGCACCACCGCTGAGCAACAGCGCAGGCCTACCGAAGCTGGTCAGGGTGTCGCGGAAGAATTGCAGCTTGTTGGCGTTGGAAAAGCCCGGATCAGGGGTATCACACAGATAATCCAGCGATTCACAAACCTGGGTGATGTACTCTTCGATGAGATGCTTGGTGCCAACTCTGGAGCGGGTGTAAAGCGCGCGGTTGCCCATATTGCCGAGATCGTGGTGCAAACCTTCCCGCAGGGCCCGTTTGAGCCTTTCCATATCGTTCTGCTGGCGGTAATGGCGCAGATTGCTGAGGCGGTCATAGATCAGTTCGTAGTGGTAGAGGTCAGACGCGAAATCTTCCTTCCACTCCACGTTGCCTTCCAGAAAATCCAGTTCCAGCGCCGCCGCCTTCCAGGCCTCATAATGCGGTGCTTCAGCCAGCATCCGGCGAAATTTCCGTATTCTGCTATCTGCCATCACTCAAGCCTCTGCCTGCCGGGACTCCTGACATCACCCCAGACATCAGGATCAGAAATCCTCCAGCATGAGATCTTCGTCATTGCCACTGGCAAACGGGTCATTGAACGTGCGTCCATCGTTGATCAGGAATTGCCTGCGTTGCAAATAGGCGTTTCTTACGAAGATGTAGGGATCGCCGGAAATGAAACTCTCGGCCGGAATCAGGTCCGCCCGCTTATCGACAACCTGCAGTCCCCGTAACGCATAGACCTCCGGTTCCTCCGCAAGATCCCAGGCTGACGGTAACAGAAGATTATCAGTCACAAATCCACCAAAGTCTCTGGGATTCGAAGGGCCCAGAAAGGGCAGCATCAGATAGGGGCCAGAACCAACACCCCAGTAGCCCAGTGTCTGACCGAAGTCCTCCGGTTGCTCGGGAAGCTCGAATGCCGTGGCCACGTCAAACAGGCCGCCCAGGCCAAAAATCGTATTGTAAGTGAAGCGGCCTGTCGCCACTACCGCCGACTTGGGCTTGAGCTGAAAAACGCTGTTGGCAAAATTACGCAGTTCCGTCAGGTTATTGAAGAAGTTGGTAACGGCACGGTCCGCCACCCCTGGCATAAATGCGCGGTAGGTTTCGGCTACCGGACGCAGAAACCAGTTGTCGATGGTCTCGTTAAAACGGTAAACCTTGCGATTCCAGTCCACGTAGGGATCTCGCTCGGCCGCCGTCTGCTCGTCGATATCCTGCTGTGAATAACCATTAGCGGGCTGGACTGTCTGCGCAAATCCAGCCATGGGGGCCAAGAACAGCGCCAGGAAGACCAGCAGTGCGCCGTGCCGATATGCTATTTGCTTCATTCGATGACCTGGTGTTGTGAATTCGCGTGAGTTCTGACAAAAATACCGGCACTGAAAATGAATCTAATCCCCGAATCCGAAAATCCCGCAACAGGAGGAAAACGATGTCCGTACCCGGGAACCTGGTAAGCACCCTCTCAATGGCACTCCGATGGGGCGACATGGATGCTTACGGCCACGCCAATAATACGGTTTATTTTCGCTTTTTCGAAGAGGCCCGGATTACCTGGCTCGCGTCGCTGTCACTGGGGGCTGAGGGCGACCCCACCGGCCCGGTCATCATTACAACCAGTGCGACCTTTCTGAAGGAACTGAACCACCCGGCAACCGTGGAAGTCCGAACATACGCTGACAGGGCCGGCAATACCAGTCTTGATACTTACCATACCCTCACCGATGCCGACACCGGGGATCTTTACGCCGAGGGCTACGCCAAAATCGTCTGGTTTGACCGCGAATCCCGTACGTCCGCCCCACTGCCCGACGCCCTCAGAGCGCTGGCAGCGAGCTAGATCGGCCAATAATCCCTACCGGCGCCGCACCACAACACTACCAATGGAATAACCGGCGCCGAACGAACAGATCACACCCAGTTCACCGGTGGTAAAATCGCCCTTGTGCTTATGAAAGGCAATGACCGAGCCGGCCGAGCTGGTATTGGCGTATTCATCCAGTATCACCGGTGCTTCTTCCGTGGTGGCGTCCCGGCCCAGCACCTTGCGGGCAATCAGCTGGTTCATGTTGAGGTTGGCCTGGTGCAGCCACATGCGCTTGATCTGTTCCGCAGTGAGGGACAGTGATGAAAGCTGGCCAAGGATGGTTTCGGCAACCATGGGCGACACTTCCCTGAAGACTTTCCTGCCCTGCTGGACAAACAGCTTGTCGGGTTTGTTCACGCCTTCCTTGTCCGCCCGATTCAGAAAACCGAAATTGTTACGGATGGCGTTGGAGAACTTGGTCTTCAGACTGGTGCCGAGAATCTCGAACCCCTGGCCATCGGACACATTTTCTTCCCGCTCAACCAGAATCGCCGTGCAGGCATCGCCGAAGATAAAGTGGCTGTCCCTGTCGCGGAAATTGAGATGGCCGGAGCAAATTTCCGGGCTGACCACCAGCACGGCACGTGCCGAGCCGTTTTCTACCGCGTTTACCGCCGCCTGAAGTCCGAAGGTGGCGGAACTGCAGGCCACGTTCATGTCATAGGCAAAACCTTCAATTCCCAGTGCGTCCTGAACCTCCACAGAAATGGCGGGATAGGCACGCTGCAGGTTGGAGCAGGCAACGATCAGGGCATCAACGTCGGCCGGGGTCTTGCCGGCCTGCTCCAGCGCCTCATTACAGGCGGCAATGGACATTTCACACTGTACGGACGGCTCGTCGTTGGAGCGGTCAGGAATGCGTGGGCACATTCGCTCCGGATCCAGAATGCCGTCCTTGTCGATCACGTGGCGGCGTTTGATGCCGGACGCCTTCTCGATGAATGCAGATGACGAGGGCTGGAGTGCCTCGCGCTCGCCTCTGGCAATCTCGTCAGCGTGCTCTGAATTGTGGCGCTCAACATAGGCATTGAACGCGTCAACCAACTCATCGTTGCTGATGGTCGCTGGCGGAGTGTAGAGCCCGGTTCCGCTGATTACGGCTTTGATCACGCTAACCCCTCATCAGAAATAGTGAAAATGGCACCAAAATTTAATGGTTATGCACCAAATACTAACACAATCCGCAATTTTTGCCCCCGGCGACAAAGGTCTTAAACCCGCGTCTTTTCCCACTGCCGGTCCAACCGCTTGACCGAGACCGGCATGGCGGTGCCCAGTTGCTGTGCAAAAAAGGAAACCCGGAATTCTTCCAGCATCCAGCGGTAAAGAACCAGCTCGGGATCACGAACGCCCTGCCGGTTCTGCTGCTCCCGTTTTGTTGCATAGCGGGCCCAGAGCGGTTCAAACGTGTGCAGAAACTCCCGTTCCCGTCCCATTTCCCGCCGCATCTTTTCGAAACGGATGCCCGCCGCCTCGAAATACCGGCCAAAACACGCCAACCACTCGGACGGTGTTTCCACCAGAAAGCCCGGATATACCAGATTCTGCATCTGGAATTTCAGATCGGCCATGCTGTTGGCCATCGCCAGATCAATCTTGCCTTTAAGCTGCTTCATCACCGAATGGTAGCCGGTCATGGCCTGGTGCAGCCGCTCGTCCGCCGCTTCGAGGGTGGGGATAAAGTCCCCTCGCTTCTGGTCAAAACAGCGATTGAAGTCCGACTCCGTGCGGGGCAGTTCATCACTCAGAAAATGCTCAATGGCAGTGGAAATCAGCAGGTCGTCCAGCAGCACCCGGGACTGCCCCACCGGCGCGAACATCAGCGCTGAATCCTTGAAACGGGGCAGCTTTCGTTCCAGCCCTTCCAGGGTGTTGCCAAAACGGATCAGCATCAGACGGGCAATGGCCCGCCGCGTGGAATCCTCGGCGGTCAGCCGGTCCAGGCACTGGATCTGGCGCACCGAATCGCCGCGATCTTCCAGCGCCGGATAAACCGTCACCTCCATGCCCCCCTTTTCGGTGGTCTCCGAGTAAGCCAGCTTACCAAACTGCCAGTCGGTCACCGGCCTGGCATCCGGTTTGGACTTCTGGCTGGACGTGACCTGGCTCAAGGCATCCTGAGCGCGCCCCTCCAGCTCATTCTGGAGGCTTTCGGTTTCGCGCCCCTCCGCGATGGCCTTGCCCGAGTCATCAACAACCCGCAGGTTCATCCGCAGATGATTTGGCAATTCCGACTCGGACCAGGCATCCGGCGGAATCTGCACGCCGGTCATCTTCCGTAGCTGCTCGCCCAGTTGCAGGGTCAGTGGTTCGTTGGACGGGTGCAGGTTCTCCACCGCCGCGTCCACAAAATCCGGCACCGGCACGAAGTTCCGCCGGAGGGATTTCGGAAGGCCCTTAACCAGAGCGATGCACTTCTCCCGCAAAAGGCCCGGCACCAGCCATTCCAGTCTTCGGGCGGGCAACTGTTTCAGTGCCATAATCGGCGCCTGAAGCGTCACTCCATCCCGCTCGCTGGTGGGCTCGAATTCATAGCTCAGCGGATACCGGACCCCTTCCCATTCCAGATAATCCGGATAGAGGGAGTCCGCCTGCTCATCCACCGGCCGCCGGAGAATGTCTGATTCCGTGAGTTCCAGCGATTGAAGGGTTTCCGCATCCAGCTGCTTCCACCAGCGCTCGAAATGGGCACCGCTGACAATGTCATCGGGCAGGCGCTGGTCGTAAAACTCCACCAGGGTTTCATCGTCCACCAGCAGATCCCGGCGGCGTGTCTTCTTTTCGAGGTTTTCAACCGAGTCCAGCAGTTCGCGGTTGCGGGCAATAAACGGCGCCTTCGACTGGTAATCCCCTTCCACCAGCGCGCGGCGGATAAACAGATTCCGGCATTCCACCGGATCCACCTTGCTATAGGGGATGCTCCGGCTGGGAACAATGTCCAGGCCATAGAGGGTCACTTTCTCATAACCCATAACCTGGGCCCGTTTCTGCTCCCAGTGGGGCTCGAAATAGTGACGTTTCACCACATGCCCGGCCAGGGGCTCGATCCATTCCGGCTCGACCCGGGCCACCATCCGCGCGAACACCCGGCTGGTTTCCACAATCTCCGCAGCCACGATCCACTTCGGCGACGATTTGGACACCTTGGACCCCGGGAAAATCACCACTTTACGATTGCGTGTCGCCAGGTATTCCTTCTTTTCAACCTTGACGGCCACCTGCCCCAGCAGCCCGGACACAATAGCCTTGTGCAGCGCGGGATAGCTGGCCGTCTGCTCATTCAGCTTCAGCTTCTGTTGCCGGCAGATCAGCGTCAGCTGGCGGTGAATATCGCGCCATTCCCGCATGCGCATCCAGGACAGGAAGTTCTTCTGGCATACCTTCTTTAACTGGTTCTGGGACAGCTCCTGGCGCTGCTCCTCAAAGAAATTCCAGACATTCAGCAGGGTGACAAAGTCTGACTCCTTGTCGGTGAAAGGCGCATGGGCCTGATCCGCCGCCTGCTGTTTGTCCTGGGGCCGCTCCCTCGGGTCCTGAACACTGAGCCCGGCAATGACAATCAGGGTTTCCGCCAGACTGCCCTGCTCCGACGAGGTCACCAGCATTCGGGCCAGCCGTGGATCCAGCGGCAGCCGCGCCATGGTTCGACCCAGCTTTGTGACCCGGCGCTTGCCATCCACCGCACCCAGCTCTTCCAGCAGTTTATAACCGTCGTTGATCATCCGGCGATCCGGCGGCTCCAGAAACGGAAAGCGCCGGATCTCGCCGAGTCCGGAGGTGGTCATCTGCAGAATGACTGAGGCCAGGTTGGTTCTCAGTATTTCCGGATCGGTGTACTCCGGACGGTTGATAAAATCGGTTTCGTCATACAGCCGAAAACAGATACCTGGCGCAACCCGGCCGCAGCGGCCTGCCCGCTGATTGGCACTGGCCTGGGACACCGCCTCAATAGGCAGACGCTGAATCTTGGAGCGGACGCTGTAGCGACTGATACGGGCCACGCCCGTGTCGATGACATAGCGGATACCCGGCACCGTCAGTGAGGTTTCCGCCACGTTAGTGGACAGCACAATACGACGGCCCGGATGGCTCTGGAAGATGCGGTTCTGTTCCTGGTTGCTCAGCCGGGAATAAAGCGGCAGCACTTCAGTGTGCCGCAGCTCGGCGTGGCGCAGGGTCTTGCTCAGGCCACGGATTTCCCGTTCGCCAGGCAGAAAAACCAGCACATCCCCGGGCGGCTTCTTCTCGCTGCGCTCATGCTGCTCGATTTCTTCCAGAGCCTGCAGCACGCCGTCGCTCCAGCTCTGGTCACGATCGTCCTCGTCCCCGGCCAGGGGGCGATAGCGCACGTCCACGGGAAAGGTGCGGCCACTGACCTCAATCACCGGCGCATCGCCGAAGAACTCGCTAAAGCGCTCCACCTCGATGGTGGCGGAGGTAATGATGACCTTCAGATCCGGCCGCTTGGGCAGCAACTGCTTCAGATATCCCAGCAGGAAATCGATATTCAGGCTGCGCTCGTGGGCCTCGTCAATAATGATGGTGTCGTAGCGCTTGAGGAACCGGTCATGCTGAACTTCGGAAAGCAGGATACCGTCCGTCATCACTTTCAGGCGGGACTGTTCCGACGTGGTATCGGTAAAACGAATCTGATAACCCACCTGCTCGCCGGTTCGCTCCCCCAACTCTTCCGCAATTCGTCCGGCGACCGTGCGCGCCGCAATGCGTCGGGGCTGGGTGTGGCCGATCAGACCCTGGATACCCAAGCCCATGTTCAGGCAGATTTTGGGAATCTGGGTGGTCTTGCCCGAGCCGGTCTCGCCGGCAATGATCACCACCTGATGATTTTCGATGGCCCGCTGAATGTCATCAACGCGCTCGGACACCGGCAACGACTCGGGAAAAGTCACCGGCTTTTGCAACGCCTGCCGCGCCAGAACCCTGGCATCGGCGCGCTTGTCAGAAGAGGCTTGCGTCATCTTGGTCATTCAATGTTGGTGAATCCGGATCAGTAACGAAAAACCCCGCCAAAGCGGGGTCTTCGAACTTACTGCAATGATATCAGACGTTCAGGCTGATCAGGCGTTTGCCTCGTCCCGCAGTTCACGACGGAGGATCTTGCCGACGTTGGTTTTCGGCAGTTCATCCCGGAAAACAAAGGATTTGGGCACCTTGTAGGCGGTCAACCGCTCACGGCAGAATTCCTTCAGTTCGTTTTCAGTCACGCCTTCTGCAGTCGCCACCAGGAACACCTTCACGGCTTCGCCGCTCTTGGCATCCGGCACGCCAACGGCCGCGCACTCAACCACGTTCGGGTGGCCGCTCACTACGTCTTCGATCTCGTTCGGATATACGTTGAAGCCGGACACAATGATCATGTCTTTCTTGCGGTCAACGATGCGGATGTAGCCGTCTTCCTGGATCAGGGCAACGTCGCCGGTCTGCAGGTAACCGTCTTCGGTGAACGACTTCTGGGTATCCTCCGGCCGCTGCCAGTAACCGCGCATCACCTGCGGGCCTTTGACACAAAGCTCGCCGGGTTCGCCGATGGGGGTTTCATTGCCGTCGTCATCAATGGTCTTGACCAGCGTATCGGCAATCGGCAGCCCGATGGTGCCAAGCTGGATGGCCACGTTCGGGTTGAAGGTAACAACCGGCGAGGTTTCGGTCATACCGTAGCCTTCGCTGATCTCACAGCCGGTGACGCGCTGCCACATTTTGGCAGTATCGCTGGTCAGCGCCATGCCGCCGGAAGACGTCAGTTTCAGTCCACTGAAATCCAGCTTCTTGAAGTCTTCGTTGTTGCAGAGCGCAACAAACAGGGTGTTCAGGCCCAGGAACGCGGTAAAACGGTGCTTCTGCAGTTCCTTGACGAAGCCGGGTATGTCCCGTGGGTTGGGAATCAGCACGTTGTGGGCGCCGGCTTCCAGCATGATGCCGCAGTTCAGGGTGAACGAATAAATGTGATACAGCGGCAACGGCGCAATCACGACTTCTTTTCCTTCCTCGATGGAATCACCCATCATCGGACGAACCTGCAGCAGGTTCGCCACCAGGTTGGCGTGGGTCAGCATTGCGCCCTTGGCTACGCCCGTGGTGCCGCCGGTGTACTGCAATACCGCGATATCTTCCAGCTTGCTTTCAACCGCCGTGAATTTTTCCTTGCTACCTTCACTGAGAACGGCCGGCAGCTTGTGTGCCTGGGGCAGATTGTAGGCCGGCACCATCTTTTTCAGGTGCTTGACCGCTGCGTTCATCAGTGTGCGCTTCAGCGGTGAGTGCATATCCGCCAGTTCGGTCACGATCACGTGCTCGATACCTGTCTGTGGCAGAACTTTTTCGACGTTGTAGGCCATGTTGGCCAGAACCACGATCGCTTTGGCACCGGAATCGTTGAACTGGTGCTCCATTTCACGAGTGGTATATAGCGGGTTGGTATTCACCACAATAAGGCCGGCGCGCATGGCACCAAAAACAACCACCGGATACTGGGAGACGTTGGGCATCTGAACGGCGATCCGATCACCCGGTTTCAGGTCCGTGTGGTTCTGCAGCCAGGCAGCAAAATTGCGGCTCTGGGTATCCAGATCACGATAAGTCAGGGTGGCGCCCACAGCACTGAAGGCCGGCTTATCCGCGAACTTCTTGACCGCCTGATCGAACACATCAACCATGCTTGTGTATTTCTTCAGATCGACACTGCGGGGAACACCAGCGGGGTACTTGTCCTGATAGAACTGCTCGAAATCCATCACAATCTCCTGTTCGGCGTTTTGATTGTTGTCGTTGTCTTTGACCTGTATTTTTTTATTCTAAAAAAGCAACAAGACGAACGTATAAGCGTTAAAAAATCCGGGAGAGAATAGCAGTTTTGTGAACGATGAGGTAGTTTTGAGCGTGTAACGGCAAACGGCAAAATCCCAATTCCAACTCAACGGAGCGGACGATGAGTGACTCTCTCGACATCCTTGAAAACATCACTTACGACGAGCTTCAGGAGGGCGATTCGGCCACCTACGTGCGAACACTCACCGAGGACGAACTGGTGCTGTTTGCCGCAGTTTCTGGTGACGTAAATCCCGTGCATCTGGACTCAGAGTTCGCCGCGGAATCCATGTTCCGGGAGCGGATTGCCCACGGCATGTGGAGCGGTTCGCTGATCTCGGCGGCCCTGGCCACGGTGATGCCCGGGCCCGGCTCCATTTATCTGGAACAGAGCCTGTCTTTCAAGCGACCAGTGAAGCTTGATGACACCCTGACGATCAACCTGAAAGTGATCAGCAAGGAACGGAAAAACCGTGTGATTTTTTCCTGCGACGTTCGCAACCAGAACGACGAACAGGTTGTCATTGGTGAAGCCAAGGTCATTGCTCCCACCCAGAAAATGACCTTCAACAAACCCCGCCTGCCCAAAATAACCATTGAGCATGAGCCACCAGCCGGGTAAAGAGCCCTCAGCCCGGCAGAAAATCCAAAGGAAAGTTCAGCTCGCGCTGCTCAACGTCAGCGGCGCCAAAGTTGAACATTCTCACCCGCAGGGCAATACGCTGCTCCAGTTTCGGATTATCCAGCTCGGAATCAATCACCTTGCAGCTGGAAACGGACCCATCTGGCTCGATGACCAGTTTCAGAAGCACCTTGCCGTGAAGCAGCGGATCTTTCCTTTGTTCCCGTCCAACCATGGCATTCAGGGCGGCCTTGTTGGCGTCGAAAACCTTTCGGATATTCTTCATGGACCGGGTTGAGGGGCCTGCATCGGCTACCTGCTGTTTCGGTTCAGCTGGTGCAGCCACCTTTTCTTCGGCTACCTCGACGTCCCGCACCTGGTGATCCGCCACAGCCACGTCACGGGTTATGCCCTGCTCTACCTCAACGCCACCGCTGCCTGCCAGGGCCTTTTCGGCCATGTCACTGCTTTCCTCCGGGCGGGATTGCCCGCTACCGGTGTTGGCACTCAGCGTTTTTTTCTTCGTAGGCTCCGGGCCGCGCATGCTGGCCAGAGTGTCCTTCATTGCCAGCAAACCGGAACGGGACGCCTTCTCCCGGGCTTTCTCTACAGTCTGCGCCGGGGCCTGCTTTTTCGGCTCCGGCTCAGGCGTGGGCTCGGGTTCCGGGGGCTCGGGCGCTTTCGCAACCTCCACCGGCTTTTCCTCGACCGGCTCCGGTTTCTGTTTTTCAGGTTCGGGCTCGGGCTCTGGTTCCGGCTCGGGCTCCGGTTTTGGGGCGACCACGGGCTCAGGCGGCTTCTTTTCTTCGATCAGACGGGCCAGCTGCGGCGGGATTTTCTCCGATTCGCGCCGGTCCGGCTCGGGCAGATTCAGTGAGGGAATCAGCAGCGCGGGCGGCAAAAACACCACAAACATCAGTGCCAGGGCCAGATGAAAACGCTTTTCCTCAGCCATTGGCCACCTCCCCGGACGACTCGACAGCCAGACGCACCTGTCGGTAATCCTCATCGACACAGGTCTGCATAATCTTCCTCAGCAACCGGTAATCGGTTTCACGGCCGGCCATGATGGTGACTTCCCGCCCGGCGTCCGGCACAACACGGCCGTTCTGAAGGCCTTGTTCCCGCCGATAGGCCAGCTCCTCGGCCAGCCCGCCGATGGTGCGGTCACCGGTCTCGATTCCGCTAAGCCGGGCCACCTCCCGGCCCTGAACCAGAATGGCGGAGCCAATCACCTGAACAATCAGGGTTTCATCCGCCTGCTTCTTAGCGCTGGACTCGGGCAATGGCACATCGGCGGTGTTCTGCATCACCTTCACGTCTGACGAATTGACCATCAGGAAGAACACCAGAATGGTGAAAATATCCATCAGCGACACCAGGTTCAGGCCACCGGCGCGGTTGGTCCGGCTGTTTCTTTTATAGTGTCGACGCATCCGGTGTGCCCGGCGTGACTCCTTCATACGCCCTCCTGCCCGCTTGTCAGCACCCGGTCTTCAGCGGCATCCGCAAGGGACACATCCGGAAACAGCTCACCTTCCACCACGCTCGCTGCAACCACGGTGGAGTAGGAACGCACCGTATCCATGGCTTTGACCAGCGTCTGGTAGTCAATGTCCGGGCTGACTTCCAATACGATATCGGTCTTGTCCGGCACCCGCTTCTTGATCTGCTGGAGAGTGAACCTCAGCTCATCGAAGTCCTGTTCGCCCTCCAGCAGAGGCAGTGTGCGGATGACACCGCGCTCGCTATCAACAACCTCCATACCCTGGGGGATCAACACAACCGCCAGTTGCAGTTTCTCTGCGGCCGGCGCCTGTCCGGCTTCCATACCGGGAAAGTTGAGCTCGATCATGCGGATCTGGCTGAACACCATGCCCAGCAGAAGAACCGGTACCAGCACAATCATCAGATTCATGAAGGGCGTGATATCCAGATCCGCGCTGGAGGTGAGCTTCCGGTGTTTGCGTCTCATGCAGCAGCCGGCTCCGGCTTTTCAGAAATGATGTTCAGCAACTTCACGCCGGCCATTTCAAAGGTGTCGACAATTTCATTGGTGCGAGTCTGAAGCACGGCGTGGAACATCAACAGCGGGATAGCAGACATCAGCCCGAAAGCTGTGGTGTTCATAGCCACGGAAATACTTTCCGACAGCAGCGAGGCTTTCTGGGACGGATCGGCAGCGGCAACTGCCGTAAAGGCGGCAATCAGGCCGATAATTGTGCCAAGCAATCCCAGCAGTGTTGCCACGTTGGCCAGCGTTGACAGGTACTGGGTGCGTTTTTCCAGCCGCGGCAATACCTCCATCAGGCCCTCTTCCATGGCGTACTCAACATCCTCCCGGCGGTGGTTGTTCAACAACCGACCAATACCGGCGCTCATGATTTCCGCGATAGCACTGTCAGAGGCATTCGCCGCCTTCATCGCTCGCTGGTAGTCGCGCTTGCGCAACAGCGGCAGGATGCCCTTCTCGAACGCCAACCGGTTACGGCGACGCACCCCCGACAGATAGATGAATCGCTCCAGCGTGATAGCCAGCCCAATGGCAAGAACCACGGCGATGGGATACATAAAGGTGCCACCTTCCTGAAAAAAACGGGCAACGGTTTCCAGCATGACAAAACTCCTGGTGCTAACGCGGGGAATTCGGGGAATCCGCAGAGGGATTCAGTGATTGATGAAAGGCCTGATGCCGGTCAAAAACAACCGGATCCATCGGCTCGCGCAGGCCCCGGGCATCCACCTCCAGGGCATCACGCGTGCGCCTCGGCAGGGTTGGCGGTTGCCAGGGCAGAATATAGACAACACCGGGGCTGTCCTCACTCGAGGTAGAACTGATGCCCTCAATGCTCAGAGCCACGGTTTCCATGGCAGAGCCGGCATCAGAGGATTCACTGGCATAAGCGGCAGCACTCAACACCAGTGCCGACAAACCCGGGATCAGGCAGCGCAGCACTAGCCTTTCAACCAGTCTCATTCCAGCCTCCTTTCAAGGTCTGCAATCCAACCAGCGACTAGCTGACCTTCCTGTTCCGTCAGTTCCCGGAACCGGCGGTAATGGGCCAGTGCCAGTTCAAGATCCAACAGGTACAGCTCGGCAATAACCGCAAGGTTGTAGTGCAGATCCGGTGTTTGCGGTGAATAGTCGATTCCTTCCTGTAACAGCGTGGCCGCCTCGCGGAATCGGCCCTTTTCCCGAAGCAGCAGGGCCAGGTTGTTCACCGCCACTGCATCGTGGGGATCAAGCTCCAGGACCGTCCGATAAGACTCGATTGCCTTGTTCCAGTCCTGTTCGGTGATGGCCAGGCGGGCCTCCTGCATCGCTACCCGTTTCTCTTGCTTCGTGGCTTCCGTTTTTATTTTTGGCTCTTGCCCCGAAGGACTGGCGGCGCAGCCTGCAAATAAAACGCACAAGAAAACAGGAATCAGATTACGCGTCATCATTGGAGTTGCTCTCTGTTTCATTGCCTGTTTCATAGCCGGTTACATTGCCGGCATTCAGCCCCATCCAGCGAACCTTGCGCTCATAACGACCGGGGAAGAGTGTGGCCAGTACATCAAGGCTTTGCTGAACCCACTCGTCGAACACGCCTTCGGCCACGCGCTGATGATTGCTCTCGTGCAGGGCGATGGCTTTTTCTTCAAACGGGTAGGCTTCTTCCTCCAGCAGCATCTGGTACTGCATGGCCTCCATTTCGTTCAATTCCGGTGGCGCCTGCGACGCCATCAGATCCTTCGCCAATACACGGTAAAGCTCGGCCCTCCGATAAGTGGCCTGGGACACGACGGCTTCGCCACCAAACTGCTGGGCCTGGTCGTAACGGACACGGGCGGCTTCAAGAAACTTTTGCTTACGGGCAAGGGAATCCGCTAGCGGCACCCGAAGTTCAACTGCGGCGAAGCGGTTGGCGGGAATTTCCGCCAGAGCAATGGCGGCCTGCCCTGCCCAGTCCAGTGTCTGTTCGGAATGCCACTCACTGTCCAGCTCCGCAGACACCATTTGCTCGCGCAGACGAGTGACAGAAATAGCGGATTCAACAAGGCGCTGACGAATCGTCTGGTTGAGGACGTGGGTATCAGCATCTGTCGGCGCCACTGCGGCGTCGCCCTGCCCCAGATAGGCCTGATAGATCTCGTTGCGCTGGCCGGTGGCTCCCGCCTGGTGGTAGAGCTCGGCCGCCCTCAGCTGGGTTTCCATGGCGGGCGCTACACCCTCACGGGCGGTCATCAGCTCATCCGCCGCCTGTATCGGACGATCCGACGACAGATAGGCGAACACCAGTTTCTCGCTGACCATCCCTGTGAGGGGGTGATTGGGGAAATCCTGTCGGAAACGGGTCAGTTCGTTGACGGCGGTCAGCCAGCGCTTGGCTTTCAACAAAGTATTGGCGGCGTCATAGCGACCCTTGATGGCAATATCAGACCCCGGCAGAACTGTGTCGATGCGTTGGAAATGGGCAACCGCTGCATCCGTTTTGCCCGCTTCCGCGGCCTGTTCGCCCTGGCGGTAGATGCTGGTGGCCAGCTGTCTGCGCAGTGTGCTGGCTTCGTCGGTGCTGACTTCCGAGACATCGCCGGTCGCAATCATGCCCAGGGCCTTGCGCCAGGCGTTTTCCGCCAGGCCAAAGGATTGCTCGGCAACATGGGTTTCGCCCAGTGCAAGATAGGCGCTGAAGCTTGCGGCGGCGGTCGAGGTGGAGTGGTCGATAGCCGCCTGGGCGAACTGCCTTGCCCGTACAAACTGATCCTGCTCCAGCAGGCGGTTGGCAAGATCAGAGCTCAGCTGCGGTGTCCGTGCATCAGCAGGGAAGGTAGCCGCCCACTTTTCGGCCTCATCGGCGAACTGTGCAAGGGAGACGTCGAGCCGGTTTTCACCGTCCAGGGCCTCTCGCTCAAGAACCAGCGCTGCCCAGCCGGCGTCTGCCGCGTCTGCATATCCGGGAGCCTGATAGGCGGCTTTTCTGAAAGCGACTCGTGCAGCCGCGTACTGTCCGGCCTGCAGCCAGGCATCCCCAGCCAGGCGAAGAACTTCGCCGGCGTCCACCTTCCGGGGGGCAAGCTGGTCATAATATTCCGCGGCCGCCGTGAAATGGTTAATTCGGGCGCTGCCAGTGGCGCTTTCCCCCTGGTCATAGTGGTAATCGGCCAGCCTTCTGGAAAAGTCGACCCACCGTTGCTGATCTGCAACCGAAAGCCTCTGGTACCGATTGGACGGGCTGAACGCCGCCACATAGTCGGCGCGCACATCACGGATTCTGTCCGCGCGGCCAGCCATGCGCCAGACCTCGACCGCCTGGGCATAGAATGCCGGCGCCCGGGGGTGGTCTCCATGATCGGCAATAAAGGCGTAGTTGACGTCGACGCTGCGGGCATAGTCACCACGGGTGGCGTAAAGATCCGCCAGCCGGTCATAAAGCAGATCGCTGAATTGGCTGGTGTCGCCGGTCGCCGACGACCAGTCATTGATCGAGGCAACGCCATCGGCTTCGGCCGCCATCAAGGCAATGATGCGGAAGGTGTCGTCGATCAGGCCGGCGTCCGCGGACGGTACCCGGGTGAACTGTTGCGTCTGGTCACTGAAACCGCCCAGCACCGTCATGAATGACCGAGCCGCCCGCGGCCAGGCGCTCTGACCCTGTTTGTACTGGCTCCAGCCCAACATGTAACGGGCCTTGGTCTTCAGCGAGTCCCGCCCTTCGCCGGAAATCAGCCTGGTATATTGCGCCTCGGCTTCTGAATAATTTCCGGTAGCAAACGCCCGCTCGGCAATTCTGAAACGCGCCTCAGGCACCAGTTCCGAACTGGGATAGAGACCCACCAGCTGCTCGAGACGATCCGTTGATAGCTCAATCTGGCCAACAAACGCGTGGGCCTTGGCCATCTGGTAAAGCAACTCGTCCAGCTTGCCGTGGAAGGAGCCTTTGTTGAGCACCGCTTCGTAGCTGGAAAGCGCCTCGCGGTAGATCCGCTGCTCTTCCTCCGGGCTCACGCTGATGTCCTTGTCCGTCAGCCGCTGGATATTGGACAGCCGGGCCAGGGCGTCGACCCGCACTTCCGGTTCCTCGGAGTTATCAAACAGCTTCTGGTACCGCCTGGCGACCTCTACCGGCGAGATAGCTGGCATCGGCTGGGTTTTGAACTCGAGGAACACCGGGCGCATATCGCCAATAGTTTCACCATCACGCCCCAGCTCGACGCGGAAGCTCTCCTGCGCAGAGGCGACACCCGCAAAGAGGATGGCCAGAGAAAGCCCAAAAACACGGTGCAGCGAGTGGTGACCAAAGCGGATCATGGCGAGCTCCGATCAAGATTCTGCAGGGCAAGATATTCGTAAAGATGGGCAATCTGCTGCTCGGCTTTCTCCAACGATGCCACCATGCGCTGGCGCTCTCCTGCCAGATAGGCAAGAACACGCTCGTCCAGCAGGGCGCTGGCGCCGCCCAGCGCATCACTGGCACGCTTACGATTCTGCGCCAGCCTGTTCAGGGACTGGTTAACAACGTCCAGTTGCGCATCAAGCCTTTGATCACGGTTCTGGAGGCGTTGATCGAGCCGATCCGCGGATGTCTGAAGATCCTTCAGGGTTGCCGAGAGTTGCTGGAGTTCCGCGGCATTGGCAGATTCGTCAGGAACCGACTGACGTAGCCGGCTGATGCGCTCATTGAGGCTGGCTATTGTGTCTTTGAAACCAGCGGGAAGCGCCGCCGACGGGCTTGCGGAACTCCCCATCCGGTCCTGCAACACATCTCGAAACACTTTGAGCGTGCGCGCCTGGTCATCCATCCGGCGAAGCATTTCCCGTAGCTCATGGACACGCTGAACGGCGTGCTGCGCCTGTGCATCCTCCATGAATCTCAGAAGGTACGCATTGCGGGGCTGGGTCAGCGCGCGGCTATCCTCCAGAAACCACTGGCCCAACTCCTGTCCCGCGTCGTCCACCAACGCCTCGTAGGCGCCCTTCTCCCGGATCAGATCATTCAGATCCCGCAGCGTTACCCGTTCACTCTCATAAGTGGCGCTGGCCGACAGGTAGGCTTCTCCCGCCTGGCCAAGGTAGCCCGCCAAATCGTATCCGCGCCCGGTACCCAGCCAGGAGCCGGCAACGCCCGGAAACGCCAACGGGTATTTCTTCGCCCGATGCCAGGACTGCATGGCATCGCGATACTTCCCGCTTTCAGACAGTGCCAGACCGTGAAGATACAGCGCCTGGGGCGTGCTGTAGCTGTCCAGCGGCACCTGTTTCAGAAAGCTGATGGCCTTGTCGTAGTCCTTGCTCTCATACGCGAGCAGACCGGCCCTCACCAACATTTCAGCCTTCAGGGCTTCACCGCGGGCCTTGTCCGGATCCTCTTCCGCCATCGCCATGGCCACTCGCAGGGCAATAAAAGCACGGGACGGGTTGGTATCCTGCTTGCCGTAGTCTGCGGCGATATTCATATAGCCCAGTGCCGCCCAGTAACCGGAATCCATGGATGCCAGTATCTGCCCCGCCCTTTCCGGCCATCCCTGTATGCGCTCGATCTCGGCCAGCCGGTAAAGCGCCCGCTGCCGAGTTTCGCCATGGCCCTTTTCCGCGGCCAGATCCAGCAATCGGGTTGCCGTTTCGTTATTTCCGTCCAGCAGAGTTGATCTGAGAAGCGCCGCTTCGCCGCGGAAATACTGGCCGTCGGTAAGCTGCTCCAGCAGCCCGATCGCATGGTCTTTCCGGCCTGTTTCGAGCAAAGCTCTGGCGTGGATCAGGGTTTCATGTTCGGTTTCGGGATTGCGGGTGTAATGCAGGGCCCGGGCGTAGTCACCGGTGTCCAGGGCAAACCGGGCGAGGCCCAGATCCAGGTCCGGGTGGCCGGTCGCAGCCACTGCCGATTCTGCACTGCTCAGAAAAAGCATCAGTGCCAGGCAGCGAATGACGTTCAGGTCAGGGATCCTTCCTATCACAACCAGGCCTCCGGCTTACTTCCATTCCTGGAACGAAACAACAGGCTCATAATCCGGCGCAGCAGCATCCAGGGTCATCTGGATACGGGACTCCCCCGGACGCTTCCGGAACTGGTGGCGGACTTCCCGGCGGATGAAACGGTCATTTGCAGAGCGAGCGGTGAGCACGGCTTTCAGTTCGTGGCTGCCATGGGGAAGATTGCCAATATACAGTCGCTGGATGCTGCCCTGGCGGAGCGATTCCCGCTCCTGATCGGTATAAAGACGGGAGGAGACCGGGCTGCCGTCCACGTAGAGTTCCACCGCATCCAGCGCCAGCCCTTCCCGGTCTTTCATGGCAAGGAAAACCGCAACCTGGGTATCGGCAGGATGGAGAACAGACTCCTCCAGATCGAACAGCGTCTGGCTGAGGGCAGCGACATCGGCTTTGATCTGTGCAATTTCGCGATCCAGCTCTCCGGCACCGGCGGCCATTGCCTGCCCCGTTGCAAGAACAAGGCAGAGTGCCAGCACACCAATAGATTTCCTGATTGCCTGATAGGTGCCAACCATGAGCGAAACGCCTCTTGCAAACTTCTGTAACTGAATTCGCTGAGAGAGTAACACTTGGTAACAGCCAAGAACGGTATCCAGATCACCAAATGAGCATCCAAAGGTGTCGGATTATTTGACATGCGCCGGCAGAAAACAGGATCCCGAAAACGGCAGAATCAGGCTATCCCGAGACAGATCACTGTTTTAAATGAGGTTTCATTTACTGGCTTCGGAATTGCAGGGTAAGGAGTGCGGGGAAGGGTTTACCAACCCCGTTTGATATGCCGAGCTTAGCCGATGCCCTCAACGCATCGGCTTTTTTTTGCCCGGCTTTTTATTTGCTCAGCTGCTTCATCGCCGACTCAAGGCCCTCCAGGGTCAGCGGGTACATGTGGTCATTTACCAGCTGCCGGGTCATACCCATGGAGCCCCCGCTACCCCAGTAACTTTCCGGAAGCGGATTCAGCCAGACAACCTTGCGGAAGTGATCGGTAATCCGCTGGAACCAGGTGGCACCGGCTTCCTCGTTCCAGTGCTCGATGGAACCGCCGGGATGGGATATTTCATAAGGCGCCATACTGGCGTCGCCCACAAAAATCACTTTGTAATCCGGCGTGTACTTGTTGAGGATTTCCCAGGTGTCGATGGTCTCGTTCATCCGGCGGATATTGTTTTTCCACACGCTTTCATAGATGAAGTTATGGAAGTAGAAATACTCCATGTGCTTGAACTCCATCCTCGCTGCAGAGAACAGCTCCTCGCAGACCCGCACGTGGGGGTCCATGGAACCACCCACATCGAAAAAGATCAGCACCTTCACCGCGTTGTGGCGCTCCGGCACCATTTTCAGGTCCAGGTAGCCGGCATTGCGGGCCGTGGAGCGAATGGTGTCGTCCATATCCAGCTGGTCCGCGGCACCCTGGCGCGCAAACTTTCGCAGGCGGCGCATGGCCACCTTGATATTGCGGATACCCAGGGTCAGGCTGTCGTCCAGATCGCGGAATTCCCGCTTTTCCCAGACCTTGACCGCCCGGCCGTGCCGGCCTTTCTTC
Organism: Marinobacter halotolerans; assembly: GCF_008795985.1. Classification (NCBI taxonomy): domain Bacteria; kingdom Pseudomonadati; phylum Pseudomonadota; class Gammaproteobacteria; order Pseudomonadales; family Marinobacteraceae; genus Marinobacter; species Marinobacter halotolerans. The sequence goes on along the minus strand of NZ_VMHP01000002.1, from coordinate 810,222 downwards.
TGGCCGATGCGGAAACCTTCCGGATTGTAGCCATTGGCACCAAACGGTGATGTCCCGCCTGTACCAATCCACTTGTTGCCGCCTTCATGGCGCTCGTCCTGCTCTTCCATGCGCTTCTTGAAGGTTTCGATCAGCTCTTCCAGGCCGCCCAGGGAATCGATCTTGGCTTTCTCTTCCTCGGTGAGCTGCTTCTCGAATTCCGCCCGCAGCCAGTCGTCCGGGATCAGCGCTTCCATCAGGTCATCCAGGTTCTGGATGCCTTCAAAATAGGCCTGGAACGCCCGGTCGAATTTGTCGAAATGGCGTTCATCCTTGACCAGGCACACGCGGGCCAGATAATAGAACTCTTCCATATCGGCGAAGGCCAGGCGGTTCTGGAGTGCTTCCAGCAGGTCCAGGAACTCCCGCAGGCTGGCCGGCACTTTCGCGCGTCTGACTTCCAGAAAAAAATCAATCAACATAGGTTGTCGCTCTTGCTGAATTTCAGCCGCGGCGGCGAGCCATAAACGCCAGCTTCTGCAGCAGGTGCACATCCTGCTCGTTCTTCACTAGCGCGCCATAAAGCGGCGGCAGCGCCGAGCTGGTGTCCTTCTCCTGAAGCATCTTTGCAGACAGCTCATCGGCCATCAGCAGCTTCAGCCAATCAATCAGTTCCGAGGTGGACGGCTTCTTCTTCAGGCCCGGCACCTTGCGGACATCAAAGAAGACTTCCAGGGCGTCCCGTACCACCTGCTGCTGAATCCCCGGGAAGTGCACATCCACAATGTGCTTCATGGTGTCGTGATCGGGGAAGTTGATGTAATGGAAGAAGCAGCGGCGGAGGAACGCATCCGGAAGCTCTTTTTCGTTGTTACTGGTGATCACGATCACCGGGCGCTTGTTGGCGCGGACAAACTGCTGGGTCTCGTAGACGTAGAACTCCATGCGGTCGAGTTCCAGCAACAGATCGTTGGGGAATTCGATGTCGGCCTTGTCGATCTCGTCGATCAGCAGAACCACCTGCTCGTCCGCCTCGAAAGCTTCCCAGAGTTTGCCCTTGATAATGTAGTTACTGATGTCCTTGACCTTCTCGTCACCCAGCTGGCTGTCCCGCAGGCGGGACACCGCGTCGTATTCATACAGGCCCTGCTGGGCCTTGGTGGTGGACTTGATGTGCCAGGGAATCAGACGCATGCCCAGGGCCGAGGCCATTTCTTCGGCCAGCAGGGTCTTGCCGGTACCTGGCTCACCCTTGATCAGCAGCGGGCGTTGAAGGGTGATCGCGGCGTTCACCGCCATCTGCAGGTCATCCGTCGCGACGTATTTCTCAGTACCGGTAAACTTCATGGGGTGTTTTCCTGTCTGGTAATCGGATTAAACGACTGTTTGAATAAGCGACAGATTATAGAGAAGAGCGAGCCTTCTGATAAGGGGTTGAATGAGCGGCAGCGGCAGCCTCCGCTCATTCACCCTTTTTAGGATCTTCTTCCGGCAGGTAGTCGTCATCGTCAGAGCCCGGCTCGTCGCTTTCCGGAAGATCATCGAACTCGGAAAGATCGAAATCCTCCAGTCCGAATTCATCCTCATCCTCCTCCGGTGTTTTCTCCGGCTCCGGCTCTGGTTGAGGCTCAGGCTCCGTTTCTGGCTCGGGTTCAACCTCGGGCTCAAGCTCCGGAATGTCTTCCTCCAGCTCGGGAAGCTCCTCTTCTCCGGAGCCTGCCTCAGCTTCCTCAGTGCCTGTCTTCTTCCGACGCAGCCAGAACCAGACACCACCCGCGATCAACACAAGCGCAGTTCCCCCTGCCATTCCCCAGACCCAGATCGGCACAGCGGATGTCTCGGGGGCTGGCTCGGGCGCTGGCTCTGGCTGAATCACCGGCACGGGATCCGCCGGGGGCTCCTCTAGGTTACTGATATCAATTGGCGACTCCAGGGCCGGGGCGCTTTCCTGCGGCTCTGCTTTTTCATCCGTGGGGGAGGCTGATTCCGGCGCAATAAAACGGGTGATCCCCGAAAAACGGCGGGAGAACGTGGTGCCATCCGCGATGACTTCAATATTGTAGTCCCCCGCCGCCGGCAGGCTGTCGATCTGATCCTGGTATATACCGTCGGCCGGGGGTTGATCATCACTGAGAATCTTCGAGCCGCTGCGCCCATCCGTGGAAGTCAGCCTCACTATTACGTCAATCACCTTCAGAAAATCAGGGTCCTGGATTCTCGAATCTTCTTCGAAAAAGGCAATTTTAAGGGCAATCGGCTCGTCCGGATTAAAGGTTGGCGGTATCGGGCTGACCACCATGCGCAGGTCACTGACGACCGTTACCCGGCTGCCCTCACCCAGCTCGCCGTCGATCTGCCATTGCCCCGCCTGCGGGTCGGTCACGGTAATCAGGTCATAACCGGTTTCCGCCGCCCAGCGCATATTCCCAGGCGCAGCGCCCTGGGTGAAACGCTCGCCACCGGGATTGGTCAGTGTCAGCGCGCGGGTCGCGGATGTTTCATTCTCGCCCCAGAAAATAAGCGCGGTGAATTCCTCAACGCCCTGGTCGACGGTAAAGCCTTCGTCGGTCAGAGGAATCTGGTCCTGGGGCACCGCCGCGTTCAGGGATTTGAGGAATGCCTGATTCAGGCCCTCGGCGGACGACGCCAGTGAGAAGTGCCCACCAGATTCGGTGGCCAGCGCCTCAAGCATCTTCAGGTCGGCCTCTTCAGACAGGGCCACAGTGTGCAAGGTGGCGCCACGGGCGGTCAGCCGGTCCAACAAGGGGCCCAGAATCCGTTCGCGTTCTTTGGCGTTTACCTCCGGGTCGCCGGATATATCCACCCTGCCATCGGTGAGCAGAATAAAGTCGGTGTTGCTCAGGTCCGCGCCGCCAATCCAGTCATCGCTGGCCTTTTCCAGGGCTTCGCCGAGGTTGGTCCGCAGGGCAACGGAATTGATTTTCTCCGACAGGGCAAGAGCGTTCTGGCGCCAGGCTTCGTCCACAGTGCCGTGGGGCACCAGCATGTTAACCCACTGGCCAAACGTCCAGACACCGGCTTCCGCCCCTGCCGGGATCATTCTGGCAAGCAGTCTTACGGCGGGCTGACGAAGATTGCGCGGGTCGTTTTCTTTCATCGACCCGGAGATATCCACAATGATGCGAACATCCCCCTGCTCGGGCAACTGCAGGGTTTGCGCTTCCTGAGCGTGGCTCTGTGGCGCAAACACAAAAAACATCAGCAGCAGGAAGGCAGGCATCAGCGTTTGACCAGACGGTAACGGACCATATCCAGTACCCAGACCAGCAGCATGATGATAGCCGCAATGCCCAGGTTAAGCATCGCCCTGCCCGCCTCATCGGTATTGCCAAGAATGGTTTCGTACCCGCCGTGGAGCCAGGCCGGAATCCACCAGCCATCAACCTCGCTGGATTCAACCGGCGTCAGCAGTATCACCACAAGGGCGGCCTGTAACAGCGTGCGGATGCCATAAACCGGAATGATCCGGAAAAGGCGCGAAATCGCATAGAAGAAAACCACGAAGGCAACCGCGTAAAGCGCCCAGAACAGGCCGTAGGCCAAATTGGCTTGAGCATCCAGCATAATTTATATAACCCAGTGAATAATGTGTTCTTCCCAATCTTCTTCCGGCACTTCTGCTTCTGACAGCACCCGGTGCCGGACCGAAACCCCTGCCTCGTGAACCGAGTTCGGGTCCCCGGAGCGCAGCGGATGCCAGTCCGCCAGTGGCCGGCCTTCCGCCAGCCTGCGATAGGCACAGGTATAGGGCAACCAGTGAAAATCCGCCAGGTTGTCTGGCGTCAGCACAGTGCAGGCGAGCACCTTTTCAAGCCGCTGCGGGTAGACGGTACAACCGCAGGTGCCCTGATCCATGTAACGGCAGACCAGGTCGGTGTAATAGACCTCGCCGGTGTCTTCATCTTCCAGTTTGGCCAGGCAGCACTTGCCGCAGCCATCGCACAGGGATTCCCATTCAGCGGCGGTCATTTCATCCAGACGCTTGCGCTGCCAGAAGGGAATCTCTGCAATCATCCGTCACTTTCACCCTTTTGCTGCTCGGGTTTGCGGCGAAAATCCACCACATAGCCGCTCTGCTCATCCGACATCTGCAGAAAGAACCCCTTGTCTTCAATTGCCTGAAGCACCTGCCGCCCGTCGGTTCGGGCCAGTTTCCGTTCGTTGGTCAGCACCAGATCCATGGAATGAACCGGTTTGCCAAAAATGCCCTTCAGGCTGTCCGGCAGATCTTCCCATACCTGGCCGCGCCGAACGAACAGATAGGTACCCGGCTTTTTGCTGCTGCGAAATACCGATACAAATGTTTTTTCGCTCATGGCGCCAATACTTCCTGAAGTCTGCTTTGGACCGGCGCAATCACTTGCTGCCGCCAGCCGTCACCGAACAGGCCGGCGCCCAGGTCGCGGGTCTGAACCACCGCTTCCAGCCTTTTACGGGGCGCCAGCAGCTCAACGGGAATATCCCGCGCATCGGCTGCCTCCACCATCAAGCGCTTGAGTTGTTTGTAGAGCATCTGATCCTGCCGGGACAGCGGCGGCTGGATTACCTCTATTGTAGAGTTATCTTCACTGGCTGCCACACGAATCAGCTCGATCATCTGTTCACCGTAGCGACGAACCACCACTGACGGCAGGCCCTGCACGTTGGATAGCGCGCGAACCGAATCCGGAAGCTTCTCGGCAATGGCGATCAGCTGCGCATCCGCCACTACCCGGCCTCGTGGCCGGTCCCGCTTGCGGGATTCCGTTTCCCGCCAGTAAACCAGGGATTTCAACACACCCTGCTGCTGCCGGCTGAGTGTCCAGCCGCCCCGCAATTTGCGGTAATGATTTTCCGGATCATCCTGGCTGGCCAGGTCCTCCGCAAACCGGGTGGATTCCTCAATCAGCGCATCCACCAGTCCTTTCTGCTCAAGCTCTTTCCAGACCCACTCGTAAATCGGCCTCAAAAACCGGATGTCGTCTGTTGCGTACTCTTCCTGGGCGGCAGACAGGGGCCGTGACAACCAGTCGGAGCGGGTGGCGGATTTATCCAGCGTCTCGCCGAAGAGCTGCTCAACCAGCCTCGCGTAACCCATGGAAAAACCGGCGCCGGCCATGGCCGCACCGATCTGCAGGTCGATCAAGCCCGCCGGTTCCAGCGACAGCCAGTGCCTGAACAGTTCCAGGTCTTCACTCATGGCGTACAAAAGCTTACGCCGACCCGGGTCGGCAAGAATCGACCTGAAACCGGCGCTGGCCTCGGCCACGGATGGGTCAACCAGGCGGAACTCGTCACCCAGGCCGAGCTGAACCAGTCCGGGAATTGGATAGAAGGTGCTTACCCGCTCGAACTCCGTGTCCAGGGCCAGGGGTTCGTCCGGGTTGGCCTCAAGCCATTGGTCGAGTGCCGCCGGGTCGGTAATCCAGGTAACACCCATTAAAAGGTAACGTCCATATAAAAGCTCGTTGGGGATTTAATCTGACAGCGGTTTGCGGCCGCGAAACGCGTGGGTCAGGGTGAAGCCATCGACGTACCCAAGCTCACCACCCACCGGGATACCGTGGGCCAGCCGGGTAATCAGGATGTTTCTTCCATCCAGACGGTCGGCAATGTAGTGAGCCGTTGCCTCGCCTTCCACCGTGGGATTGGTGGCCAGAATCAGCTCGGTCACGCCCTCCTCGCCGATGCGGGACAGCAGCCGTTCAATGCCGATCTCTTCCGGGCCCACGCCGTCAATGGGCGACAGGTGGCCCATCAGCACGAAGTAGCTGCCCCGGTAATCGCCGGCCTGTTCGATTGCCAGCAGATCAGAGGGGCTTTCCACTACACAGAGAGTGCCATTGCGCCGCTCGGGAGTCTGGCAGATACCGCAGACAGGCGTATCGGAGAAGTTCTGACAGCTATCACACCGGCGAACGCCGGTCATGGCCTTATCCAGCGCCTCCGACAGGCGCGACCCGCCGGACCGGCCCCGCTCAAGCAGATGAAACGCCATACGCTGGGCCGTTTTCTGGCCAACCCCCGGCAGGCAACGCAACGACTCCACCAATTCGTCTACCAGTGGGCTAAACGCCATGGATTTTCCTCATTCGGCCCGATCAGAACGGCATCTTGAAGCCAGGGGGCATACCCATGCCTGACATCATTCCGGACATCTTCTCTTTCTGGTTCTCTTCCACCCGGCGCACCGCATCATTGATGGCCGCTGCCAGCAGGTCTTCCAGAACTTCCTTGTCCTCGCTCAGCAACGACGGATCAATATCCACCTTACGCACGTCGTGGCGACCGTTCATGGTGACTTTTACCAGGCCGGCACCGGCTTCACCGGTGATTTCCGCCTTGGCCGCCTCTTCCTGGGCCTTCTGCATTTCTTCCTGCATCTTCTGGGCCTTCTGCATCAAATCGCCCATATTATTCATCGCTCATACCCTCTGTCAGAATGCTTTGCTTTCCGAACTACTTGCTCGGCCGGATGCTGCCTTCGACAACCCGTGCCTCGAAACGTTCGACAATAGACTTGACCAGCGGATCGCTATTAATCGCCTCTTCCGCCGCCGCCTGCCTTGCCTGGCGTTGGCTTTCTTCCCAGGCCGCCGGCGTTCTGCCGTTGGTCTCACCTTCCGTTATTTTAACGTTTATGGCGTCGCCAAACCGATTCCTCAACGCCTCGAGGATTTTTTCCTTATGACGATCGTTCAAAAGCCGTGCGTGCCCTTCATCCAGCGTTAGCACAATGTCGTTGCCCGAGCGGGTCATGGCGGCGTTGCTGGCCAGGTTACCGGGCATACCGACAATATTCAGGCTGCGAAAATCCCGTTCCCAGGAGAAGTCCGATGGCTCTGGCTCTGGCGCTGCCTCTGGCTCTGCCTCTAGTTCGGGCTCAGGCTGTGATTCTGGCTGAGCTTGATCGTCAACCGCTTCCATATTCAGCGGCGGTGCCGGATCGGGCTCCGGGGCGGGTTCGTAATCCGGTTCCCAGGGCGGCGGTTCTTCCGCCGGTTCCGGTGCTGGCTCAGGCACAGGCACAGGCTCCGGCTCAGGGGGCTGTTCGGCTTCGGGTACTGGCTCGGGTTCCGGGGCTGGCTCGGGCTCCGGCGCTAGTGCTGGCTGAGGAGCCTGTTCCTGCTGCGGTGCCGGCTCGGGGTCGTCCCGGCTTTCACCCTCGGTGCGCGATGGCGTGGCGCCGCCAGCCGGTGGCCCGCGCCGGTCAGCGCCCGGACGAAAAGCCAGCATCCGCAACAGGGTCATCTCGAAACCCATGCGGGCATCCGGCGTCACCGCCAGGTCTTTCCGCCCCATCAGGGCAGCCTGATAGAAAAGCTGGGCATCCTCGGCACTGACCTGCCTGGCCAGGCTCTGCACCATGGTCGCATCCCCCAGGGCATTATCTGCGCTGCCCGGCACCACCTGCTCCATGGTAACCCGGTGAAACAGCGACAGAAGGTCCGCAAGAATGATGCTGTAATCCGGCGCGAAATCCGATATGCGCTGAATCTCCGACAGCAACGCCGGGCCATCCTCGGCCACCAGTGCGTCCACCAGTCGGGCGATATCGCCCTGATCAATGGTGCCCAGCATATTGCTGACGTCACTGCCGTTCAGGGTCTGGTTGCCAAAGGCAATGGCCTGATCGGTCAGGCTTAGCGCGTCCCGCATGCTGCCATCGGCGGCCCTGGCCAATAACCAAAGTGCTGGCTCTTCAAACGGAATGCCTTCCTGGGTCAGTACATGGCGAAGATGGCCGGCAATGTGCTCCGGCGTCATGCGCTTGAGATTGAACTGCAGACAGCGGGATAGAACGGTCACCGGCAGTTTCTGGGGATCGGTAGTAGCCAGCAGGAACTTGACGTGCTCCGGGGGCTCTTCGAGGGTTTTCAGGAAAGCGTTGAAGGACTGATTCGACAGCATGTGCACTTCGTCGATCAGGTATACCTTGAAGCGGCCTCGAGTGGGCGCGTACTGGACGTTATCCGTCAGTTCCCGCATATCGTCCACGCCGGTGCGCGACGCCGCGTCGATTTCAATCAGATCAACAAATCGCCCTTCCTGGATTTCCTGGCAGCTTGAGCAGGTACCGCAGGGCTTCGAGGTAACCCCGGTTTCACAGTTCAGGCATCGGGCAAGCAGGCGGCCGATGGTGGTTTTGCCCACGCCCCGGGTGCCGGTAAACAGATAGGCATGGTGAAGGCGCTGATTGTCCAACGCGTGAATCAGGGCCTGAAGCACATGCTCCTGGCCAACCATGTCCTCGAAGGTATTGGGGCGCCATTTTCGGGCGAGAACCTGATAGCTCATATTCCATCAACTGCCGCTAAAAAACGGGCTTAACCTTAGCATGGTCATGGGTTGATAAGAAGTCGGTTAACGCCCGCAGGTCGCCTCAACTTTTGCCCGGAAACGCTCGCGAAGCTTTCTGTTTTCGGCCTCGCTGACAAACACCTGCTCTCCCTTTTCGTCGAGATCATAGAAAGTAGAGATTCGGTCCATATGTATCAGACGGGCCCGAAGCTCGCGGCAATGGGACGCAAGTTTGGCCTGCTTCTCTTCGGCCCTGGCCTTGGCAGCCTGCGCGCTATCCCGCTCACGCTGTCGTTGGTCGAGGAATTTCCGGATACCTTCCTGGCGCTGCTCAACGGAGCGGCTTGTCCCAACGGGCTCGGAGTCTTCACTCAGCCTTTTCGCGGTGGCCTGCGGCGAGGGACGATCACCGAAATGAGTCCGGCCCTGGTCATCAACCCAGCGATAGATTTCGGCATTCACGGAGGCAGAGATAAACACGAGAAAAGCGAGGCATATCCTTATCAGCACGAGACATCCTTATCGATCATCCATTCGAGAAGGCGACATTCTATAACATGCGGAGAAATCTGGAAATTACGGGGGGAGAATCTGGGGGTGACTCCACCAGCAACACTCCGGCACACAAGTCCACCGCTTCGGCTGCTCCCTTCCGGGCCTGACCGGGTTCACGGTTTATCGTTGCGGAGGCACCGATGGAGCCACCATAACGTCCGGGATTGGAATCCCTCAGAACGGCGCGCATAGTAGCAAAAGCCCCCGTTCACTACAACGAGCTTTATAAACTCAAAGGCAGCGGAATCTCATCCTGGCGGAACCAGCAGGCCACACTGTAGCGGGTACGGTTCGCCGGCAGCACTTCGTGAGGGATTTCCTCACTCATGAAAACCGCCAGTCGCCCCAGTTCCGGCGATACCCGTCCGCAGATTTCCTGCTCGCTGTCGCGGTTGAATACCTGCAGTTCGCCACCGTCTGCCTGCTGCCAGTTTTCATTGAGATACAGCACCACGCTGACCACCCGCGATGCCCTGCCCTGGAAGCTGTCTACGTGTTTCCGGTAAAAGTCGCCGGGATGATAGGTGGCGTAATGGGTTTCAAAACGCTTCAGCCCCAGGAACAACTGCTGGTTAAGCCCGCAGCGAATGGTCTCGAATACCTGAAACAGGCCTGCCTGAGCAGCCGTCTCTCCCTGTAGCCAGGCAATCTTGTCCCGCCGCACCGAACGGTCCCGGGTTTTATCCAGGCCACGGCCGATTCCGGCCACTCTCAAGGCATCGGTTCGATCCAGAATCTGCACTTCCTCGCACAGCGAGGCCAGCAGCTCGTCACCCAGCAGCGGCCGGGCATCAAGGCTTAGCCAGCCGTGCTCGCTCAACCCGTCAGCCAGCGCATCAAGCCAGTCACCCTCAGGGGCAACCGGGTTGCCGACTGGCTGCAAAACAGATGCGGTGGAAAGAGTCATTGAACGGCGCCCCGGCGAGAATCACAGAGAGAAAACATAGTTAGCGATTCTATGCCCGATTCTCGCCCGGCACGACGTTTTAATTTACCCTGCAGATACGAAAATGCCGAAACCACAACAACGAGGCAATCTGTGCCACTTAAACCCGGTCAATGGTCATTTACCCGATGGACCACCGTCGGCCAACTTGAGGCTCTGGAGGTACACCACCCTCTTTTCGAGGCGAGGCTATTTATACAAGGCGCCCATCTCACCGAATTCACACCGCGCCACCAGTCCAACTGGCTGTGGCTCAGCGACAAGGCCATTTTCAAACCGGGCCATGCCATTCGAGGTGGCGTGCCAATCTGCTGGCCCTGGTTTGGGGTTCCCGACAGAAACCCGCCGGAAGTCCGCCGACGCATCCTCACAGGTGCATCCCACGGCTTTGCCCGCACTGCCCTGTGGAAACTGGAGGATGTAAGGGAAACCGCCAGGGAAGTGGAAGTCAGCCTGTCGCTTCTGGCCAACCAGGATTTTGCCGATGCCTGGACCGGCAGTGCCCTGTGTCTGTTGACCTTTAGCTTCTCCGCCGCCGGCTTCCGTATTGCGCTGACTACCACCAACCTGGCAACCCAGCCCCTGGCCATGACCCAGGCACTGCACACCTATCTGCCCACCGCCGACATTATTGGCACCCGGATCGAAGGCCTGGACGGCTGCGAATATACCGATGCCGTGGAGAACTGGAGCGACTTCACCCAGCGCGGGCCTGTGGATTTCCCCGGCGAAACCGACCGCATCTACCTGAGCGGCCAGCCGCTTGAGATAATCACGCCCGGCCACACCAGCACAGTGGATGCGGTGGGCAGCGATTCGACAGTGGTGTGGAACCCGGGGCCGGAGAAAGCGGCACGTTTGTCGGATTTCCCCGACTCCGCCTGGCAACATATGCTGTGTGTGGAAACCGCCAACGCGCTATCGGACTACCGCGTGCTCAATGAAGGGCAAAGCCACACCATTGGCGTTATGATTGGCCGACGTTAAGTTTTGGGAGAACTCATGGGCCTGACATCCTACCTGCGATCAAAACTGGTGCCGGAAGAACTGAGCAACCAGATCGACCGCATCCGCAAACCCATCGGTTCGCTGGGGTATGACCCCTGGGGCTTTAACAACGAATCGATGAAGCTGGGCTTTTCAATGGCTCACCAGCTCTACGAGAAATACTTCCGGGTTGAAACCACCGGCATCGACAAGATACCCGCCGAAGGCCCGGTGCTGATCGTTGCTAATCACAGCGGACAGCTGCCCATCGACGGTCTGCTAATCGGCTATGCCCTGGCATCCCGCAAACGGAACCCGCGCATACCCCGGGCCATGATCGAGCGGTTCTTCCCCACCGTGCCTTATCTCGGCAACCTGCTCAACGAGTTCGGCGCGGTACTGGGCGACCCCACCAACTGCGCCAAGATGCTGGCCAACGGCGAAGCGGTGATCGTTTTTCCCGAGGGCGTGCGGGGTTCGGGCAAACTCTATCAGGACCGCTACCAGCTCAAACGCTTCGGCAACGGTTTTATGCACCTGGCGATGAAATACAACGCCCCGATTGTGCCGGTGGGCGTGGTGGGCTGCGAGGAAACCATCCCGGCCATTGCCAACATCAAGCCCCTGGCGAGGATGCTGGGTATTCCCTATGCACCGGTGGCGCTGCCGGTGGTGTTCCCGGCCAAGGTCCACCTGAACGTAGGCGACCCCCTCCGATTCGATAACCGGGAAATCCCCGAAGAGCAGGTAACCGAGCGGGTGGAGCATGTAAAAGCAGCCATCAGCGAGCTGATCGATACCGGGCTAAGCGAACGCAAAAGGCTTTTCTGATGACAGAACAAAGAAGACAGCACATTCTGATAACCGGCGCGGCCGGTGCCCTGGCCCAGCAGGTGATCAACCGGCTGCGGGACCACTGCGATATCGTCGCCGTGGATTTCCGCGAGCAGGTTTACCTGGGGGACGACATCCCCAGCTATTGCATCGACTTCAACCAGCGGTCCTTTGAAGACCTGTTCCGGCGCTACAAATTCGACGGCGTGATTCACCTGGGCCGCATCATGTCCAGCCAGCTCACCCGCATGCGACGCTATAACGCCAACGTGCTGGGCACCCAGAAGCTGCTGGATCTGAGCCACAAGTACGGCATTAGCCGGGTGGTCGTGCTGTCCACCTTCCACGTCTACGGTGCCGTGGCCTACAACCCCGCCCTGATCGACGAGGAAGCGCCCCTGAAAAGCGCCGGGCTGAGTGCCGACCTGATCGATTCAGTAGAGCTGGAAAACCTAGCCAACATCTACCTGTGGCGCTATCCGGACCTGAACATCACGGTGCTGCGCCCCTGCAACATCGTCGGCCCCGGCGTGCGCAACTCCATCAGCACTTTGCTGGCCAGCCAGAACGCGCCCGTACTGGCGGGCTTTTCACCGATGATGCAGTTCATTCACATTGACGACATGGCCGATGCCATCGTGCTGGCCTATAACAAGACCCAGCGCGGCATCTTCAATGTGGCACCGGAAGACTGGGTAGCCTATCAGCACGCGCTGAAGCTCTGCGGCTGCAAAACGGTGCCGATACCGTCGATTCCACCGTTGTTGCCGAAGCTGATATTGAAGACCCTGCGTCTGCGAAGTTTTCCGTCGTATCTGATGGCGTTTTTCAAGTATCCTGTCGTCATTGACGGCAGAGCGTTCGCACGGGAATTCGGCTTCAAACCCAAACGACCGCTCAAGGAAATATTCCGGTTCTACCGGGAAAACAAAGAGCCGGTCTGACCCGGCTTTGCACGCAGGACGCGCGCCATGCTCAACGATTTAGGCCTGATCAGTTACGCCACCGCAGCCATCGCCTATGCGCTGCTGGCCGGGCTTGTGGCAACACGGTATCTGCGGCGGGACATTGACCGCTCCATCTTTCTGGCATCCCTGGTCTCGGCGCTATGGGCGACTTCCCTTGTTACCCAGTCGCTGTGGCAGCAGCCGGGGTTTTTCGCCCGCTACCTGCTGGAACTGTTGCGGGACGCCGCCCTCATTACCGTTCTGTTCGCCCTGCTCCGCGACGCCTTCCGCTCCGGAAACATCAAGGGCAGGCTCAGGCGCATCATGGCGACCGCCACCCTGGTATTGATTATTGCCCTGCTCGGCTCCGGCGCGCTGGAATACGCCATGGGAACCACCCTCCTGGACGGCAAAACCAAAGTACTGGGACAAATTGCCCTGTCGCTTCTGGGCCTGTCGCTGGTGGAGCAGATCTGGCGTAACTCGGTCTCCTTCCGCCGATCAAGCATGAAGTACGTCTGCATTGCCGTTGCCAGCCTGTTTGCCTATGACTTCTTCATGTACGCCGACGCCCTGCTGTTCGGCCAGGTGGCAACGTCTTTCTGGGATGCCCGCGGCCTGGTCAATGCCGCCATTGTGCCGTTGTTCGCCGTCAACGTGATCAACACCCGCAAGCAGCCGGTGGATTTCCAGCTGTCCCGGTCCGCCGTTTTCCATGCCGGCGCACTGATTCTGGCCGGTGGTTACCTGCTGTTCCTGGCGATCGGCGGCTATTACGTGCAGGTGATGGGCGGCGACTGGGGCGAGGCCTTGCGAGTGCTGTTCCTGTCTGCAGCACTTATCTTTCTGGCTGCGCTGGCCTCTTCCCGCCGGGTCCGGGCAAGGTTGATGGTGTTCATCGGCCAGAACTTCTTTGACTACAAATACGACTACCGGGACGAGTGGCTGAAAATGACCCGGGAGCTGGCCGACCTCAGCGATAACCCGCCGCTCCCGGAACGGGTGATCCGCATTCTTGCAGGTTTGGTGGAAAGCAATGCCGGCGCCATATGGGTAAAAGGAGACCGGGGTGATTTCGTCCTCAAGGGCGCGATAAACCTGGCTCCGCCAAAATACACCACCATTGATGCCAACTCCGAACTAGTGAGATTTTTCGGGGAGCGCGAGTGGATTGTAGACCTGCACGAATATCAAAACGACCCGGTGCGCTACAACCTGCTGGAGATCCCCGACCCCATCTCCCAGATCAGCGGAGTCTGGCTGGTGATCCCGCTTTATCTGAGCAACGATCTCTACGGCATCGCCGCTATCGGCAACCCCTACGCCCGGGTGGAGCTGAACTGGGAGAACTTTGACCTGGTAAAAGTTGTAGCCCGGCAGACCTGCAACCTGCTGGCCCAGGCCGACGCCCAGAACCGGCTTTCCCAGGCCATGCAGTTCGAAGCGGTCAGCAAGGCCTCCGCCTTTATGGTTCACGACCTGAAAACCCTGATTGCACAGCTGTCACTGCTGGTCAAAAACGCCCCCAGGCACCGGAATAACCCCGATTTCATCGACGACATGATCAAGACCACCGACCACGCGGTCAGGAAAATGGCCGGCCTGGTGGACCATATCCGCAGGCCCGCCGACGCCACCCTGGAAACACAAGTGCTTGAACTGGGCGAGGTGGTGGATGCCATAGCCGAGCAGTACGCCAAAGGCCGCCCCGCCCCTCGGGTGACCAGCCACCCGGAAAGCATATTTATCAATGCCGATACCGAACAGCTTTACAGCATACTCGGCCACCTGATCCAGAATGCCCAGGACGCCACACCGCCAGAGGGTGAAATCACCCTAACCCTGAAAACCGCCCGCGATAACGTGGTGCTTTTTATTCAGGACACAGGTGCCGGGATGACTGAAGACTTTATCGAAAGACGCCTGTTCAAGCCGTTCGAAAGTACCAAAGGCCTGACCGGCATGGGCATCGGGGCCTACCAGGCCCGGGAATATGTGCGTAACGTGGGCGGCAACATCGACGTCACCAGCGAACCGGGCGTGGGCTCCTGTTTTTCCATACGGTTTCCGCTGGTGCGCGCGGCCGTTCACGGCCCCAGAATGCCGGAAATTCATCGTATTGAACCGCTTAAAGCGTCAGGTGATAGTACAGAGCGGATGCCAAATGATTGACGAACGGCTACAGTAACTCAGTCAACCATTGCAAAGTGTCAATGTTCGGGCAAGAATCGGGGTTCAGGATTCGATAAAACGCTCCAGAGAAACAAAAAGGACTTTCTGCCGTTGTGAGTAGACGACTCTTAATAGTTGAAGACGACCCAGGGCTTCAGAGCCAGATGCGCTGGTGCTTCAGTGACGATCTCGACGTGGCCGTGGCCGCCGACCGGGAAGCGGCGCTGACCGCGCTCCGACGCCTGGAACCGGAAGTCATCACCCTGGACCTTGGCCTGCCGCCGGATCCGGGCGGCGCTACCGAAGGCTTCAAGCTGCTGGAAGACATCCTTCGCCTGGCCCCCATGGCCAAAGTCATCGTGGTCACCGGCCGGGAAGAAAAAGAAAACGCCGTCAAAGCCATCGGCATGGGCGCCAGCGACTTCTACCAGAAACCCCTGGACGCCGACATCCTCACCTTTGTGGTCAACCGGGCCTTCCGCCTGGCAGAACTTGAAAGGGACAACCGGGAACTGTCTACCCATCGCAATGGCACCAGCATCAAAGGCATCGTTGCGGCCAGTTCCCAGATGCTCAACATCTGCCGCACCCTGGAAAAAGTCGCCCCCACGGATGTCACCACCCTGATCACCGGTGAAACCGGCACTGGCAAGGAACTGCTGGCCCGGGGCCTTCATGACCTCAGCCATCGCTCAGACCAGCCCTTTGCCGCCATCAACTGTGCAGCAATCCCGGAAAACCTGCTGGAAAGCGAACTGTTCGGGTTCGAGAAAGGCTCCTTCACCGGCGCCACTGCCAGCAAGAAAGGCAAAATCGAAAGCGCCAATGGCGGCACCCTTTTCCTGGATGAGATCGGCGATATGCCCATGGCACTGCAGGCCAAGCTGCTGCGCTTCCTGCAGGAACGGGTGGTAGACCGGGTGGGCTCGGTAAAACCCATACCAGTCGACGTGCGCGTGGTGTGCGCCACCCACCGTAACGTGCAGGATCTGATCGACAGGGGCGAGTTCCGCGAAGACCTGTATTACCGGATCAGCGAAATAACCCTGGACGTCCCGGCACTGCGGGACCGTGACGGCGATTGCCTGGTGATCGCCCAGTCCCTGCTCAAATCCCTGGGCAAACAGATGGACCGCCCCAACCTGGCCTTCTCTGAAGACGCCATTGCGGCCATCAACGCCCACCCCTGGCCGGGCAACGTCCGCGAAATGATCAACAAGGTGAAGCGCGCGACCATCATGGCCGACGGCAAGCGCGTGACAGCTGCTGACCTGGAACTCAGTTGTGGCGTCGACGAACCTGAAGACCAGCTGAACCTGCGTCAGGTACGGGAACGAGCCGAACGCGCCGCCATTGTTCAGGCATTGCAGTGCAGTCACTTCAATATGGCACAGGCATCACGGATGCTGGGAATAACCCGGCCAACACTCTACAACCTGACAGACAAATACCGGATCGAAACATCTTCAGAGCAGTCAGGGACATTACAACAAGACCCGCGGTAAAAAAGGAACAGGGCCATGAAATCATTTCCAGTGTTTAAAGCCACCCTTCTGAGCGTCGCCATCTCGATGTCACTGGCCGGATGCGGTGGAAACGATGAGATGAGCCAGGAACAGATCCAGTACCTCAGCCACGTGGATCAGTCCCGCTTTTTCCAGCGCCAGGGGGAGCTGAAAGCCAGCACACTGGAAGCCCGCAGCGCTATCGAGATGCAACCCGGCCGCGTAGAACCCTACCTGGTGATAATCAACAACCTGTTGACCGCCGGCGATGCCCGTAACGCCGAGCGCCAGCTCGATGCCCTGATGGAAAAAATCGACCCGGCCAATATCAGCCAGCAGAACCTGAATGATGCAGCCCTGGTGCGTGCCGAAGCCAACCTGATGCAGGGTGAGTTTGAAGACGCGCTTAACGCCCTCGACAGTATCGAAGATGCCGACCGGGCCCAGCAGTCAGAGGCCGCCCTGTTAAGGGGGCACATCCTGCTGGCATCCGAAGATGCCGACGACGCGCGCCTGGCGTATGAATCCGCGCGCGACCTGGCGCCGAACACCGTAGAGCCTCTTATCGGGCTGTCCAAAGTTGCTTTCAGTAAAGGCAATGAAAGCGAAGTTGCGGAGTACATTCAGAAAGCCAACGAAATCGATCCCCAGAACGCCGAACTGGCACTCTGGAAAGCCCGCCTTGCCCACTCCGAAAAGCGCTGGGCCGATGCGGAACAGGCCTACATCACTGCCCTGGAAACCATTGGCCAGTACGACGTGATGACCTATCGCAAATTTGAAACCATGTCGGCGCTGATTGACGTGCTGCGCCAACAGGGTAAGGCCGCCGAGGCCTTTGTGTACGAGGAAATCCTCGCCAAGTCGGCACCGGGCACCATCCGCAGCAACCTGGTGGCCGCGCAGGAAGCATTCAACGAAGGCGACCTGACCACCGCCGCCCGCTACCTGGAAGAAACCCTGGCCCAGGCGCCCAGCCATGAACAGGCAGCGCTGATGCTGGGTATCATCCGCTACCGTCAGGGCCGGCCGGAAGAAGCCGAAGCCCTGCTGGAACCCCTGGCCGCACTGGAAGAATCCGAACAGGCCCAGAAACTGCTGGCCGCCACCCGCCTGCAGCTGCGCAACCCGGACGGCGCCAAAGAAGTCCTTGCCGGCCTTGAAGACCAGAATTCCGACCCGGAAACCCTGGCCCTGGTAGGCATCGCATCGCTGGTCAGCGGTGACAAGCAAAGCGGCGAACAGATGATCGAGCGGGCCCTGGAGCTGGCCCCCGAGAACAACAGCCTGAGGCTTCGTTACGCCGCCTATCTGACCCAGGAAGGCCAGGCCGACAAAGCCATTGGCGAAATACAGACGGTCATCCAGAACGATCCTGAGCTGGACCAGGCCAGGTTGCTGCTGCTTCAGGCCCATGCCGCCAATAACGATCTTCCCGCCGCCCGTAAGGCCGCCGAAGCCTGGTTGAATCAACAGCCCGGCAACATCAGCGCCATGATCGCGCTGGGCAATGTCGCCGCGCGATCGGGCAATCCAGACCAAGCCGAATCCTATTTCAACCAGGCCGCCAAAGCCGATCCGAACAGCGCTGCGCCGCTGGTCTCCCTGGGCAATCTGGCCCTCTCACAAGAGCAGTCCGAACAGGCAAAAAACTTCTTCATCCGGGCCATCAAACTACAGCCTGACAACCAGCAGGCACTGCGCGGCCTGAGTGCCGTGACGGAGCGCCCGGAAATTACTGCTCTGATGGAAGACCTACAGAAAGAACAGCCAGAAGCCATCGGCCCCAGGCTGGTCCTGCTGGAATCCGCGCTGATTGAAGGTAACCAGAGCAAAGCCGACGAACTGACCGCCGGCCTGCTGGAACGTGAAAACGAGAACGAACCGGCACCAGCCGCCAACCTGGTGGCCACCGTGTACCACGGCATCGCCTCACAAATGGCACAACGGGATCGCCTGGAAGACGCCATGAACATTCTCCGGCGCGGTCGCGTGCTGTTTCCGGAAAACGAACAGATTGGCCTGCAGGCCGCCATCGTCGCTTTCGCTCAGGACAACACCCAGAACGCCCGGGAGATCCTCAGCGACGTCAAGCAAAGCCACCCCGAATCCGCAGCGCCTTTCGTGGTGGAAGCCAGATACCTCCAGCAGCAGGACAAACACAAACAGGCTGCCGACCTATACCAGCTGGCACTGGAGAAACAGCGCACTGCCGAACTGGAAGTGTCCTACGCCCAGGCCCTGACCCGCGACGGGCAGGAAACCAAAGCACTGGAAAGCCTGGAGGCCGCCCGGGAGCGCTTCCCCAACTCGGACACCCTGCTGACCAACCTGGCCATCCTGCAGCAGCAGAGCGGCGACACAGACGCGGCAGCGCAGACCTACGCCAAGCTGGTGGAAGTGGCGCCCAACAACGTGGTGGCACTGAACAACCTCGCCTGGATCTACCACGAGCAGAACGATGAGCGCGCCACGGAACTGGCCGAAAGGGCCTATAAACTGAGCCCGAACAACGCGGCGGTTGTGGATACTTATGGGTGGATACTGTTCAAAGGCGGCAAGATCGAGGAAAGCCTGCCAATCCTGGAGAAGGCGCATGAGTTGCAGCCGGATTCTCAGGAGATTGCGATGCATTTGGCGGAGGCGTATCAGGCTGTTGGCCGTGATGGCGAAGCAAAGCAAATCCTTCAGAGGATTAGCGGCCAGGGCTGACTGGCAATTATTGAACAGACTGGCTTCAGTCTGACGAATCTGAAAAGCATTGAACACGCAACAGATGCAATGTCGAATTCTTTTACATGCGACCTTCACATCCCATTTTTTGTTTTGTAGAAACAAAGCCTTGGGATTTGGCATGGCGCATGCTGTCGATAAATTGGCGTATTAGCCAAACCACTCAATGGAGGAGTGTTTCGACATGAAAAAATTTACTCAGGCTCTTCTCTGCACAGCGATTACCGGCTTGTCAGGTGTTGCTCAGGCTGCGTTCATTGATGTAGCCCCAAACACCGCACCTGCGGCAACACCATCCGCAGTTGCAGCTGACAACAGCTATACGAACGGAGACGGTCAGGGCACATTTTTGGGCCCTCAGCTCTACTTCGCAGGTGACTCAGTACTGCTGGATCACTCAGTTGTATCAACTTCAACTGGCCCTTTCAGACTGACCTTTACATACCTTGGTAAAGAGGCTGCCAACACCAACTCTTTCCTTTATGAAGGTATTGAAAGGTTCAACACTGGCACATCAGCGCTTGGCTCAACTTGGAGTACCGTTTACTCAGGGGGTCTCGGTAATATTGATTTCGGATTCTCGTCCGTTAAAAGCGGCGGAGCATTTGCCGGATCAGTATCGAACCTTGGTAGCGGTAACCTAGCTCCAGAATTCAACTTCACCATCTTTGAGGGTGGAGAGGACTACATGATCCTCAGTCTGGATGACAATAATCAAATCGACGACAACCATGATGACATGCTCATAATGGTCAAAGCTTCTCAGATTCCGGAACCAGGTACGCTGGCACTTCTGGGTCTGGGCCTGGTAGGTCTTGGTGTTGCTCGTAAGCGCAAAGCCTAACCGTATAGCACTACTTGTAAGCGGCACCTTCGGGTGCCGTTTTTTACTAGCTTGTCTACCGAGCTCTCAAGCTAAGCCCCGCCAGCGCGACGGTTATGGATTTCGATGAGTGGATTCTGCTCGAGGACGGAAAGATACTGGAAAGCTCAGCAATAAATGCTGGAGACTGTCAGCCTTCTTTACATCATGCGTTTTTTAGCTCCCGCATAGGAAATCCAACTTTCTGTTTTTGATAGCAAATCAGTTTGTGGCATAGGTCATGCTTCTTATTAGAAAGGAGCAGTACCCTTGGCAAGAATTAAAGGAGCAACAAAGATGAAAATCACTAACACCGTAACTGCACTGGCGCTTGGCTTGGGCCTGTCTTTTGCAGCTAACGCGGCGCTGATTGTTGAAGACGGAATTGGTGGAACAATTCCTCAAGCAGTCCCAGGCGTCACCAACGACATTCTCGGTAGCGTTACTGAAGTCGCCCCATACGGTTTCGGTGCCGACCTGAAATCTGTTGGCAGTACGACCGTTATGTTCGAATTTCTGGGTTTTGAAGCAAGCTTCAACAACAAATTCTTTGTAAACGGCGTCGAAGTGTTCAGTAACAACACATTTGCTGCCGGGCAGTCCCACGTTGCCACGTTTGCAGATGGCGTGCTGGACTTTTCTTTCATGAGTCCGGTGAACGGCTCGGCTGTAAATGGTAGCAACCCGACAAACACGGCGCTTGTTAATTTCTTCGTTGCGACCAGTTCCACTAAATTTAGCGGCGATCTGTTCCTGGCGTTCGATGATGACGGCAATAATAATGACGACAACCACGACGACATGGTTATCCGCGTTAGCCAGGTTGAAGTGCCTGAGCCAGGTACCCTTGCGCTTCTGGGTCTCGGTCTGGTAGGTCTGGGTGTGGCTCGTAAGCGCAAAGCTTAATCGGTCTACGCTACATAAAAAATGGCACCCGAGGGTGCCGTTTTTTATTTTTGGTCATGTGTATGACAGTTCATCAAAACCCTATCGGTTAATCCTTTTGCAGATAAAGCTGATCAAGATATTCTTCCGCCCTTAAATGAATCTTGGGGCTCAATGTCGCCAGCCGTTCCTGTGCATTGCAATCAACACATTGTAACGCCACAACAAGCAAAGAGGCATCTGTCCGCCTGTTGAGTATTCCAGGCAGTTGCGCCAGCTTTGCTTCAAGTTCATTGTTTTCCCAACTGCCCTCCACATAATAAGCAAATGCCAGATGAATAAAGTCCTCCGAGCCGAGGCGCTTGATTGTCATTCCGGACATAGGCACCCCTTCGATAGAAGTAATGTCAAAAACATCCTGAACTACAAAACCCGAGGATGAGTAAAGCCGGTTGTTGTAATGTACCAGCTCATGCCCGGCCCATTGAGCATCATAACTATACAACCCAACTAAAAGAGTTTCATTGGGGTCGCCTGCAGGACTTAACCCCTCTCGACTTACATAACTACGCTCCAACAAACGATCCGGCCGCTCGACAATCGGAGTCCAGCCGGCAAGACTGCGAGAAAACAACGGAAGCCATAGCTCCTCTGAAACTAACACTGCATCGTGCTTAAACGCTCCAACTTCGCGAGATTCTGGGGCAGCAGGCAAGGCAATCCAAGTGAGGAAAAGTAATGCTCCGATCGCTGCAACCGCTATCGAAGGATTTCCCGAAGAAGAACTAGCTAATACGGGACTGGGAGTCAGGCTTTTATTGTTGGCTTCAATTTCTCCGTTCGACTCCTTTTTTTCCAATAATCGTCCGACGATAAATAAAGGAATGAGAGTGACAGCAAAAACCATCCAGCCGAAATCGTCATGCTCATTGATAAGATTGCTTTGCATATTGCTCTCGTGGCCAACATAGATAATCACGAACACACGAATCCAGTTAGCGACGAGCCCCAGCCCGACAGCGACCAGGTAAAGCCAGAGTCTGGATGTAACACGCTTAAGATTAAGCTCACCATAAATTAGAGCAAGCAGCTGCCCAACCAGTAAATAGCGGAGACCGGAACAACCATTTGCAACCTCGAAAATACCGATGTCGATCAGATGAACAAAAATACCTTCTACCCGAAAATTAATATCAAAAAGACCTAGTAATAGTCGGTTTACTTCGACAGTCATGATTTGAAGCGTCCATGACAAATAGTCCCAGAAGGGTACCGCAAGAAAAAGAATGCCTACCGGAATAATGAACTGTTTCACTTGGTTCCAACCAAGAAGTATGGCGGCGGCACCCAGAATCAACGGAACAATCGTCAGCTCACTGAGTGCCTGTACCCTCATAATTTCGCCCAGACTGTATGCTGCCAAAGCAAAGGCGAAGGGCACTAACCATATGGGATAGAAGCCTAGCGTTACCGAATGGCGCCTAGCCGAACGAGCCACAAGCAAAATGGAGACCCCAAGTAGTAGAAAACCATGGGAGTATGCTTCATCATATTTAAACCACCGATTCACTACACCAGCCACTGTACTCCACAACAGTGAAGCCAGCGCGACGAGGATAATAACAAAGGGGAAACAGGCTCTAATACTGTAAGAAATTCGACTCCACCCGACGCTCATTGAGCTTTACATCCCTGAAAAAATGAATTGGCCGTTGGAAGCCTCCAAGGCATGATGTTACTCTATACGTATCAATTGGTTAGCGCCAGCCAAAAGCACATGAGCCGCGAAAAAACCTAAATGCGTTGCAATCGTAAAACTGGAGCTATAATAGCACTCACAGCTCACAAATTTCACTACTGCGACGTAGCATAACTTGGTGGAGTTAACCAAAACCTCTGGCGATTAAAGAGTAGCGACCAGACCAATTTTTACGCTAACATCGAAAGAATTCGTTTAATAAACTCAAAGACGCTGTGACGCCGCCAAATTCATCACAGCAAGCAGAGAATCAGCGTGAATTATTATGCCATCGAAAAAATAAAAGCGTCGAAACAGGAACAAGGATTCAGGATGAAAAACGTTATAAATTTTCTAAAAACATTATTATTTTTTCCGTTTTATATAAGAAAAATTCACGTTATCGGTCTTGAGCTTCAAGGCAAAATAAATTCGTTAGAGGAAATAAAAAAACAGAATGAAAAAAATTTAATATATATAAATACCTTGAACTCATCTTACCTAAGTAAAGATCATGGACTCAACAAACTAGAAAGAGAAAAAAATATAACGATAAGCCTGACAAGTCATTCTTACAGAGTTGATAGAGTTCATTTAACAATTCAATCTTTAATGGATCAAGAATTGAAGGCGGACAGAATTTCCCTTTATTTAGATGATTCAGATTTTGATGCATCAAATTTACCAAAAGACTTAATAAATTTAACAGACAGAGGACTAAAAATAAGCTATAAAAAGCCCATTGGACCCTATAATAAGCTCATACCTGCTTTAAAAGAATACCCAAACGATCTTATAGTCACTGTTGACGACGACTTAATTTATCCAAGAAGCTTCCTCCGAAAACTTTATGAATCCTATATTCGGGACCCAAATTTCATACATTGTTACAGAATGCACTACATGAAATTTGGCGATAACGGAAAACTCGCGCGTTATAAAAACTGGGATTTAGAGAGTGGTATCATTGAACCTGGTCTACTGGTATTCCCAACAGGTGTCGGCGGCGTTTTATATCCCCCAAACTCTTTGAACGATGAGGTTTTTAACGAAGAAGCCTTCCTGGCGCTTGCTCCCGGTGCAGACGACATATGGTTCAAAGCAATGAGTCTCCTTAATAGAGTTCAATGCAAGAAGGTAGAATCGGATATAATGAATCATAAAAACGTTATTACAATTCGTGACACACAGGAAATCGCCCTTCATCACGAGAACCTTAGAAATGATAAAAATGATCTGAAAATCGAGAATGTTTTTAACGCTTATAATACATGGGAAGTCTTAAAAAAACAAATTCAGTAAAAATGATAATTAATTTAGGGTGGCTCTCTATTTACGAAAAAATGGTGATCAATGATTACACTCGCGTTCTCAACCTTTAACGGCTCCCGAACACTACCATCAATGCTTGAGAGCCTCACTACGCTTACACCGCCCCAAGGCGGCTGGGAGATCATCGCTGTTGACAATGCCAGCACAGATAATTCGTCTGCGATCATAAATTCTTATAAAAAAAAGCTACCCTTAAAGCTTTTGCATCAACCTAAACAAGGTAAAAACTTCGCGCTAAATCTAGCTTTACCTTATTGTTTAGGAGAAATCATTGTATTCACGGACGACGACATCCTTGCATCGCCAGACTTGCTTCTTGGTTACGAACGACTATTAACAAACAAGTTGGACTACACGGTGTTTGGTGGAAAAATCATTCCACATTGGCCGGATGACAAGCCAGAAGCTATTGTAAAGACGATTCCTCTAGGACCTGCTTATTCTCTTCACAAAGAAGATATGCACTCGGGACCAACGGATCCCGGAATGGTTTGGGGTGCAAACATGGCAATACGATCGGATGTTTTTAAAAAAGGTGCTCGATTTAATGAATGCATAGGTCCAAGCATTGGCAGCTATATTATGGGAAGCGAGACCGAGTTAAACTTTCGCTTGGCGGAAGCGGGACATCTTTTTTGGTTTGAGGATTCAATCGTCGTTAAGCATCAAATAAGACCAGAACAGTTATCTCATAAATGGCTTGCGGGGCGCGCGCAGCGCTTTGGGAGAGCCAATGCATTCAACGATCATAAACGAAGGGATCGATCAAACATGCCCATAGTCTTTGGGGCTCCAAGGTGGCAGTATCGAGCACTAGTCGAGGGTTGGCTCATAAAAATACTAGGCATTTTGTCTGGAAATGAAGAGACTATGCTCAAAGGCTTATGGAATTCCAATTTTTATCGCGGGGCAATTTACGAAAATAGAAAATTATCTAGCCAGAGAGTACCACCTGCTGAAAAGAACGGTGGCGGAAGGTAGCGTATCCCATGAGTAAAATTCGGTGACGCTTTATATAACAACGTCAGGACTGCCTTAGAGCTACTTTCCGGAACCTCTCAAGTTGCGCGATTACCACAGGGTCTAACGATTTATTCATGGTTACACTAATACTGCCTAGTCATAACGGAGCAAGCACCCTAGCCCGGACGCTTCATGCACTTACTCGTCTAACCCGGCCTGCCGAAGGGCTCGAGGTTATCGTGGTTGAAAATGCAAGCACAGACGAAACAATTAATATCTTGGAGACTTACACCTCTAAACTTCCTATGTCGGTGCTTCGTGAGCCTCGTCAGGGAAAATCCTTCGCGCTTAACAGAGGCATTGAGCACGCACAGGGTGATCTCATTGTGTTCACTGATGACGACATAATTCCGGAGTCAAACTGGCTCATAGCCTATGTGGAGGCTGCAAAGCGTCACCCTGGATTTGTCATATTTGCGGGCCAAGTACGTCATGAGTGGGATGCGCCACCGCCTGGCTGGCTAAGGCACCTAGCAGATGAAGGACTCTCCTATGCAGGCACACACGTTGATTTGACGGAACAGGCTGTTTCTCCTGGAACAGTGAAAGGGGCTAACTTGATGGTTCGCCGTTCAGCCATTACCCAAACACGTTTTGCGGAAACTCCCGGAGTCAATTTCTGTGGAGAGGGAGCTTCAACCGGTGGAGAAGATACGGCCTTCGCAGAGGAGGTTGCTGCGCAGGGCGAAGGCATCATGTTCATACCTGACGCCTGCGTCAAGCACATAGTTCGGGCGAATCAGATCAAAATAGGGCCAGTATTTTCAAGGTATATTCGCATTGGCCGCAACTTCCCGATAGAAGCGCAAGGAGGGATCAAAATTTTTGGTTACCCCTCCTTTGGTCTCCGTCGAGCGTGCATCCAAATCCTCAAATGCCTTTTTTGCCTGGTTCTTGGTAGACAAAAAGAGGGAGCGATTAAGATGGTTCATCTGGCCATGACTATCGGTGGCTTACGTGAGGGGCGTAAGATTGGGCGCGCGAGAAAACTTAACCAAAGTCAGAACAGCTAATGACATTTAAAATTCGGCTGATGGGCAAAAAGCTTAGATCGGATCAAGCAATTCTCATATTTTCTCTGCCGACAAGGAAGCAAACAATCATGTGCCTGATAAAGAGCTCAAGAGATCACTCGTTTAGATTTCTTTCCGGCATTCTGAATCGCCAATGCTGGCACTTTTTTTTCGGAAACCCGGGCTAGCGAAGGAGCCCGCATTTTATGTCACTAGCAAAAAAGCTTTTCCATGGTTCTGTGGCCCAGACGTTAATGACGCTTGTAAACATTGGCGTCGGTTTTTTCATGCTGCCATTCATGATCGGGCAACTTGGTGAATCTTTATACGGGGTCTGGATCTTGGTCGGCGGCTTTACCGCCAGTCTTTACCTTTTTGATTTCGGCTTTGCAACAGCCGTCACGCGCTTTATGGCAAGGTTTATTAGTAAAGGTGATGACGCATCAGCAAACCGAGTCATTAACTCTGCGCTGGTAATCTACACAGGCCTGTCTCTACTTGTCCTTACCGTAACCTTGGGTATTGTCTGGATTTCGCCTATTTGGGTGGAAGATCCCTCCAATGTGGAAATGGTTCAGTTATTGATATTTTTGGCTGGACTAAGTCTGGCAATTGCTTTTCCATTCAAAGCCTTTGCAGGTATCGCAACGGCGTATGTGCGCTACGACCTGATGGCATGGACACGGATTGCAATAAAGATTATTGCAACAGCCTGCACCATCGCAGCCCTACTTAGTGGTTATAAACTCGTGGCGGTTGCCCTTGTCCAGTTTGGGGGCTCGCTACTCAGTGACCTTGCAACTCTCTTTATCGCGCGGTACTTATTCAAACCACTAAAGCTAAAATACAGTTTTATCGATAAGTCGACTATCCGCTCCCTTGCCGGTTACAGCGGCTGGGCTTTTTTAATAGACTTCACGAACCTTCTAAAAGGAAAAGCAGACATATTTATGATAGCGGCCTTTATTGGCACGGGGCCATTGACGGTCTACTATGTGGCTGCTCGTCTGGCTGAGTACAGTTTTCAATTTTTATCAAAAGCGACAGGAATGTCTACTCCGGTGTTCGCCGCCTATGAAGCCCGCGGGGATCACGAAGGCCTTCGAAGTAAGGCCATCCTTTTTGTTCGCATCAATCTGCTTTTAGGTGCATATGCAGCTTATACCCTTTTGCTGCTCGGGGAGCCGCTAATTCGGATCTGGATGGGGGGCGAATTCCAATTTCAGCAGGCTTATTACATCCTCTCTATTATGATGATTGGCCGCATCGTAGGTTTTACTTTTTTACCCCTCAACAACGTACTTTTGGCCATATCCAAACCCCGCATTATGGCTTATTTGACAATGATCGAGGCGGCTATATCACTGCCACTTGTTTATTTGTCGCTTGCTGTTCTTGAGCTCGGTATCATTGGTGCAGCTGCAGCGCTTGCGTTACCTGGCTTATTTACTCGAACCATTGTACTTCCCTTAATCATTCAAAAGCAGATTGAACTATCAATACTCCGCCTATACAGCAACATACTGAAGCCCCTTCTTTTGCTTTTCCTCGCGACTGTGCTTGCTCAAAATGTCGTCTTAAACTTTATTATTATCGACAGCCTTTTGACCCTAATAGCGAGCGGTATAGCCATCAGCATAATTTACTGGGCACTGCTCCTGCTGAGTCTCAGCCGTGAGGAATGGGGGTATATAAGAAAAATGCTGCCCGACACAATAACTCGACGGATCCCAAAAATGAGGGGCTCTCCGTAAAAGACGAAAGTCAGGGCTTAAGTCTTTTTATTGAAAGGTAGGCGCTGCGCGGCAGAAGGCTTTTTACAATGCCTTTGAATGCTGACCAAGAGGGCGCATAAATAAAGCTCTTGAGAAAAACGTCTCGAGCAGCGGACTTCTGTTCGAGCTTAAAACGGCAGTAGCCAACCTCAAGATAATTCCGGCCAATCCACTGTCTAGCCAATTTGCGATGGATGGGCGACAGGCCCTCAGAAATTAATTTTTTACCCACGCTCGTCCTCTCCAACCCTTGCCTTTCTATACCTTGTTTGGAAATACTTGTAGCGACGCTGCGATAAATATAGGTGGGTTCATCCCTGTAAATCACGTCGTAGTGTCTTGCCACGCGAAGCCACATATCCCGATCATCAAGGTTTTTAAGCGACTGGTCAAAATAGCCGACCCGTTCAAATGCCTTCTTTCGGATTATTACACTGGAGGTCCCAACAAAATTTTTCTGTAAAAGAACACTAAATGCCGTATCTCCTCTCAAGAGCCATGCGCCAGTTTCCACTTTCTGAACGAGAACATTCTGCAATGCACTGTATTCGTCAAGCACACGAGGTCGCTCGATCTTAAGCGTCTCGTCTGAAATATCGAAGTTTCCGCAGATCATGCCCACGGTTGGGTGATCCTTCATTAGCTTGATAGCGTGAATGAAATGACCGCTAATTGAGATATCATCAGAATCGAAGAGACCAATAAAACTGCCCCTAGCTCTTTGAATTCCTACATTGCGGGGTGAGGCGGGGCCACCACTATTTCTCTGAGTATAGTACCGAACATTCTCCCCAAGGAAAGGCTCTACGACTTCTCGAGTGTTGTCTGTGGATCCATCATCCACAAGAATGATTTCAACACCTGCTATCATTAGCGGTTTGAGAGACTCCAGCGTTGAGGGCAGGTACTCTCCGGCGTTAAAGCACGGAATAACGATACTCAGTTCAGGATTCAGATCACCGCTCATCCACTCTGCCTCAGACATTGCAATTCTCCATCATTGCGAAGCGAAAGCTCCCTTACCTCAACCTCTGCTTCAGACGATAAAGCCGGACAACCGACTCCTGCACACGGATCACTAGCCAATCTGAGATACACTCAACCAGAGATGATGAAGGGAGCTCACCACAAGGTTTCTTCCGATGCCATCCCATCGAACATGAGCGGTTGAAATTTATTAAACGGTCGAAACCTTCACAATCAGACTGATCCTGTTTAAAGATCTCAGCCATTAACTGAACAGTATGGACGCCAAACCATGTTGAAAACATATTAGCTCGGTCTGGCGGAGTCCTCGTCATTTCCATCCCCATGTGGTTGAACTCATGCCCCAGCCTGTCACAGAAACCGCCCTCAATCGTTTTTCGCCTCATAACTGACGCATAATTGCGACGTAGGCTACGCCGAATATCCCGGCGGCGATGGCCAGTCAATTTATAGAGATTAACCAGGATATCGACCGCATCGACATCCTGGCAGGTTCCGCCGCCATTCCAACGAGAATAACCTCCATCCACGTGCTGGATCGACAGAGCCGTATCAATCAAGTTATCAGGAGCAATGAGCGGACGCCCCAAATAGTAGTAAAGCAAGAGCTGGTGATAACCGCCGTAGATCGCAGCGTATTTGTCGCAGAACCCATTTGTACCCCAAAGACCGGTCTCAGGGTCAACCTGGTCATCCAGCCATTCCATGAACACCTCGAGGGCTTGTTCTGCTTGCTGGCTCCCGTTTTCTCTCAGATGCACAAGCAGTTGGCCCACGAAAAGAAGGTTGTTGCCCTCCAGCCAGGCCTCAGACCAATCCCGCGCTGATAACCATCCTTTTAGAGTCTCTATGTCCAGGAATTTTTCTGCAAAAGTAAGTTCATATTGCGGTCTGCTGCCCAGTAAATCGAGCGCGGGAAGAATATGGGCTGCCAGATGAAGCGCCAGATGCTCCTGATTGTGCCCGCCGCCCTTGATCTGACCTTCAAAAATCTCTGGAGCCCTATAGATGCCCGTCTCAGGATCCTGAAAGCCGTTAATGTATGCAGCCCATTCGCTCTTTTCGTGGTCAGAAAACCGGCGCAAAGCGCCCGTATAGTGCAACGTCATTACCGCAAAAACAGAGGAATAAAGGGTAACCTGGCCCTCGGAAGACATACGGAATTGAAAAGAATCACCAACCCGATTGGATAATACAAAACTAGACGCTTCATTAAGCAGGGACGACAAATTACTGGTCTTCACTGACAGATGTCCTTATTTGAGAGCCGCAAGACGACGAAGAATATTTTCCGGCAACCACCCAACACCGGCGATGATCAGCAGCCGCCAATCAAGCATCCCGCAACGAAGCCCTGACAGTGCAGCGTGCCAGGCCCAACGGAAATCGCCCTGCCTAAAGAAAGTCCTGGCATAGCTACCGTGAAAAGCTCCCAAACGTTGCTTCAAGAGAGCCTCAAAAGGCTTGCGGGAATGAGTTTTCCAAAAAGAACTTCCTTTAGCGTATTCAAGGCAGGCCACCAGCCCAACGTAACGCGGCCGAACATTTTTATGTCGGTTGTTATCGTGGACCCGATATTTTATGAGTGGTTCTTTTACAGCATAGAAGGGAATTATTTCAGCCAGTCGCAACCAAAGATGGTAATCCTGACAATTCGTAAACTCTTTGGCCTCGCTGAAACCGCCTACCCTGACTAGCGCTTCTTTTGGCACTAACACTGACGAGGTTACCAGGTAATTCCCTGCAATCATGTCGGTGAATACGTATCCTTCAGGGAAGGTTTCCTGCAAAGGCGATTCAGAAAGCATTTCACCATTTCCATCCACCCAAGAGCGGTCGGTGTAAACCAACCCTTCCTCACCAGCTTCTTCCAGCCTCCTGAACTGTTTTTCAAGTTTATGAGGCAGCCAAAGATCGTCAGCATCAAGGAAAGCGACATAGGCCCCTCCAGCCTCTGAAATGCCAACGTTTCGCGCAGCTGCCGGCCCCTTACCCGCGCCGCAAACGACCCGGACTGGGCCGGGATATTCACGAGCCAACTGCTCAACAATACCCCGGGTGTCATCGGTCGACTTATCATCAATCACGATAACTTCAACGTCATCCCGATCCTGAGAAAACACTGAACTGATGGTCTGGGCAATATAAGCAGAAGCATTGAAGCAAGGAATGACAACACTGATATTTACTGACATAACGGATATAACCTGGCGCAAGAACAAAAACACTAGTTTACGTCCGCTAGGATTCTACACGGACGCATCCAAAATTACCGCGCCTTCCTCTTCAAACGTGTGATTGCGTCTTTAGTACGATAAAGCAACTCGAACAGGCGGTTTCTTACGATCATAAAGGTAACCAATGATTCCTGGTCAGTCGCGAGGTTCACCTTGTAGTTCGTATTTTTACCCTCACCCGCCAGGAGATCAAAATACTGAACCGAGGGATCCCGAATAGCCGATTCGATGGAATAGCCAAGGTGAAGAGTTCCAAGCGCTATTTTCCTGTGAAAATTCTCATCAAAACCAGCCTGGATATTGTATACGCAGCCACGGAACAAAGCATTGTAGAGCACAGATACCGGACGTTGGTCTATGTGCAGAACCATGAGAAGTGGATGAATTTCGTCTGCAGCGGCCCGGCCCAGAAAATCTAGATGAAACGCAACACTTCGGTGACTAAAACAAGGACTACCCCATCGCACCTCGTGAAAGCCGTTCAGTAACTCAAAGAATTCTTTCGCCCTGTAAGGCCAGAAGTTTTCCTCTGCCACATCGCCAAGGGATTCGAACATTTTTCGGCGATTAAAGAGCTTTAACCGGGTATTTTTACCCAGAGTGCCCAAATAATCTTCAAACGCTCCAGTCGCAGCAATGCCGTAGGCCACATCCTGGTATATCTCCCGCAAGAGCCAACCATGCTTCCGAGCCCAGCTCTGCATCATTTGCTGTTCTTCAGATTCAGACTTCAAGTCCGAGAATACTGCTTCTGTCCATTGAGCCTGCTCCAGCTCAGTCAGAACAGCAGGCAGGTCATTCAGATGGCCCAGCGTATTGTATTCGGTCCGCGGGGCCGAGAACTTTCGGTAACTTGTACCAACGTATTGCATGCACTGGGTCTTCACCGGGAGGCCATGCCGATAACCATGCACGTATAGTCCAGAGCGACCGTTACCACCCTCTGAAACCAATGTTGCACCCGGTGTGTCAGCCCATTCTGCCCACCAGGCCTTCTGCCACGCATTCGTTTGGAACAGACTCATTTACACCTCTTTACCCTTCTGAAAGGTAAAAAATCCCTGGTAAAAAATTTAAGCTCTGATATTAGAAACCGATGAAATCTGGCGGCTCTATAGGCTGTCATACCCCAGCTAATGGCGCTAGAATACAGCAATTAGACGTTGCAATCTCGGCCTGGCACATAATCAAATCGTTCGGCTGTGCGCTACCCACTTGGGGGACTTGGCCTGAAATATTGAGGGAGGGAACCATGTTCGAGCATTACGACTTAACCGATCGATTTCCAATGAAGTTTGATGTGGAGCGCATGCGAAAAGAGCTCCAGGAACTGGAGAACGAAAACTGGCTTTCCCACTACGATGAAGCTCTTGCCGACGGATGGACCACAATCCCCCTTGTATCTCATGACGGAAGCGCTGACGGTGCGGAATCGCAACGAATAGGTAAGTGGGGCGAATACAAGCGCACGCGTTACGTAGAAAAATTGCCCTATTTCAACGAGATTTTGGATGCGTTCGATTGCCCCCACGGCAGAATCAGGATCATGAAACTGATGCCTGGCAGCATCATCAAAGAACATAGGGACACTTACAGCGAAGTGTCCGATTACGCTTTCGGGCAAGTCCGGCTTCATATTCCGATAGTGACCAACGACAAAGTAAAATTCATTGTTAATGGAAATAACTATCACCTTAAGGAGGGGCGCCTCTACTACGTTAACTTCTCCAAGAAGCATTATGTCCGTAACGATGGAGATGAACCCAGAACCCATCTAGTACTGGATGTAAAAGTGAATGACTTCCTGGAGAGCGTATTTCCGGAACTCACTCCCTATCAAAAAATGGAATGCGCCATCTCTCGACAGCTAATCCCCATTTTTATCTGGCATCCCAAAAAGAACTACCTGCGGTTAATGGCCTGGTTTTGGAGAAATTATAACGGCTCCAAGCTTCAGGCGCTCAGGCACCGCTTGCTTCCAAAACGGGATCTCTCTTGAGACTCGACTTGAATAGCGAGCGTCAATGACTATGCCACCTGCCAACAATTATCGTGGCGCTGCCATAAAAAGTGGTAACAGCGCTCTCAATCATCACGCAAAGGAAAGCAGATTCCTAGTAATCTGTACCTGCGTTTTCGTTTTCGCGTGGTACCTCCAGCTCGGTCATCGGGTCAGCATACTCGGGGCAATCCGTTTCGAATTCTTGCTCGGCACTTTCCTGATTGTCTGCGCGGTAATCCGTCTACTGAACGAACGGCTTTCACCAACACCGCTGAAAAAGCCAATCTGCTTCTTTTTTGGTGTTCTGGCTTTCTACACAATTTTTTCTTATGACCACTCACAGTCCTGGACGGTTTTCTACGAGCGGGTCGTCAAATTCTCGATGCTCGCACTCTTCTTTGCCGCCTTCATTCGAACGCCCTGGGCTCTGAAAATGGCTGTCGGTGCCTTTCTTCTCGCTATGCTGAAACTTGGGCAGGAGGGATTCGTTGGATGGCTATCCGGTTCAATGGTGTGGATGAATCAGGGTATACCGCGGTTGCATGGGTCAACAGGGCTATATGCTCACCCAAATTCCTTCAGTGGCATGGCCGTAGGGTGCCTGCCATTTATTTATTATCTCTTTCCCGTCGCCAACAAACTGCAGAAACTGGCTCTTGCCGGGCTTCTTGTGGGCTGCACCATCATAATTGTGTTCACAGGATCTCGGACAGGCTATGTGGCCACTGGGCTGCTTATCGCCTATTTCTGGTGGGAAAAGAAAGGAACTGGAAAACTGAAGCTTCTTGCGATTCTAATGGTTGCTGCACCAATTGCAATTTCCTTTCTTCCACCCGAATACATCACCCGATTTGAGTCAATCTTTACCCTTCAGGAAGAACAGGGCGCATCTGCCGAGAAACGCATCCAAATACTTAAAGATGCGGTTGCTGTTTTTGTTAGCCATCCATGGGGCATAGGTGTGTCGGCATTTCCAAGCGTTCGCGCCGAAATGTTTGGTCGAATGCAAGATACTCACAATCTGTACCTAGAGCTTCTAACTAACCTAAGCATCATAGGAGTTATCGCGTTTGGCTATTTTTTAATGGTTATTATTCGTACCAATCGGACTATCCAAACGCATGTCACCACGTCACCCGATTTTGAGGACGGAAGTAGTCAATTTGTCCGCGCATGCTCCAAAGCTGTTGTCGCATTCATATTTGCAAGGCTTTTCCTCGGACTATTCGGAATGGACACCTACGAGATCTATTGGTGGTTCGCTGCAGGTATCACAATATCTCTTTGGCGAATTACAGAAGAGAACAGAAAATCTTCTTACACCGTGCTTTCAGGCAAAAAAACAGAACCCGGCAGAGAGTTATCGCCACATACATCGACCCAGTAGCGCTTATTTGTCCAGCAAGGAGAGAGCGAGATTCTTCTCCGCTTGCTGAACTAATAGCAGGAACGAGGTATAGCGGCCCGCCCGCTCAATCGAAAAAATTGTTTTTTACTTACCAGCAAAAGCGTAATTAACGAGCCAGTCAATTAACCTTCAGTGCTGAAGGTGGCTGTGGCGCGACACCTGATCTGAGACTGTAAGGCTCGGACACATTACCCTCTGAATCCACGACATACGCAAATCCATTCTGTCCGGAGAATCTCTCAGATCCGCGAATTTCAATGGTTATTGTGCTCGGACTCCATTTAGCAGGATCAACAACTTGTAGCACCTTTGTTTTCCCACAGTTCTCCCAAACATCAACGGCACAGATTTCGACTCGGGCCGGGGTAGTCGCTACGTATAAATCGTCAAACCACGCTTTTGCTGTATCCATGAAACCCATCGCCATGTGCCCAAGGCGAAAGTCATCGAACGCTCCGTCAACACGTCCAGTCCGATAGTCATCAAAGTTAAAACCAAGCACACCATCCATCCACCCCCTTACAGAATCATTGTAAGCATCTGCTGGCGCATTCAACTCAATGTGCCACTCCCAACGTTGAAACTCATTGATGGTGTTTGAATAAACCCAATTTTCAGTATTCTTCTCCCTTATTCCGCTTGCTCGGGAAGAAAATTGCCCAGAATTGTTATAAATTCCCCAGTACGTCTGTCTGGCAGGAATCAGGGGCATAAACTGAGGCCACCCGTCATTTGTGCCGAATAAATAAAACTGCTTGTGATTATCACCGTCAGCAGCACTATAGTCCCCTTGCATAAACCGCCAATAACTTATGTAGATGTTCGTTATTGGTCCTTGGTTCGACCAACCAAACCCTTTCATAGTTGAGCCGGGCTCCAATCCCCATTCGATTTTAACGGATTTGTTACCGCTGACCGAATGTGTATTGTCAAAAACTATGGCATCTCCTTGATAGCCAAATTGAGTTGACCAGCCAGCTCCGATCTTCGATTTGCTTCCGTGAACCGTATTTCCGATCGCTTGATTTTCAAAGTCATCCCATGAAACGATGCGACCATTAAACTCGCCAAATCCTTGGCCAGAAATCGTCAGTGTTTGGCCGTCTGCGACCGTCCCTTCCATCCCACTTACGACAGGCTGAGCCAACACTAGCGAGGGAAGGCAAGCAATCGCTAAACAAATAGGTATATCGTAAAAGCATTTATTCAACATCAATTCACTCCCGTCCACAGTAGACCTCTCCAAACCACTCTCAATTTACGAATGATCTTATAAAGCGACGGGGGTCTACAAGGATCTAGATTCCAAGTTCGCCACTCAATTCGTCAACTTTTTGACGGATAATGGACGTATAGCTCGCCTTAAAATCGGCGACAGCATTTCTAAGTTCTCTTTGATTCACCAAAGCGAACAGGATCCCTTCAGCGATGTCATTGGCTTTGTTCTCAACACATACGTATCCACTCGTGAACGTTTCCCTGGTAGCAAGAGTATTGCTGACTACACAAGGCGCGCCAACAGCTGCGGCCTCATAAGCCCCACAGACCAGGCAATTTTCACGAGTGGTAAGGTCGACTACGACTGCAGCATTGGTTAAAAGTTCCCAGTAGTCACGATCAGATACAAATCCCATTAGCTTTAGATTGCTTGGCATCGATTTATTTTTGATGATTTCTGGCGGTCTGCCCGTGACTTTTATCGATATCGACTCATTTTCCAGTAACTTAGCCGCTCCTAAAAACTCCAAGTAGGGCTCATCTGGCGCCCAAGTGCATATAAAAACAACCTCGGGTATCTCGGGGTTTATATCAATGATTTTTCTATTTCCAATAGGCGGTGTTGGTATCGGATCTGATAGTACAAATGGTTTAGCCCCAAGAGTGAAAAGCGTATCGTATAAAGCGTGGTTAGTCACTATAACGAGATCACTCTGACGCAGAAGAAATTGTGCAAACCCATTAAGAAATTTATTTCGGCCTTCCATCGGATAAACGGCAGAATTATGTGCATCCATAACTATCTTTCGGTTTCGAGAGAAGAAGAGCAACGTGATTAGTGCCAGAACAATTGACGGATTTTGTATTATTATCACTGATGGATCAGAACGTCGAATGATAAAACAAGTCTTAAAAGTAGAAACCAAATATCGCTTGAAGAGGTTTCCAGGAACAACTATTTCAAATAATCTAACATTAAGTTTTTTTGAAATAGTTCTACTACGAGTATGCGTTTCCCAACTTATAAATACTCCACC
Source organism: Marinobacter halotolerans (assembly GCF_008795985.1). Lineage (NCBI taxonomy): Bacteria > Pseudomonadati > Pseudomonadota > Gammaproteobacteria > Pseudomonadales > Marinobacteraceae > Marinobacter > Marinobacter halotolerans. Next base: position 773,746 of record NZ_VMHP01000002.1, on the reverse strand, counting down.
CTTTCTCATTTAACGCCTCCAATAGAAAATGAAAATAGTTGTAACGTTATTATATAAATATTTTAATACAGTCGGGAATGCTTTGAATTAAGGCTGTAAAAAGAATTAGAAAAGTTCTCTGTTTATTTTAAAAAGCAAGAACTTTTTTATAAAATTCCAAATAATTGCGGGACATAGCAACGGATGAATATTTTTTATTTACCACCTCATGTGATATTTTTATTTGTCTGCAAGAATTTGTTTTATTGGCTATTATATTTTTAATTGCCTTAGAAATTGTATCGGGCTCAATATTGCCTAGTAAAGTACCGCCCTCTCCATCACTCAAAACCCTTGGTATTTCTCCAACCGCAGACGCAACCACTGGGACTTTTAACGACATGGCTTCAAGGAGAGTTATTGGCAGTCCTTCCGATAGGGAAGGCATAACTAGTGCCTGCGAATGTCTCAAGAGAACTGGGACATAGCTACAGTAACCAGGCATAAGCACATCTTCTTCTACGCTTAACTGGCTCACTAATTCTTCAAGTTGTTGCCGGCATCCACCTTCACCAACAATAACTAGTCCAGATCTCGGGAAGTCCTTTTTGAACTCAGAGAATGCTGAAATTAATCTATCAAACCCTTTCTCTTTGGAAAGCCGGCCGATTCCAAGAATAACGGGTTCATGGCTTGCGAAAAAAGATTTGAATGGTTCATCCATCAAAGCAAGCGATGACATCTCAAGTGCTGAAAGATCCAACCCATTTGGGATAACCACGGCATGGCCACTAGACAGTTTACCGGGGAATTCCTTCTTCATTGCCGCTCCGACAAGTACTACGCCCTTCATGCGACGGATAGCGAGTTGATCGACTTGCTGATAGAGCCAGAGATTTGAAAATCGAGGAGCATGAACGTATCCGTGTAGGGTGGTGACTATTGGAATGCGGCTAATGTTTCTTGGGAACATCCCAAGAAGGACATTAAATTTGAAACCATGTGAATGGAGAAGTTGGTAGCGTTGCTCCCGTGCCCACCTCAATATTTTCCAAGCCTGTTTGAAATTGAGACCCGGCTTCATACGGAAGGGCATCACCGGTATGTTAAGCCGTTTAGCTTCAGCCTCCAGGGGCTTTTCATTGACTCCATGCTCGCCGGCACTCAGAATCATAGGCTCAAACCCTTGGCGAATCTGTTCTTTTGCGAGGGCCAGAAGCATCTTTTCGGCGCCATATAGCCCCCCGCTGTCGATCAGGTGAAGCACCTTTAGCCCTTTCAGCTCAGGACGCATGGTACTGAAGCCTGAGGTAACTAAAGCCATAAACGGTTTTCTCGAACATCGAGGTAGAAATACTGCCTGGATACCGGTGAATAGCCCAAGGGTCTTTCAAGGTTTCACGGCCTGGAAAAGCAGCCAGGGCGTATTCGTAACCAGCCGCACGGACCGCAGACTTTACCCGTTCATTAAAGTCTATCGGCTGGCCGTTCGGATAGCAGAAAGCCTTCACACGCTGGCCGATCTCTCGCTCTATGGTCTCGCGGGACATAACCAGTTCATTTTCCAGTTCTGTCGGATCAAGGCTTGTCAGAATCGGATGGCTGACAGAGTGGCTGCCAATTTCGATACCCGCGCGACTGACTTCCCTCACCTGGTCCCAATTCAGCCCCTGATATCGGCCAGGAGCAGAGGCCGGCAATGCCACCTGGAGTTGGTCCGCAACTCTCTGTATGAAATTGTTCTTTTCCTGATCAGGCAGTTCCAGACAATGATCTGCCAGGGTATTCCAGGCTTCATGTCGACTCCCTGAAATCGATATCGTCTTATTGATCTCGGGGACACTGATGTGGTCACAAGTCGTCTGGTCAACACAGTAACGAAGACGATCAGGCCAAAGCCAAAGCTGTCCATTTACAAAGCCTGTGGTCACAAACAATGTAGAGGGCAGGCCTTCTTTTTTCAGCACCGGGAAGGCATGTTCGTAGAAATCAGCGTAACCATCGTCAAAAGTGATGACCACCGCGTTATCCGGCACAGCATCCTGCTGATGAGCAGATATCAACTCATCCAGGCTTATAGGGTTGAGTTCGCGCTTTATCGTCTGCATTTGCTGGCGAAAATTATCAACACAAATTGCGCCATCTGCAGGGTTCTGTGAGATTCGGTGGTACATCAGAATACGCGGGTGCCGGCGGGCAAGATATTTCGCCACCTGAAGCCCGCCAAGGGGTCTAGCAAAGCGATAGATCAGATCATTTAGCGTCATCAACACATCCCGGTGCTACACACGGCGCAGAAAGAGCTTGGCCAGGGATTTCCAGGCCGGATAGTAAGTAACATCAAAGCGAAGCCCGCGGATGAGGTCTCGCATTGGTTCAATAATGCTCCTCTCAGCCTGGGCTATACACATTGCCCGCCCAACATACATATCAGCCCACGCACGAGAGACGATTGCAGAGGGTACCGCCCCTGGATTCGATTTCAGAAATTTATTCAGGATCTTGAAGGCATTGTCGTAGCGGCCCCTATAATTCTTTGACATTTGGCCTGGCCAGATCCTGTACAGATATGTGACCTCAGGAACGTACACAAACTTCCAGGCCACCGAGAACCGGAGCCACAGGTCCCAGTCAATGCCCATGGGAAGGTCCTCGTCGAACGTTCCCTGGCGTTCAATACAGCTTCGGCGCATCACGGCGGTGCCAAAAGGAACAAAATTTCTGATAACAAGATGAGAGGTCACCCAACCACTTTCCCGATCAGTACTTGGCTCCTTGGGTATGCTGCTTCCCTTGTGGTTGATGTACGCAACTTCGCTGTAAACAACACCTACGTCCTCATCCTGAAACACGGGCATCTGCATCGCGAGCTTATCAGGCTGCCAGATATCATCAGCGTCACAAAAGGCAATGAACTCACCTCGCGCCTCATAGATGCCACGGTTCTTGGCCTTGGGCTGCCCACGATTCTCGGTGCGAATATACCGAACACGACTATCCTCGCTAAAGCGAGTCATTCGGTCTTCGGTATCATCCGCAGAGCCGTCATCAACGATCACTACCTCAAGGTTGTCCCAGTCCTTTTGGGCCAGTACCGAATCCACAGCATCCGGCAGGTACTGGGCCATGTTATAGGTGGCGATCACCACGCTGACGAGCGGTTGTTGCATACTCAAACCTTGCAAATCGAAAAGCGGTATTTTCCGGAAGCTTCCTGGGCGATTCGGTCAACGTCGTTAATTACCAGATCTACGCTGCTATCAAAGACGTCACGAAATTCCCGAATCAGGGCTTCGTCGGTTTGGTTACTGTAATCCTGACCCTTAACACGATTTATCTCGATCCTATCCAGTGATTCCTGGACGAGCTGCATCTGCTCGACTCCGGGAACCTTAGTCAGCGTTCGCTCAACCAGGGAAATCCCCGCTACCCGGCCACCACCTGGCTTGACGAGGAAATCAGCCACCCTGCCCTCCAGTCGCTCCATCAATGGCAAACCACGGCCGCAGCTGCACACCCGATCGCTTGGTACGCCAACATCCTCAACGCGATAGCGAATTAGCGGCATGGCGTAATTGTTCAGATCAGTCACCACAATTTTACCGGGCTCACCCGGTTTTACCGGGTCATTATTCTCGTCCAGGAATTCGACATAGGCATGAGGAAGATTCAGGTGCATTCCGTAGTGTTGCTCGCACTCACAAGCAATCAACCCAACCTCTTCACAGCCATAGCGATTGGTGACAGCACAATCGAACGCTTTCTCGATAGCAGTGCGCTCATGGTCGAGCAACATCATCGATGTCGCTACGATTCCATCCGGACGAAGCGTTCGAATGTCGTTATCCAGAAGATAGCGGGCAAAAAGATAGATCGAATGGGCATGACCGAAGACCGCACGAGGCTTTTCTTTACGCCAGAGCTCGACAAAATCCCCCATGCTCTGATCATTTAGATCCATGGTATCGAGATAAATTGTCCGATCGAGCAAATGGTGCCGAAGCTTTTGTTTGATGGTAGCCGGCACAGGGGGATTTCCCCAGACAGCCGCTTTTTTCATCCCGAGTTCCCAGCCAGCCCAGCGGTCGGCCATAAGTTGGGCTGCGTTGCGCTTTTCCTGACATTCCTCATCAAAATATAGATTCAGCGACACGCCTGTAGAACCACCAGTTTTGGCGATGACGAGCCTATCTTTCTGGTGAGTTTCGCTAATAAAGCGATCAGTTCCGTTACGGATATCGGCTTTGGTGGTCACCGGCAATTGCTGAAAGGCCTGGGTGGAAAACAGGTTCTCACCATCAAACTCGATGCGGGCAAAAAGATCACGGTAAAACGGGCTGTGCTTCCCTGCATGAGCAACCAATGCTCGCAGTCGCGCCCACTGCAGTTCGGATACCGCTTTGGGGCTCCACCACTGCTGCTTCTCGAGCGCCCGCCAATGGTCAAGTCTCTTGCTTCGATCTTTTAAATCCCAGAGCGGGTAAAAAACGTACCTGGACAGCGTATCAAGCATGGCTGAGATTCTCCGTGATTCTCTTGCCGGTTATGCGTCCATAAAGTGCCAAATGCTCATCAAGCATGCGCTCCACAGAATAGGCGCTCAACACCTTTCCCTGGCCCGCTTGGCCCATTTGTGCTCTGCGCTCAGGTTCATGTGCCAGTTCAACCAGTCTCGATGCCAGGCTTTCTACATCGCCAACTGGATAGAGGTATCCATTAATTCCATGTTCAACTATCTCGCTATTCCCGCCAGTATCCGTACAGATAACTGGTTTGGCGTTTCGCATATATTCAATAATTGAATTGGAAAATCCCTCAGACTCAGAGGTCAGCAACGCAATGTCGAAGCCCGCAATAAAATCATCAACCTGTGTCTGTTGACCCCAAAAATTGCACGCAGCCTCGATCCCCAGGCGGGTGGCCTGCCTGCGGTAGGGCTCATCGTCTCCACCACCTATTACATGAAGCTCAATTTCAATGCCTTTCGAACGTGCCAAAGCAACTGACTCTATGGCATCACCAATGCGTTTAATTGGTCTAAGGTTCGCTACAATACCGACTTTCAAAGCTTTTTCATTAACAGTCAGAATGCGTGGCTCCGGGCTCTGAGCTTTCAATTCCGGATAGCCGTTGTAAATCACACTCAGCTTCGATTCAGACAGACATTCCACTTCCTCGGTTACTTTTGCGACTGCCTGACTGTTACAGATGGCGGCCGTAACGAAGCGGCCAGTGATCGGCAAAATTCTTCGGTATGCAGCGGTATACCAGAACCCCATATCACGACGCGAAATGAGGCAAGGAATACCCAAAACCTTCATTATCGGCGGAGCCAGTACGGACGCGTCATTGAAAAATACATGAACCAGACCAGTGCCTTGCTTCCTCAAAGATCGCCCAAGTCGATACATTTTCAAAAAACTGCCTAAACTTGCAATCTTCCCGACATTCAAAACCTCAACGGGCACAGGGAAACGGCCATTTTGGGTATATTCTGACCCCCTCAGCACCACAAATCTGACTCCTACACCCCTCTCGAGAAGACCCTGCACCAGCTTAAAGACCTGGCTCTCGGTACCAGCCCATGGGTCGCGGTAGTAATCCATCAGGATGCAGATATCAGTAGTCTCGTTATCCATACTTGAATTCCCTAATCTGCTTTTGATGAGACCACCGGAGAGGCAAGTACAGCCTGGGCGATCCGTTCCATCAAAGCATTTACGCCACCAAACTCCTTGGCAGCACTGTACCCCTGCTCTGCCAGTTGCTCTCTGAAGGCTGTGTCGTCCCAAAGCTTTCGGATAGCGGACGCCGTGCCCTCTGGATCCTTAAAATCCACGATGACGCATTCCCTTCCGCTTTCAAATATCCCATCAACTGCGGGAGATCTTGAAATGACGACGGGTTTACGCAGGCCCATGGCATTCAAACAAACACTGATTCCATTAGAACAAATTGTCTCCTCTGAAATTGGGATGACAACACAGCGGGACTTACCGACAAATCTCTGCCAGGTTTGCGGGTTCTGATCATGCCTGATGACTTCAACATTCTGCGGGGCACGAATATCCTTATCGTTTACACCATGCACGCGAAGAGCTTCCGGATTAAGGGTCACCAACTTTGCCGGAATATCAGGGAGCATGGCCATGGCAGCACAAAACGTACGGTAATCCCGCCGCGAGTAGCCCCCTGTAAACACATATCCTTCGTCAGAAATATTCTCTGCATCAATAGTCTCAAAGCCATTGATCTTAAATGGGACGAACATGAAGTTTTCTTCTGTAATGCCGTAAAAACGATTCAGTTCTTTAATGAAACGCATGTGGGCAATAACGAGGTTAACGTTCGACCAAGCCCACTTCCAAACCAAGGCCTTGAGCCTTCCCACCTTGCCGGGCTCGGGCCGCGCAAACTGAAAATCAATTCCAACGATCTTGCGCGTGCCGCGGAAAAACACTTTGTTAAAAATGACTAGAATTACGATGTCTTTGCCAGACTGGTGAATAACGGCAACCTGGTTCCGGAAAAGCCCTCTGAACAATATCCAGAGGCGCGAGAGCCCCCCGATATCGTCAGGTACCGTTTCACAAATAAATCGCTTTCCATGATCTTCACAGTTGACCAGAGGGGAGCAGTTAGTCAGCCACCGCACTGGCCGGTTACCTTCTTCCATTATTTAACCTTCAGATTTCAATCGCTGTAACAGAAAACTACATGAAAACAGCTCCCGGTTACCCCTTCCTTGGATTCCAGACAACCTTCTTCTCACCCTTAAGGAACGCGCTCGTTGCCTTGTAGGAAGCAATGTTCAGAAGCATGAAGTAATACGGTATCGAGTAGGCTGCGGATAAGCATCTGCCCTCTCCTTCCCGCTTGTGTCCTGTCCAGGCCAGTGCGGCAAAGACAACCAAGCCGATGGCAGCCAGCGTGTAAATACCCCGCGTAGGGGCCAGCAACAGGGTACTAACGGCCAGGGTGAACAGTGGCACGAAGGCGGTGTAACGCAGCAGCTTATGGGAGATCAATTGCCAGGCGAAAATCGGGTCCCGGAATGGGTTCATCAAGTGGCGCATGTTTTTGAGGGCCCAGAGTGCCCGCAGGCTGACGCGCACCCGCATGCTGAATTCGCTTTCACTGTCGTTTAGGGCTTCTTCTTTGAGCAGTGCTTCCGGTTCGTAAATAACGCGGTAACCCTGTTCCACCACTTTCAGCGGTTGTACAAAATCCGGCAATTGATCTGCGTTCAGGGGTTGATAGAGCGTTTTGCGCATACCGTCGATGCCGCCATCCACACCCACTACTGAGCCGACACGGGTTTCCTGCTGGCGCAGCCAGTTTTCATATTTCATGTAGGCGCTGCAGCCATCCCCCACCAGGGAGCCGTCCTCGTTGACATAGACCATTTTGCCGGTGACATAGCCCACCTGCGGGTCGGCAAAGTTGCTGCACAGCCTGTTGACGGCCTGGGTATCCCATTGGGAGTTTGCGTCTGAAAACAGCAGGATATCGCCGGTGGTTTCCGGAACCAGGGTATTCAGGCCAGCGGTCTTGCCCTGCCGGGGTACCTGACGAAACAGCCGGACACTGGAGCGCGCACCGTTGGCTATGCGCTCTACGATCTCGTCTGTGCCATCGCTGGATTCGTCCGAGATCACCAGCACTTCCAGCTTTTCCGGCGGGTAGTCAAGCGCCAGTTTGTTCTGCAGGGTAGTTTCGATATCCTTTGCTTCGTTGTAGGCCGCAATCAGGATGGAGACCTTTGGCTGGTATCCGAGGGTGGCGTTTACGGGCCTGGGCCGCGCAGAGGAAAGCATTCTGGCCAACAGTGGATAGCCAAAATAGATGTAAAACAGGAGCAAAAACGATACCCAGAACAGAAGCACTAGCATGGTGATGCGGATTCCACCTTCTGTTCGCTAACCCTGGCCGACCCTTCCCCTTCCAGTAGTTGCAGGTTTTTGAGTACGTCACCCATGGCGGTGAACCGGAAGTGCCCCAGCAACTGGTCCAGCCTGTGCTCACAAACGTCCAGATTGTTGTAGTGCCGGAAGCGGGAGAACCACTTTACGTCCAGCCGCGGCTGTTCCGGGTCTACTTCCCATGGGTGCAGGTAGAACACGAAGGGCTGTCCCTGGCGGTTGATACTTCCCAGGCCCCAGCGGCTGAACCAGTAAGGAAACAGCCGGAAATAGCCTCCACCAGCAATGGGCAGCGTGTAACCGGGGAATTTCAGGGTGCTCAGGGGGAACTCGGCCAGTTCGTGGCCCTGGTCGGTCTTCAGCCTGTGTGGCCACCGCGGGGTACCGGGCATGCCGTAGCGGTCATGGTGTACCGGGAAAATCGAGGAATCCCACACGAAGCCTTCTTCGGCGAGTATATCCAGGGCCCAGCGTGACTGGTTGGTGATGGAGTAACTGGCTGCGCGGTAACCGGTAATGGGCTCGCCGGTGATGTCTTCCAGAATCTGCTTGGAGCGGCGAGTTTCGTCGCGGAAAACCTCTGGTGTCTGGTTGTAGATCAATTGATGGCTGTAGCCATGACTGGCCACTTCATGGCCAGCTTTCTGAATATTCCGCACCAGTTGGGGTGACTTTTCTGCCACCCAGCCCAGGGTAAAGAAGGTCGCCCGGGTATTATGTCGGTCCAGCAGTTCCAGCAACCGGTTGGTGTTGGCCTCTACCCGGTATTCCATGGAATGCCAGTCTTCACGACGCACGGCCTCAGCCAGTGCAGCAACCTGGAAGTAGTCTTCCACATCGATGGTGAGTGCGTTGTCGATTTGGTCTGCCATGAGTTCAATACCTTGTTAAAGTCGCTGGCCCGTTAACGGAACCGGTATCCTACTGAAATCAATACAAAGGACTCGTCATATTCCCGACTGCTGACATCACTGGTTTTGCGTTCATGGCCCAGCTGACCTGAGAAGCTGAGTTCGCGACTTGCCTGATAACTGAGGCCCACACGCACATTGGCTGTTGCGTCATCCGATTGGTTCTCTTCGAAGGTTAGATAACGATACCCGAGGCGGGCATTGCCACTGAGCCGTCCGGTGATGGGCCTCGAGTAACCGAGGTTGAGCCCCACCTGCTCTTCCAACTGATCGCTTTCAAGCTGGTCGGATTGGTTAGCAAACACCTCAATATTCAGGTTGCCCTGGTCCGAAAAGCTTTTAGTCAGGCCGGTCGCAACGGTCGTTGTCTCAACGGAAATGCTTTCGTTAAAACCGAAATCAAATTCTCCAAACTGGATATCAATGTCGGAGGTGCGGTCCGTAAGTTCGCGGGAAGCGCGGATATACCAGCGGGTGCTGGGGTTCAGCGTTCGCGTCAATTCTAGCTGACCGACAAGTCCGTCGCTCTTCTGTGAGACGTTCCCTACCTCGGTTTCGATTTCACTGACGCCAATGGAGCCTGAAAATGACGTGGTCGCCCACTGTTTGCTGGATGTAAGCCGAACTGTCTGGACGTTTACCTCAGCCCCGGTATCAAGCTCGGTGCTGGTGTAAGACCCGCTGACACCGCCGGTCAGTGTGGGGCTGAACAGATGGGACCATGCTACCTGGCCCACGTATCGCTCGCTGTCCGTTTCTTCCGGTTCTTCGAACTCGGTGTCTTCATAACGACTGCTGAAGGTAACGGTATCAAGTGTTCCCAGGCGCCAGACGTATCGGGGGCCGGTACTAAACACGTTTTTCCTAGTGCGGTTCGCCGGGGTATCGCTCTGAGTGCTGTCCTGGCGAACCTCACGCAGGTTGTTATCCAGGTCCCAGTAGAAACCGGGGGACAGTTCGCATTCGCTGTTCAGGTTCATGTTGGCGTTGGTTTCGTTATCAAACGACTCGTCCAGCCAGATGGAGTAACCAACAGTACCGGAAAAAGTGGCGTTGCACCTTCCGGGGTCGGATTCGTAGACAGCGGTTAGTGAGGTGGTGCTCTCAAGGTCACTCTGTTCGTTTGTCGGTGTTTTTGCTGCATTGTCTGTAAAACGAGCGGACTGGTTGCCGCTGATTCGCAGCTGTGCATGGGTACTCAGTGGTGCCAGAATCAGGAGGCCGGCGAGTAGCACTGTCAGCCTGCGCCGGAGCGTCCCTGCCCCGATTGACCTATCCATTGATAACGGCTCCTACGAACTTATCCGGATCAAAGGCCCGAGCCGCAGTCTCCACGGACGCACTGGTGATTTTCCCATGGGGCACAACGAGCATGGAATAGTCACACAGGTCCCCGAGAATGCGGGCATCCGGTGAATCGCTGATGGGCGCGGTATCCAGCACAATAAAACGGTCGGGATAACGGCGACGAATGGCTTGCAGGAACTGCTTCATACGGAACGAAGTGAAAAACTCTGAGGCATCTTCCCGTTGGCTGCCTGCGGGCACCAGCCGAAGGCGTGGTATGCCTGTCGGGTAGATGATTTTGCCGATATCGTAATCCGAATCTTCCAGGAAATCGGTCAGGCCGGTTTCCGCCGCAAGGTCCAACTGCGAGTGCAGCGTGGGGTTGCGAAGGTTGCAATCGATAATCAGTGCTGTTTTGGACTGATCAAAAGCAAACGCCGCTGCAAGGTTCAGAGCCATGAAGGAGGTACCCGCACCCTCGCTGGTGCCGGTTACGACCATGGTAAAGTTGTTCCCCCCCGAGAGTTCCAGCAGCTTGGTCCTCAGGTGACGGAACCGGTTAACCAGATCCCGGTTGCGGGATTCGGGATAGACAATACGGCGCTCGTCCAGATCGTCAGGGGTCAGCCTGCGTGGCTCCTGCATCTTGACGATCTGTTTGCTGATAACGTACTTGTCAACAGCGCCCGCGCCTAGCTCCAGCGAACTGGGCACCAGCATGCGCGAATCATCGCCATCAAGGTATGATCCGTTATGTTGGGGGCGCCGATCCAGATTGCTATCGTCACGCAGCTTCAGTTCCGCGCTGTCCCGCGTTTCGCCGTCCTCCGGCTCCTGTTGCTGGTCACGCGCTTTATCGAAAATGCCTTCTTCAACATTTTTACTTGAACCGGTTCTGCCGTGTTTATAGTCCACCATTAAATAACTCCCAACAGCGCAGCCGCTGCGATGCCAACGTATGCGGCTACTGATACTACGGCAAATACAGAAATGGTGACGGTCACCCAACGGTCCCGACGTTTCTCGTAAGGGGTGCGCACTTGCGGAATTTCCGCGAGTACTGGCAGGCCCACGTCTTCCTCAAGTTGCTGGCGGGCGCGTACCCGCGGATCAATCTGAAGCAGGCCGGCAATGGCACCGAAAGGTGCGAACGCGCCCAGGAAAATGCCGGCGAGCGCGAACATCGGAAACTTAACGCCGGAAGGCTGAGTGGGGTACTGGGCCGATTCGTAGATTTCATAGTTAAGGCCCTGACCCTCGATATCCAGGTGCATGGAAACTCGTGCTCTTTCCCTGCGCTTCAGCAGATCGTTGTAGATCTGGGTATTAACTTTCATATCCCGGGTTATTTCCGAGTACTGGGTTTTGTTTTCCTGTATCCGGTCCATCCGCTGTTCCTGTTCTGCGATCAGACGCTGGAGCGAATTAATGCGGGTTGTGGTGGTCTCGAGGTCTGCCCGTGTTTTCGACAGAGAGGAGCGAATGTCCTGATAGATAGGGTTTACGACTTCCTGGCCAGAGACAGCTTCGCTAACGCCTTGTCCTTCTTCCAGAGCCCTCTCCCTCTGTTTACGCAGCTCCGCGATCTGCTCTTTAAGGATCACAATGTCCGGATAGGTATCGAGATAGCGCAGCCTGAGATCGTCAAGCTTCGCCTCCATATCGCTAATTCTTTGCTGATAAGCATCGGCGGTTCTGCCCTGGCGGAGCGTTGGATCGATATTGTTCAGTTGTTCCTGAAGCGACTCAACTCTTGCCTGCAGCTCCGTTCTCTCCAGCTCAGCCAGTTCCAGTTGAGACTTGAGATTGCCCATTCTGGTTCGTGCTTCTTCTTCTGTTCCTTCTTTATTTTCCGAGAGGAAGTTCTGAAGCCTTTGTTCTACCTGGGCCAACTGCTGCTCATAGCTTTTTACCTGCTTGTCTATGAAATCATAGGCGCTGCGGCTTTCAACGCGCTTCTTCTGGGAGCTTTCCGATATGAACAACTGGCCGAGGCGCTGCGCAATACGAAATGCCTCAGCAGGCGACTCCGACACATAACCAATCGAGAAATAACCTCCGCCGACCCGGCTAACTTCCAGATTGGCGCGCAAGGCCCCTATGCGTGATTCGATCGTTGCCTGATCGACGGTCTGAGACCCCGAACCCCAGATACCGGGGTCGGTCGCTACCTCTGTCAAAGCGTCCCTGTTGGACAGTGTTTGCCGCGCAGAGGAGACCTGATCACTGACCTTTGTGGTAATTGCGCTGCCTTCCATAAGCGGCCGGATGATGTTCTGGTCATCGACAAAGATCACAACTTCAGACTTGTACTTGTAAGGCCAGACAAAACCGGCAGCGAGCACCACAAAGCTCACAATCACAAACGCCAGGAATACCTGCCATTTGCGGGAGCGGATTTCCCTGAGAATTTCTACCGGTAAACTGGATAGTGGCAATGCCATATTCGAATACTCACACTAATGTTCACCCGGGGGGGGTGCGGAACGTTACTGGTTTCATTAACGGATCAGAAGCTTCGTTCCGGCACAGCAAGTATGTCTCCTGGACGCATTGCATAATTCGTTTCAATGTCGCCTTTATTCAGAATGTCATCAAGCCGGACCGGAATCGCGACGACTTCCCCGCCCATCGGTCGGTAGAGCATCGCATCGTTTGCGGCTGCAAACTGGTTTCCACCGCCCGCAGTCAGGTACATATCGAGTACCGTCATTCCAGCACGATGCGGCACGGACAAGGGGCTCTTGACTGCGCCGGTGACTCTTACACGATCAATGTATTCATGGCTGCCCATGCTGGTTACCACAACACTGACCTGCGGCTCCCGAATATAGCCGGACAACCCAGTTTCTATCTGGTCTGCCAGGCCTTCTGGCGTCTCACCAGTTGCGTGCACATCACCGATCAGGGGTACCGAGATTTTGCCGTCGGGGCGAACTGGCACTGAAATACTCAGATCCGGGTTACGCCAGACAGATACGCGCACAACGTCAGTCGGCCCTAAAATGTACTGGTCGACGCTGTTGGTTGTCTCCAGGTTCAGAGCCTGCTGGATTTTCTCGCTTGAGGAGGGGGAGTTAGTGGCACAGCCGGCAATAAAAGCTACCGCTGCCAGGGACATCAGCAGCCCCCAACGTGAATACTTCGATGACATTGTCAATCCTCTCTGGTTCCGTGTCTGTTTCCATGTCTCGGGGAGAGCTGGTCCCGAAACTACCTTGATCCCTTCTTGAACAATACCACTTCTACTGTCTGAATTATAACCAGCAAATCAAGAAGCAGGCTCTGATTCTTGATGTAGTAGAGGTCGTATCTCAGCTTTTCCCGGGTGTCTTCCTCATTGTCCGCATAGGCGAAGCATAATTGTGCCCAGCCGGTCAGCCCGGGTTTGACTCTGTGGCGTTCAGTATAAAAGGGGATCTTTTCCGAAAGCCGCTCGACAAACACAGGGCGCTCAGGCCTGGGGCCCACAAAAGCCATACTGCCATTGAGCACGTTGAAGATCTGCGGGAGCTCATCGACTCTGACCTTGCGGATAAACTCACCTACTTTGGTGACCCGCGCATCGTTCTTGCTTGCCCATACGGCGCCGTCTTTTTCCGCATCAGTAATCATGGACCGGAACTTGTAAACGTTGAATACCTTGCCGTTCAGTCCGACCCGCTCCTGGCTGTAAAGCACCGGGGCTTTGAGCCCGTCTTCTATTTTAATGGCAATAACGGTAAGCAGCATCAGCGGAGCACCCGCCAAAAGCAGCACCGAAGCCGAAAGAATGTCCAGTGAACGCTTTCCAATCCCGAATACCGAAGACACGGTGAAGCCGTCAGAGAACACCAACCAGCCCCGGGTGACCATTTCCAGGGCCACCTTGCGGGATTCGCGCTCATAGAAGGTGGCGCCATCGACGATTTTTACGCCTTCCATCTTGCACTCCAGAAGGTCTTCCATCGGCAGGCCTTTGCGGCGGTCGTCCACGGCGACCACGATTTCGTTTACCGGGTACTTGAGAATGTACTGGTGAATGGTTGTGGGAATATTCAGCAAGCTTTCCCGGGCCACTTCCACGGGCTCGTCCGGCAGGGCAACAAAACCTGAAAGCGTGAAACCTTTGCGGTTAAAGGGCGTTTTGAGGTCTTCCAGGATCTGCCGGGCCCGGAACCCGGCCCCGAGTACCAGCACCTTGCGTTTGAACCGTTCCTTGCCAGCAGTGGCGAAGAAAAGCGAGCGCACGGCGCCAAGCAGAAACACGCCGAACACGGTGCCGGTCGTCAAAACATTGCTGGACCCCAGGTACCAGAGCCAGTCAGAGGCCACCAGATAACCGAAACCACATAATGGAATGCCCACGATCAGGGACATGATGGTGCGCAACATCATGCCCGACATACCGTCTTCGATACGGGACTGATGAACACCCAGGGAGATCATCACCAGCAGGTTGAAGAGCCCGAACACCGCCGCGGATGGCAGCACAAACTGAAGATTTTCGCCGAAAAAAGACAGATCGCCGAAATATTTGAAGAAAACAGCCAGAGCAAAGGCGAAGACCAGGACCAGAAAGTCGATCAGGCCAAGAATGACATAAGGAAGATGTATGTAGTGTCTGAACAGTCTGACGTGGGCCACGTCAACTCCTTGTGCTATTCACAATAAGATCAGACGCATCCGATGCGTCCAGCTACAAACTTTGTGGATAGCAGTTTACTGCAATTTACGGTTGCGGCAACCGCCGCAACGACAACTTAAAGCCTAACCGCACATAAATAAAACCGACAACCCGGATTCCTTCCGGGTTGTCGGTGGATTTTACAGCCTGATATCAGGCCTGCTTGCGCCTGCGGGACAGGCCCAGACCGGCAAGGCCAAGACCCAGCAGAGCGAGGGTACCTGGCTCGGGTACGCTTGCGTACTCGATCTTCTCGATGTAGCCGCCTACCGAATCAACAGGGCCAACATGGGAAACTGCAAACCATTTCGACTCAACACTGCTACCCAAAGAATCCAGCACAGTTAACAGCTCCAGTCCGAATCCACTATCCTGGGGGGCTGTGTTGCCCATGATCGAGGTGTAATTTTTTCCGTCATTGGAAAAGAACACATCAAACACATCGCTTGCATCTGAGGTGAAGAAATCCTGGTGGCTATTGTTGCCAGGGCTCACATTGCCCGGATTTCCATCATCGCCTGCGTTCAACCAGACTTTCGTGAGGCTTACGATGCTCTTGAAGTCAAAAAACAGAACCTCGTCGTTGTTGACGTTATTATTAAGACTGCCTTCAAAGTTGTCACTATCACCAGTCAAGCCCGATTCGACACCAAGACCACCATGTGCCGGACCGGTATCCCTCCAGACCTTTACGTTATCGCCTGTTGTTATGTCCGTGTCGCGATTGAAGGAAACACCGTCCGCCAGATTCTTGTTGGAATAGCCAGCGCTTACCGAAAAATCCGGGTAATAGAGTGTCGGTGACTTCACCTCTACCCCATAGTCAGTCGGGTCGCCCGGCAGAAAGTAGTTTTTTTCATCAAACTTGATTTCCGCTCCCGTTGCACTCAGAGAAAAAGTGCTTGCGACAACCGCTCCCATTAACAAACCGATGGATCTGTTCATCCTTTTCACCTCTGCATGACGTCTTCTTTGTGGGTGGTCAAAGCCCCCGTCCTTTTGGGAAAGCCTTGCTCTCGACAAGCCAGATAGCAACCCGCATGCCATCGCTAGAAAAGGCTTCGATTTCACCTGGTTAATTTTCGACCAAACATTTCATGAAGAGCTTCTGTAAAGGATGTTGACACACCACTTTTGAGCCAGACCGGCGATGTTCCAGGCGAGGAGGGCTTATATTCTTAAACCCAGAATCATTTATTGAAGAATTTTGAAGACACTGCAGCCCTCGACTCGGCACCGAGCAATAACAGCAGCGCGGTTCTGATCGGCTCTTACGATGCAAAGCATCCTCTGTCACAGCAAACTGAAGAGTTCGGGGAGCCGCTGGACTGGTTCTGGCCCTTCGCCGCAAAGTCTGATTTCAGGCTCAGGCACTCTCATTGAGAAAATTCCACTGCGGTAGGTTTTTTGTTTTCTAGAGACTTAACGACAACAAACCAACTAAAGAAAGGCCTACCCATCTCCCATCCGGGATACCTGACAAGTCATCGTGAGCATGAATTGTGTCGATAATTTTTACAGATATAACGACAAAGCAACCACAAACAGACTTAAATCCCTTAGGGGTCTCTACTTTATAAAATCTGGCATAAAACTCGCAGCGCCTTACCCCAGGGGCGATGCCCGAAAAATTTCAGCAATCGCCACAAACAAGCTTTTGGGAGAAATAACATGAAGGTCAGAACAACGTTGGCGGTAGCTGCCCTGGGATTAGGCTTTTCCGCCTTTGCAGCAGCCACACCGATCGTTTCCGGCGGTGGAACAGCATCATGCGAACTGGGCGCAGCGTTTGGCGGATCGGCTGGCGATTCGTGTACGTTGCAAGAGGTAGATGCACATCCCTCATGGGCACCGGAGAACAATCCTTATGAAGGATCCGTGTGGGTTTCCTACGACGACACCGGCTATCAAGGGGATGTTCTTGCTCCAAGGGCTGGCAGCGCTGAAAATTCGGACGGTAAACAGTCAATCATGAAGGTAACGGAGACCTTCACACTTTCTTCCAGCGGCCTGCTGGATTTCTGGATCTGGACCGATGACACATCTGATTTTTATTTTGATGGAATCCTGATCAAGGGAGCCAACTTCACTCAATCCACCTGCGCCAATGGCCCGATTGGATGCGAAGTTGACGAAGGCTATAACTACAACACTTCACTCGGTGCAGGAACCTATTCCATCGAGATGGTGTCCTATCAAGTCGGCTCAGGCACTGATACAACGTCTAACCCATTCGGTTTACTGTACTCCGGCAAGATTACTGAAGTACCAGAGCCTGGCACACTGGCTTTGCTGGGTCTCGGCCTGGCAGGACTTGGGCTGGCTCGCCGGCGCAAAGCCTGATTCCAGCTCTAGCCACTGCGGTTACAAAACCCCACTGAGGTGGGGTTTTTACGTTATGTTCCAGTGAGCTTAAATCACAAATAACCCCACGAACTCATTCACCGATATTTGCTCAAGCACCCCCCCACGACAGGCTTCCAGAATGCGCTCGCAGTGCTGCGGCGGGAACCGGGTTCGCAGGTTGGCGGCGAATTTCGCTTCCAGCTCTCGCCTGCCCTCCTCTCTGCGCCGGCGGTCGATTTCAGGGTAGGTCTGGTGGAACCCGTCTTCGTGATGTTCAGCAGTTGGCGAACCGAAGATGATACGAATAGCGCATGCAAATCAATGTGACATTCGTGAAGGTGTGCATTCATGTCGACATTATTTACACATACAACAAACTTTTATTTGGAAAATAACCTACGTTACTGATTTCACCTTGTTAATGTAGTCTTGGATCAATAATTGCCCCATTTGGAATGAATCCATTGCAAGCAACACGGACGGAGAACCAACATGTTTTTTTCTGCTAACCGAACAGGCCCAACATTTCTTCTCACGGCGGTCCTGGCAGCATCTCCCAGCATCGCGATGTCGACTCTACTCTTTGAGAGCAATAACCTCGATCGCACTTTTAATGTTGGAGGAAATCAAGGAATCATTTCGTTTTTCGAGGTTGACCAAAGAACCAACCTGACCAGTTTTTCTATTGAGTTTGACCTTTCCGAGAATGCCGACGTCAATTTTGTGATCTATGACGTTGATCAGGGACCAAACTCGAACAGTGGGACCTTGCTGTACCAAGGGGAGAAGTCTTTCGCGGACGATGGTTTGACGTTCAAACAGTCAGATGCACTGTCGCTGTTCCTGGAAACAGGCAAGACATACGGGCTTGGCTTAACGACAAATATATCGACACGTGTTTCTTATTACTTCAGCCAGGGTGGCAAAGAAGAAAACGGTATCCGTTCACTGGAAGAAAACCAGAATTTAACCGGGTTTTCTTTCCCTGAATTCAACTCTAGTGGCAGCATCGAAATAAGGACACAAATATTCGGCAACCAGGACGCGCAGGAAGAGACACCTCCCACGGTTTCCGTTCCCGAACCGGGTACATTGGCGATGTTCAGCCTCGGTTTAATTGGACTGGGAGTCCTTCGCCGAAAAAAATCCAGCTGAAATGTTTTTTGGTAAGGGTCCCCGATAAGCTCGGGGATTTCTCGAATGCTCAACGGTAATCCCCCCCAAAAAAAAGCCGCAGTTCGGGATTCCGGGTCAGGATTATGCGTTCCAGTGAGCTTAAATCACAAATAATCCCACGAACTCATTCACCGACATTCGCTCAAGCACCACTCCCCCACGGCAAGCCTCCAGAATGCGCTCGCAGTGCTGCGGCGGGAAACGGGTCCTCAGGTTATTTGCGAATTTCGCTTCCAGCTCCGGCATGCCTTCCTCTCTGCGCCGGCGGTGTCCGATGGGGTACTCCACAGCTACCTGATCCGTGCTGCTTCCATCAGTGAAAAACACCTGTACAGCATTGGCGATCGAACGTTTGTCCGCCTCCAGATATTCCTGGGTGTACCGGGGATCTTCCACGACTTCCATCACGTCCCGAAGGCGATCGATTTCCGGATGGGTCTGGTGAAATTCGTCTTCATAGTGTTCAGCGGTTAGCGAACCGAATATCAGCGGGACGGCCGTCATGTATTGCAGGCAGTGGTCCCGGTCCGCCGGGTTGGCCAGCTTGCCCTGCTTGGAGATGATGCGGATGGCGGATTCGTGGGTGGTGATCACGATCTTCTGAATCTCATCAAGCCGGCCCTTCACCTGGGGGTGCAGCTGAACAGCCGCTTCGGCCGCGGTCTGGGCGTGGAACTCTGCTGGAAACGAAATCTTGAACAGGATGTTCTCCATCACGTAGGAGCCGAAGTCCTGTGGTAAAGAAAATTGACGCTTGTCGTCCGGCTTCAGCTTCTGGTCTTTGTTGGTCTTGCTGAACAATACATCGTAGAAGCCCCACTGGGGCGCGGTCAGGGCACCCGGTACGCCCATTTCGCCCCGCATGGCCATGTCCGCAAGCCTTACCGCCCGAGAGGTTGCATCACCAGCCGCCCAGGATTTACGGGAGCCGGCGTTGGGCGCATGCCGATAGGTTCGCAACGACTGGCCATCCACCCAGGCGTGGGACAGGGCGGACAACATCTGGTCGCGGTTGGCGCCCATGAGCTTGGCGCAGACGGCCGTAGAGGCCACCTTCACCAATACCACGTGATCCAGCCCGACGCGGTTAAAGGAGTTTTCCAGCGCTAGCACGCCCTGGATCTCGTGGGCCATGATCATGGCTTCCAGCACTGATTTTACGGTGATTGGCGCGTAGCCCTCCGCAATGCGCTTCTGGGAGAGATGGTCCGCAACCGCCAGAATGCCGCCCAGGTTATCCGAGGGATGCCCCCACTCTGCTGCCAGCCAGGTGTCGTTGTAATCCAGCCAGCGAATAATACAGCCAATGTCCCAGGCGGCTTTCACTGGGTCCAGTCGGAACTGGGTGCCTGGCACTCGCGCGCCGTGGGGAACCAGCGTGCCTTCCACGAGTGGCCCCAGATGTTTGGTGCATTCCGGGAAGCGCAGGGCCAGCAGCCCGCAGCCAAGGGTGTCCATCAGGCAGTAGCGGGCCGTGTTCCAGGCTTCCTCACTGCTTATGCGGTAATTAAGGGTGTAATCGGCGATTTGCTGGATCACCTGATCGTAATCAGGGCGTTGGTTCTGTTCGGCGTTGGTGGTCATACGCTGGATACTCCTGCGATTGGCACTACTATCAGCCTAGACTATTTGGCCGCTGAGTTCAGCGAACCCAGATACGTCGGTTTTATTTACACTTCCTGGAGTAGCTTGACCAGGAAACCCCCTAGAGCCATGTTTTAAATAGATTTATTTTCTTGGCTTCAAACTTGCTTAGACGACTGGGTTGGTAGTATCCCCATGAAGTCAACGGAGTAAGTTATGAAAACATCCCATCAAATCCTCGCCGGCGCCGCCCTGAGCCTTTTTGCCAGTGTTGCCTCTGCGACCGTGATCATCGACGGTTCCACACAGGGTTATTACAACAATAATCTGGGCGATCTTTATTCAACCTACGATGGATCAGACCCGGTTTATTTCCCTGCACCAAACGTTTCTGAGGGTGACCCGCTTCAAAATCCGCTGAGCGAGCCGACTCTGGATTCAACCCCAGCGCTGGGCAACTGGCTGACCGATCCTGCGAATCTCTCGGCTAATTGGTCAGGATTGATGGACATTCCCGCTACATGGACCGTGAACCACGAGACTGCGATCATCTATGAGTTCGAACTCACCGAGTCTGCCACAGTGACGGTTGATATCGGAATCGACAACGGAATCTATGCCTGGATCAACGGCGGCTACGTTTTTGGTGCCATGGCACCCGGTGGCGACTTCGCTGGGGAGTATTCGTTTGGAACAACCCTGGGCGCTGGCACCCACTACCTGCAGCTGCTTAGAGAAGATCACGGCGGCCGTACCGGCTTCAGCATCACCGCCACAGCGGTTCCGGAGCCAGCAACCCTGGCCCTGATGGGGCTTGGCCTGCTGGGCCTCGGCCTCTCACGCCGCAAGGCCTGAGATTTCATGGCTACAACAAAAACCGGGGCAACTGCCCCGGTTTTCCGTACCACTTAAACAAAACCAATCTGCATCACGCCGCCCTGCGCGACATACCTCTCACACTCAGAAGCCCTGTCAGGCCTAGCGCAAAAAGCGCCAGAGTGCCGGGCTCAGGAACGTCCACAACCAGAGGTTCCACACTCAGTTCAACATAGTCAAATGCGGTGTAAGGCTCCCTTGGAGCGTCGAAGTTTACAGCTACCTCGCCACCCCAGATGCCACTGCCAGTGTTTGTGAACACGTCATAGAAATCCAGAGTGGCGAATGCGCCCTGAATCAACCCATCGTTGGAGCTGTTGTTCTGCGGAGTGACGCCAATTGTTTTACTGCCAGACGCAAAAACAAAGTCGATAGCGGCCGGAGTAACGTCATAGTCCGCGAAGACCATGTTAAAGAAGATGGGTGTCCCAGCCAAAATGTCTGACTGTGATACTTCGAAAAGGAAAGAGAAACCAGGCTGGTTTGGCAGGCTTGTGGACGAACCCGCAGGGAAAGTACCTCCGCTACCTGACGTTCCATCGTTTGCGTTATACACCTGGTTGCTCGAGGAAGACGAATCGTAACTGGTGGACAGGCTGATATCGGTAAACTCTGTGCCCTGGGTTCCCGTATCTGTAAAACCAGTGCCTGACACAGACTCCCCATTACGATTATCGAAATCGTCACCGGAACCGGTCGCAACGGTGCTGTCGCCATTGTGGCTGGGCAAGACATCCGTAGGACCCAGATGGCCATCTGAATTCCGATCGGCTGCGCCACCATCACCGGTGAGGCTCGCGAAATTGGGGTCAGCGTCATAGCCAAACCCGTCGTTGTCACCGATCCTGATTTCTGAAAACGGCACAGCGGCTGCACTGCCGGCAAAGAGGCTGAAACTAACCGCTGCGGCAAGTTTTTTTGCGTTGTGATTCATCATTGTCACTTCCTCCGTGATTTCCATTGATGAATTCTTCACAACGCAAAAACCAAACCAGATAAAGGAAAGCGCCCTATGTCAGATATTTACAAAGCAGGCGTTTTATTCACCTGTTAAAAAATCTGACGCGGGAATCCGCACCGAGCCCTCCATCAAAATCCGGGCACTTCGGCTCATGATCGCCTTCTTCACCGCCCAGTTACCGTCAGTGATCTCTGCCTCTGCGCCTACTTTCAGGGTTCCGGACGGATGACCGAACACGACTTCAGTGCGGTCCCCGCCACCGGCGGCGAGGTTCACCACGGTTCCGGGAATGGCTGCGGCGGTGGCAATCGCCACGGCGGCGGTTCCCATCATCGCGTGATGGAGTTTGCCCATGGAGAGCGCCCGCACTAGCAGGTCCACGTCGTCTGCATTGATCTGTTTGCCGCTGGAAGCCTGGTAATCGGTCGGTTCCGCGACAAACGCAATCTTCGGCGTGTGCTGCCGGCTTGCTGCCTGTTCGATGTTGTCTATCAGACCCATTCTTACCGCACCGTGGGCACGAATGGTTTCAAATGTCTCCAGCACGCCCGGGTCGTTGTTGATGTCCTCCTGCAATTCGGTGCCTTTGAAGCCGATGGCTTCGGCGTTGAGGAAGATGGTGGGAATGCCGGCGTTGATCATGGTCGCCTGCAGCGAGCCCAGGCCGGGCACTTCGAGATCGTCGATCAGGTTGCCGGTGGGGAAAATGGCGCCCTCGCCGTCCGCCGGGTCCATGAATTCCACCTTGATTTCTGCCGCCGGGAAAGTCACGCCGTCCAACTCAAAATCGCCGGTTTCCTGCACTTCGCCGTTGGTGATGGGCACATGGGAAATGATCGTTTTGCGAATATTGGCCTGCCAGATACGTACCGTGCAGGTGCCGTTCTCCGGAATGCGGTCCGGGCTAACAAATCCGCCGCTAATGGCAAAGGCCCCGACAGCGGCGCTCAGGTTGCCGCAGTTGCCGCTCCAGTCGACGAAGGGTTTGTCGATGGAGACCTGGCCGAACAGGTAGTCGACATCGTGGTCCGGCTCGGTAGGCGCCGCCAGAATCACCGCTTTGCTGGTGCTGGAGGTGGCGCCGCCCATGCCGTCGGTGTGTTTCTGGTAGGGGTCAGGGCTGCCGATGACCCTCAGAAGCAGTTCATCCCGCGCTTTGCCGGGCTGCTGTGCAATCTCAGGTAAATCCTGCAGGCGAAAGAAAACGCCTTTTGACGTGCCGCCGCGCATATAGGCGGCGGGGATTTTTATCTGGGGTTTCATGCCGCTCCCTCCGACTGGAGGAAATCTTCGGCAAAGCGCTGCAGCACACCGCCCGCCCTGTAGATCGACACTTCCTCCGCCGTATCCAGCCTGCAGATTACCGGCACGCGTTCGGATTCGCCGCTCGCACGGTGAATGGTCAGTACCAGTTCCGCCCTTGGCGACACGGCGCCTTCCACATCGAAGGTTTCGGTGCCATCGATTTTCAGCGTATGGCGCGTGGTGCCCTCCTTGAACTGCAGCGGCATCACGCCCATGCCCACCAGGTTTGTGCGGTGGATGCGTTCGAAGCCTTCTGCCACGATGGCTTCCACACCCGCCAGGGCGACGCCCTTGGCGGCCCAGTCGCGGGAGGAGCCCTGGCCGTAGTCGGCGCCGGCGATGATGATCAACGGCTGCTTGCGGTCCATGTAGGTTTCAATGGCCTCCCACATGCGGGTGACCTTGCCTTCCGGTTCGATCCGCGCCAGGGAACCCTGCTTCACCTTGCCGTTTTCATCCCGGACCATTTCATTGAACAGTTTCGGGTTGGCAAAGGTGGCGCGCTGGGCTGTCTCGTGGTCACCACGGTGGGTGGCGTAGGAATTGAAGTCTTCCTCCGGCACGCCCATTTTGTGCAGGTATTCACCAGATGCGCTGTCCATCAGGATGGCGTTGGACGGCGACAGGTGGTCGGTGGTGATGTTGTCCGGCAGCACGGCCAGCGGGCGCATGCCCTTGAGGGCCTTCTCGCCTACCATGCCGCCTTCCCAGTATGGCGGGCGGCGGATGTAGGTGCTCATGGGGCGCCAGTCGTAGAGCGGGTTGCTCTTGGCCTGCTCTTTCTTCGTGACATCGAACATCGGGATGTAGGTGCTGCGGAACTGCTCCGGTTTGACGCTGGCTTTCACGATGGCGTCGATTTCCGCATCGTCCGGCCAGATGTCTTTCAGGGTGACGGGCTTGCCGTCCTGATCATATCCCAGAGCGTCTTTCTCGATATCGAAGCGGATGGTGCCGGCGATGGCGTAGGCAACCACCAGCGGCGGCGACGCCAGAAATGCCTGCTTGGCGTAGGGGTGAATCCGCCCGTCGAAGTTCCGGTTGCCGGACAGTACCGCGGTGGAGAACAGGTCCCGGTCCATGATTTCCTGGGCGATCTTTGGATCCAGGGCGCCGCTCATGCCGTTGCAGGTGGTACAGGCGAAGGCCACTACGCCAAAGCCGAGGTCTTCCAGCTCGGACATCAGGTTGGCTTCTTCCAGGTACATCTTGACGGTTTTGGAGCCCGGTGCCAGGGAGGATTTCACCCAGGGCTTGCGGGTCAGGCCCAATTTGTTGGCGTTGCGGGCGATCAGGCCGGCGGCCACCATGTTTCTGGGGTTGGAGGTGTTGGTACAGCTGGTAATGGCCGCGATGATCACCGCGCCATCGGGCATTTTGCCCTCTTCCTGTTCCCAGGCGCCGGCAATACCCGCTTTGGCCAGGTCGGAGGTGGGCAGATGGGCATGGGGATTGGACGGGCCAGCCAGTGTGCGCTCCACGGTGGACAGGTCAAACGTCAGCACCCGCTCGTATTCCGCGGTTTTCAGGCTGTCGGCCCAGAGCCCGGTGTGCCTGGCGTATTTTTCCACCAGCGCCACCTGGTCGTCTTCCCGACCGGTCAGCTTCAGGTAGTCGATGGTCTGGTCGTCGATGAAGAACATCGCTGCCGTGGCGCCGTATTCCGGCGTCATGTTGGAGATGGTGGCGCGGTCGCCCACGGTCAGGCTGTCGGCGCCTTCACCGTAGAATTCCAGATAGGCGCCAACTACCCGTTCCCGGCGCAGGAATTCGGTGATAGCCAGTACCATATCGGTGCTGGTGATGCCGGGGCGGAGCTTGCCTTGAAGTTCCACACCCACGATGTCCGGCAGGCGCATCATGGAGGCGCGGCCGAGCATGACGCTTTCCGCTTCCAGCCCGCCGACACCGACCGAAATGACGCCCAGGGCATCCACCATGGGCGTGTGACTGTCGGTGCCCACGCAGGTGTCAGGATAGGCCACGCCTTCCCTCGCCTGCACTACCGGCGACATCTTCTCAAGGTTGATCTGGTGCATGATGCCGTTGCCGGGGGGAATCACGTCCACATTCTCGAAGGCGGTTTTGGTCCAGTTGATGAAGTGGAAACGGTCGTCGTTGCGGCGGTCTTCAATCTGACGGTTCTTCTCGAACGCGTCTTTCTCGAAGCCGGCGTGCTCCACGGCCAGAGAGTGGTCCACAATCAGCTGGGTGGGTACAACCGGGTTGACCTTGGACGGGTCACCGCCCTTCTCGGCGATGGCATCACGCAGCCCTGCCAGGTCCACCAGTGCGGTCTGGCCCAGGATGTCGTGGCACACGACGCGAGCCGGGTACCAGGGGAAATCCAGGTCGCGCTTGCGCTCGATCAGCTGCTTCAGTGAGTCCGTCAGTACCTCGGGATCACAGCGGCGCACCAGTTGCTCCGCCAGGATTCTGGAGGTGTATGGCAGCTTGTCGTAGGCGCCGGCCTGGATGTCTTCTACGGCCTGGCGGGTATCGAAATAGTCCAGGTCGGTGCCTGGCAGGGGTTTGCGGTAATTCGTGTTCATGGACGTTCCTCAATCGGCACCCACTTCGAGTCCGCCGGGCCGGTGTAATCGGCGCTGGGGCGGATGATGCGGTTGTTTTCACGCTGCTCTTTGACGTGGGCGGTCCAGCCGGACACGCGGGACATCACGAAGATGGGCGTGAACAGCTCCGTGGGAATGCCCATGAAGTGGTAGGCCGAGGCGTGGAAGAAGTCTGCGTTGCAGAACAGTTTCTTTTCCCGCCACATGACTTCTTCACAGCGCTCGGAAACCGGGTACAGAACCGTGTCGCCGGTTTCTTCTGCCAGCTTTTTCGACCACTGCTTGATGATGGCGTTGCGCGGATCGGAGTCCTTGTAGATGGCGTGGCCGAAGCCCATGATCTTTTCCTTGCGCTCCAGCATGCCCAGCAGGCCTTCTTCGGCTTCGTCCGGGGTTTTGAACTTCTGGATCAGGGCCATGGCGGCTTCGTTGGCACCACCGTGCAAGGGGCCTCGCAGGGTGCCGATAGCGCCGGTCACACAGCTGTGGATATCAGACAGCGTGGAGGCGCACACCCGGGCGGTGAAGGTGGAGGCGTTGAACTCGTGCTCGGCGTAGAGGATCAGCGAGACGTTCATCACCTTCTCGTGCAGTTCGCTGGGCTTCTTGCCGTGCAGCAGTTCCAGGAAATGGCCGCCGATGGAGTCCACATCGCTTGCCGTGTCGATGCGTTTGCCTTCGTGGGCGAAGCGGTACCAGTAGGTGATGATGGCCGGAAACAGCGCCAGCATGCGGTCGATGCGGTCGTCCTGCTGGCTGAAGTCGGTTTCGGTTTCCAGATTGCCCAGCATGGAACAGCCGGTGCGCATTACGTCCATCGGGTGGGCGTCTTTGGGGATATGCTCAAGAACGGATTTCACCGCATAAGGCAGTTCCCGCATTCTGATGAGCTTGCGCTTGTAGTCATCCAGTTCCTTGCGATTTGGCAGTTTGCCCCGCAGTAACAGGTAGGCAATCTCTTCGAACTGGGCTTTTTCCGCCAGGTCGGCAATTTCGTAACCGCGGTAGGTCAGGCCTGCGCCGCTTTTGCCGACGGTACATAGGGCAGTTTCACCCGCCACCTGGCCGCGGAGGCCTGCGCCGCTGAGTTTTTTTGCTTCAGCCATTGTTGTCTCTCCCTCGTTATTTCTGTCCGGGTTGTCGGATTACGCCTGCGGCTAATCCGACCTACGGTGTTTCCATTGTGTTTGTAGGTTGGATTAGGCGAAGCCCTAATCCAACACAGACTTCAGCCTTTGCTCTGCTGGAACAGCTGATCCAGCTTCTGTTCGAAATCGTGGTAGTTCAGAAACTCGTACAGCTCGTTGCGGGTTTGCATCAGATCCACCACGTCTTTCTGGTCGCCTTTGTCGAGTATGTTCTGGTACACCGTTAGCGCCGCTTTGTTCATGGCACGGAAGGCGCTCAGCGGGTACAGCACCATGTCGGCGCCGGCCTCGGCCAGCTCTTTCCGGTTATACAGCGGTGTGGCACCGAATTCCGTGATGTTTGCCAGAATGGGCACGTCGAGGGCTTTGGCGAATGCCTTGTAATGCTCAAGCTCGGTCACCGCTTCGGCAAAGATGCCGTCGGCGCCGGCTTCGATGCAGGCTTTGGCGCGCTCGATGGCTGGCTCCAGGCCTTCTTTCTGGAAGGCATCAGTCCGGGCCATGATGAAAAAGTCGTCGTTCTCACGGGCATCCACAGCGGCCTTGATGCGGTCGACCATTTCGTCCTGGGAGACGATTTCCTTGTTCGGCCGATGGCCGCAACGCTTCTGTGCCACCTGGTCTTCGATATGGACAGCAGCCGCACCGGCCCGTTCCATCTCGCGGATGGTACGACCGATGTTGAACGCGCCGCCCCAGCCGGTGTCGATATCCACCAGCAGCGGTACGTCAGTGGCTGCGGTAATCCGACGGACATCTTCGAGCACATCGTTCATGGTGGTGATGCCCAGGTCCGGCAGGCCGTAGGAGGCGTTCGCAACGCCGCCGCCGGACAGGTAGATGGCCTGGTGGCCGACTTTCTCGGCCATCATGGCGGCGTAAGCGTTGATGGTGCCTACGATCTGCAGGGGGTGGTTGTCTTTCAGGGCTTTGCGGAAGCGGGCGCCGGGGGTGAGTTTTGTGGACATGTTGTTGCCTCTCTCTGATTTGAATTCTGGTGTTGGATTAGGCGAAGCCGTAATCCAACGTGTTAAATGGTGATTTCGCCCTGCTGAATCTTCTTTTCGATGTTCAGGCGGGCGGCGTTTATGTGTCTTTTCATCAGGAATTCGGCGAGTTCTCCGTCGCGCGCGGCGATGGCCTCGACGATACGGCGATGTTCACCCAGCGCCCGGTGGGGGCGACCGGTGGAGGTGCTTAAACGGTAACGGTACATCCTTACCATGTAGTAAAGATCACCCAGGAGCATCTGCGCCAGTTTGGTGTTGCGACTGCCGGTGGCGATGCGGTGGTGGAAGTCGTAATCGCCCTCTGCCTGGTAATAGGCCTGGCCTCGGGCTTCGTCAATCATCCGCTCGTGGCTGTCCAGTGTGGCCTGCAGGTCGATGATTTCCTGGTCGGTCATGCGTTCGGCGGCCTGACGCGCGGCCAGGCCTTCCATGACTTCCCGGATGCGATAAAGCTCCATCAGTTCCGATGCGCTGACCGACACCACCTTCACGCCGGCGTGGGGGCGGCGTACCAGCAGGCCCCGGGATTCAAGGCGCCCCAGGGCTTCCCGCAACGGGCCGCGGGTCAGGTTGAAGCGTTCGCACAGGTCCACCTCGCCGATCTTGTCGCCGGGGGCCAGGTCGCCCTTGACGATGGCCGTTTGCAGACAATCGAAGGCTTCATCAGCGCGAGTATAGGTAGGAGACAGGAGTTCAGGCATAGTTTGTCGACAAAACCATCGTGATTTCGTGCAAAACTACGCCTGACCACCCATATTGTCAACAATAATGGAAGGTACGAGGCAGAGATTGTCGCCAATCAGTACAACCGGCGGTCATCCAGGGGCGGCGGCGTGTACTGGTAGATCCAGGTTTCCGTAAGCGCTTCCTCCCCTAACCGCAGGTACAGGCGGATGTTGATGGGCTCGACGGAATCCCCCGGCACCAGGTCGAACATCGCCCGGTAGCCGTTGATTGCAGACAATGGGCGGGCCGACGTCACTTCTACCTCGCCCCGGCTAACCGTGATCACCGGCTCGACATCCACGTTCCGGGCCAGCATTTCCAGAGGCCCGCCGGCGAAGTCAACGGCAAAGCGCCAGGAGAAGTAGGTGCGTTTCTGGCCAATCACGCCGCCCAACCCGGTTCTTGTGGCCTGAACGGTGGCCAGCTCGTAGGGCCTGACCGGCGCCTGTTCACCCCAGTGCAGACGATAGCTGAACAGGTATTCCTGGCCCGGCAGCAGCGGCTTTTCCGGGTGCCAGAAGGCGACGATGTTGTCGAAGGTTTCATCAACGGTGGGAATCTCCACCAGGTCAATACTGCCCTGCCCCCAGTCACCCCGGGGCTCGACCCAGACGCTCGGCCGACGTTCGTAGAACACGCCGTCGTCCTGATAGTGATCGAAGTTCCGGTCCCTCTGCAGCAGACCAAAACCCCTGGGATTGTTGTCCTGGTAACTGTTGAAATTCAGATTACGCGGGTTCACCAGGGGCCGCCAGAGCCATTCGCCGCTGCCGGAGTGCATGGCCAGGCCGTCGGAATCGTGGATCTCCGGGCGCCAGTCGTAATCCATGCGCTGGCTGTTCTCCCCCACCTGATACATGCTGGTGAGCGGGGCAATCCCGGCGCGCGCGACTTCGGTTCGTGGATAAAGGGCAGCATCCACGTCCATCACCATGTTGCGTCCCGGGTCCAGAAGGAACGCGTAGGCACCGGTGATACTTGGCGAATCAAGAAGCGCCCAGACTTTCAGAACCTGGCTGCCCGGCTCAGGCTGCTCCAGCCAGAATTCGGAGAAGCGCGGGAACTCTTCCTCGCGATTCATGCCGGTATCAATGGCCAGGCCACGGGCGGACATGCCGTACTGCATCTCGGAGCCCACGGCGCGGAAATAGCTGGCCCCCAGAAACGCCGCCAGATCCAGCGCGAAGTTGTTGTGATAGTGCACCCGGAACCCGGCGTAGCCGAGATCGTCTGGCAGGTCGCCAAGTGGCTGTTCACCGTTGTAATTGAACAGGTCCTGACGGTAAGCCAGTTCGTTGGCCTGGCCGTTCACCACTTCGTGAATCTTCACCGGCTGCTGGAAATACAGGCCCAGGTGGAAAAGCTGAATCTGGAAGGCGCTGTCAGAGCCCCGCCACAGGGACTGGTCAGAACGAAATCCGATGGCCTGATAGTCATCCCAGGAAATATTCTGCAGTGATTTGGGCAGTTCCCCCTTGCGGGACACGTAAGCTTCACCGGCCCGCTTCCGGGCCCGGCCCTTGAGCCAGGCATAGCTGAACGGCTGGGACTGGCTGCCGGAAACGGCTTTGATATCGGCGCCATAGGCAAAGGGCACAACGGGTAAGGCCGCGGTGCCGGTCAGAGCGGCCAATGCCTTGACCAGTGTTCGTCTGTCCATCATTGCTGTCTGTCCTGTTTGTTTCCTGGAGTTCAATCAGTGACCGGTTCCCGGTGCTTTCGCTGGATGCAGCGGCCCCAATAGCTGTCATCAGGGGAGCGCCACGCGCCCGCGTGCATTTCCTTCAGGGACTGACCATCACGGGCAATAAAGCTGAGTTCGCTGCGGGTCAGGTCGCCGGGGCCCCGTTTCAGGCAGCGGGCAACCGACGTCTGTAGTTCCGCCCGTCGGGGGCCGCGCCGCAGATCCCGGGACAATACCCGGTGCAGGCGGTTCAGTCTGGGCACCAGCACTGCCTGCTCGAACGCGGTCAGCCGGTGTTCGCCGGCTTCTTCATTGCGATAACGCCTGGCATCTTTCAGCAACGGCATGGGCGGCTCCTGCTCTTCGGGTATGCTCAGAAGCCCCAGGTCCTTCAGAAACTCCCCGGGGCCGCTGCGGCTCAGATACACCGCCGTTGGCGCGGCAAGAATCAGCGGAACGGCAACGGGAAGCGACCATAAAAAGAAGAGCGGATCCAGGCTCCAGGCGAAGGCGGACCACCCACCACCCAGAACCATGCCGGGAAACTGGGTCACCAATGCCTCGCGCCAGGTGGTTTCCTCGGTGCGATTCTGGCCCGCCCAGGTCAGCGACAGGTTTAACAGTGCCGCCACCACGAAACGACTGTGGGCCCACATACGCACCGGCGCCAGCAGCACGGAAATCACAATTTCGATCATCACGCTGGCGAACAGCTTCATGAAACCACCGAATTCCCGAACGTAGCGGTGAATGACCGCGTCCAGAATCGCCAGAAACTTGGGCAGGAACAGCAAAGCCAGGGTGCTGAGCGCCAGGCCCAGAGCCCACTCTGGGCGCCACTCAGGCCAGAGGGGAAACGGGCCCTGATGGCCCTCCGGGAAATATTCGATAGGCGACAGCGTCATCCGCGCCGCTTCCACGGTGGTCAGAATCAAAAAGCCCAACCAGAGCGGTGACGCCAGGTACGCCATAATGCCGTTCAGGAAGGCCATTCGGTGGGCAAACCGGATCTTCGGCTCGCGCAACAGCAGCCACAGATGTTGCAGGTTGCCCTTGGCCCAGCGGTTATCCCGGGACAGCTCGTCGGCAATCGTCGGGGGCGACTCCTCGAAACTGTTGCCGAGGCCTGTTTCCAGCCAGACTTCATACCCTGCCCTTCCCATGAAAGCGGCCTCGACAAAGTCGTGGCTCATGATCGGCCCGCCGAATATGCCAAAACCGGAAAGCTTGGGCAGGCCGCAGTGTTTCATGAAAGGCTCCACCCGCAGGATGGCGTTGTGGCCCCAGAACGCGGCGTCCCCCATCTGGATGGCGGCCAGGCCGGTGGCAAACAGGGTGGAATAGAACCGGTTGGCAAACTGCTGCAGGCGGGCAAACAGCGACTGGCCGTTGATGATGGTGGGATTGGTCTGGAGAATGCCAACGCCCGGCTCCCGCTCCATCAGTTGGACCATTTTCACGACCGTGTCGCCGCTCAACAGGCTGTCGGCATCCAGTACCACCATGTATTTGCAGCGGCGCCCCCAGCGCCGGAGAAAGTCCGCCACATTCCCGCTTTTGTAGTTGAGGTTGAGCGAACGCCGCCGGTAGAACAGGCGCCCTTCGGCACCCAGTTCCCGGGCCAGTTGGTGCCAGGCTGCCTGCTCTTCCAGCCAGACATCCGGGTCACGGCTGTCTGAAAGGATATAAAACTCGAAGTGCTCGATATTACCGGTACGCTCGATGTCCTCGTAAACCGCCCGAAGTCCGCTCAAAGTCCAGTGCACCGGTTCATGGTAGATCGGTAGCAGAATGGCCGTTTTTGCCAGGGGCGTTGCCGCCAGTTCTTCATCGGTGTGGCGACGCGACAGGGCGTGTCTGTCGCCGCCAATCAGACGCATGACAAAACCCAGCACGGCGGTCCAGAAACCCACCGCAATCCAGATATAAAGGACGGCAAAGAGCGCCGTCATGGCGATTTCAAGCCAGGTGCCACCATGGTACGGCAACACCCAGAGCAGGTAGTAGCAGGCCACGGCGGTCTGCCCGAACACAAACAGCATCAGCAGGCTGCGCCGGAAAAAAGCGACACCCCGCCAGCGGTGGCGGGGTGCAGAGATGGGCGTGGATGCGGGCGCCGGGTTGCCCTCCTGGATCTCAGCCATGGGCGGGATATCCGATGCTGCCCCGGCACAGGGGCGGGTTGGGTGCCGGCAGCATTTCCTCTGCTATGGGAAAGTAAGCCGGTAGCCGGTCCATTGCGCGGGATAGCAGGCGTGCTTCGTCCAGGGCCCCCGACTGATCGGTCTGGGTGTCATCAACCAGCGCATCGTCAATCAGTTGCAGCAGGGTGCGGCAATCGGCCCGGGTCATGTCCACACCCGACTCCGTCAAATAGGTAAAAACGCGGGTGAATACACGCTGCAGCGTCTGGTCTGCCATAGGATGCCTCCTGTCCTTAGCGGCGCTATTCGGAATTGGCTCGAAGTCCCGTTGAGGGAGCCTGCGAATAGGTCCAGGTTTCGGTCAGCGGCTGATCATCCAGGCTGAGAAACCCTCTCAGTGCCAGCGGTCGATTTGTCGCCGGGCGAGCCAGTATCGAAAGACGCCAGGCATCCCGGGCCTCGATATACTCAACAAAATGTTCGATGACCTCAACGCCATCGCCGCCGGTGACCTTACTGACAACCGGCGACTCAGGCTTGAGCCCGCCAAGCGCCCCGCCCTTGAAATCAACGATAAACCGATAGGCACCGGCTTCGTCGCCGCCACCTATGCGGTCGCCATCGCCAAGAAAAGTGTTGATCGCCCGGCCGGCGGGATGGCTGGTAATCCCCGGCTCACCAAAGGCCAGGGAATACTCGAACGGCAGTTCTTGCCCCGCCTTTACCGGCTGGTCGGGCTTCCAGAATGCAACAATGTTGTCGTTGGATTCGGCGTTGGATGGGATCTCCACCAGCACAACCGATCCCGGGCCCCACTCCCCGACTGGTTGTACCCAGGCACTGGGGCGCAGGTCATAGCGGGCCTCGCTGTCTTCAAAGTGGTGGAACTTCTGGTCCCGCTGGATCAGGCCGAACCCGTCCAACTGTTTCACTTGGTGAAAACTCAACTGCAGTTGCGACGGGTTGAGCAGCGGCCGCCAGAGCCATTCACCGGATTCGCGGTTGTGCACCAGCAAGCCGTCGGAATCATGAACCTGTGGCCGCCATTCACCCCGGGGGCGAACAGTGTTTTCACCGTAATAGAACATGGAGGTCAGCGGTGCCAGACCCAGTTGATCAATGTCGTCGCGGAAGAAGAGCTTCGACTGGACCTTCATCTGTAAACTCTCACCGGGCTCGATAACAAAGCGGTAAGCACCCGTCAGGCTGGGGCCATTCAGTAGCCCGTAAACCACCATGGTGTCACTGCCCCCGGCGGGACGCTCCAACCAGAATTCGGTAAAGGAAGGAAACTCTTCCCCTGACGGAAGGCCGGTATCAACCGCGACCCCCCGCGCCGACAGGCCAAAGTGCTGGCCGGTACCCACGCCACGGAAATAGCTGGCTCCGCCGAACACCAGAAACTGGTTCTGCTCGCCCTCGCCGGAAAGCGGAAAAGTCAGTTTAAAACCGGCGTAGCCCAGGTCTGCGGGGATGCGTTTTGCCAGTTCGGAATTGGGGTAGTCGAAGTCGCTTTTCTCGAACGCCAGGGGATGAACGCCTTCGCGGTCGATGACATTAAGCTTGACCTGGTGACGGTAGAAGCTGCCCTGGGGAATCATCATGATCTGGAACAGGGATCTGCCCCGACGCCACAGGCTGGCCTCCGGTTTGAACCGGATCGACTGATAGGCCTGGTAATCCAGCGCCCTTAAAAACTCCGGTGCCGGCTGGGGGGCGCGATACTCCTTTTGCGCCAGGGCCTTTGCTTTGGTTGCCACGTCCTCCAGGCCGAAAGCACCGGCCAGCGAGGGCAAGGCGGCAAACAGACAAAGCAACAGGCCGGTTAGGGTTAGTCCTGAACCTCTCATGCAAAAATTTCCCGATTTTTTTTCGTGACGTGAATGTAGCACTTGAGGCGGTACTGACCTCAAGTGACATCTTTGTAAGCGCTTTATACGAATTTTACACGGGAATGGACAAAAGATTCGGGGAACCGGCCGAATATTACGAAACCCTCAGATTCGCATGGCCATGGTCAAGGAAACATCCGGGCTTGCGGGGCGCTGCATGGCCTGGCCTGACAGATCCAGTATCTGGCCGACACTTACGCTGGCGTTAAAGTCCTGCCCCTGAAGGCGGAGGGAGATTTCACCGGTGCTGGCGCGGAACGCCTCATCGCCCGCGTCTGACTCAGCGGACCAGCCTTTCAAAACCGATACCGCCAGGTAGGAATTGAACGCATTGGTGAAGGGTACCGGGTAGCCGGGGCTGCGGGCATTCACGCGGAACCAACCGCCCTCGGACACGTACTTTGACTGGCCATTGAAGCCCCGCATCATGGACGGACCGGCCACCTGCAGGTACTCGGAAGACGCCAGATCCTCTGGCGCGAACTGATAGCGGCCATCAACGCCAAAATCCCAGGTATAAAACGATCGGTTCAGTGACGCTGAAAAGGCCAGCTTGTGGTAGCGGGAACCACCAGAGCTTGAGTCATCCGCGCTCTCGGATTCCCAGCTTTCCCAACCGCCCATGGCGGTCAGAGTGGAGCCCGCCACGAAGCCGCCCGGCAATTCCCGCTGGCCTGAACACCGCAGGCCGACGCGGGACGATTGATGGCTGGAATCACTCACCCACTCCGAATCCTGATAGGCGCTGCTTGAGCCTGAAGAATGGCTGAACACACTGTCGAGCTCCAGACCCCGTCCGGACCAGAGGGCCCGGCTGCCGGAGAAGGACAAAGCCCGGTACTCGCCCTGGGCGTCGAATCGCTGGTCGCCACTGCTGACCTCACCGGCGTGGTCCGACTCCTCCAGTGCCAGGCTGAAATCACCGCCCGCTACCGGGAAGGCATAGCGCACCCGCAGGCTCTGGGATTCACTGCCATTGCGACGGGACACCGAATCGTGAAAATCCAGTGCCAGATCGTGGCTGGCCATAATCAGATTACTGCCGACCATATGGAGCTGGCCATTGGCGGCGTCACTGGTCTGGTTGGAGTTGCCGGAGAACTCAAGCTGCGACGCCAGATAGCCGGACACCGACCGAAGCAGGCTCATGGGATACATGATGGGATTCACCGGCGCCCTGCTGGCCAGGTCCGCCAGTGACGCAGCGCCAACGGGCGCGCACCACAACAGTGCAAGTAGGCAAGGAATTCGCAAAACAGACGCCTCGGTGGGTCGTTGGCAGTATTACGTATACTCTAGGAAAGACCCGCGCTAAAAAACAGCGCTTATTGCCAAAAATTACAAATTTAATGTTCATCAAAAACAGAATCTTATCGCAGTGTATGAAAGTTGTATCTTAATGTTTCAGAAACAATCGGCGAGTCACCCCTGCATTTCGCCAGATAACTTGGTTAAACTCGGCACACTTTATGGATAACACCTGTGTATCAGCAGAAGGACAATTCACATGATCAAAAAATGCCTGTTTCCCGTTGCCGGCTACGGCACCCGTTTCCTGCCCGCCACCAAGGCGATGCCCAAGGAAATCCTGCCCATTGTGAACAAGCCACTGGTCCAGTACGGCGTTGAAGAAGCTGCGGAAGCAGGGGTGCACGAATTCGGCTTTGTGACCGGTCGCGGCAAGCGGGCCATCGAAGATCATTTCGATATCAGCTATGAGCTGGAACACCAGATTGCCGGGTCAGGCAAGGAAGACCTGCTGACGTCCATCCGGGACCTGATCGACAACAACTCCTTCGCGTTTACCCGACAGAATGAAATGAAGGGCCTGGGCCATGCCATCCTTACCGGCCGCAACCTGGTGGGCGACAGCCCGTTCGCCGTGGTGCTGGCAGACGACTTCTGCGTGGCGGATGAAGGTTCGGACGGAGTACTGGCGCAGATGGTGAAGCTGTACAACCAGTTCCGCTGCTCCATCGTGGCGATTGAGGAAGTGCCGGCGGACGAAACCCACAAGTATGGCGTGATTGCCGGCGAAGAGATGAAAGACGGGCTCTACCGCATTACTGACATGGTGGAGAAGCCCAGCCCGGAAAATGCTCCCAGCAATCTGGCCATTATCGGCCGTTACATTCTGACGCCGGACATTTTCGACATTATCGAGCGTACCGAGCCCGGCAAGAATGGCGAAGTGCAGATTACCGATGCGCTGCTGGAACAGGCGAAGAACGGCTGCGTGCTGGCTTACCAGTTCAAGGGTCGCCGGTTCGACTGCGGCAGCATTGACGGCTTTGTGGAAGCGACCAACTATGTTTACGAGAACATTTACAAGAAGGGCAAATAAGCTGCCCTGGGCCTAACGGCCCAGAATCTGAAGAATCATGCGCCGGTTTTCGGCTGAGGTTTTACGGAACCGGCGCAGCAACTCGGCTTCCTCATCGGAAAGCTCTACCCGCTTTATCTCCTGCTCCAGCTGTTTCAATGCGGTCGAAAGATCATCCCCGCGAGTAAACGTCAGCCCCGGCAACTCAAGCTGGCCGGTGTCCCCGGTATCATCAAGATCCAGAAACTCATCCACGGCCGTTTCCGTGCGTATGCACAGGTCCAGCAGCTCGGTGACGCCCGGGTAGGTTCGCTGCCGGCTATCCTCTGCCTCCCAGCTTGCCACCCGGTCTTCACCGACATTGCAGATGCTGGCAACATCCTCTCTGGTCAGTTGCGACTTGTCGCGAATCTGCCTGAGACGGCGATGAAAACTTTGCAGATACCGCATAGCTGAATAGCTCTCTGTGACCAATGGCGCTTGTGGAGTGAATCAAACCCGAAATCTAGCGTACATTAAGCGATACGGACAATCTGACGTCAATCCATGCAGGGCCGACGACACTTCTTTTGACGGGAACAGACGCAATGGCTGCAAAAGCTCTGGACATTCTGGACATCGACACCGCCTGGCAGCTAATTCTTTCGGCGGTGGACCAACGCAACGCCACAATTCCGCCCGATGACAGCACCCAGCAGGTGCTGGATATCGGCGAAAACGGGCATTGGGATCTGCGCATTCCCGCCGATTCGGAGGCCCTGCAGCTATTGACCACCTTCCTGCCCCTTTGCCGCCATCTGCCGGAGAACGCCGCTTCTATCGTGGTGGGGCAGATGGGCCAGAGCCTGGATGGCCGGATTGCCACCGTCACCGGCGCCTCGAAATACATCAATGGTGAAGGCGGCCTGCTACACCTTCACCGCCTGCGAGCGGTCTGTGATGCGGTGGTGGTGGGGGCTGGTACGGCCTCTGAAGACAACCCCCGGCTCACCGTGCGCCTGGCCAGCGGGCCCAATCCGGTACGGGTTGTGATCGACCGCAACAGGCGGGTGCCCGACTCCCATACCGTGTTTACCGACCAGCAGTCCCCGACCCTGCGCCTGGTGGCGGGAGACTACGAGCCGGGCCAGAAGACGCTTCCCGCAAACGGTGTGCTGGACGTCCCATGCCTGGGCAGCGAGGAACAGACCCAACCGAACAGAATACTGGCGGTTCTGGCGGATTTCGGGCTCCGTCGGCTGTTTATCGAGGGCGGCGGCCTGACCGTTTCCGGTTTTCTGAACGCAGGCCTTCTGGATCACCTTCATGTGATGGTGGCGCCCATGATAATTGGCAGTGGGCGCCCTGCCTTTTCATTGCCGGAGATTGAAAAACTGGACAGTGCCCTGCGCCCTTCCGCCAACATGGTGGATCTGGGCAGCGACATGCTGTTTGATCTGGATTTCAGCGACCGGCTGAAGCACGGCTGAACACAAACAGGCCACCGGGCAGGCTGGACAGCAGAACCGTCAGCCCGTATCCCACACTCAGTGCGACCCCCTGCTCCGCCGGTAGCCCGGCCAGGGGCCAGAGAACTGCCGCCGCGCCCTCGCGAACGCCCCACCCCGCGACGGTGAGAGGAATCACCATCGCCAGCAACAGCAGACTGCATAGGGCCAGCAGGGTCAGTGTCTGTTCCGCGCTCATACCTTCCCGACCACTGGCAGCCAGCAGCCAGAAAACCCCAAGGTAACTGGCCACCACCAGCAGCGACGACACAATCTGCAGCGGCAGACTTCTCGGGTTGAGCAACCCGCGATAGATGTCCCGGCCCAGAGTCGCCAGATAGCGCCTCAGCCCTTGCCAGGCCCTGCTACCGAGGCCAAGCACCAACACGAAAACAGCAATCAGCACAAGCGCAGGGCCGATGACGCCGTTAGCCCAGTTGTCCGCCAGCATCTGCAGGTCGGGATGGCCCGCGATCAACCAGAAGCCACCGCAAACCGCCACCGCAAACATGACCAGTTGCCCGGACAGACGCTCGATCATCACCCCATGCAAGGCTTTCTGCCGCTCGCCGGAACCGCTACCGTGACGCCAGGCGCGGTTAACGTCCCCCATCACGCCTCCGGGCAGGCACTGATTCAGGAACATGGCCAGGTAATACTCGGTCACCGCGGCTTTCATGGTCAGCCCCAGGCCCAGGCGGCGCGCGGTGTAACGCCAGCGCCAGGCCGACAGCGCAACCTGCGCTACAGACACCAGCAGGGCCATACCCACCGCCAGCAGGGAGAACCGGGACAGTTCCACCACTAACTGTTCAAGATCCAGGAACCAGCCCAGCAAGCCGAGAAATACCAGAGTCAGCAACCATCGGGCGGCGAGCGGCACCCGGATGACAGAGGGACGTGAGTCACTCATGGGGTCGCGTCGGTTCCGGGCCAGGCAAACAGATCGTGATGGGCAACCTCAGTCGCCAGCCCGCCCTGCTCCGCCGCCGATAGCCGCGCAGCCTGCCAGTCTCTGATACGCGACCGCTGTGCCGGGTTCTGCTCCAGTGCAGCTTCGCACCAGCCAGATATCAGGGCGGCCTGCAGGGCCTGGTGGTCTCTGTTCAGCTTCCATGGGCTGGACGCGACCGCTACCTGATAGCCCAGGTCCTGAAGCCGTTCCTTCAGATATTCCGTCGCGTCCGGGCCCAGTGCCGCTCCGCTGCCCTTGTCCCCATGCTGGTGGTCGTTTACCAGGGAACGGATCAGGTTATCGTCCGGGTGTTCCGGATTCAGGCGGAATTCACCGGCGTAGCTGAGGACGATGTACACCGCGGCCTGCCGGGCCTTTGCTGTTTTTGCCAGGGCGTCCAGCCAGGGCGCCGAGGTCAGATCGATCAACGCCGAGGCGGTTATCAGGTCGGTTTCCACCGGAATCCGTTCGGCGAGGTTGTTCGCCTCTAGCGTGCATTGCCGGATATCCAGACTGTCCACCAGCGGCGCCAGGCGCCCCTGGGCTTGCGCCAGCAGAAGCGGATCCTGATCCAGCAGGGTCCAGTGCTGTTTGCCCGCGAGTGCAGCGCTGAGAAACACGCCGTTTGAACCGGCGCCGGCGCCCAGATCCGCTATTTGCAGCGTAGCCTGCCGGTGGGCCGGGTTCTGCGTGCGCTCCGCCGACCAGTCCTGAACTTGGGCCAGTAGCTGGCGATTGCGCGCCTGATGGTCCGCCGGCTCCCGCAGGGCCAGCCAGTTCTGATCGAACTGGCTATGGTCTTTGCCCGGGCTGGATCGCGGGGGTTGCCGCTTGAGTACGGTTTCAAATTCCGCGGCCGCATCGGACCAGTGGCGGATGGCGCCAGCATTCTGCTGCACGGCATCGGCCATCTCCATCAGAGCTTTCCGGTCGGTCAGGCAAAGCTCCAGGCAATTGCACAAGGCCATGACGGAACCCGCCGGGTACTGGCGGACCCCGGGGCGGTTGCCAGTGCTGGCCAGGGCTCCCCCGTCACTGGTAATCACCGGAAGCCCTGCTGCCAGGGCCTCGTCAATCACCATGCCGTAGCCTTCATAAAGCGACGGCAGCACAAAAAGATCCGTGTTGCGGTAATGGTCCGCCAGTGCCGCGTCATCCAGCTCGCCGGTCAGGGTGATACGCTCGCCCAGCCCCGCCGCTGAGATCTGTTCAGCCAGTTGCTGGCTGTAGGCCGGATCACGTTCGGTAGAGCCAGCAAGGGTGCAACGCCAGGGCAGGTGCTGCAATTCACTGAGCGCTTCCACAAGCTGGTGCTGGGCTTTGCGGGGAGACAGGCTGGCAACGCAGAGAAGACGCAGCTCGACTCTTTCCGGTGTTCTTTCAGGCGTTCGGTCAGGTGCCCTATCGGCGACTGGAGGAGCGGATGCAACCGTATCCGCCCCGGGCTCGATGACCTTAATCCGCTCGGGCGCCACCTGAAAATCCCTCAGGCGTTCCGCCGTATGCTGGCTGGTGGTTATCACGCCACTGACAACTGCCAGCGCGCGTTTTTCCGAGGCAAAAAGAAAGGTTCTGTCTTCTTCACCCAGGCCGGTTTCATCCGCCAGAGGATGATGAACCAGGGCCACAAGTTCCAGTCGCCCGGCGTGTCGCTCCAGCACCCCCGGCATCCCGCCCATCGCCAGGCCATCCAATACGACCCGTGCACCGTCCTGACAGGCCGAAAGTGCGGAATCCATCGATGATTCCGCGGCCGCGTCTGGAATGGGAAAGCGACCCTCCAACCCCTCGACGCTGGCGCGTAGGCCTCGCTGATTCAAAGCGCTGACCAGATGGCTGACATACCGGTAGCCCCCGGTTCTCTGACCGGGGTCGCCGGGCACCAGAAACAGCACAGGCTGATCGCTACTGCCGAGCACAATCAAAGTTCGCCGTGATAGCTGGCCCAGGCCACATGGGATTCGCCCAGTGTGACTTTCATGCCGCATAGCCCTTTTCCGGTTTCCCCCAGCCGACCTTCGTGAATCGCTTTTGCCAGGCGGTCAAACACGGTGGCGGCCATGAATTCGGTGGTGGTATTGCGCCCGGCCAGCGCCGGCAACTCGTCCAGATTCTGCATGTTGAATTCCGCCATCACCGACGACAGCACGTCCGACGCCAGGCCAATATCGACAATCAGATCGTCCTCGTCCAGGGCCTTGCGCTCAAAGGTAACGTCCACCACATAGGTCGCGCCATGCAGGTTCTGGGCCGGGCCGAATACCTCGCCCTTGAAACTGTGGGCAATCATCATGTGGTCTCTGACGGTTAGTGAAAACATACCGGTGTCCTTTTAGAAGTGTCTGTGGAGGATTGTTGAAAGTTCAGTAAACGATGCGATGGCAAAGGGTGTCCGCCGCCGAGGGCATGGCCGGGTCATCCACATGGCCCGACAGACTGGCCATGGCCCGGGGCAGATCCTCGAAACGGCTTTCGCCGCTGATCAGGCAGTCCAGTCGTGGATCAGTCAGTAGCTGCAGCGCAAGCTTCATTCGGTCGGAGTGGGCCCATCTCGGGCGCTGATTGGGGTTCAATTGCCCCACCTGGCTGGAACGTATGGTCAGCCGGCGGGAGTGGAAAGCCCTGCCCAGGGGCGCCGGGACTGACTGTTCCCCGTACCAGCTCATCTCAATCACCCGGGCTTCCGGCCCGCACAGGCCAAGGGCTGTTTCGAGCCCGCCCGGATGACCACTGGCGTGGATCACCAAATCGTGGTCATCGTTTTCTGAACCGGTGGCGAAATTCAGCCCCAGAGCCTCTGCGGTCGCCCGCCTGCGGGGGTTCACATCAATGGCTGTTACACGGGTACCCGGAATCTGGCTGGCCAGCCAGGCCACCAGACAGCCAACAACGCCCAGACCCACCACGGCGATTCGCTCGCCGACAACCGGCGCTGCATCCCACAGGCCGTTAACGGCGGTTTCCATGTTCGCTGCAAGCACGGCCCGGGACTCTGGCAGGCCCTCCGGCAGGGGAATCACCGCGGATGCCGGCACACGGTATTCATCCTGATGGGGATAAAGACAGAACACGCTTTTCCCCCTGAGGTCCTCCGGCCCTTCGGTTACCCGCCCAACGTTGGCATAGCCGTACTTCACCGGGTAGGGAAACTCCCCTTCCTGGAATGGTGACTTCATGGTCTGGAACTCGGATTCAGGTACCTGGTTGGTAAACACCAGGGATTCCGTACCACGGCTGATTCCAGAAAAACGGGTTTTAACCAGAACCGTGTCGGCCTGGCCCGGGGAGCCTGGGCTGACGCTGGTTTCGTCAATCCGGCCCTGTCCCGGACCGGTGACCCAGAATGCATTTGCCATAATCTGTTGCCTATCCTTAATCTCGATTGAGATCAAAATTCCATGACTGCCGTATACTGAACAATACACTCTGCTTGAGGAATACGCCGAGGGCTGACGATGGATTCCCGTTCCCCGACATTCTATCTGCCTCTTGCCGCAGACCTTGTGCTGGCCGCGCTGCTGATGCTGGCGGTGGCTGTGGCACTGGGCGCGCTGTTTGATCCAGGGTCCGTTTTCTACCTGGTGCTGGCCCTGTTCGGGTGTGTGGGCGGCGGTCTGATCGTCTGTTTCTGGCCCCGGCGCCGGGATTTCGGCTGGGCCAATCGCGTCACCCTGGCCAGAGGTGTGCTGGTACTGGCCCTGGTCAGCCTGGCGCCGTTTCTGGGCCAACTGCCATCCGGCGCCGCCGGGAACTACCTCTGGCTGTATGTGTCACTGAGTATAATCGCTCTGTTGCTTGACGGCGTTGACGGCTGGACTGCAAGGGCCACCGGCACCCAGACGGCATTCGGCGCCAGGTTTGATATGGAGCTTGATGCGCTGTTTATTCTCGGGCTTTGCGTTGCCATCCTGGCCCTCGATAAAGCGGGCGCGTGGGTGCTAGCGCTGGGGCTGATGCGCTACGGTTTTGTAGTGGCAGGGCTTATCTGGCCGTTCATTAACCGGCCATTGCCCGACAGCTTTCGCCGTAAAACCGTGTGTGTCTGGCAACTGGTTACCCTGATGGTGGCCCTGGTACCCGTAACACCGGACGCCTTGGCCTACTGGTCGCTGATGTTAGCACTGGCACTTCTGTGCTATTCCTTCGGTACAGACCTTCGCTGGCTGTACCAAACGTTTGCCAATTCGGGAGAACGCCATGAAACAGATTCTTGAAATTCTCAAAGCTCCGGTCATGGGCCTGCTTGGCCTTTTGCTGACGCTGGGGGCTTCCCAGGCGACTGCTGAACTGCGCACCTTTGTGGTGGACGACGAACACTTCTCCATGATGTTTGAAATTCAGCATATCGGGTATGCCCCGGTGATGGGCATGTTCGAGGAAGTGGAAGGCCAGTTCCAGTACAACGAGGAAACCAACGAGCTGGACTCCGGCCAGCTCACCTTCAAGAGCAAGAGCGTCTACACCAACCATAAAAAACGGGACGACCACCTGCGCGGTGACGACTTCCTGAACAGCGACGAGTTTCCGGAAATTACCTTCAAGGTGACCGATTTCAAACCCACCGGCGAGAAAACCGGCGTCGTGACCGGCGACCTGACCATGCTTGGCCAGACCCACCCGGTCGATGTAAACGTGACCCTGAACAAAGCGGCCGAGTACCCCATTACCCATGAAAAATACACTCTGGGTATGACCGCGGAAGCGACCCTGAAGCGCAGCCAATGGGGCATGACCTATGCGGTGGAGAACGGCCTGGTGGGAGACACCGTCAATATGCGATTCGGCTTCGAGGCCAATCTGAAATCCGACGGCTGGCTGAACTGAGCATCCGCGGGTCATTCAATGTGACCCGCGTCACAGCCTGATTACATCCGTTTACATTTGCGACGGGATTCTTGGCGTTGCATCGGCGGGCGACCTAGTATTGTAGGACAATAAAAATGGCGCCCACGCCGAAAAAGCCAACAACAAGGATTCCGGAATGCCTGTTCGCCTGTTACTGGCCATCGCATTCATTGTACTTAGCACCATCGGTTTCGGTTATCTGCTGTCGGCAGAGAACACCGGCAGCTTTTCATGGCTGACCGGGTCAGAATCACAACCGGCCATGGCCAGCGGAGGCAGTCAACAACCTCCGCAACCGCCGACGGCCGACTCCGGCCAGCCCCCCTCCCCGTCGGAACCCTCTGACGATGCCCTGGGCTTTATGCTTGCCAATGTGGCGCAGCAGTATGCCGAGAACATCCGCTACCCCGAGTACTCCCTGCCATTAAGCGACGCCCAGGCAGAAGCCTATGCCGGCAACCGATTCGAGCCCATTGCCCTGCCCCTGCCCGGGGATGGCCGTTTTACCGTCACCCTCGAGAAATTCCGCTTTGTACAGGGAGAGGACATCCTGATTGCTGCCACAATCACCGGCCCCCAGGTGGTATCGCAACAAATGACGGCCACCCTTGAGCAAGCGAAAAACCGGGACACCATGGAGTCGACAGAGCTGACCAGCGAGGACGGCTTCTACCAGGGTGTGCTGACAGCGGAAGGCGAACCCGGCGAGTACCGTCTGATTGTGGAAGCCGACATCGACGGTGAGACCGTTCGCCATGTATCAACACTGACCGTTGAGCCCGACCTGGGCGATTTCACAGGGCTGGGCGACCCCGAAGTGCGCAATAACGACCTGGTCATTCCCGTGGAGTTTGATGCCCGGGAGTCCGGTTTCTACGCCCTCTCCGCCCAGCTGATGGACAACGGCCAGCCGATTGCCCTGCTGAGCGCGGAAAAGCGCCTGGAAACCTCG
The DNA here is from genome assembly GCF_008795985.1 of Marinobacter halotolerans. Taxonomy (NCBI): domain Bacteria; kingdom Pseudomonadati; phylum Pseudomonadota; class Gammaproteobacteria; order Pseudomonadales; family Marinobacteraceae; genus Marinobacter; species Marinobacter halotolerans. Next base: position 728,994 of record NZ_VMHP01000002.1, on the reverse strand, counting down.
GGCAACACTATCGACCTTCGTGCCCACGGCTCGGTGCTGGCGGGGAAGAATCTGAAAGGCAAGCTGCAGCTTCGCCATCTTCAGATCCGCCGCTTACCCGCCCAGCCCGGCGACCGTACCGATTACGGCTATGGACCTGACGAGGGCTACACCTTCACACCGCCGGACCTGGAGTCCCTGACGGACACTCCGGCGAGTGACCCAGAATCAGAGCAACGGGCTGCCCTGCTGCAGAAGCTGGCAGACAAGTTCTGATCGCGGTACGCCGCGCCGGCCCGACGCCGGGCAGTACCGGCCAACAAGAAGCCCGAACAAGGGGCCAGCCGCCGGATAAACGTCTAGCAACAAAAACAAAGCAAAGGACGGAGCAACACTATGAAAACAAGAATAGGAAGTGCCTGTAAGGTTGCCCTTGCGGCGGCCGCCATCACGGGAAGTCTGTTCGCTGGCAGTGCCAGCGCCCAGCTTGCCGGCCACAATGTGATTCTGGTTCACGGCTTCCAGCAGGAAGACCTGGCAAACCCGCCAGCCAATCTTCAGGACGTTAAGAACGCCGGCGCGGACTACTGGCGCACCTTCTGGCTGTCCCGTGCCGATGCGCGCATCGACTGGGGCAGCGACGGACGGGTGGAAGGCCAGATTGCCCAGCAGGCTTACCAGCAACTGCGATCCATCAGCCAGCAGGGACTGTGCAACGATTACTGCATCGTGGTTTCCCACTCCACCGGTGATCTGGTCACCCGCTATCTGCTGGAAAACCAGGCCCGCTGGTTGCAGAACGCCGGGCTTGCCCCGCTGAAGGTTCTGGCCTCCATCGACTTCTCCGGCGCCGGTGGCGGCACCGAGCTGGCGGATCTGGCACTGAACGTGGCCTATAACGACAGCTGGTATAACTGGCCCCTGAAACAGGCCGTGCGCGCCTTTACCGGCATTACACCGGAGCCGGGCAGCCTGGGTGTGGTCAACGACCTGCAGACCAACGCGGCCCGCAATCTGGCGGTCAGCCCCAACAACATCCCGCGTCTGCGGTTTGTCGCTGGTGGTTCCTCCTATGGCGGCATTACCAAGCCGTTCATTGCCGGAACGGATGACGGCGTGGTGCCCACCCACTCCGCCTGTGGTGCCACTACCAGCAACGGCATCGATTCTTGCTCGTCGAATCTGAGCCTGGCGGGCAAGGTTTCGAGCCAGGACGGCCCATCCGCCCTGTACTACAACCATTACCCCGTGCTGATGAACGAGGGCGCTTCCCACAGTGGGGTGCTGGGATCGGAAACCGGCAACACGTCAGTGCCTGTGGTCAACAACCGCACGCTGAACGGGCTGCGGGTTGATTTCGCCAGCCGCACCTACAACCAGCGTGCCTGGTGGCAGTGGTGGGGTTCCGGTGACCAGTACGTGGAAGTACCCGGCTCCGGCCAGACCGACATGTCCTCACTGGTGTACAACACTCTGAACAACTGATGTTTCAGGGTTCCCGATAACCTACCTGCCAGGGAATGGCATTCAGGCTCAGGACGAGCCCTCCCTCCGTGATAGACTTGCCTCCTTAATCTCCCTACCCCATGGCATCAGGGTCTATTCACAATGGTTTTGCCCAACGCAAGAAAGTCAGACCTGCTGATGGTCTGTGTCACCCTCATGGCCGCTATCAGCTGGATGTTCTCGAAAGAAGCCGTACAACTGATGCCGCCGCTGATGTTCATGGCCATGCGCTTTTTCCTGGCGGGCAGCATTCTGGCAGCGTTTGCGTTTCCGGCGTTACGGGCCCTGACCCTGGACCAGTTCCGCCGCGCCGCCGGTGTCGGTATGGTTTTCGGCATTGCCATGAGCTGCTGGGTGATGGGGCTATTCCATGCCAGCCATGTGGGCGAAGGGGCGTTTCTGGTGAGCCTGGGCGTGGTGATTGTGCCAGTTATGGCGCGGGTGATCTTCCGCGAACCCCAGCCCGTCAGCACCTGGATTGCCATTCCGGTGGCGGTGGCCGGGCTGGCCATGCTTTCCCTTCGCAACGGCTTTCGCCCGGAGGTAGGCCAGTTGTTCTTCGTGGTGGCGGCGTTTATTTTTGCACTTTATTTCAACCTGAACACCCGGGCGGCAAACCAGCGCACCAGCACCGATCGAAGCGGCCGATCCATTGAAAAGGCCCGCGTGCCCGCCCTGCCCCTGACGGCCATCGCACTGCTTACGGTCGGCGCCGTGACCTTCGTTGAATCCCTGATACTGGAACCCTGGGCACCTACCCTGTCTGACTTTCCGCCCATACTGGCGGTTTGGATCGGCGCCAGCGCCATTATCGGCACCGCCGGGCGCTTTCTGACCCAGACCTACGCCCAGAGCCTGTCTGCCAATAGCCACGGCGTTGTGTTTCTGGTGCTGGAGCCGGTCTGGGTGGCATTGTTTGCGGCGGGCTGGTTTGGTGAAACCATGTCCGGCATGCAACTGGCCGGATGCGCACTGATTTTCGCGGCTCTGCTGATCAACCGCTGGACCACGCTGCGCAAAGCCATCAGGGACCGGACCAGAAACCGTAAAAGTGCCTGAAAGAGGTTGACCGAATGGGGGCGAATCAGTATATTTCCTCCCCGTTGCGAGACGGTTATGACAAATAGGACCATAGCTCAGTTGGTTAGAGCGCTGCCTTGACATGGCAGAGGTCGGCAGTTCAAATCTGCCTGGTCCTACCACTCTCGCCGAGGATTCCACAAAAAAAGCCGCTGGCGGATTTAATCCCCAGCGGCTTTTTTGTGCCCTTTTGAAAGACCCTAAGAGCTACTTCCGAGCTGGCGGCGCCATGAACTCCGGCCCTACCGGATCTTTGATGCAGCGCTCCAGAATTCCGTCGATAGCAGCCATCGCGTCCTGATCCAGAGACCAGCCTTCGATCTCGCTGACCGGATCAAGCTGCTCCGGGCGTCTTGCACCCCACAGTGCCGTGGTCACACCCGGCTGATCGACCAGCCAGCGAAGCGCCAGTGCCAGCACGTTTTTCTGGTAACGCTCGCGGGCGAAGGCGTCCAGTTCTGCCACCGCCTTCAGGTACTGGCCATAGCGTTCACCCTGGAATTTCGGGTCGTTCTTGCGCAGGTCGTCACCGGTGAACTCGGTGTCTTCCCGCATCTTGCCGGTCAGCAGGCCACGGCAGAGGCCGCCGTAGGTAATGGTGGCAATCCCCTGCTCCCGGCAGTGTGGAAGCACGTCCTGCTCGATCTCGCGTTCAAACAGGTTATAGGGCGGCTGCAGGCTGTGCAGGGGCGCGTGTTTGCTGAACTCCGCCATCTGATCGGGGCTGAAGTTGCTTACGCCTATGGCGCGGATTTTTCCGGCCTTGTAGAGCTTCTCCAAAGCCCGGGCGGTTTCCTCCATGGGGGTCATGGGGTCTGGCCAGTGAACCTGGTAGATGTCGATGTGGTCTGTCTGCAGGCGTTTCAGCGAGTCATCGATTTCCCGCTCTATACGGCTGGCCGTGGCGTCGCGCCAGACCTTGTTGTGGTCGTCGTTCCAGTTGAGGGCAACCTTGGTGGCCAGTGCAACCTTGTCGCGACGGCCGCCCTGCAGAGCCTTACCCACAATTTCCTCGGAGCGGCCGAATCCGTAGACCGGTGCGGTATCAATCAGGCCGATGCCTTTATCGATCGCGGCGTGAATGGTGTCAATGGACTGGGTTTCATCCGTGCCGCCCCACATCCAGCCACCAATGGCCCAGGTGCCAAGGCCCACCGGTGTCACCTGAATATCTGTACTTCCGAACGTTCGGGTATCCATAATTCCTCCCGTCTGGTTTGGTAATTTCAGATGCTGCGAGGCCCTATTTTTCCTGCGTGTCGAGCTCTGAAGGAGAATGGTGGGACAAAAGAACCCCGGTTCGCAGCAGCTCACGCAGCGTGGTAAAGCCCTCTTCAACTTTCGCCAGGCCATCGTCGAGCATAAGCGGCTGGCCTCTTTCAATCAGGCTGTGCCGGAGGCTGAGCTCGTCCTCATGGCGCAGAATACGGGCGTAGTCATCTTCGGTCAGTTGCCACACCTCGAACACGCCAATCCGGCCACGGAAGCCAAGGTTATTGCAGGCCGGGCAACCGACCGGTATCCAGGTTTCGTCAGGGACCTCGCGGCCGCATTGCCTGAGCCACTGCTTTTCAATGTTGTCCGGTTTGCCTTTGGTACGGCACTCGGGACAAAGCTTGCGCACCAGACGCTGGGCGGCCACCAGACCAAGGTTGGCAGCGATCTCGTAATCGTCAAGACCTAGATTGCGAAGGGCAGTAATGGTGCCAACCGCATCGCGGCTGTGCAGTGTTCCCATCAATGAGCGGCCGCTGGTGGCCACGCTGATACCCGCCTGGGCAGAGGGCACATCACGGATTTCGCCGATCAGCACATAGTCCGGATCCAGGCGCAGCATGGCCTGGGTGCCATTGGCGAAGGTCAGGTCATGCATGGGGTCCACCTGAATCTGGTTGATGCCCGGTATCTCGTACTCGACCGGATCCTCCAGAGTGATCACATGGCTGTCGCTGAGCTTCAGCTCGTGCAGAAGGGCATAGAGCGTGGTGGTCTTGCCGCTGCCGGTGGGGCCGGCCACCAGAAACATGCCGCCGGTGGCGTCCATCCAGCGTCTGATCCATTCAACGCCTTCGGAGGGAATGCCCAGTTCCTGAATGTCCTGGACAGCTTCCGGCGGTGACAACACCCGGATGGCGAGTTTGTCGCCGGAAACACAGGGGATAGCGGTGACCCGTAAATCCAGATCGGTCTCGTCGAGACTATAGACAAAGCTGCCTTCGTTGCAGCGGACGGATGGGATAGGGTCGAGGGTGGCCATAGCCTTGAACTGGTTTACCAGGCGACGGCCCTGGTCGTAGGAGACTTCCATGGCGTCGACCATCATGCCGTCGATCCGCAGCCGGACCCGATACTGATCGGGGAAAGGATCCAGGTGAAGGTCGGTGGCGCGGGCGTTGACGGCGTCGGTCAGCAGAGCGTGAGCTTCGAGCGTTTCCTCGCTTTCCTGATCCTCGTCCATCAACTGACGGTATTCAACAAGAAGATGGTCCCTTAAATGTCGCTCAAACCTTTGCTCTGCCCGGCTTTTACCGCTCATAAAGACCTCCTTTCTGGCGTTATATTGCCTTACTCAGACCTGATAGAACTCCCGATACCAGTCCACGAAGTTGGCGATCCCCTCTTCGACCGTTGTAGAGGGCTTGTATCCCACGTCTTCGATCAGGTCGTCCACATTGGCGTAGGTTGCCGGAACGTCTCCCGGTTGCAGCGGAAGCAGATTCTTTTCGGCTTTTCTTCCCACACGTTCTTCGATGATCTCGATAAAGCGTGACAGTTCTACCGGATTATTGCTACCGATGTTGTAGAGACGGTAAGGCGCCATGCTGGTGCCAGGGTCAGGTTTTGCGCCGCTCCATGCGGGATTCGGTGTGGCGACGTTGTCCAGGGTGCGGATCACGCCTTCCACAATGTCATCAATGTAGGTGAAGTCGCGCCTGTGATGGCCATGGTTGAACACGTCGATGGGCTCACCGGCCAGGATCTTCTTGGTGAAGATAAACAGCGCCATATCCGGGCGGCCCCAGGGGCCATAAACCGTAAAGAAGCGGAGGCCGGTGGTGGGCATGTTGTAAAGATGGCTGTAGGTGTGAGCCATTAGCTCATTGGCTTTCTTTGAGGCGGCGTAGAGACTGAGCGGGTGGTCCACATTATCGTGAACCGAGAAAGGCATGGCCTCGTTGGCGCCGTAGACGGAGCTGCTGGACGCGTACACCAGATGCTTTACGCCGTTGTGGCGGCACCCTTCCAGAATGTTGGTAAAGCCCACTAGGTTGGCGTCGATGTAGGCATGGGGATTTTCAAGGGAGTAACGCACACCGGCCTGGGCGGCCAGGTGTACGACCCTTTCGGGCTTATGCTCCTCGAACAGTGCCGCCATGGCCTGACGATCTGCCACGTCCTTGCGGACCTCGGTGAAACCCTGCTTACAGGTCAGCCGGCTCAGGCGGGCCTCTTTCAGGCTGACGTCGTAATAGTCATTGACGTTGTCTACGCCGATAATCTCGTCGCCCCGGTCCAGAAGCCGATGCGCAAGATGGGAGCCAATAAACCCCGCGGTGCCCGTAACCAGAATTTTCACTGCTTTCTCCATTATCCGTGGAAGGTCAGGCCGGCTTCATATCCGGCCGGGTCAGAAAGTCAGGCCCGCGCTGATGAAGGGCCCGCCTACTTCTACGTCCAGTCGATCGTTGCTGTCTTCGAAATCAATGTTCATCTGGCGATAGCCGGCGCGAAGACTCAGTACAGAGACCTCATACTGGCCATAGGCGTTGAAGTCAGAGACCGAATCGCCGTCATAGCTGATGATGTTGCCCTGGGCACCTACCGACACGCCGGTAAACGGCAGGTCAAACCGGGCTGAAAGGTAGCCCATGGGTATGGCGCCTTTGATCTCGGTACGGCTGACCTGTCCGTTGGTGGTTTGCTCCCGGACGATCAGTTCGCCATCAAGGCTGCGCACGGTCAGACCTGCATCCAGATTGACCCAGTTATCCAGCAGCTCGTAGTAAAGCGTCGCATCGAACTGACTCAGGTCCAGGTCGGAATCCACGGGCGCGCCACCGCTGATGACATCGTAACCCGTGGAAAGCTCGCCGCTACCGCTCTGCTGAATCCGAGTGTAGTTCAGGCGAACATTCGGCAGAATCGGAACCGGGTGCTCAAAATAGGCTTCCAGGTTGGCGCTGCTGTCACTACTGAGATTCAGGTCATTTTCCAGGTCGACTACACTGGAGTTCTTGCCGGCCTCACCGGAAAGATCAGAATCCCAGTAGCTAACGCTGGCGCCAACGCCCAGAACGTCTGCCGCGGCAAAAGAGCTGGTCACCAGCAGGGCGCTGCCTGCGATTGTTGCTAGTTTACGCATAAAATACCTGTCTCCGTTATAGTCAGTCAGTGGTCAGCCGAACTGGATTCCAAGACGGCGACCCACTTCTTCATAGGTTTCAATCACATCGCCAAGCCCCTGACGGAAACGGTCCTTGTCCATCTTTTTGCGGGTTTCCTTATCCCAGATGCGGCAGCCGTCAGGGCTGAATTCGTCACCCAGGACGATCTGGTCGCCGGCACGGCCGAACTCGAGCTTGTAGTCCACCAGCAGCATGCCGGCTTCCTCGAACAGCGCCTTGAGGACATCATTGACCTGATAGGTCAGTTCCTTCATCCGCGCCAGTTCGGCTTCCTCGGCCCAGCCGAAACTGACCGCAAGGCTCTCGTTCACCATTGGATCATGCATGGCGTCGTTTTTCAGAAACAGTTCGTAAGTGGGCGGGAGCAGGGTTTTGCCCTCTTCCACCCCCAGTCGACGGCAGAGACTGCCGGCGGAAATATTTCGAACGACGCACTCCACCGGAATCATATCGAGCTTTTTGACCAGTGATTCGGTCTCTGACAACAGGCCTTCAAAATGCGTGGGGATACCCGCCGCCTCGAGCTTTTCCATGATGAAGGCGTTGAAACGGTTGTTAACCATGCCTTTACGGTTGAGCTGTTCTTTCTTTTCACCGTCAAAGGCAGAGGTGTCGTCTCGGAAGACCATCACGAACCGTTCCGGATCATCGGTGCGATACACCGATTTTGCTTTGCCCGCGTATAGCTCTTCACGTTTTTCCATCGTTTGTCTCCGGACATGCCCGGGCCGCCGGGCAGTGCTGTTACTTAATAAAGATATTCGAAAAGCCTGGACAGTAAAGCCTCGGGGCGGATATCACCGGTATATTCGGGCGCTCTTCTGGCGGTCACGATCAGGTTCTCTTCCCCTGCTTCCAGAATCAGGTCATGGGTGCGAACCGGGTCGGAGGGGTCGCTCGACCAGGGGAACCAGCCAGAATCCCTGGCGGAATCCGGCCGGGCATCCACGAAGAAATAGCCTTCTTCCCGGTTCAGATCGACCACGGGTATTCCCGCTTCGTCCAGGGCACGGCGAACCTCGCCCCAGGAGCGACCATAATCCAGATCCATCACAATCTGCTTGGCCACTTCGTCCTCGGACACCAGCCTGACCAGAGGCTCGGCGGGCATATTCAACGCCGCACGGGAGTATGATTTGCTGTCTTCCCGGGCTTTGAGGAATTCGCTCAGGTCGGTCAGCAACCTGCGGCTGGTCTCCAGCTCGGTTTCGGAACGGCTGGCACTGTCATTCCAGGCCACGAGCTGGCTGACATCGTTGCTTTGTGCGTTGAAAGTGCGCACCTGAATTTCAGTGGTTTTTCTGCGAACACCGGGGGCGACCTTCGCTTGCACTGCAAGCAACTGTTCTTCACCAGCGGGCTTGTCGGGAAGCCCCAGCAACTCCCGGGCACGCTTACTGTAATTGACCAGTTCGCTCTGAAGCAGACCAAGCTGGGGGTTCTGGTAGGCAATGCCCAGCCCCTGCTGGGCCATCCAGGTACTGACCGCAGGCCACAAACGACCGGGCACATCGTTTACCAGAAGCCAGATTTCGTCATCAACCACTTCAATGACGTAGTTTTCCTGGAGAATTTCGGAAGTCATATCCGGCGGTTCCGGCAATTCGCCGACGTACATCCGACCGGCATCCGGCGCCGAAATTTCCCGAACCGGCATCATCTGGCTGAAACGGCTTTCGTCGGCGGATTCCGGGAGCTTCAGTGGTGTACCCTCCGGCGCATCGACATAGCGTTCGGTACGATCCTCGATAAAACTGCAGCCGGAGGCCGCCAATACAAACATCAGGCCCGCAAGGGGCCCGATTTTCTTAACAGAATACTCACTAAATGTCGGGATATTAATCCTGAACATGAACGCCATCAGGCGACTCCAGTTTTGATAGGTGTTTCCGCCCGGCTCAGAGCACGCCCGAAGCTTTAAGCGCGTCTTCCACCTCGCCGTGAAATCTTTCACTCAGCGGCGTCAGTGGCAGGCGGATGCCTTCCCCGATCATGCCCATACGGTGCAATGCCCATTTGACGGGGATCGGATTGGCCTCAAGAAAGAGCTTGCGGTTGAGGGGCATCAGCAATTCGTTGAGGCGATCGGTCTCTTCCTCGTTGCCGGCAATCGCAGCTTCGCAAAGCGCCGCCATGCCCTTCGGGGCAACGTTGGCCGTGACCGACACATTGCCTTTGGCACCAGCGAGCATCAGGCCGGCTGCGGTGGCGTCGTCGCCGCTGTAGACAACCAGGCGGCCTTTTACGGCCTCGACCAGTTCCGCACCGCGGGGAATATTACCGGTGGCGTCCTTGATACCGATGATATTGGGAATGTCCGCCAGGCGCTCAACCGTTTCATTAAGCATGTCACAGGCAGTTCTGCCAGGTACGTTGTACAGGATCTGGTTGACGCCCGGGACGGCTTCCGCAATGGTCTTGAAGTGGCGGTAAAGGCCTTCCTGGGTAGGCTTGTTGTAGTAAGGCACAACAAGCAGGCAGGCGTCGGCGCCGAGCTTGTGGGCCCTTTCGGTCAGCTCGATGGCCTCACGGGTGCTGTTGCCGCCGGTGCCGGCAATCACCGGGATACGACCATTCACCCGTTTGATGATGTGGCCGATCACACTCATATGTTCGTCCGGATCCAGAGTGGCAGACTCGCCGGTTGTACCGACAGCGACAATGCCATGAGTCCCGTTGTTCAGGTGAAAGTCGATCAACTGGTCGAGATGCTCCCAGTGAACGCTTCCATCTTCGTGCATGGGCGTGACCAGAGCGACAAGGCTACCCGTAATCATAAAAGCTCCGTCCGAATAAAAGCGATATGGTAATGTCGGGTTTGAACTGACACAAGGGAATTACCCGCCCTCAGGCCTGTTCAGTTGGCCCCGTTGTTTGATGACCGTTTACCGGCCACGCGGCAAACACCGCTTTGAGCATGGTAGCAAGCGGGATCGCAAAGAATACACCCCACAGACCCCAGATGCCTCCGAAGAACAACACCGCAATGATAATGGCCACCGGGTGCAGGTTGTTTACTTCCGAGAACAACAATGGCACCAGCACGTTACCGTCCAGCGCCTGGATAATACCGTAGATCACCATGACCCAGATGAACTGGCTGCCCCAGCCAAACGCGAACAATGCGATCATGGCAACGGGAATGGTGACCACCGCCGCCCCGATATAGGGAATGACCACGCTCAGCCCCACCATAAGAGAAAGCAACGCAGCGTAGGGCACACCCAGGAACTTGAAGGCAACGTAGGTGACACCGCCAACGATCAGGATTTCAACCGCTTTGCCCCGGACATAATTGGCACACTGAAGATTTACCTCATTCCAGATCTTGACCATCATGGGGCGCTGGGGCGGCAGCAACCGGGCAATGGAGCCCAGCAGTACCTTGCGATCCTTCAGGAAGAAAAAGACCAGGATGGGCAAGAGCACCATATAGATAAGCAGGGCAACCACATCGGGAATACTCTCGAGGGAGAACGAAACCAGCCACTGGGTAATCCGGCCGGCCTCTGTGGTGACCTGATTGTAGATTGTGTTGATACCTTCCATGGAGATCAGCGTCGGATACTGTTGGGGCAGCAGTTCCAGGTAGGTCTGCAGCTCGCGGAATATCCGCGGCGCTTCGCCGGCGAGGGAGGTAACCTGACCCCAGATCAGAGGCAAAAGGCCAAACAGGAAGCCTATCAGGAGCCCGAGAAACACCAGAAATACGCCGATGATCGAAACGACCTCAGGCACGCCAACACGATTCAGCTTGGTAACCAGGCCCTGCAGAATAAAGGCGACAATCACCGCCGCGATGGCAGGCGCCAGCATGGCGCCGAACAGGATGATGAATACCGTGCCCAGCACCAGAATGAGGAAAAGTATGACGGCTTCTTCATCTGAAAAGTATTTGTGGGCAAGACCACGTAATATTTTGATCATCAATGACTCCGAAAGACTGACAACGTGGACTTAACCGGCGCACTTTATCATAAACGTATACTGGCCTCCCTCTTCCGAGGAACTGACCAGCTCGTGGCGGGTCAACGACAGGTATGCCGGAATATCCCTGGCGGAACCGGGATCAGAAGCGATAACCAGAAGCACGTCGCCGGCCGCCATGCCGTTGAGCTCCAGTTTCGTTTTCAGAAGCGGCATCGGACAGCGCAGCCCGGTGGTATCCAGAGTACGATCTGTCATAGGGAAGAAGCACCAGAATCAAATAGACTGAAAGGCGAGCATTATGCCGCCGGAACCAATTTAATGCACCATCATAGTATCAGACCAGTGAGTGCCCCAGAGCCATGAATCACCGCCTGTTTTTCCCCAAGTCCCTTGCCCGTGTTCTCTGCGCGAGCCTGGCCTGCGTCCTTCTGGTCGCCACCCCGGCCAGCGGGCAGTCGCCGGGAGAAGCACCGCTGCCAAGCATTGGCGGCGTGGGTGGCGGTCTGATTTCTGAACAGCAGGAAAACGACATTGGCCGCCAGGTGATGATCTCGATCCGCCGCTCTGCCGACCAGATCGAGGACCCGCTGGTATACAGTTATCTGAGCGCCATAACCTACCGGCTGGTGCCGTTCACCCCGCTGGAAAGCCCCGACCTGACGCTTGCCCTGATCGACAGCCCGGCGATAAACGCCTTCGCGGTGCCGGGCAACATTGTGGGCGTGAACGGCGGCCTGTTCCTGAACGCCGAGACCGAGCAGCAATTCGCCTCGGTGATGGCCCACGAGCTTGCCCACCTGAGCCAGCGACATTTTGCCCGCCGGCTGGAGCAACAGAAAATGAGCGCCCCTCTGCAGATTGCGGGAATGCTGGCGGGGATCGTGCTGACGGCGGTCACCCAGTCGGATATCGGCATTGCGGCGATCGCCGGCACCCAGGCCATGGCCGTACAGAACATGCTGGCCTATAGCCGGAGTCACGAGCAGGAGGCTGACCGGGTAGGCCTGGAAATTCTGGCAAACGCGGGCCTGGACCCGGAAGGCATGCCGGAAATGTTCCAGATCATGATGCGACAGAACCGGCTTCAGGGAAATCAGGTTCCGGAATATCTGTCCACCCACCCGCTCACCCAGAGCCGGGTGTCGGATACCATGAGCCGGGCCAAGCAATACCCGGAATCCAGCTATGAGGATTCGCTGGAATACCACTTGGTACGCGCCCGACTGCAGGTCCGCTATGCCCGTTCCGCCGACGTTGCCGTTAACACCTTCCGCAGTGATCTTGAGCAGGCAACGCCGGAAAACGGAAGCTCATTGCAGTACGGTCTGGCGGTTGCCCTGCTCCGGAACAGCCAACCCGCTGAGGCGGAAACCGAGCTTCGCAAGCTTCTGGACCGCAATCCGGGACGGATCACCTACCTTGTCACGCTGGCCGAAGCTTTGGTGGAACAGGAGCAATATCAGGAGGCGCGGCAGATGATGCTGACAGCCCTGGAGAAAAACCCCGGCAATTATCCCATCACCGAGAAGCTGGCGACGATTGAAATCAAGGCGGGCAATGCGGAAAAGGCCGCCGAACGGCTCAAGCAGCTGACCCGGCAATTGCCGGGCCGTGAGCACCTCTGGCTTCAGTTGGCGGAAGCGGAAGGCATGGCACGGAACATCGTCGGGGTTCACCGGGCCCGGGCCGAGTACAACATTCTGATGGGAGACCTTGAGGCCGCTGAACGACAGCTTCGCCAGGCCCAGGAAAAACTGCCGCCGGGAACGCCCACGCGGCAGGTTGTAACAGAGAGATTGTCACAGGTATCAACAGCCCTGGCGAACAAGCGCAAGAGCTGACGGCTCAGGCGTTGCCAGCGGCCTTGAGGTTCATGTTGGCAGTAAAGCCCAGCATCCGCTCAAGGGGCTTGAGAGCCTTCTCCCGGAGTTCCGGATCAACGTGAACTTCCTGATCACCCTGCTCTATCACCCGAAGCAGGTTTTCCAAACCGTTCATGGCCATCCAAGGACAGTGGGCGCAGCTGCGACAGGTCGCGCCATTGCCGGCCGTCGGCGCTTCTATCAACGTCTTATTGGGCGCCAGCTGCTGCATCTTGTAAAAAATGCCGTTATCGGTGGCCACGATGAACTGCTCGTTGGGCATCGTCTGAACCGCATGGATCAGCTGGGAGGTAGACCCGACCACATCGGCCATTTCGACCACCGCGTCCGGAGACTCTGGGTGAACCAGCACGGCGGCATCCGGATAAAGCGCTTTCAGATCCTCCAGGCCCCGGGATTTGAACTCCTCGTGCACAATGCAGGATCCATCCCATAACAGCATGTCCGCGCCGGTGGTTTTCTGCACGTAGTGGCCCAGGTGTTTGTCCGGCGCCCACAGGATCTTTTCGCCTCTGGCGTCCAGTGACTCCACAATCGCCTGGGCGCAGCTGGAGGTAACCACCCAGTCAGCCCGGGCCTTTACAGCGGCAGAGGTGTTGGCATATACCACCACCGTGCGGTCAGAATGTTCGTCACAGAATCGCGTGAATTCGTCAGCGGGGCAGCCAATATCCAGTGAGCAGGTGGCTTCCAGGGTCGGCATCAGCACCCGCTTTTCCGGATTCAGAATCTTGGCGGTCTCGCCCATGAACTTCACACCGGCAACCACCACGGTCGAGGCTTTGTGCTGGTTACCAAAACGCGCCATTTCCAGGGAATCGGCAACGCAGCCGCCGGTTTCCTCTGCCAGGCGCTGGATATCCGGATCCGTGTAGTAGTGCGCGACCAGCACCGCGTCCTCGGCCTTGAGGGCGTTTTTGATGAGGGTTTCAAGATCGGATTTTTCACTGTCGCTCAAAGGCTTGGGCTCTGCGCGGTGTGCAAGGTGTTCCTGCACCAGAATTCGGTCTACAGCTCGTGTCATTACAACGTCTCGGTGGTGTCGGGCTGGAAAAAGTATATCACTCTGGCCCGGAGTTTCATGGCAGCGTCACATTCCTGCAACCGCAACCCTTCAGTCTTTGTTACGGTGGCCTACGTACAATGTATGATCATTCAGGCAAAAAAAAAGAGCCCGAAGGCTCTTTTCGTTCAGGAAGCTGTGGGCTTCCCTTTTCGTTGGTGGGTCGTGAAGGATTCGAACCTTCGACCAATTGGTTAAAAGCCAACTGCTCTACCAACTGAGCTAACGACCCATAACTGGTAGATTTCCTGAACCGGCGAAGCCTGAGCCCGGAAAATCTGAATGAACTGACAATGACAACCACCAGCTCATTTTCGGATTTGGTGGGTCGTGAAGGATTCGAACCTTCGACCAATTGGTTAAAAGCCAACTGCTCTACCAACTGAGCTAACGACCCAAACGAGGCGCATATAGTAATGATTTTTACGCGCCGATCAACCCCTTTTACCGTCAAGATAGCTTTTAGCCAATGAGGCGGCATTGCTGTCCGGGTATTTGCGGACAACCGACTCCATCCGACGCTTGGCTTCGGCGGTCTCACCCAGCCGGTCAAGGGTCACGCCCAGCTTGTAGACGGCATCCGGCGCCTTGCGGTGATCGCCAAAACGGGTTGCCACAATGGTGAACGCCTGCTTCGCCTGCTCCAGCTGGTCTTCGGCCAGATAAACCTCGCCCAACCAGTAATAGGCGTTGACGGTCAGGTCGCCCTCATCGTAGCGGTCGATAAAGTCGTACAGGGCGTTTATGGCCTCGTTGAACTTTTTCTCTTCACGAATGAGCGTCTGGATGGTGTCGTAGGCTTTCTTTTCTTCAGCGGTGGGCGCGCGATACTCTTTCTGCTTTACCGGTTGAGGCTGCCCCTGGGCGCCGCCCTGTTCTGCCGATGCGGCAGTTGCAGGCTTGTCAGCTTCTGACACTTTCGCCGACAAATCGAGAATGCGTTGGTCCAGATCGATATAGCGATCACGCGCCTGTTCCGTCAGGCGCTCGATCTGGTGACCCTGCTCTTCAACCCTGCCCTGCAAACGGCGCACTTCGCCCTGCAGTTGCTGGATCATATAAAACAATTCGGCGTTAGCCTGGCTGCCCGAGCCGCCCGACTGGGCCAGCGCTGACCCCACTGGCATGAATGCCAGCGAGGTCAGCAGGGCCGCCATGAGAGATTTCCTCATGATCATTGCCTGTTATTGGAAGATCAGTTCAACACGACGGTTCTGGGCCCAGACGCTCTCGCCGGAACCCAGTACAGCGGGCTTCTCTTCGCCGTAGCTGACGGTTTCAGTCTGGCCGCGGGCCGCACCGTTGACGATAAGAAAACGCTGAACCGCATTGGCACGACGCTCGCCCAGGGCCAGGTTGTATTCCTTGGTGCCACGCTCGTCGGCATGGCCTTCAATTCTCACGTTCTGGTCCGGGTTGGCCTGCAGGAAACGGGCATGGGCAACCAGCACATCACGAGCTTCCGGCTTGATTTCAGCGGTATCGAAATCAAAGTAGAAAGTGGTGACTTCGCGCATGGCCTGCTCTTGAGCCCTTTCCGCACGGGCTTCGGCTTCGCGACGCTGCTGCTCGGTCATCTCGGAGGAGGACACGCCGCTTCCGTCTTCACCGCCAAACACGGTGGTGCCGCTTTCCTGGCCAGAGGTTCCGCCAGTGCCACCCATGCTTCCATCGTCGCCCATGGTGTCGCCGGTGCTGCTGCAACCAGCCATCAGGCCGAATGAAAAAACCAGTGCCAGTGCTTTGTGTGTTGCTGTCAGTTTCATATCTTTACCCTTTCGTTTGAGTGTCTTCTGTTGCTAGCAATAAGCCGAGGCGGCACGGCCGCTATCGGAGGATCGGCGACCAGGCCGGTTCACGGACATCACCACGGGATGCAGGCAGACTATACGCTGATCCGCCGTTCGCGGAGATGACGGTCAGTACACTGTCTTCGCCTTTTTTTGTTGCGTATATCAGCATCTGGTCATTGGGCGCCAGACTGGGTGATTCATCGGATCCGGTGCGCGTCAGAATGGTCTCGTTGCCGGTTTCAAGATTGGTCCGGGCAATGTGGAACGATCCCTCACGCTGGTGAACATAGTACACATATTCACCATCGGAATCAGAACGGGGACGCGCGTTGTAGCGGCTACCGAAGGTTATCCGACGGGGCTCGGCGCTTTCACTGGCCTTGTGATAGATCTGCGGGCCACCGGAGCGATCCGAGGTGAAGAAAAAGCCGTTACCGCCGTGGTCCCAGTTGGCTTCGGTATCAATCGCCCAGTGATTGGTCAGGCGCTTCAGCTCACCACTGGCCAGATTCATCCGGTAGATTTCGGCATTGCCATCCTTGGACAGGGTCATCAACAAGGAACGCCCATCACCCGACCAGGCCGGCGCTGAATTCAGCCCGCGGAAATCGGCAACCCGTTCCCGCTTACCCGAACCCAGTTCATGAACGTAGATGGCGGGTTTTCCGGTCTCAAAAGACACATAGGCAAGCTTCTTGCCATCCGGCGACCAGGCCGGGGACAGGATGGGCTCGTCACTTTCAAGACGGACCGTGGCCCGCTTACCGTCGACGTCACTGACGTTCAGCCGATATCTGGACCCTGCCTGACTGCGTTCAAGGGTGACGTAGGCAAGCTTTGTGGAAAACACGCCGGGGACACCGGTAATGGCTTCATAAATGCGGTCACTGATGTGGTGGGCCAGTGTTCTTGAGGCCGACTGTGGCGCCGAGGCGGTGGCACCGACCAGTCTTTTTTCCTGGCTGACATCGTAAAGCTCGTAACGGGCCTGCAGTGTACCGCCAGTGCTGGTCACCTGCCCAACCAGCACATAACGCTGGCCCAGCAACCGCCAGTCCCGGAAGAACACGTCGTCGCCGCTGGATGGCAGGCTGAGCATCTTCTCCGGTGCCAGCGGGTCAAACTCTCCGCTCAGCCGCAGGTCGCTGCGGATAATGCTGGAGATCTTGTCACCAGCGGGCATCTGGCCGGATTCGGCAAAAGGCACCACGGCAATGGGAATGGCCGACTCGGCACCTTCGGTGATCCGGATAAGCAGCTCGTTGGCAGCAGCAGGAACGGCCAGCAGCGACAGAATAAACGCTACCAGCAGCGATAGTGCGCCGCCCTTTGTGTTGCTCCGATTTGTCATGATTGCCTCGTTGGCGTCATTGCACATTCTCTGGGTTGAATTCTATGGAAAACTGGCGGAAATATTCTTCGAATATCTGCCGGTCTTCAGGAACCGGGTACTGCCCCACCGCGCGGACTGCGCTAAGCGTCGTGTTGTCGAAGGCTGAGTTTCCGCTCGCCGACAGAATTTTCACCCCAACCAACTCGCCCGTTGGCAGCAGGTTGATCTGCAAAGTTGTGGACATGGCACTGGTCGCCGACGGTGGCGGATACCAGGCTTTCATCAGCCGATCACGGATCAGCGCCCGGAATTTCTGACTTTCCGACAGCATCTGCACCTGGCGGGCCTTGGCGGCTGCCGCTTCCTTACGCCTGCGTTCCTCAGCCTGCTGCTCCTGGGCGGCTTCCTCGGCCAGGGCCTCAAGCTGGGATTCCCGGAGCTGACGCTCGCGCTCTTTGCGTTTCCGTTCAGCCTCAAGGCGCTCCTGCTCTTCCCGGGCCTGGCGCTCGGCCTCCTGGCGCTGGCGCTCCTCTTCGGCGCGGCGTTTTTCCTCAGCAGCCTTGCGTGCGGCCTCCTGTTTACGGCGTTCTTCCTCGGCTTTCTGCCGTGCCCGCTCTTTCGCTTCGGCCTCGGCTTTTTCCTTGGCCGCCTGCTGGGCTTTCAGACGTTCCTGCTCCCGTTTCTTTTCTGCCTCGGCCTGGCGCTGACGTTCCTGCTCTTTTTGCTGCTGGATACGACGAGCTTCCTCGGCCTGCTCCTTTTCTTTCTGGCGACGTTCGGCTTCCTGCTGCTGGCGACGTTGCTCTTCCTGGGCCTTCTGGCGTTCCTGGTCCCGGTCAGGCTCGTCTACGGTATCGACAACCGGGCTGGGTTCGGGTTCCGCCTGGGTGATCAACCGCGCCGAAATGCTGGGCGGCTGCGGGTCGTCGTCAGGGTTGGTCCAGGACCAGCCTGCCAATGCGACCACTAGCACCAGGGCGTGCAAAAACACGGAGAGCGCCACAGGCGACTTCCAGGGTGCCTGTGCTTTGTCTCCTGTGTCCCGCTCATGACCAATCACAATGAACTACCCACGCTGTTCCGGCCTTCAGTCAGCAATCTCTGCTTACTCATCGTTCATAGGTGCTTCGGTTATCAGGCCCACATTGGACGCGCCAGCGGCCTGAAGTTCAGCCATCAGACTCACCACTACACCATAACTGACGTTCTCGTCCCCTCGCACCAGCACCTCGCGATCGGCGCGCTGGGACAGAATCTTGGATATGCGATCGCGAACGTCCGCCAGGGGCATCGGCTGACTGCTGTCGCCACCAATTTCCATGAAGTAGGCGCCGTTGCTGTCCACCGACACCACAATCGATTCCACGTTCTTATCTGACTGTATCGGCTCGGAGGTGGTTTCCGGCAGATCCACCTTCACACCCTGGGTGAGCATTGGCGCCGTGACCATGAAGATCACCAGCAGCACCAGCATCACATCGATGTAGGGGACCACGTTGATTTCCGACATTGGCTTGCGCTGCCGGGGCGGCATCATTCCCATGCCTTTCATAGCGGTTTACTCCTCGGAGCTGTGAACCCGACGATGCAGAATACTGGAGAATTCTTCCGCAAAGGTTTCGTAATTCTTCAGAAGCGCATCGGACATGGCCGAGAACCGGTTGTAGGCAATGACCGCGGGAATGGCCGCGAACAGGCCCATGGCGGTTGCGATCAGGGCCTCTGAAATACCCGGAGCCACGGTTGCCAGTGTTGCCTGCTGAACCTGGGCCAGGCCGCGAAACGAGTTCATGATGCCCCATACGGTGCCGAACAGACCGATATAGGGGCTGGTGGACCCTACCGTCGCCAGAAACGGAAGGTGCGCTTCCAGCCTTTCCTGCTCCCGCGAGAACGCGACTCGCATGGCCCGCTGGCTACCTTCCATAACGGCATCCGCATCGCGGCTCTGCTGACGCAGGCGGGAAAATTCCTTGAAGCCAGACCGGAACAGCGATTCCATGCCGGAAAAAGGCGTCGGGTTCTCGCTGACCTCGCGGTAAAGCTTGCCCAGATCCATGCCGGACCAGAACCGCTCTTCAAAGGCAAATTGAGCCTGCCGGGCCTTTCTGAACACCTGTACGCGCTGGAAAATCAGCGCCCAGGAAACCACCGAGGCCAGAGCCAGCAACAGCATGACCAGTTGAACGAGTACCCCGGCATTCGCAATGAGATACCAGACAGAAAGTTCTGACTCCACCTTTAGCTCCTTGTTCTTACTCTTACGTTAGACCGTCAAACCGGTTGCTGGCTCAATGCAAGCACATCCACCATGGCCGGTGGCAAACGGCGCGGTCGCCCGGAATCCAGTGCAATACAGGCCACCCTGACATCGGCGGCAGCCAGCTCTTTCTGGTCAGAGACCCTGACCACCCGCTGCCGGAAATCCATCCACACCCGGCCAAACCCGGCGGGCTCGGTTGTTACCCTCAGCTCGTCATCAAGCTTTGCCGGCACACCGTAATGGATCGACAGTTTCTGCACGACGTAACTGATGTTCTCGCTCAAGCCATCCCGTAACCCTACACCAAAACTACGCACCCATTCGGTGCGGGCGCGTTCCATGTAGTGAAGGTATTTGGCGTGATAGACGATGCCGCCGGCGTCCGTATCCTCGATATAGACACGCAGCGGCAATGAGAAGCCATTGGGCGCGGGCTCAGTCAAAACGATCCTCCCGGTCAGGATTCACCGGCACGACTCCAAAATGCTGATAGGCATTGGAGGTTACCATGCGGCCCCGGGGGGTGCGCACCATGAACCCTTGCTGGATCAGGAAGGGCTCCAGCACATCCTCGATGGTACCGCGCTCCTCGCTGATTGCCGCCGCCAGGCTTTCAACACCAACCGGGCCGCCGTCAAATTTCTCGATCATCGCCAGCAGCAGACGCCGGTCCATGTGATCGAAGCCCTGGGCATCCACTTTCAGCATGTTCAGTGCCTGGTCGGCAATGGATTCGCTGATGGCGCCGTCTGCTTTCACTTCGGCAAAATCACGCACCCGGCGCAGCAGGCGGTTGGCGATCCGCGGCGTGCCCCTTGATCGTCTTGCGATTTCAAACGCCCCACCCTGATCAATGGTCACCGAAGACAGCCGAGCCGAGCGCAGGATGATGCTGGTCAGGTCCTCGGTGTTATAGAACTCCAGCCGTTGAACTATGCCAAACCGGTCCCGCAGAGGAGATGTCAGCAAGCCTGCCCGGGTGGTGGCGCCCACCAATGTAAAAGGCGGAAGATCCAGCTTGATCGACCGGGCTGCGGGGCCCTCACCGATCATGATGTCCAACTGATAGTCTTCCATGGCGGGGTACAGCACTTCCTCAACGGCGGCGCTCAGTCGATGGATCTCATCAATAAAGAGCACATCGCCTGATTCGAGGTTGGTCAGCATGGCGGCCAGGTCGCCGGCCTTTTCCAGTACCGGGCCGGAGGTGGTCTTGATGGAGACGCCCATTTCGTTGGCGATGATGTTGGCGAGCGTGGTCTTGCCCAGCCCGGGCGGGCCGAAGATCAGCACATGATCCAGCGCTTCCTCACGCCCACGGGCAGCGGAGATGAAAATATCCATCTGTTCGCGAACAGCGGGCTGGCCCACATAATCCGCCAGTACACCAGGCCGGATTGCCCGGTCCTGAACTTCTTCGTACTGACCTGCCTGGGCCGTGATAAGGCGATCCGACTCAATCATCTGTTTACTCGCTGGAGTGAATCAACATCTTAGCGCAATTCTACAAACACCCGGGTTAGTGTCACGTTACGCTCTATACACATACTAACTCCGGGGCATGAGTAAGCGACCAGACTTTGCAGCAAGACGCCACAAACCATCAGTTTGCCGGAATCATAGCCCGCAATGCCAGCCGGATAAGCTCCTGACTGGACATTCCTTCCTCGGCAATTCGGCTAATGGTCTTGGTAGCTTCCTGGGGTTTGTAGCCCAGGGAAATCAGGGCTGACTCGGCTTCTTCTACCGGAGAATGGCCTGCCGGCAGGGGCTGAGCTGCCGCCGGGTCTGTTGGAGTTGCGCCACCGGTGGCTAGAGCAAACTGGCCTTCAAGCTGCTTGATTCTGTCAGTCATCTCAATCAGCAAACGCTCTGCGGTTTTTTTACCGACACCCGGCAGTTTGACTAACGAATTGATATCCCGGGCTTCAACGCAACGGATGAACTGGTTGGCGTCCAGGCCGGACAGAATGCCAACGGCCATTTTCGGGCCAACGCCATTCACCTTGATCAACTGACGAAAAAGATCCCGGTCAAACCGGGCGGCGAAACCAAACAGGCTCTGATGATCTTCGCGGACCGCAAAGTGGGTGTGCAACAAGACCTCTTCACCGGGCTCCGGGAGGTTAAAAAAGGTTGTCACGGGAATATCGATTTCATAGCCCAGCCCGGCACACTCAACCAGCGCCTGCGCGGGTGATTTCTCGATCAGAACTCCTCGAATACGACCAATCACCGGCCTTCCTCCTGCTCAACAAATGTGCACAAAGCGAGCGGGCATGTCTTGCCAGAATACGCTGTAAATAAGTCCCTGTACGCTCGGGCTCCGCCATCCATGGCTCCGCACGATTCTGGCAAGACATGCCCGTTCACTTTCCAGACTTATGGTGTTAACGGCGAACCCGGCCACCGCGAACCTTTCCGCCACTGCCGGCAAGGCGGGTAATGCTCTGACTCATATGGGCATGGCACAAGGCAATGGCCAAGGCGTCAGCCGCATCGGCTTGAGGCTTACGGGACAGTCCCAGCAGTACCTGAACCATATGCTGTACCTGAGCCTTGTCGGCACCGCCCTTGCCAACCACAGCCTGCTTTACCTGCCGCGCCGAGTATTCATGCACTGCCAGCCCGCTATTTGCCGCACTGACAATTGCTGCACCTCGAGCCTGGCCCAGCTTGAGGGCCGAATCGGGGTTGCGCGCCATGAACACCTGCTCTATGGCGAACTCCTCGGGACGGTATTCGCCGATCAGCGTTGCCAGACTGTGGAAGATGGTCTGCAGGCGCTCCGCCATCGGCTTTTCACCGACGCGGATACACCCGCTGTCCAGGTATTCGATATCCCGTCCATCAACCCTGATCAGGCCATAACCGGTGATTCGCGAACCGGGATCGACTCCCAGGATGATCGGCACAGGGTTCCCTTACGATTCCTCTGCCTGCTGTGCCACGCTCCCCTCACCAGCTTTGGCGGCCGGCTTGCGGCGGCGGATATGGAGTTCCCGCAGCTGCTTGTCGGTGACCTCGCCCGGAGCCTGGGTCATCAGGCAGGTCGCGCTCTGGGTTTTCGGGAACGCGATGACGTCACGAATGGAAGTGGCGCCGGTCATCAGCATGATCAACCGGTCCAGGCCAAAGGCCAGACCGCCATGGGGGGGACAGCCGTATTTCAGGGCATCCAGCAGGAAGCCGAATTTTTCACGGGCTTCCTCGTCACCAATACCCAGAGCACGGAACACGCCTTCCTGGGTGGACTGGTCGTGGATACGAATGGATCCACCGCCCAGCTCGGTACCGTTCAGCACCATGTCGTAGGCACGGGACAAAGCCGTGGCCGGCGACGCGGCGAGCTCTTCCGGGGTGCAGGAAGGCGCGGTGAACGGGTGGTGAATGGCGGTCAGACCGCCATCCGGGGTTTCCTCGAACATCGGGAAATCCACGACCCAGAGCGGCGCCCAGTCGGTGGTCAGCAGCTTCATATCGTGGCCGACCTTGATGCGCAGCGCGCCAAGGGCTTCGTTGACCACGTTGGTCTTGTCCGCACCGAAGAAGACGATATCGCCGTCTTCGGCGGCAACCCTCTCGATCACGGCCTGGGCGACATCATCCCCCAGGAATTTGATGATCGGCGACTGCAGGCCTTCCACACCTTTCGACACATCGTTGACCTTGATATAGGCCAGGCCTTTCGCTCCATAGATACCGACGAACTTGGTGTAGTCGTCGATCTGCTTGCGGGTTAGCTCCCCGCCCCTGGGAACACGCAGTGCCGCGACGCGGCCTTTTTCATCATTGGCAGGGCCGGCGAATACTTTGAAATCCACACCGGCCACCAGGTCGCCCACGTCGATCAGCTCCAGCGGGATACGCAGGTCCGGCTTGTCGCTGCCGTAGCGTTGCATGGCTTCCTTGTAAGGCATGCGCGGAAAGGCTGGCAGGGCGATCTCCAGTACATCTTTGAACAGGGCCCGGATCATGTCTTCGGTCAGCGACATCAGGGTCTCTTCATCAACGAAGGACGCCTCGATATCGATCTGGGTGAATTCCGGCTGGCGATCCGCCCGCAGGTCTTCGTCGCGGAAGCACTTGGCGATCTGGTAATAACGGTCAACGCCGGACACCATCAGCAACTGCTTGAACAGCTGGGGCGATTGCGGAAGCGCGAAGAAGGAACCTTCGTGGGTGCGGCTCGGCACCAGGTAATCACGGGCACCTTCCGGTGTTGCACGGGTCAGGATCGGAGTTTCCACATCCATGAAGCCGTTGCCGTCCAGGAAGTTCCGGACATAGCTGGTAACTCGCGAACGAAAGCGCAGTCGATTGATCATCTCCGGCCGACGCAGATCCACATAGCGGTATTTGAGGCGAACGTCCTCGCCCACATGCTCGTGCTCGTCCAGCGGGAAAGGCGGCGTTGCAGCGGCGTTGAGAATGGCCAGCTGTTTGCCCAGCACTTCCACCTGGCCGGTGGACATGTTGCTGTTTTCGGTTCCTGCCGGGCGGCGGCGAACACGGCCAGTAATCTGCACGACGAATTCGCTGCGGACTTTTTCCGCCAGCGCAAAGCTTTCGGGGGTATCCGGGTCAATCACTACCTGGGACATACCGTCCCGATCACGGAGATCCAGAAAGATGACCCCGCCATGATCGCGGCGACGGTGCACCCAACCGCAAAGTGTGACTTCCTGATCAATGTGGGATTCGTTGATCCCACCGCAATAATGACTGCGCATACCGGTTCCCGTTGTTTCTGATGTGTGCGAAAAGTGGGCCATTATAAACACAATGACACTGAAAATCAGGCTCCGTTGTGAGCAAAAGGATCGTAGATGACGGTTCGGTGATTGACGGCTAGAATGTTGCCTTTCCAACGCCGCTGGAGTGCCGATTTGTCAACAAGAGCCGAGCAGAAACTGCGCACCAGGCGCGCCCTGATGGACGCCGCCCTGGCCCAACTCAGTGCCGATCGTGGTTTCGGTAGTCTGAGCCTGCGGGAGGTCGCGCGGGAAGCCGGCATTGCCCCCACCTCGTTTTACCGGCATTTCGCCGAACTGGACGAACTGGGACTGGCGCTGGTGGATGAAGGCGGTGTGGCGCTCAGACAACTGATGCGTCAGGCCCGCAAGCGTATTGCCCGCGATGGCAGCGCAATCAGCACGTCGGTCGACACCTTCATGGAGTACCTTGGCAACAACTCCAACCTGTTCCGGTTGATGCTGCGGGAAAGTACCGGGGTATCAAAGCCCTTCAGAACGGCGATCAAGGCGGAGATCGACCATTTCGTGGCGGAACTGGAGGCAGATCTGAAGCGGATTGCCGAGGAGCGCAACCGCCCGTTGTACAGCTCGAGGCTGGTGGCGGAAGCGATGGTGACGCTGGTATTCAATCAGGGTGCCGATGCCCTGGACGCCACCAACGCCGAGAAGGAACTGCTGAAGGATAAACTGAAGACCGAGCTCAGAATCATTCTGGTAGGTTCCCGCGCCATTGCTGATCGCGGGGAATAGCGCTATTTCAATGCATCCAGAGTCGGTTGCAGTCGGGCCCGGATGTCAGCGATGGCCTGTGGATCATAGGCTTCCGGGCTAACCTTTCCCCACACCGGGCCGGGCCAGGCCGCATCGCCCTCGAAACGCACGATATGATGCAGGTGCAACTGGGGCACCATGTTGCCCAGCGCCGCCACATTGAACTTGTCACCGGCAAACACCTTCATCATGCCCTCGCCCAGCAAGGACGACTCTTCAGCCAGCCGAAGCTGCTGTTCCTTGGGCAGCTGATAGATTTCCCGGACATCCGCCACCCTGGGTACAAGCAACACCCAGGGCCAGTGACTGTCGTTCATCAGCCGCACTTCACACAGCCGGCTCTGGCCGAGGGAAACGGTATCCGCTTCCAGCTTTGAGTGCAGAACGAAGGGCTGATCGTAACTCATATCAATTACCGTGAAACTGGTTCCGGCCACGACCGATGGCGTAGTAGATCATGCCGTGGCGTTCCAGCATTTCCGGTTCGTACAGGTTCCGTCCGTCGAAGACCGCCTTGCCACTCAATGCTGAGGCAATAGCCTCGAAGTCAGGAGAACGGAACTCCTTCCACTCGGTACAGATGGCCAGTACATCCGCGCCTTTGATGGCCTGCTCTTTGGTACCACACAGCGTCAGACCCGGCTGATCCCCGAAGATGCGCTGGGTCTCCTCCATGGCTTCCGGATCGAAGGCCTGGACTGACGCACCGGCCTTCCACAACTGCTGCATCAGCGTTCTTGAGGACGCTTCCCGCATGTCGTCGGTGTTTGGCTTGAACGCAAGCCCCCAGAGCGCCACAACTTTGCCCTTGAGATCGCCGTTAAAGAAATGGCTGATCTTGTCGAACAGCACGTATTTCTGGGCATTATTGACCGTTTCGACCGCGTTCAACAGATGGCTGTCGTATTCGCAATCCCGCGCGATGCGGGTCAGCGCCTGAACATCCTTGGGGAAACAGGAACCGCCGTAACCACAGCCCGGGTAGATAAAGTGATAGCCAATGCGTGGGTCGGAACCGATACCCCGGCG
The DNA here is from genome assembly GCF_008795985.1 of Marinobacter halotolerans. Classification (NCBI taxonomy): domain Bacteria; kingdom Pseudomonadati; phylum Pseudomonadota; class Gammaproteobacteria; order Pseudomonadales; family Marinobacteraceae; genus Marinobacter; species Marinobacter halotolerans. The sequence continues at coordinate 703,201 of NZ_VMHP01000002.1, read as the reverse complement.
CACATTCTCGATATCAGCGCCCAGACGTTCTGCCAGGTTGGCAATCTCGTTCATGAAGCTGATTTTGGTCGCCAGCATGGAGTTGGCGGCGTACTTGGTCAGCTCCGCCGACCGGATATCCATAAAGATCATACGGTCGTGGCTGCGGTTGAAGGGGTAATACACTTCACGCAGAAGCTCCATGGCGCGGTCGCTGTCTGTGCCCACAATGATGCGATCCGGCTTCATGAAATCGTTGATGGCGGCGCCTTCTTTCAGGAATTCCGGGTTCGACACCACGTCGAATTCATGTTCAAGGCCGCGCTTGTCGAGCTCACTGCGCACCGCTGCCTTGACCCGGTCGCCCGTGCCGACCGGCACGGTGGACTTGTCCACCACCACCTTGTAATCCGTCATGTATTGACCGATGGAACGGGCCACCGCAGTCACATACTGCAGGTCGGCGGAACCGTCTTCATCCGGCGGAGTACCTACCGCAATGAACTGCAGAATGCCGTGGCCGACGGCTTCCTCGGTATCCGTGGTAAAAGCAAGGCGGCCGGCCTCGACGGTGTGTTTGACGATGGACTCGAGCCCCGGCTCGTAAATCGGGATCTGGCCGTTTTTCAGCTTTTCAATTTTTCCCTGATCCACGTCCATACACAGAACATGATGACCAACATCCGCCAGGCAGGCACCTGTGACCAGGCCAACATAACCGGTGCCGAAAATTGTAATCTTCATCCTTAAAATCCTGATTTATCAATAAATTTGAATAGAATTCTTAGCTTTTGAATAAGGGCGGCACGTTTAGCTCTAGTGCGACTGCCTTTCAGCCCAGATCTTTTCCCAGGCCAGCGCCGTTGAAACGATGGTCTTCAGGTCATCGAACGATGGCTCCCATCCGAGCACGTCCCGGATTCTGGTGTTATCGGCCATCAGTGCACCCGGGTCCCCTGGCCGGCGGCCGGTTTCAGTCACACTGAAATCGACGCCGGATTCCTGCTTCACCATTTCAATCACTTCGCGAACGGTAAAACCACGGCCATAACCGCAGTTCAGTACACGGGATTCACCGCCGCCGGCCATATAATCCAGCGCCATCACATGGGCTTTGGCCAGGTCTTCCACGTGAATGTAATCACGGATACAGGTGCCATCGCGGGTATCGTAGTCGGTACCAAAGATGCTCATGCCATCGCGCTTGCCGGTAACACACTCGCAGGCAACCTTGATCAGGTGCGTGGCCTCGGGCGTGGCCTGGCCCAGCAGTCCGTCCGGGTTGGCCCCTGCGACGTTGAAATAGCGCAAAATAACGTAGTTCAGTGAGCTTGCCGCGGCCAGGTCCATGATCATCCGTTCGCTCATCATTTTGGATGCACCGTAAGGATTGATCGGCGCCAACGGCAAATCTTCTGTCAGTACGGTCTGTTCGGGCATGCCGTAAACGGCTGCTGTAGAGGAAAACACCATGCGGGGAACCTGGTGTCGCTCAACGGCTTTCAACAGGTTCAGGGTATTACGGGTGTTGTTACTGTAATACTTCAGGGGGTTTTCAACGGATTCCGGCACCACAATATTGGCCGCGAAGTGGAGCACAGCCTCGAAAGCATGATCCGCGAAAACCTGCTCGATAGTAGCTTCATCAGCAAGATCCCCGACAACAAGCTCACCACAGGTAACCGCCCAGCGATAGCCGGTAGACAGGTTATCGAAAATCACGATGTCGTGGCCCGCCTCGCCCAACTGCCGAACGACGTGGCTGCCGATGTAGCCGGCGCCTCCAGTCACAAGTACTTTCATTGGCTGCTATTACTCCTTCCCTGTCTGAGCCTGCCTGCGACGGCGAATCTGGGCCCGTCGCGCAGAAAAAAACTCGCTGATGATGCTGCTACACTGATCCGCCAGGACGCCGCCCACGGACTCTACCTGCCAGTTAAGATGGCTTTCCTGAAGGCTCTGACGAATCGATTCAACCGCGCCGGCTTTCGGCTCAGTCGCCCCATAAACCAAGCGGCTGATTCTACTATGAACGACCGCCCCGACGCACATGGTGCAGGGCTCAAGCGTGACGTAGAGCGTTGCCCCGGAAAGCCGATAATTGCCCACCCGGGCTGCGGCATCCCGCAGAGCACGTATTTCCGCGTGAGCGGTCGGATCACAACCGGATATCGGGGCATTGAAACCCGCCCCGATTTCCCGTCCATCCAGCACCACCACGGCGCCAACCGGTACCTCGCCAATCCGCTTTGCCAACTCCGCCAGAGCAAGAGCCCTGTTCATCCAGTAACTGTCGGTCAACCCGTCAACCTGATCTGGCATGTTGCCCAAAGCCGCGCACCCCTCAAATGAACTTACCGCGCTTTCTCAAGAACGGGAATATAACACCGCAGTGTGGCAGTTCGCATCCATCTGCCGTCAGAGACAGCCGCACCCGTTCATCCGGATTAACTTTGCTTCTGGCAGCGATCGCCTTACACTTGGGCAAAGCAAAGACGGAACACTGATTCATTTATTCTGCTCAGGAAGGCGGTTGATGACCCGGGCCAAGGCTTCAAGACTGATACTCAAGATGGACGCGCTTTTAGTGACTCCGGGGCTTATTCCCTGTTCGTGCCTGATTGAGCGTGTCAGCCAGGACGGCCCCACCGTTCGATTCCAGCTAAAAGACTTTTCCTCCCCGGCCGTCTATGAGCAGCTCTCATCACCGGACGCTATTCCGGCCGAGTTGCACATTTTCCCCGATGACGGACAGGACAAGCAGCATTTCCAATTTAAAGGCCTCGTCCCTGCCGGACCGGCGAGTCGGATTTTCCTCGAGGTTACGGCACGCGAGCAGACCACAACCAGTGAATTCGACCGACTGCTGCAACTGGGAGCTGCCTCAACAAAGCTGATGCCGCCCGCCGGCGCGCCGTCCCTCAGTCACCTTTACAACCAGCATTGTCGCAGGCTGCTGGAGCAGCTGCTTCCCGAGTTCATGGAAAGCACGTTTGAAGGCATCGAATCAGAGCTCCAGCAGGCGGCAGAGCTGCGGGACATTACGCGCCTGAAGGACATGCGCTTTATCTTTCAGAGTCGCGAACAACGGATGCTCCAGGACTTTCAGACGCAATTTCAGGCTAACCAGGCCGATCTTGAGCCAAGCCCCCAGTCCCGCCGCGGCGCGAAGGAACTGCATCTGCTGGAACAGCACGAATTTGAAGACTGGTTGGACCTGCAGGCCATCTCCAATCGCATCAACTCGCAGAATCGTGGCACCACTTTCCTGCTGAATCAGTTTCTGAACCAGATTTTCAAACGTGACGTTAACGAAAACAACAATCCGCTTACTCCCAGAGCGCTCAGCATTTGCCTGCAATACATGGTCGACCACCTGGGCATAGCTCGGGAACATCGCCAGACCATATACCGGGCCTGGGAGAGCGCCCTTGCAGGAATCTGGCCCGCCGCGATCCGCTCCATGATTAACGACTTCCGTCGGGGCGGGCTTGAAGCCATCGACCTGACCGAACTGCCGGCAAACTGGTCAAGCAGCGAGACAGCGCAAAAGGCTGACAGCCTTGCCGATCAAAGCAGCGCCGGCACGCCGGCCCGGAATTCCCGGTCGGGCGAGGCGGTCTCGACAATGCCGACGGCCGGCCAATCCCTTTTCCGGTTAATGGCCCTGGAAGAGGACCCGAGAGCAGCAGGATCAGGCTGGCAGGCACCCAACCCGCAACTGACTGAAAACCTCAGGCCCAGGCGAACTGAGATTCTGGACCGCCTGAAAAGCGAAGAGCCGGACATGGAGGGGCTTCTGCAGGAACTGGCTGTGTCAGACGCAGGCCTGGCCGGTGCGCTTGACCGCACGGCTGTTGAGAAGGCGAGCCTTGTAGACCGGATATTCGCCCCGCTAAAAACCCAGGAGGAGCTTTCAGAACCACTCCGCCACCATCTGCAAATGCTTCGATTACCGATCTTCGAAACACTGGTTGAGACTCCGGATTTTCTGAACGATGAGAACCACCCGGCCCGCAGCATTATCAATAACCTGATGCACATCTGCCTTGCAGAACGGGCGTCGAGCAAGAAACTGGAAGCCACGGTTGCCGAAATTATTGATGAACTGACCAATCTGGACGCATCGGATCCTGACCAGCTTGAGGTTGTGGGTGAACGGCTAAGGCAACTTGTCGAGCGACAGGACCGATCTTTTGTCCGCAACTCGGAACGGCTGGCCAAGAACCTCGAAGGCAAGGAGCGTCTGCGCCAGACACGCCGGGCCGCAGGCAAACGACTGAACGGGCTTCTGGCTGGGCGGCAGACACCCAAGGTACTGACCCGCCTGCTGGAAGCCGGCTGGGAGCAACTCATTGTCCTGGCGATGCTGCGGGAAGGCCCGGAAACCCGTCAATGTGAAGAGCTTTTTGAGATTGTGAGCCAGCTACAGGAGTGGTTATCTCCAGACGGCACATCAGGCGAGTTGGCGTTCGAGAAGGAGCTAGAAAGCGGGGTCACACTAAGGTTCATCGAGCGGGAGCTCAAAACCGTTGGTAATCCCGCGCTGACCCGATCGGTAATCGACGAGCTGACCCGGGTTCTCGAGGGTCACCAGGAAGCAGAGACTACCTGGCTGGAGTCGTACGGCGACAACGATGATGCAGACACAACACTGGCACCGGAAGTCGAGGACAGTCGCTGGGCCATAAGAGCGAGGGACATTGCGGTTGGTGACTGGGTAGAAATCCGGCTCGAAAGCGGCGAGGTCCGGCGAATGCGCCTGGTGTGGGGCGGGGAGGAATCCCTGCGATTTGTTTTTCTCTCCCCCAAAGGAATGAGTGAGGTCAGTTTTAACTTCCCGGAGTTTGTGGAGAAACTTGCCGACGGCCAGGCGTGGTTGGTCAGGGATCATGAAATTCCCTTTCTGGATCAGAGCCTTTTCGCCGTCGTTGAGGACATTTATCGAAAGCTGAATTTTCAGGCCACCCACGATGCCCTCACCGGCTGCATGCATCGGCATGATTTCGAAAAGCAGATACTGCAACGCATCAACGGAGCCCCGGCCCCTTCCGGAGACGCGGGCGCGGCCTTGCTGATACTGGATATTGATGAATTCAGCGTGATTAACGCATCCTACGGCGCCGAAACCGGTGACGCGCTGCTGAAGCACGTTGCCGAAAGACTTCGCAATGAGTGTCAGGAACGCTTTCCGAATGCCTGTATAGGCAGGATAAGCGGCAATGAGTTCGCCGCCATTCTGGACGATGTCGCCACAGAAGACTGTCTGGATTTTGCCGAATCCATCCGGCGCCAGATCGAGCGGCAGGTTTTCCATCATGGTTCGGCGGAATATAGGACGTCCGTGAGTATAAGCATAAGGCCGGTGACCGAAGCCGACTCGTCGCCCGGAGATCTTCTCAACCAGGCCAGCCTCTCCCTGCGAACCGCTAAAAAGCAGGGCGGCAACCGCATTGAACTGGTTCGGGAGACTGACAAACCCTTACGGAACAGCAGCCGTCAGTGGGTAACCGAGATTGATCGCACCATCCAGGATGGAAGCCTTTATCTACGCGCGCAGCCCATCGTTTCTCTCGACCCCGAGTCGGGCGAGGGCAACATGTATGAACTTTTGCTGGGATTAAAGGACAGCTCCGGGGCAGAAGTCTCTCCCCAGGGTTATATCGAAGCGGCAGAACAGTTCAGGCGAAGCACCAGAGTGGATATGTGGGTTGTTTCAGAGATAATGAGTTGGATGCGGAATAATCCGGACGCCCTGGAAAAGATTACGACACTAAACGTAAATCTATCAGGCGCTTCATTGAGCGACGACAGCTTCATGCTTGGGCTGGAAACAATGCTCAGGAGAAGTCCGGAGCTGGCGCACAAGCTCTGTTTCGAGGTGACCGAGACCTCTGCGGTTTCCAACCTCCACTTTGCCGCTGATTTCATGAACGAGCTGAAACGCCTGAACTGCCGTTTCGCTCTCGACGATTTTGGAACCGGCCTCTCCTCTTACGCGTACCTTCAGAAGCTTCCGGTGGACTACGTAAAAATCGACGGCATCTTTGTTCGCGATCTCACCACCAACATGACGAATTACGCCATGGTGCGGTCAATCAACGAGCTCTGCCATTTTCTGGATCTTCGCACAATCGCGGAATATGTCGAAGACATGGAAACCATGGAAGCCCTCCGGGAGATACAGGTGGACTATGGTCAGGGCTTTGGTATTGCCAAACCCCGCAGACTGGATAGCCTGGGCCCCCGGTAAACCGTCAGCAATCTTTACAGCCGGTAGTTTTCTGCCTTCCTACCCTCGCCGTAAAAGGCGCAACTCAGGCGGCGGGACCGTCCCGACGGACCCGAACTTCCTTGATCCTGGGGCTGCCCTGGGTGCGCCAGACTATTCTTCGAATATCGGATCGGTTTCGTTAGGTAGCGGTGGACTGATCCAATTGCTGTTCGATAACAACAGCCTTACCAACAGCGGTGACGCAGACAACGACCTGCACATCTTCGAGATCGGACCGGATGTCGAAGACACCTTTGTTGCCATTCGTCCGACGGCGGATACCCTCAGCCTGCTTGGCGCTTTCAGCGGACTGGAGATCAATGATGGTTTCTTCAGTATCGGTAAAGTATTTGGTGCGACTTCGTCCCTGGATATTGATTCTGTATTCGGAGGTTTCGGGGCCGGCCAACTCAGATTCGACGCTGTCCAGCTGATTGACGACATTGATGAGGGCGCTTCAAGTGGCTCAACAGTAGGAGCGGATATTGACGCGGTCGGTGCTATTTTTTCGGCTCCGCCGGTCCCCCGTGAGGTTCCCGAACCGGGATCACTAGCACTATTGGCCGGTGGCCTGCTGCTGAGCTCGGTATTTCGCCTTGCCAGAGGTCGTAGTCAGGACCGTTAGATAGTCCAGTAAGGGCGCAGGCACTCGATCCCAAGACGGGGACGAGTGCCTGACCTTACTCCCACTCAATCGTGGCAGGCGGCTTGGACGACACGTCGTAGGTAACCCGTGAAACCCCGGTGATCTCGTTGATGATCCGGTTCGACACGGTTTCCAGCAGGTCGTAAGGCAAGTGCGCCCAGCGGGCCGTCATGAAATCGATGGTCTCGACCGCGCGAAGCGCAACCACGTATTCATAACGACGGGCGTCGCCGACAACGCCAACGGATTTAACCGGCAGGAACACGGCGAAGGCCTGACTGGTTTTGTGGTAGAAATCCGCCCTGTGCAGCTCTTCCAGGAAGATCGCATCGGCAAGGCGCAGGATGTCCGCGTATTCCTTCTTCACTTCGCCCAGAATCCGCACGCCCAGACCCGGCCCGGGGAACGGATGACGATAGACCATATCGTAAGGCAGGCCCAATTCCAGGCCAATGCGGCGGACCTCGTCCTTGAACAGCTCCCGCAGCGGCTCAACCAGTTTCATTTTCATGGTTTCCGGCAGTCCGCCCACATTGTGGTGGGACTTGATGACATGGGCCTTGCCGGTCTTTGACGCGGCCGATTCGATCACATCCGGATAGATGGTGCCCTGGGCCAGCCAGTTCACATCGGTAATTGTGGCGGCTTCGCTGTCGAACACATCGATAAAGGTATTGCCGATGATCTTGCGCTTGGCTTCCGGATCATCCACGCCTTTCAGCTTGGACAGGAACAGGTCTTCGGCATCAACACGGATCACCTTCACACCCATGTTGCTGGCGAACATGTCCATGACCTGGTCGCCTTCATGAAGCCTAAGCAGGCCGTTATCCACGAATACACAGGTGAGCTGATCGCCAATGGCCTTATGCAGCAGGGCCGCGGTGACGGAGCTGTCCACGCCGCCGGAAAGCCCAAGCAGGACCTTATCCTTGCCAACCTGATTGCGGATCTGTTCAACCGCATCGTCCACGATCCGGGCGGGCGTCCAGAGAGCCTCGCATTGGGAAATGCTGAATACGAAATGCTCGAGGATGCGCTTGCCCTGAAGGGTATGTGTTACCTCAGGATGAAACTGCACTCCGTAGAGCTTGCGACTGACGTCCTGCATGGCCGCAATGGGTGCGCTTTCCGTAGATGCCAGCAGCTCGAAGCCATCAGGCATCTGCACGACCTTGTCGCCGTGACTCATCCAGACATCCAGCAGGGACTCCCCAGAGGGCGTCAGATGATCGGTGATATCTTTCAACAGCGGGCCGTCCGCCCGCACCTTGACCTGGGAATAGCCGAATTCACGCTTCTCGGAGCTGGCCACGCGGCCGCCAAGCTGTTCTGCCATGGTCTGCATTCCGTAGCAGATGCCCAGAATGGGGATGCCGCGATCAAACAGCCCCTCCGGAGCCCTTGGCCCGCCAAGCTGGGTCACGGATTCGGGACCACCGGCAAGAATGATGCCTCTGGGCGCAAACTCGGCCAGTTCCTCATCGGTGATATCAAACGCCCGAACTTCGCAGAAAACGCCAATCTCGCGAACCCGGCGTGCAATCAGCTGGGTGTACTGGGAGCCGAAATCGAGAATCAGAATGCGGTGGTCGTGAATGTTATGAGCCATGAAATCCTCAGATCAGAAAGAAAAAAGCGCGACTCACTGGATGAGCCGCGCTTGTCGGGAACCGGTTACCCGATGCGGTAGTTGGGCGCTTCCTTGGTGATGGTCACGTCGTGCACGTGGCTCTCCCGCATGCCGGCGTTGGTGATGCGCACAAATTCCGGCTTGGTGCGCATCTCTTCCATGGTGGCACAACCGGTGTAACCCATGGAGGCCCGGAGGCCGCCCATCAACTGATGCACGATGTTACGCATGGGACCCTTACAGGCGACGCGGCCCTCAATGCCTTCGGGAACCAGCTTCTCAATACCCTTGCTGGCGTCCTGGAAATAACGGTCACCGGAGCCCTGCCCCATGGCACCGATTGAGCCCATACCACGGTACGCCTTGTAGCTGCGGCCCTGGAAAAGTTCGACTTCACCCGGCGCCTCATCGGTGCCTGCCAGCAGGCTGCCGATCATCACGCTGTGCGCGCCTGCGGCAATAGCCTTGGAAATATCACCGGAGAACCGGATGCCGCCATCGGCAATCACCGGCACGCCCCGCTCCTTCATGGCCGCCGCCACGTTGGACACGGCAGTAATCTGCGGCACGCCAATACCCGCCACAATGCGTGTGGTGCAGATTGAACCGGGGCCGATGCCCACCTTGACCGCATCCGCCCCGGCGTCTGCCAGGTCAATGGCCGCTGCAGAGGTAGCAATATTGCCGCCGATCACCTGCACGTCCGGATAGGTCTTCTTGATCCATCTTACCCGGTCAATCACGCCCTTGGAGTGGCCGTGGGCGGTATCGACCACAATGACGTCAACGCCGGCTTCAACCAGGGCGGTCACCCGGGCGTCGGTATCGCCACCAGTGCTGACCGCGGCGCCAACCCTGAGACGGCCCTGGTCGTCTTTGCATGCCAGCGGGTAATCCTTGGCCTTCTGGATGTCCTTGACGGTGATCAGGCCGCGCAGCTCGAAATCGTCGTTGACCACCAGAACCTTCTCGATCCGGTTGCGATGCAACAGCTCTTTCACGTCTTCGAGGTCGGCGCCTTCCTTGACGGTGACCAGTCGGTCTTTGCCGGTCATGATGTCGCGGACCAGCGTATCCATGCGGCTTTCAAAACGGATGTCCCGGCCGGTCACAATGCCGACCAGATCCCGGCCATCAACAACCGGAAGACCGGAAATACGGTTGGCGGTGGTAATGTCCACCAGCTCTCGAACGGTGGTATCGGGGGACACGGTGATGGGGTCTTTCACCACGCCGCTTTCATATTTTTTGACCTTGCGAACTTCTGCCGCCTGCTGCTCAACGGACATGCTCTTGTGCATGATGCCGATGCCGCCTTCCTGGGCCATGGCAATCGCCAGATCCGCGTCAGTCACGGTGTCCATCGCCGACGACAGCAGAGGAATGTTCAGCCTGATATCCTTGGTCAGCCAGGTCTGCAGGTCAACCTGATGCGGCAACACTTCGGAGCGGCCGGGGACCAGCAGAACATCGTCAAACGTGAGGGCTTCTTCGGCAATTCGCAGCATTGGGATCCGCCTTTTGAACATGCTAGATTGGAGGATTCAGCAAAGCAAAATCCTTAATCGACCTATTATAAGTGCGCGGTCATTGACAGTAAACCGGTAGCCTCCGCCCCTGAGTTTGCATCTTTTTGAAATTCCGTTATTTTTGCCAGTTCTTTTTCGGCATTTGCGTATACAACCCACTGGAGTGCACTTTTGACCAACGGTTTCCAGGATTCCCGGCCCCGCGCGCTGTCCGTCAGTGAACTGAACCATCAGGCCCGACATCTCCTTGAGGCCAGTTTTCTTCAGGTGTGGGTCGAAGGCGAGCTTTCCGGCTTCTCACGGCCCTCTTCCGGCCACTGGTATTTCTCCCTGAAAGATAAAAAATGCCAGGTCCGTTGCGCCATGTTCCGCGGCTTTAACCAGCGGGTGCGGGACATTCCCAAAGAAGGCGACCAGGTGCGTATCCGTGGGAAAGTCACCCTTTACGAGAATCGCGGTGATTTCCAGATTATCGTCGAGCAGATCGAGCCTGCCGGCGCCGGCGCCCTGCAGCAGGCCTTCGAGGCTCTGAAAGCCCGTCTGCAGCAGGAAGGCCTGTTCGACATGGAGCGCAAGAAACCGCTGCCGGCGGTTCCGCGGCACATCGGCGTGATCACCTCGCCGACCGGGGCGGCCATTCACGACATCCTTACCGTTCTGGCCAGGCGTTGCCCTTCGATTCCGGTCACCCTCTACCCCACGGCTGTCCAGGGGAAAGCGGCGACCAGCGATATCGTGCGCGCCATCGAGACCGCCAATGCCCATGGGGTTGCGGATGTGCTGGTTATCGGCCGCGGAGGCGGCTCATTGGAAGACCTGTGGTGTTTCAACGAAGAAGCCGTTGCCCGCGCCATTGCAGGATCAGCGATTGCCACCGTCAGCGCTGTAGGCCATGAAGTTGACATAACCATTGCCGACTTTGTCGCAGACCTCAGGGCGCCGACGCCCTCGGCGGCGGCGGAAAAGGTCTCGCCGGACCAGACCACCTGGATACGCCAACTGGAAGAAGGCGAACTTCGGCTGGCGGGAGCCGCAAAGCGGGCCCTCACCCGACTGGAAACCGCGCTCAGGCACCTCAGCGCTCGACTTCGCGATCCCCGGCGTGAGCTTATGGAAAAGGCCCAGCGCATGGACGAGCTGGATGTTCGGCTTGGCAAGGCCATGCGCCAGCGGCTGGAGCGTTCCGAGACACGGGCATCTCATCTCAGCGGGCGTCTGACGCTGCAATCTCCTTCCCGGCGCCTGAAGGAAAGCCATAACAACCTGGACAACCTCAATGAGCGTCTCTCCAAGGCGATCAATCAACAGCTGGATCGTCAGAACAACCGTATGGAACATCTGGCCCAGACCCTCAACGTAGTCAGCCCGCTGGCCACACTGGGCCGGGGGTATGCGATTGTTCAGGATAGGCGGGGTAATATTGTCAGGGAAGTTGGACACCTGAGCCCTGGCGATGCCGTGACCGCTAGGGTATCCGGTGGCCGCATCGAGGCTGAAGTAACCTCCGTAAGTGCAGAAACGGGCTCCAATAATTCTCCTGTATAGCTCTTAGCCGATGGTCTACTAGTGCCGATTCTCAAAGCGCCTAAAGTTGATTCCGTGGAACTATAACAACGGAATTGGCAAGGGGGCCGTGTGAGCTATCAATCAGAGTTCAGTCGTTCAATGAACACGCCGGAAGCGTTCTGGCGGGAAAAGGCAGCGGACGTAAGCTGGATCGAGCCCCCGACGAAAATCTGGCAGGCCACCGACAACGGCCATGGTCAGTGGTTTCCCGATGGCATCATCAACACCTGCGAGGCAGCGCTTGACGCCAATATCCGCGCCGGGCGCGGCAACCAGAAAGCGCTGATCTACGATTCCCCGGTGACTGGCAATCAGAAATCCTATACCTACAGCCAGCTAACCCATGAAGTCGCCCTGTTTGCCGGCGCGCTGAAAAGTCGGGGAATCGCCAAAGGCGACCGGGTGATCATCTACATACCCATGATTCCGGAAGCGGTTATCGCCATGCTGGCCTGCGCCCGCCTGGGCGCGGTTCACTCTGTCGTATTCGGGGGTTTTGCCGCCCACGAGCTGGCCGTCAGAATCGACGATGCCTCCCCCAGGGCCGTGATCACTGCATCCTGCGGCATCGAAGTGCAGAAACTCATTGAATACAAGCCGCTGGTCGATCTCGCCATCGAAGAGGCCAGCCACAAGCCGGAATTCTGCGTGGTTTACCAGCGCCCCCAGGTCAAGGCCAGCCTGGTTGAGGGTCGGGACATCGACTGGCAGTCGCTTATTGCCGGTGCCACAGCCGCCGATCCCGTACCTGTCGCTGCGACCGACCCGCTCTATATCCTTTACACCTCAGGCACCACCGGCAAACCCAAAGGGGTAGTACGCGACAACGGCGGCCACGCGGTTGCCATGCGCTACAGCATGGAACTGGTCTACGATGCCGGCCCCGGGGATGTTTTCTGGGCGGCCTCGGACGTGGGCTGGGTCGTTGGTCACAGCTACATTGTCTATGGTCCGCTGCTGGCCGGATGCACCACCGTCCTCTATGAAGGAAAGCCGGTCAAGACTCCCGACGCCGGCGCTTTCTGGCGGGTGGTGCAGGATCACCGGATAAACTTCCTGTTTACCGCACCCACAGCCTTCCGGGCCATTCGCAAGGAAGATCCGGAAGCAGATCTTTTGGGCCGCTACGATATCAGCTCGCTGAAACGGCTGTTTCTGGCCGGTGAACGGCTGGATCCGGCCACCTATGAATGGCTCAAGGAGCATACCACCCTGCCGGTGCTGGACCATTGGTGGCAGACCGAAACAGGCTGGGCTATCTGTTGCAACCCGGTAGGGTTGGAGCAGATGACGACCAAGCCCGGCTCCGCCACTTTCCCCTCGCCCGGTTACGATGTTCGGGTTGTGGATTTCAAGGGTTCACAGATGCCGGCAGGCGAACAGGGCCAGATCGCGGTAAAACTCCCCCTGCCCCCCGGCTGCATGACCACCGTCTGGGGCGACGACGAACGCTTCCGCAAGACCTATCTGGACCCAATTCCCGGCTTTTACACCTCTGGTGACGGAGGCTTCGTCGATGAGGACGGCTATGTTTTTGTGATGGGCCGCACCGACGATGTCATCAATGTGGCGGGCCACCGCCTGTCCACCGGCGAAATGGAAGAAGTGATTGCCGGCCACCCGGCGATTGCCGAATGCTGCGTTGTTGGCGCCCAGGACGACATGAAGGGACAGATTCCGATTGGCCTGGTAATGGTCAAGGACGGCGCAACCATCGGCCACGATGAACTGGAAGAAGAACTGGTGGAGATGATGCGGGAGAAAATCGGCGCCATTGCCTGCTTCCGCCGGGCGCTTGTTGTTGAGCGCCTGCCCAAGACCCGGTCGGGTAAAATCCTCAGACGGGTGATCCGGCAGATTGCCGATGGTGAGGAATACAAGGTGCCAAGCACGATCGACGATCCCTCCATTCTGGAAGAGATCAGCGAACAATTGAAAGGATGACCGACAACGCATTCAAGCGATTGTTTTTGAACGTTAATTATTTCAGAAAAGTGACAAAAAAAGCCGTTGACGCGCTCCAGAGTCGGTCTATACTAAAAATTGGCTGTCAAAAGCTGGTAGTTAGAAGGTCCCGTGAGGGAAAATTGCAGAAATACAGGAAAGATCAATGTCAGATACCAAAACAGGCCATGTAAAGTGGTTTAACGAGTCCAAGGGCTTTGGTTTCATCGCTCAGGACGGTGGCAGTGACGTATTCGTTCACTACAGTGCAATCAACGCCAGCGGTTTCCGCACCCTGACCGAAGGTCAGCAGGTGCAGTTTACTGTAACACAGGGTCCGAAAGGTCCTCAGGCGGAGAACGTGACGCCGGTCTGATCAGGCCGGAAAGTTACGCATCCGCCCTATGCCCCTCACGGGCACAGGGAAGATGAAGAAGCCGGCGAAAGCCGGCTTTTTTATGTCAGACACCCACCTGTTCGGTTTCGCCTGCTTTCTGCACCGCTCCTGAGGGATCTGTCGGTACCACCTGGGAGACTGCCGAGAACAGTGCCTGCAGGGTCGCCGAGGTGGTGTCTTCTGCCAGGGCAGCCGCACTGCAGTGCTCGCCGTTTGCTGTGACCCGGATACAGGCCAGCGCATTCGCTTTGGTGCCTTCGCTCAGCGCAAACTCGTCATAGGCTTCAACGGCAATGGACACATCGAACAGTGATTCCAGAGCCGCGGACACCGCTTCAACCGCTCCCAGACCGTGACCGCTGAGTGTCGTCGGGCTGGCTTCCGGACCGATACTGACCGTCGCGTTCACGCCGTTGTCATCCCGATGCAGATCGTAGGAACGCAGCTCCCAGGCCTTACGGACCTTCAGATACCGGGTTTCGAACAGGCGATGAATAGTCAGTGAATCGATTTCGCCGCCGTTCGTTTCCGCCTCGCGTTGAACCACCTTGCTGAATTCGATCTGCAGCCAGCGTGGCAGACTGATGTTGTAATCCCGTTCCAGAATGTAGGCCACGCCACCCTTGCCGGACTGACTGTTTATGCGCACCACTTCTTCGTATTTGCGCCCGAGATCACGGGGATCAATCGGCAGATAGGCCACATTCCACAGATCGTCATCTTTGCGTTTCGACAGGCATTTCCGGATGGCGTCCTGGTGGCTGCCGGAGAAGGCGGTGAATACAAGCTCGCCGGCATAGGGGTGCCTGGGATGGGTCGAGATCTCGGTGCAGGCCTCCACCACGTCGGTAATTTCGGCGATGCCGGACAGATTCACGGTGGGATCAACGCCCTGGGAATAGAGATTCATGGCCATGGTTACCAGGTCCATGTTGCCGGTGCGCTCACCATTACCCATCAGGGTGCCCTCAACCCGGTCGGCGCCGGCCATGACCGCAAGCTCGGCCGCAGCAACGGCACATCCACGGTCGTTGTGGGTGTGCACGCTGATGGCAATATGCTCCCTATAACGAACCCGGTCGCAGATCCACTCAATCTGGTCGGCAAACACATTGGGCGTTGCCATTTCCACGGTTGCCGGCAGGTTGATCACCACCGGCTGGCCCTGATCGGGGCGCCAGACGTCGTTCACCGCATCGATCACCTCGGCGGCATAGTCCATCTCGGTGCCGGTGAAGCTCTCGGGCGAATACTGGAAGGTCCATTCGGTGTCCGGGTAACGCTCGGCGATGGATTTCACGACCCGGGCGCCATTGACCGCGATTTCCTTAACACCCTCCCGATCCATGCCGAACACCTGTTCACGCTGGACAGTAGAGGTGGAGTTGTAGACGTGAACAATCGCCTTTTTTGCGCCCTCAAGAGCCTTGTAGGTACGCTCGATCAATTCCGGGCGCGCCTGAGTCAGTACCTGGATATGGACATCATCCGGAATCCGGTTCTCTTCGATCAGTTTCCGGCAGAAATCAAAATCCGGCTGACTGGCCGCGGGGAACCCGATTTCGATTTCCTTGAAGCCAACTTTTACCAGCAGATCGAACAGCCGCTGCTTCTGGGCTACCGTCATGGGCTTGACCAACGCCTGGTTACCGTCCCGCAGATCAACAGCGCACCATCTGGGCGCCTTCTCGATGACCTGGTCGGGCCAACGGCGATCGGTTTTTGCCATCGGTTTGAACGGGATGTATTTGCGGTGATCAAAAGCCATAACGTCTGGTCCCTGATTGAACGGAAAACGGTTTCTGTGATTACCGAACAGGTTACCGGCTTTGGAGGGGTTAATGATTGCTTTTTTTTCAGTAAAAGATTATTTATTAGTGATAAATTGCGTATTTTTTTAAAATGGTGACGATTTATGGCAAGTAATAGCCAGACACTGATCAAAATTGACAGAATAGACCGGAATATCCTGGAGCAGCTCCAGAAAGACGGCTCGCTGACCAATCAGGAACTGGCCGACAAGGTTGGCCTGTCGCCCTCCCCCTGCCTTCGTCGGGTAAGAGCCCTCGAGGAATCCGGCATTATCCTGCGCCAGGTGACGATTCTCGATCACAAGAAGCTGGGCCTGTCCCTCACCGCCATCATCCTGATCGGCATGGACCGGCACACGCCGGAACGCTTTGCCGAGTTTGAAGCCAAGGTGGGCGAGTATCCGGAAGTACAGGAGTGCTATCTGATTACCGGCCAGGACGCCGATTACATGCTGAAGGTGGTGGTACCGGACATGGACCACTACCACCACTTCCTGCTCAACCGGATTACCCGGATTCAGGGCGTAAGCGGCGTGCACTCCAGTTTCGTGCTTAGACGGGTGATTGACAGCACCGCACTGCCCCTGGGCTACCTGACCTGATAGGCGTTCAGCGGTTCCCCGGCAAGGCGTAGCTGCCGGTGACATGGGCAACGAGCACATCCTCGCCTTTGTCCGCATCCGGGGAAAGCAGGCGCACTTCGCAGAACGCAATCCGCCGCCCCAGCCTCAGCACCACGGCATCCGCAATCAGATCCCCCGGGGCCGGTTTCTCCAGAAAGTTGATGGACAGGTTGCTGGTCACCGCCATTTCCACCTGCCCGATGGTGGCCATCACTGCGGCATACATGGCGGCATCCGCCAGGGCCATCTGCACCGGGCCTGACAGCGTGCCACCGGGCCGGATAAGCCGCTCCGAAAAAATCAGTCTCGCCTTTGCAAATCCCTCACCGGCGTCGTCTACCGTAAATCCGATATCCTCTGCCATGGGAACCCCGGCGCGAATCAACTCGCCGAGTTGTTGTGCCGTCAAACTCATCCGCCTGTCTCCGTCTGTACCTTGTCTGATTCGCTCCGTACAATAGCGGGCACTCCCAGTCTTTGAAAGCAGACTTTCGGACCTGTCACCAATCCCAAATAATTCCGACGGATCACATTATGCAAGCAAGCCGTTACCTGATTGCCACCCAGAAAGAGACCCCCGCAGACGCGGAAATCATCAGCCACCAGATGATGCTCAGAGCCGGTATGATCCGGAAGCTGGCAGCCGGTCTTTACACCTGGCTGCCACTGGGGCTGCGAGTGCTGCGTAAGGTTGAGCGCATAGTGCGGGAGGAGATGGACAAAAGCGGCGCCCAGGAAGTTCTGATGCCCGCTATCCAGCCCGCGGAACTGTGGCAGGAATCAGGCCGTTGGGAGCAGTATGGCGGCGAGCTGCTGCGCATGCAGGACCGCCACGGCCGGGACTTCTGCTTCGGCCCGACCCATGAGGAAGTCATCACCGATCTGGTGCGCAACGAGCTGAAAAGCTACAAGGAACTGCCGGCGAATTTCTACCAGATTCAGACCAAATTCCGCGATGAGCGACGCCCCCGTTTTGGTGTGATGCGCGCACGGGAATTCATCATGAAGGACGCCTACTCCTTCCATCTGACCAAAGAGTCGCTGAACGACACCTATCAGGTCATGCACCGCACCTACTGCTCGATCTTTGATCGTGTGGGGCTGGATTACCGCCCGGTGGAGGCGGATTCCGGCGCCATTGGCGGCAGTGCCTCCCACGAATTCCATGTGCTGGCCTCCTCCGGTGAGGACGCCATCGTGTTCAGCACCGAAAGCAGCTACGCCGCCAACATCGAAAAAGCCGTGGCACTGCCGCCCCAGGGCGAGCGGCCAGCCCCATCAGCCGAACTGGAAAAGGTCGAAACCCCGGACCAGCGCACCATTGATGCGGTAGCCAGCTTCCTGGGTGTCGATGTCACGTCGACGGTCAAGACCCTGCTGGTCAAAGCCGAGGAAGATGAAGACGGTACCAGCGGCCTGGTTGCGCTGATCCTTCGCGGTGATCACAGCCTCAACGAAATCAAGGCGGAAAACCTTGCGGGTGTGGCCGAGCCACTTACCATGGCGACCGACGAGGAAATCGAACAGGCGGTTGGATGCAAGGCCGGGTCCATCGGCCCGGTGAATCTGCCGGTCCCGGTCATCGTCGATCTGAGTGCGGCCCACCTGGCAGACTTCGTCTGTGGTGCCAACAAAGAGGGCTATCACCTCACCGGCGTGAACTGGGAACGGGATGTTCCCCTGAACCGGGTTGAGGACCTCCGCAACGTGGTGGAAGGCGACACCAGCCCGGACGGCCAGGGCGTTCTGGAAATCCGCCGGGGCATTGAAGTGGGCCACATCTTCAAACTGGGCAACAAGTACAGCAGCGCCATGAACGCCACCGTGCTGGACGAGAACGGCAAGGCGGGCATCCTGGAAATGGGCTGCTATGGCATCGGCGTGTCACGCATCGTGGCTGCGGCCATCGAGCAGAACCACGACGATAAAGGCATTATCTGGCCGGATGCCATTGCACCCTTCGAGGTCGCGATCGTGACCCTGAACGGCCATAAA
Source organism: Marinobacter halotolerans (assembly GCF_008795985.1). Taxonomy (NCBI): domain Bacteria; kingdom Pseudomonadati; phylum Pseudomonadota; class Gammaproteobacteria; order Pseudomonadales; family Marinobacteraceae; genus Marinobacter; species Marinobacter halotolerans. The sequence goes on along the minus strand of NZ_VMHP01000002.1, from coordinate 684,804 downwards.
TCCCCGACGGTTCAGGAAGCTGGCGAACGGCTCTATGCCCAACTCAAGCAGGCAGGGTTCGATGTGCTGCTGGATGACCGGAACGAGCGGCCCGGAGTCAAGTTTGCGGATATCGAGCTGATCGGTATTCCCCACCGGTTCGTGGTGTCCGACCGCGGGCTGGAAGCCGAAACCCTGGAATACAAGGGCCGCAATGATGCCGACAAACAGGACATTCCTCTGGATGAGGCTCTGCCCTTCCTGATCAACCAGTCTCCGAGAGGCGGGCTCTAAAAGCCGTCTGAGGGCCCGGCGGGCAAGTCACCGACTACGCCGGGCTCCATTTCCAGTTCGATACCGAATGTCGAAAGAACGTCGGCACGGATTCTGGACGCAAGATCCAGAACGTCCTGGCCGCTGCCATCAGAATGGTTAACCAGTACCAGAGCCTGATGGTTGTGGACCCCCACCCGATCGTTCCGATAGCCCTTCCAGCCACACTGATCAATAAGCCAGGCAGCCGCCACCTTGGCCGAGGTTTCGTCCGGATAACCCGCCAGGCCCGGATGCTGCGCTTTCAGTTGATGCCATTGGGCAATGGGGACAACCGGGTTCTTGAAGAAGCTTCCCACATTGGGTATCTGCGACGGGTCCGGCAGTTTGCGCCGGCGCACCGCCATAACCGCCTGGGCAACGTCGGAGGGGGTAAGCTCTCTGGTGTTCTGCTCGCTGAAATACTCTTTCAGGTCCCGATACTCCAGTTGCAGGGGCAGGCTTCGGGACAGTCGGAGGCGAACCCGGGTAATGATAAAGCGTCCTGGCTCATGCTTGAACAGGCTGTCGCGATAGCTGAACCGGCACTGCGCGTTCGACAGCCGCACCTCCTCACCTGTGGTCCGGTCCAGCGCGGTCACATCCACCAGGGTGTCGGCCAGTTCTGTGCCGTAAGCACCGATATTCTGAACCGGTGCTGCACCCACGGTGCCGGGAATCAGCGCGAGATTCTCGATTCCCCGATAACCGGCTTTGGCAGCGTATAACACGCACTCATGCCAGGGTTCGCCGGCGCCCAATTCAAGGGTGGCCGCGTCGCCTTCAACCGCCTGCCAGCAGCGCCCGCTGATAGACACCTGCACCGCAAGCCCGCGGAAATCCCCAGCAAATACCAGGTTGCTGCCACCACCCAGAATCAGTGTTTCTGCGGCATGGGTGTCTGCCCAGTCCAGGGCAAAACGTAGATCATCAAGGGAGCGAACCTGGGTGAAGTACTGGGCCCTTGCCGCGATGCCCAGGCTGTTCTTGCCCCTCAGACTGACCCACTCGCGAATGACCGGGGGGAGGCTCAAGCCAGTCTCTCCCGCAATCGGGCCAGAAGCCCTTCGCTGGCCTCCTGAATCAGGTCCAGAACCATCTCGAAACCCTGATTGCCACCGTAATACGGGTCGGGCACCTCGTCGTGGGAAGGACTTCCGTAATCAAGAAACAGTTCCGGCTCGGTTCCGCCAATCTCCTTCTGGACGCGCTTGATATCGGCAAGGCTCTGACGATCCATTACCAGTACATAGTCGAACTCGAACAAATCCGATTCCTGAAACTGCCGCGCCCTCAAGTCACTGATATCAATGCCACGCCTGGCGGCCGCTTCCCGGGCACGGCCGTCCGGCGCCTTTCCCACATGCCAGCTGCCGGTTCCACAGGAATCTATCTTCACCTGGTTACTTAAACCGGCATTCTCCACCACCTGCCGGAATACACCCTCTGCGCTGGGGGAACGGCAGATGTTGCCAAGACACACAAACAGCACTCGGACAGGTTCACTCATTCAGCAATCCCCTTTCATTAACCATGGCTCTGAGTCGTTCAAGATCCTCCTGCGTATCCACGCCGGCCGGCGGCCTGACCGCTGCCTCCGCCACATGAATCAGCGCGCCATTGTAGAGCGCTCGCAGCTGCTCCAGGGATTCGGTGAGTTCGGTCGGGGCGGGAGGCCAGGTTACAAAGGCCTGAAGCAGGCTGACCCGGTAACCGTAGATGCCAATGTGGCGAAAATATCGGGCGTTCGCCGGCATGTCGCGTGCACCGTCTACTCGCACGTCACCACTCCATGCCTCTCTGGCCCAGGGGATTGGCGCACGGCTGAAATAGTGGGCCATACCTCTGGCATCGGCCACCACTTTCACCACATTGGGGTTGAACAGCGTTTTAGTATCGGTAATGGATTCGCACAGGGTGGCGATAGCGGCTTCAGGAAAGGCTTCAAGGTTGTCGGCGACCTGGTCGATCAGTTCCGGCGGGATAAGCGGTTCGTCGCCCTGGACATTGACCACCCGGTCCCGGGGGCCGAATCCCAGTTTGCGGGCCACCTCTTCCAGCCGATCCGTGCCGCTGGCGTGGGTCGCCAACGTCATCACCACTTCGGCACCGAATCCACGGCAGGCCTTTTCAATACGCTCGTCATCCGTCGCGATCACAACCCGCGACGCGGCGCTTTCGCAAGCGCGTTCATACACATGCTGAATCATCGGTTTGCCACCGATATCCGCCAGCGGCTTGCCCGGCAACCGGGTAGACGCGTATCGCGCGGGTATCACCACGATGTACGACATAAAAACCCCGTTAGCGTTTGTGAAGTCGCTCGTCGGTGCTCAGTGTCCGGGCTTCGGAGCTAAGCATCACCGGTATTCCTTCCCTGATGGGAAAGGCCATTGCGTCCATATAGCAGATCAGCTCGGTACGCTTGTCATTCAGTTCGAGGTCTCCCTTGCAGACGGGGCACGCCAGCAAAGCGATCAATTTCTTGTCCATGCTATTTCTCTTAATGGGTTTGGTCCGCTGTATTCACCGCCGCCAGAAAAGCCGCGGAAAATGCCTGCGGCAGTTGCGCCGAAACCTCCAGCACCCAGGCATTATCCGGCGCCATCTCGCGGCACTTGACGGCATCCTTGGCGGTCATGACCAGCCACTGGTCACCATTGCACTGCAGGTCTTCCGGCCTGAACTGGTGATGATCAGGCAGCGCGCGCTCTGAAACCGTTGCGCCCAGGTTTCTCAGTGTATCGAAAAAACGCCCGGGGTTGCCGATACCGGCCACCGCCGTCACCGGTTTTCCCCGGATTTCATCCAATGGTACACCCCTTCCCGAGGCAAGATGCCGCAGGGCGGTGGGTACAAGCGTCATGGTGTGCTGGTGCGGATGATCCAGTTCCGACAGCCAGCCGCCATTGGTCACCACGAAATCAACGGAAGACAACCGGTCGGGGCGTTCACGCAGAGGGCCGACCGGAATCTGCGCACCGTTGCCGAGGCCGCGCTGGCCGTCAAAAACGGCGATCTCGATATCCCGGGGCAAGCGATAGTGCTGCAATCCGTCATCGCATAGCAGAATGTTCCCCAAACCCTGATCCAGCGCCCAGAGCGCTCCCCGGCACCGATCCGGATCCACCACCACCGGGCACCCGGCCTGATCGGACAGCATGACCGGCTCATCTCCGGCCTCTGACGCGGAGGTTTCCGGCTGGATCTGAAATGGGTAGTGTCCGGATTTTCCGCCGTATCCCCGGGTAAGAATGACCGGGCGCCAGCTTTCATCCTTCAGTAACTGCGCCAGCATCGCCGTCAGCGGTGATTTGCCGGTGCCGCCAGCGGTAATGTTGCCCACCACCACGACCGGCACCGGGATCGGCGCAGACATGGCCTGCCAGCCGGCCCTGCGCCGCTGCTCCGAGATAAGTCGATACAGCCAGGCAAACGGGTAGAGTGGCCAGAGCGGTCGCCCCTTGCCGTACCAGAGCCGATCAACCCAGCCAGTCATCCCTGCTCGCTGAACTGCATCTGGTGAAGTTGCGCGTAGGCGCCGCCTTTAGCCAGCAGCTCGTCGTGACGTCCCGACTCCACGATGCGGCCGCCGTCCATCACCAGAATCCGGTCAGCTTTTTCAATGGTGGACAGGCGATGGGCGATGACCAGCGTGGTACGACCGCGCATCACGAACTCCAGCGCTTCCTGGATGTGCCGCTCGGATTCGGTATCCAGGGCCGAGGTTGCCTCGTCGAGGATAAGCACCGGTGCATCCTTCAACAGCGCTCGGGCAATCGCCAGCCGCTGGCGCTGACCGCCCGAGAGCATGACGCCGTTGTCGCCGATCATGGTCTGAAGCCCTTCGGGCATCCGATCAATGAATTCGAGGGCGTGGGCCTTGGCGGCCGCCTCGCGGATCTGCTCTTCGGGGCAGTCCCGCAGAACGCCATAGGCAATATTGGCGGCGATGGTATCGTTGAACAGCACCACGTTCTGGGTCACCAGGGCAATCTGCGCACGCAGCGCTTTCAGGGAATAGTCTTTCAGGGAATGGCCATCAAGGCGGATGTCGCCACCGGTGTATTCATAGAATCTTGGCAGCAGGCTCACCAGAGTCGATTTGCCACTGCCGGACCGCCCCACCAGCGCGACGCTCTGCCCTGGCGGGATTGTCAGCGAGATATCCTGAAGCACATCGTCCAGCTGGTCCCGATAGCGGAAGGACAGGTTGTCGAATTCAATCCGGCCATCCACCCGCTCAGGGGCATAGGTGCCAGTGTCGGCCTCCGGCTCCTCATCAATCGTTGAAAACACATCGTGGGAGGCGGCAACGCCCTTCTGGATTTCCGCGTGAACCGAGGTGACCTGGCGAATCGGTTTGGCCATGGTGGTGGCCGCGGTGATAAAGGCGACCAGTTCACCGGTGGTCATGCTGCCGCGAATCTCCGGCGCCAGCATGGTCCAAACCAGCGCGGCAATGGCGACGGCGACCAGCACCTGGATCACCGGCACACTGATGGCCTGGGTGGTTGCCATTTTCAGACTCTGTTCCAGGTTTTTCTCACTGACACCGCGGAAACGGTCACGCTCATACTGCTCGCCACCGAAGGTTCTGACCACGCGGTAGCCGCTGATGGATTCAGACGCCACATGAGTAATGTCGCCCATGGAGGTCTGGATTCGCTGGCTTATCCGGCGGAACCGGCGGCTGGCAAAGTTGACGACCAGGCCGATAATCGGCCCCACAGCCATGAACACCAGAGTTAGCTTCCAGTTGGTATAGATCATGAAGCTCAGCAGACCGACGATGGTCAGCCCCTCCCGCAACATGATTGTGATGGAATTACTGGCCGCAGCGGCCACCTGTTCCACATTGAACGTCAGCTTGGAGACCAGGCGACCCGAAGCGTTCTCGTCGAAATACCGCGACGGCAGCGACAGCAGGCGGTCGAACACCTGCTTGCGTAGCGCATTGATAACATTACGGCCCACGTAGTTGATGTAATACTGGCTCAGGAAAAAGCCGAGGCCCCGCAGCGCAAACACGCCGACAATCATGCCCGTCAGCAACAGCCGGTTTTGCTCGGTGGGGTTCTCCAGCGCCGTGATCACGTATTCCATGGCGGCGGCCATGCCCGTTGACGCGGTTGCGTAGATTACGTTGCCGATCACTGCCAACACAAACGCCACCCAGAAGGGTTTGACGTAGGCCAGCAAGCGCCGGTAGGTCATCCAGCCAGAACCGGTCTGGCCGGATCGGGGGGTCTGCTCGGTGTCCGCCGCTTCACTCACTCGGATTCACCCCGACGTTCCGTGGTGATACTCAGTTTGGCAAAGCCGAGGGAACCGGCAACGTCCATCGCGCGCACCACGTACTGGTGGGGCGTTCGCGCGTCTGCGGTAATGATGAACGGCAGAGAGGTATCGCCGCCTGCCAGCTCGCTTACCGCCCGCTCCAGTGTCGCCCGCTGATTATTGACCAGAGCACGATCATTCAGGCGGTACTGCCCGTCGGCATTGATGACCACATCAATCAGCTCCGCCTGCTGCTCCGACCGCTCACCCTGCGCGTCCGGCAGTTCAATATTCAGATGGCTCTCGCGGGTGAAGGTGGTCGACACCATGAAGAAAATAAGCAGCAGAAACACAACGTCGATCAGGGGGGTCAGGTCGACGCCGACTTCCTGGCTTCTCTGGCGCTTGAACTTCACGTGTTCAGGCTCCTTCCACGTCGATTTCGCGGTCACCGTGGACCACTTCAACCAGCTTGATGGCTTCCTGCTCCATACCGACAACCAACTCGTCCACCCGGCGGATGAAATAGCGATGGCAGATCAGCGCCGGAATCGCCACGCTCAGGCCAGAGGCGGTGGTGATCAGGGCCTCGGAAATACCGCCGGCCAGGTTGCCGGCATTGCCCACGCCGGCAAGCTGGATCTCGGCAAACACTTTGATCATGCCGATAACCGTACCCAGAAGGCCCAGCAGCGGAGTAATGGTCGCAATGGTACCGAGAGGGTTCAGAAAGCGCTCGAGATCGTGGATGACCTGGCTGGCCTCGTGCTCGATGCTTTCTTTCATGATTTCACGACCGTGTTTGGCGTTCATCAGTCCGCCAGCCAGTATTCTGCCAAGCGGAGACGAACCCTGCAGGGCCTTGAGCTTCCGGCCATTGAGTTCTTTCTTTTTGATCCATCGCCAGAGCTCGTTGATGGTGTGCTGAGGCGTCACTCTCGACGGTCTGAGGGTGTAAAACCGCTCAAGGATGATCGCAAGGGCAATGATGGAACAGGCAATAATCGGCACCATTAAAATGCCACCCGCTTTCAGAAGCTCGAACACGCTTGGTCTCCCTGATTGTTTGCAAGCCGCGCTACTTTAGCATAGCTCTGTATTGTCGCCACACCCGCAAGCTTGCGGAATTTACACACTATTCTGCAATGTTGCGCCTATTCGCGCCGATCAGCGATCCTGGCCGCTCCAGCGCTCGATCCAGAAAGGTGCAGCCTGCCTTTCCTTAAACACCCGTACGCCGTCCGGAGTGAAAGTCAGACGGATGGCCCCGGAGGTTGCCGTGTTCAGCAACTGACTCCCCGCCGCCCGGTAACGGCTGACAACGTCCGGATGCGGGTGTCCGTAACGGTGGCGATAGCCCGCGCTGAACAACACCAGATCCGGAGCAAGCCCGGCAACCCACTCTGTGGATGACGAGGTATTGCTGCCGTGATGCGGCGCCAGAACCACCCGGAAACTGCTGGCACCGGCCGTCACTGCCGGACTGTTCGCAATAAACAACCGTTCGCTCGAGGCGGAAATATCACCCCCGAGTATCATCTGCTGGCGCCCCTGATTAAAGGCAAAGGTGAGCACGCAGGAGGCATTGTTTCCGCTTTCTTCTCCGGCGGACTGCCAGGCAGTAAAGGCAGGGCCTGCCTCGCCGGATCGGTCCTGGCAGGGCTGGATATCAAACGAATTGGCAGGCCCCAGGCGTCGGGCCATTTTTTCAGGCTCGCCGCTGATAATCTGATCAACCCGGACCCGATCCAGTAGCAGCGGGACGCCGCCGGAATGATCACCGTCGGCATGGCTGATCACGAGCGTGTTAATACGCTGAACGCCCAGCGACAGCAGATTTGGCAGCAGCACCGATTCAACCGAGGAATACACACCCTCCAGTGCCGGCCCGGTGTCATAAAGCAGCACGCGGTCATCCTCACGCACCAGAACCGAAAGCCCCTGCCCGACATCCCAAATCCGGACTTCAGGAAAAGGGACCCGGGCGTTCTGCATTTCTCCCTTTTTCGTGAACAGGCCGCCCGAAACGCCCAGCCATAAAGCCGCTGTCAGCGCCAGAGTCAGCCGAAATCCCCGGAAAGGAAACGCCATTGCCAGCGCAACAACCACCGCAAAACCCAGTAGCTCGCCAAAGCCAGGCGTGATCACCGGCAGAACCAGACCGGAAGTCTGCTCAAGAAACCACCAGAGTGCTTTCATCAACAGATCGAGAACAGCTGTGAAAAACGGCTCCAGCGCCGGCGCCAGAATCATGGTTAATGCGCTCAGAAAAACGGCGGGCATAATCAGCAGTGAGACCAGGGGAATAGCCACCAGGTTGGCGACAAATCCCACCAGCGGCTGCGACTGATCCAGAGCCGCCAAGATTGGCCAGAGCGAGGCAAATATGGCCACTTGGGCCAGCAAAAGGCTGCGCCACCAGGCCGCCGGCCGGAGCAGGCCACTGAACACAAGCGTCAGAATACCGACCGCCCCGAAAGACAGCCAGAAGCCCTGATCCAGCGGCGACAGAGGGTCAGAGACCAGCACAAGCACCAGCGCAAAGAGCACGGCATCCGCTGCCCGGCCACGCCTAGCCGCGAACACATACCAGCAACCCACCACAACCATGATCAGCGCCCGGCGGGTGGGCACCGAGAACCCGGCGGCCAGGGCATAGGCCAGGCTGGCCAGACACACCAGCACGAATAACGCTAACCGCGCCTGCGCGGGTGAAAACCAGCGCTCCGGCAACCACACCAGTAGTCGCCGAAGCAGGAAGCCGGCCCCGATGGCAACCAGGCCCAGGTGCAGACCGGAAATCGCCACCAAGTGAATGGTGCCCGTAGCTTTCAGTACCTGCCAGTGCTCCGGTTCAAGCAATCCCCGATAGCCAAGCATGAGGGAGGCAATCAGCGGGGCTGACTCAACCGATTCCAGACGCCCGATCAGATTCTCCACCGTGTCTGTGCGCCACTGGTGGTATCGGCACACCACACCGCAGGGCACGGACAGATCCTGCCTGGCCCCCCGAATAGTACCTATGGCCCCGTAATTCTGTCGGAACAGCCAGGACTCATAGCGGAATCCGCGGGGATTGACGCCACCATGGGGCTTTTTAAGCACTACCGTCAGACGCAGCCGCGTTGGTACCTGAAGACCGGCCTCTTCGCCGTACCAGGCCAGGCGAAGCCGCTGCGGCAGACGCTCACCCGACACGCCCTGGGGCATATCCCCGTCCGTTAAATGCCAGGTGGAAACGCAGAAGGGAAACCGGACGCTACCAAAACTGCCGGGTTCCGGCACGCCGCAGACATAACCGGACACCTCAATAGCCTTGCCTTCCAGCAGGCCGGGCAAACGGGAGTCGAGGCGGGCGTCGGCTTGCCAGAGCGCCCAGGTGAATCCAAGTAGGGTAAGCGCCGGCGCCAGCCAGAGCAGTCGCGCCCCGCCCCCGCCAATGAAAAAGACCGGCAGCAGAACCATCACGGTCACCAGACTGACCCACGACGGAGGTGGCAATACTGTCAGGCAATACAGTAAGATGACGCCGCATGCAAAGCAGGCAAGGCCGATTCTGGCCATAAAACTTCCGGACAATCCTTGTCCCCCAATTGTCAGCAGAACTTCCCGATGCCAAAGAAGTTCATGAAACGGTATTTACCGACGCCGGAACGGGTGCGAGCGATCAAATCGCTCCACTTTCTTGGCGATATACTGCATGAGCCCAACCTATGGCATATCAACCGTCACAGCGTGGCCCGGGCGTTTCTGATCGGTCTGTTTTTCTGTTTCATTCCCATGCCCTTCCAGATGGTAGCCGCCGTTCTCTTTGCCATCTGGTTCAATGCCAATCTGCCGCTATCGGTGATTCTGGTCTGGATCAGCAATCCTATCACCATGCCCCCCATGTTCTATTTCAACTACAAGGTTGGGGCCATGGTGCTTGACCGCCCGGTGCTGGACTTCGAGTTCCACCTGAGCTGGTCCTGGCTTAGCGAGCGTCTGATGGATATCGGCATCCCGCTCTACCTGGGCTCGCTGCTGGTCGCTACGATCGGCGCATGCACGGGATACCTGATAGTCCAGTACCTTTGGCGTCGCAAGGTTCGCAAGGACTGGGGGGAACGGATCCGGGCCAGGAACCGCAGACTTAAAGCAGCGCGGAAACAGCGGGCGGCGGGTCAGGATTCCTGAAACAGCTGCCCCTGCTCCAACCGCAACACCCGGTTAAGTGCCCTTGCGATCGTCATATCATGCGTGACCAACACAAAGGCGATACCAATCTGGTCGCGCAGGGATTCAATCAGCTCACGCACGCCCTGCCCCGTCTGCTCGTCGAGGTTACCGGTAGGCTCATCCATCAGCACACAGTCAGGCTCATTGACCAGTGCCCGGGCAATGGCAACACGCTGGCGCTCACCACCAGAGAGCTCACCAGGCTTGTGCTTCAGTCGTCCGGCAAGACCAACCCGCTCAAGCATGGTGGCGGCGCGATCGGACGCTTCCCTGACCGACATGCCACCGAGTGTGCCGGGCAGCATGACGTTCTCGAGCGCTGAAAACTCTGGCAGCAGATGATGGAACTGGTAAACAAACCCCAGGTGCCGGTTTCTGAAACGGGCTCTTGCGGCCTCGCTGAGACGATGAATGTCCTTGCCGCAGATCTCGATATGCCCTGACGACGGGCGGTCCAGCCCGCCCAGCAGGTTCAGCAGAGTGGTCTTGCCAGCCCCGCTGCTGCCGACGATGCCGACGGTTTCACCGGCGGCGACCCGCAGAGAAATATCCGAGAAAATCGTCAGTTTGCCAGGGCCTTCGTTGTAGGTACGCGTGACCTTCTCACAATCAATAATCATCGCCTGCTCGGCGCTGCCAGGTGCCTGTTCATTCATATCGAAGGGCCTCCGCCGGATCAACCCGCGACGCACGCCAGGCCGGGTAAATGGTTGCCAGCAGGCTCATCGCCAGACCGGCGCCACTGATAATGTAGACATCCTGCCACTTCAACTGGGACGGCAGGTAGCTGATGAAGTACACATCCGAACTCAGGAACTGGTGGCCCAGAAAGGATTCAAGCCAGGCGATGAACGCGCTGATATTGTAGGCGCCGAGAATGCCCAGAGCGGTGCCCACCAGGGTTCCGGTCAGGCCGATAACCGCGCCCTGCACGATGAAAATCCGTAGGATTCGCCCGGGTGTCGCGCCCATGGTCCGGAGGATGGCAATGTCCGCGGTTTTGTCCGTCACCACCATCACCAGGGTTGACACAATGTTGAATGCCGCTACCGCTACAATGAACATAAGCAGTAGCCCGATCATGGTTTTTTCCATGCGGATGGCCTGGAACAGATTGCCGTGGGTGCGGGTCCAGTCGGATATAAAGTGGCGACCGGAAAGCTGGCTGGCAACCTGCTCAGCAACAACCGGCGCCTTGAACAGATCATCCACCAGCAGACGCACGCCCTGGGCATTGCCGCCGGTCCGCATGAGTTTTGCGGCATCATCCATGTGGATCAGGGTGTAGTTGCCGTCCAGCTCGGCCCCAACGCTGAAGACGCCTTTCACGGTAAAGCGCTTCAGTCGCGGAAGTACGCCGGCGGGCGTGATGGACGCTTCAGGCAGCACCACGGTGACCTTGTCGCCTACCTGCAACCTCAGGCTCGAAGCCATCAGCTTGCCGATAATAATGCCGAATTCGCCGGACTTCAGATCTTCCAGCCCGCCCGACAGCATGTGATTCTCGATAATGGAAACGCTTCGCTCCTGCTCCGGCAGTATGCCGTTGAGGGCAACACCGCGTACGTTGCCGCCGCCGGTGACCATGCCCTGTCCCTGAATGAAGGGGGCAGCAGCCAGCACGGAAGGATGTTGCTGGACCTGTCGGTCAACGGACTCCCAGTCCTGAAGGTACGGGTCACCCTGAACCACCGCATGGGGCACCATGCCCAGAATCCGCTGTTTCAGCTCACGGTCAAAACCGTTCATCACGGACAGAACAATGATGAGAACCGCCACACCCAGCATAAGGCCGATCATGGACGTCAGTGAAATAAAAGAAATAAAGTGGTTGCGCCGTTTGGCAGCGGTGTACCGCAAGCCGATGTATAGTGATAAGGGTCTGAACATTGGGTAGGAGCCTGTCGCTGCCTTCTGGTGCTTTGGAATTCCTGCCGCCTGTGATCCGGCCGGAAGCTGTTAGACTGATTTCTGAAAACAGATCATAAAAATCAATGTGTACTGCGCAATAACAAGTTTACAGCGCTATGGGGTAACAATGGCCGCGAACCATTCTGACAATCCTGCGACGGATTCTGCTTCGGCTGATCGCCGGGATTTCTATCGCATAAATGACCGGATTGGCCTGGAAATACGTCGTCAGGTTGCGACGGAATCACCCTCTGGCCAACCGTTCGATGGCAGCCACGTTGAAGTCCTGCGCGCCGAATTCCGCCGCCTGGATCAGGATGTGCGGTCACAGCTGGCCAATCTCGCGGAAAGGGACCGGCTGCTGACGTCGCTGATCAAATCACTCAACGGCAAGCTCGATACACTGGCGCGCATTATGGCCTTTGAGCAAAATCCGTTGCAACCGGAGGATTGGAAGGACGTCACCCTGAGCGAGGGCGGGCTGTCGTTTTACAGCCGCTCGGAAAACTACGCCCTCGGCGAGCATCTAGCCATGCGCATGACCCTGCCGCCGGAACTTTTCCAGCCCGTAGCCACCGCCAGGGTTCTGTCCGTTGAACCGCTCGAAGACGGTGGATCCAGCATCCATACGGGATTCGTCGACATTCACGACCATGATCGCCAGCAGATCGCGCGGCATGTTCTGCGCTGGCAGATACGCCAGCGGCAGAACGGATAGCCGCGACCATCACGGCAAAAGTGACCAAATGTCACAGACTAAGGGTGGTTTTTTAAGTCATTCTGTCGCAAATTACGATTAATCAACGTCCGGCATTTTTCCGGTAACACGCCAGGGAGTAGTTCACTGATGAGAAAACCCACGTTAAAGTCGCTTTGCGCTGCCACTGCCTCCGCCACCTTGCTACTGGCTTCGAGCGGAATCGCCGCAGAGGAAGTCCGCATGTCAGTGAAAAGCCAGGTACAGCAGTCCCTTCAGGAAAACCTGCCACGCCATGGCATGAGCGAGTCTTCGGTCAGAAACGGTTGGGGCCAGCCCCAGTCCGTCACCGGCCCTGTGGGCGAGCCCCCCATCTATCAGTGGCACTATGAGGATTTCGTGGTCTACTTCGAAGGCAACCGGGTCATTCACTCGGTTCTGAAACACAATCGCTAAAAATCTGGCC